>CAZODO010000178.1:0-3040 GCA_964578605.1 uncultured Verrucomicrobiota bacterium | reverse complement strand
TGACAAAACCCATAGCAGGGCAGGTCGCTCCGTCGACCGCCGTTGGTTTACTTTCTCTTTCTCTCAAGAAACTCATTCTGTAAGTTATTGCAGGCCAATGGCCCTCAGCTGAGAGTTTCTTGTATGATCAGCCTCCGCGCGCGGGGGTGGGGGCTTCAAACATTCTGCAGACGGGGCCGGAAGAAGAGAGCAAAATGAACGCCGCCCGTTGGGTGCAGGCGGCGCCGGGGAGCGCTCCCTTAGCCAGTCGCCGTCCTAAGCGAACTCGATCCCGATCTTTCGTCCAAACTCGAGCAAGTGCGTGCGGGCCTTGTCGTACTCCTCGGCATTGGGCAAGTGCTCTAGCATCAAAGGCGGGCGCTCGGGCAGGGCGGTCAACCGCCGGAGGAAGGTGGTGTAATCCATTTCGCCGGCGCCGGGACGGACTTCGCGGAAGTGCAAATTCATTTCGACGTCCCAGACGAGATCTTTGGCGTGGCAACTCACAATCCAGCGGCCAAGCTTGTCGAAACACTCGTTGAGCAAGGCGGTATTCTCATAGAAACGCACGGGGGAATTGACAGCGTTGCACGGGTCGAGATGCACGGCAAATCCGGGTCGATCGATGGCTTGGATAAGGTCCAAGTACTGGTCGGCGCCTTCCGGCATGGCCCATCCCATCATTTCATAAGCGAACCTGGCGCGCTTCGGCTTGACGCTGTCAATAATCTTGCGCGCGTTCTCGACTGCCGCATCGAAAAACTGCTTTGAAAAGTTGTCCGGATGCGGTCCGAACCAGTCTTTCTTGCTGTAGGAACCGGCAATATCGACGCAGCAAAGCGCGCCCACTTCCTCGGCCAGCGCCAGACCCTCGGTGACGGTTTTCAGGTTGGCTGCGCGCTTCTCGGGATCGGCATCCAGCAGGTTCACCCACCGCCCGACTTCCGCGATCACCACGTTGTGCCGGGCGAACCCCTCCCGAATGGCGCGCAACCGGGCGGCGTCATTCAGGTTCGCGTTGGGACAATAAGCGGCGCTGTAACCGATCTTGCGATGGGCCGCGGCGAGTTCGTCCGGGTCCTCCGTCTTGATGAAGACCGGACCGCCAAGCCGCACCGGAAACGCGCGTTGTGGAGCAGGCGACGACGTCTGCGCCAGCGCGCGAGGCAAGGTGTTTGCGGCGGCAAGGAGCACACTGCTGCCCAGGCTCTGACGGAGAAAACGGCGGCGCGTGAGATTGTTCATAGCTATGCGTAGACGAATGTGGGTGCACGATAGAAACAGACCGGCCAACAATCAAGTTTGATGGCAGGCAACGGGTGGAGCGCGGCGTCCCGAGACAGGACCTTGCCTGGAGCTCGCGTGGGAAGTTGTATAGACAACCGCCGCTGTTTTGCGTGAAGATCGGCGCGACGCCACCGCTTTGAATTATGGAAAATTTCATTCTCGCCCTGGACCAGGGAACCACCAGTTCGCGCGCGATCCTTTTCGACCGGGCTGGAGCGATTCGGAGCTTCGCCCAAACGGAATTCACCCAGAGCTATCCCAAGCCCGGATGGGTGGAACATGATCCCGATGAAATCTGGGCCACTCAGGCCGGCGTTCTGGCCGAGGCGCTCGCCCGGGCCGGGGCAAGCATTCATCAAGTGGCGGCGATTGGGATTACGAACCAGCGGGAGACCACCGTCGTCTGGGAACGCGAGTCCGGCCGGCCGATTCACCCCGCGATCGTCTGGCAGGATCGGCGGACCGCTGAGCTATGCGATGCCCTGAAAAAACAGGGCGTCGCGCCGATGATCCAGGCGAAAACCGGGTTGCTCCCGGACGCCTATTTCTCCGCGACGAAGGTGAGATGGATCCTGGATAACGTGCCGGGTGCCAGGGATGCCGCGGCGGCGGGCAAGCTCGCCTTTGGGACGATCGATAGCTGGCTGATTTGGAAATTGTCCGGGGGCGAAACCCACGTCACGGATGCCAGCAACGCGAGCCGGACGATGCTTTACAACATCCATACCGGCGCTTGGGACAAAGAACTGCTCGAACTATTCGAAATCCCTGAGTCGATGCTGCCCCGGGTCTGCGGATCGAGCGAACCTTGCGCGAAGACTTCCGACCGGCTGTTCAATGTCCGTGTGCCCATCTCGGGGATTGCCGGGGATCAGCAAGCAGCCCTATTCGGCCAGATGTGCCTCGCTCCGGGCATGCTCAAGCACACCTATGGAACGGGCGGTTTCATGGTGCTCAACACCGGAGAAGCCGCGGTGACGTCACGGAACAACCTGCTGACGACCATTGCCTGGCAACTCGGAGGCAAGGTGACCTACGCCTTGGAAGGGAGCATCTTCGTCGCCGGTGCGGTGGTGCAATGGCTTCGGGATGGACTGGGGTTGATCAAGACTTCCGCCGATATCGAAAGCCTCGCTTCGACCGTCACCGACAACGGCGGGGTTTACCTCGTGCCGGCGTTCGCCGGCTTGGGCGCGCCGCACTGGGACCCGTTCGCCCGCGGCGCGATTCTCGGAATCACGCGCGGCACGACGGCAGGCCATTTGGCTCGGGCGGCCTTGGAAAGCATCGCGTTCCAGACAGTGGAAGTACTCGAAGCCATGGAGGCCGATGCCAGAATCTCGATTAAGGAATTGCGGGTGGATGGCGGGGCGTCGGCCGACGACCTCCTGATGCAGTTCCAGGCCGATCTGGCAGGGCTACCGCTGGTGCGTCCGGTCATCCGCGAAACCACCGCACAAGGCGCCGCCTACCTGGCAGGATTGTCGGTCGGTTACTGGGCGAGCCTTGAGGAAATTCAAAAGCAATGGCGGAAGGACCGGGAGTTCAAGCCGCGCGACCACACCCGCGCAGCCGGCCTGATGCGTCATTGGAAACGCGCGGTTGGCCGGGCCAAAGGCTGGATTGAAGAGGAGGATTAAGGGCCCGTTGCGCCAGGTCCCTTGCGGCGCTGCCACGGGCAGGACCGGTCGCTGCCTGGAGTAGCAAGCCGCCGAAAGCGGGGTGCAACTCACGGTCTCCAGGGTTTTCTCATTATTGGGGAGGGAAGGGAGTG
>CAZODO010000177.1:0-3693 GCA_964578605.1 uncultured Verrucomicrobiota bacterium | reverse complement strand
CTCAAATGGCCATTCGAAAATCAAAAATGCAGGTCTCGCATATGCGGAATGTAGGCTAAGCAGGTTGGAATCGGGAATTTCACGACGTGGGTGTTCCCGTGACCGGCCGGCGCCCGGCCAAACGGACAATGCTCGATGACGACGAGTTCGAACGGACTGGTGGCCGTGCGATGGAAGCGCATGACAAAGTGTTCCGCGAGTTGCAGGAGGACCGGACTGGTGAAAGGGCACTCCAGAAGTTGGCGGAGGTCAAGATAGGCCGGGAGGTCACTTTCCCGAAACTAGCGGAGCGACCAATGGGACAAGATTCCTCGGCGGGAAGCCCCGGACGATCGGTAGCAAGCTCCCAGCGGGCAAGCCGGACAGCCTTCGGGTAATCACCAGATGTGGAGCGCGGTCCGCAGTATGAATTCATTTGCGCTGCTCACGGCTGGGGCCGGTCTGCGGCCGCTCCGGCCCCGGCAACTCCCAAACCTCCAACCCCTATTCGCCAGCCAACCGCTCCAGGGGAACCGGCGCGTCGTAACCATCATCCATTGGATGTGTCGTCCGACTCGACCTTAGAGCAGTCCTGCCTAAGGCGGCGTTCTGGAAAAACCCGCTCGACTTGACTTTGCGAAGGCGCTTGGGCCTTCTGGTGGCCATGATCAAGGATGACTGGAGCTCTTCAAACGTGCGGGCCTGGCTGGTTTTGGCCCTCGTGATCCTGGCGACGGTGCCGCGGTTGCTTTCCGCGGCTCCCGTGCAGCCGATGGAGATGGATGATCTCTTTCGGGTGAAGCGCCTGGCGGATCCACAAGTCTCACCCAATGGAAGCTGGGTTGCTTACACGGTGACGGAAGTGGACAAGGCGGAGAACACGTTAAACAGCGATATTTGGCTTATTTCGACGGAAGGTGGAAAGCCGCGCCGTTTGACTACCGACCCAAAACAGGACCGGCACCCGCGCTGGTCTCCAAACAGCCAATGGATCACTTTCGATTCCAACCGGGACGGAGACTTCCAGGTTTACGTGATCCCAGTGGACGGTGGCGAGGCGGTCAAGGTGACATCGATTTCGACGGAGGCGCAGCAGCCCGTTTGGTCGCCGGATGGGAAACATATCGCTTTCGTATCCGGCGTCTTCCCGGAGTTCTCGAAATTGCCCTATGCCGAGAGCGATGCGGCGAACAAGAAGAAGCAGGAGGAGCGGGACAAGAGCAAGGTCAAGGCCCGCGTGATCACGCAACTGCTCTACCGGCATTGGGACAGCTGGGTCGATGGCAAACGCCAGCATCTCTTTGTGCTGCCGGTCAAGGACGGTCGCGCGGCGGGCGAACCACGCAACTTGACGCCGGGCGATCGGGATGCGGTTCCGACCTCGAGCACTTTTTCGGGCGGCGACGAATTCGCGTTTTCGCCGGACGGCCGGTTCCTGGCTTATACCGCCACGCCAGTTCCGACGAGAGAAGAGGCTTGGTGCACCAATCACGATGTCTACGAGGTGAACCTTGAGACGGGCGAGCGCCGCCAGATTACCAGCAACGTGGCGGCGGACGGTTTTCCGCGCTACTCTCCCGATGGAAAGTATCTGGCGTGGCGTGCGCAGTCACGTCCGGGGTTTGAGGCGGACCGATGGCAACTGGTGCTTTATGACCGGGCATCAGGGGCTCGGCGGAGCTTGACCGAGGCGTTTGACTCCTGGGTGGAGGCTTTTGCGTGGGCTCCGGATAGCGGGTCGATCATCTTCGAGGCGGAAGAGCAGGGGAGCAAACCGCTCTGGCGGGTGCCGGTCAGCGGCGGGGGGGTCGGACGGGTCTTTCATGGCGGTGTCAATGGCGACCCAGGTTTGTTGCCTTCGGGCAAGGGCCTGATCTTTTCGCATCAGACGCTGTCCAGGCCTGTAGAAATATGCCGTGTAGAGCTTGACGGGAGCGATTTCCGCCCTTTGACCCAGGCCAACGATGACTGGGCGGCGCAGATCAACATGACTCCGCCGGAATCCGTGTGGTTTGAAGGCGCGGCCGGCGCGCGTGTGCAAATGTGGATCGTCAAACCGCCCGGTTTTAGCGCCGGGAAGAAGTACCCGCTCGTGTTTTGGGTGCATGGCGGGCCGCAAGGAGCCTTCACGGACGCGTGGTCGTCCCGGTGGAACCCACAGCTTTGGGCTGCGCAGGGATACGTTTTGGCGCTGCCAAATCCGCGCGGAAGTACCGGGTTTGGCCAGGGATTCGTGGACGAGATCAGCCACGATTGGGCGGGGAAGGTCTATGAGGACCTGATGAACGGTTTAGCGTTCATGGAGGAGCTTCCTTATATTGATACATCCAAGATGGCGGCGGCGGGCGCCTCTTTTGGCGGATACGTCATGAACTGGTTCCAGGGGCATACCGATAAGTTCAAGACGCTAATCACGCACTGTGGCGTTTACAACTTCTGGAATACGTACGGCGCGACCGAGGAGGTCTGGTTCGATGAATGGGAGCACGGGATTCCTTGGCAAACGGAGAATTTCGACCGGTTTTCGCCCCACCGGTTTGCCGCCCGATTCAAGACGCCGAATCTCGTGATTCATAACGAACTCGATTACCGTGTGCCGGTCAGTGAGGGCATGAACTTGTTTACGACTCTGCAAAGGAAGGGCATTCCGTCAAAGTTTCTCTACTTCCCCGACGAAGGCCATTGGGTGTTGAAACCGCAGAACAGCGAATTGTGGCACAAAACGGTCTTTGATTGGCTGGCCGAATACCTGAGGTGACCGGGCGATCGCCGGGAGTGATCGGGGTTCGAGTTTGACCGTTCCCGATCACCGTTTTCGAATGCGGTAATAAAGGTGCCCGATATACTCGTGGACGGTTTCGTCCGCTGCCGCCAAGTAGTTGCCGGACGGAATCAGGCTCTTGATGGCCTCCTCCCATCCCAGCTTCGCGATACGGACAAACTCGTAATCCGTTGGGGCAGGCGTGATCTCGAAGCCAGGAAGCTGCCGCCGGAACGTTTCCAACGAACGGGGCATATGAACGGCCGTGGTTACGAGCAGAATGCGTTTGACGCCGGCGGCTTCCAATAACGGCCGGCTCAAAGTCGCGTTTTGGAAGGTATCCAGCGCTTGGGTTTCCACCAGGATCGCCTCAGCAGGAACGCCGAAGGACTGGAGCATGGTGCGCATGTCTTCGGCTTCGGAGAACTCGCGGATGCCGGTTTTTGCTTTCCCCCCGGTGCACAGGATCACCGGCGCCTTCTTTTCCCGGAAAAGCTCGTACGCATAGAGAACTCGGTCGCCACTATCGTTCACCTCGACAGAGCGGCGCGGCCATTCCTTGGTCTCGAGTGCACCCCCGAGCACGACGATCGCGTCCGCTTCCGGGATGGGGTTGGGCGCCTGAACTCGCCATTCGAGCGGGGTGGTGAACCAGCGCACCGTCCAGTTATTGGAGCAGACAAACAGCAGTAGGATGGCGCTCCACAGGCACGTCCTGCTGAGCCGGGGGCGCTTATGCCAGAATGCCGCTGCCAGCATGAGGACCAGGCAGAAAACGGTGGGCGAAAGCAGTTTTCCTAGGATCGTGACCATGGTGTTATACAGTTCCACTGTCGCCCGGAGTGTAGAGCCGGCGATGGAGGTGAATCAACGCGAATGCATCGGAAGGGGCTCGGCAGTGCGCATCTCAGCTTTTTCTAGGTGGTAAGGGGGCCACCCTATCCGCCGCCAGA
>CAZODO010000176.1:0-4480 GCA_964578605.1 uncultured Verrucomicrobiota bacterium | reverse complement strand
AGGATGTTTGAAGAAAGAGAAAGCAAACCAACGGCGGTCGACGGAGCGACCCGCCCTGATTTCCAAGCTGGGCCTTGCTGGAAGAGTTGCTTTCGAGCGCGGTTCACGTTAGAAGAGCGCTTCATTGAAGGCCGCCGGCCGGCCGGTTTTCAGTCAGTTGCACTTTTGCGCATGGATTCCGCTGTGACCATCTCGCTTGTCCCCGAAGCCCGGGGCGGCCCGTTCGTTTTCTGGGAAGATCTCGCACAAGCGTGCGAAAGAGCGGCAGAACTCGGCTTTGACGGTGTCGAGGTATTTCCGCGCTCCGCCGAAGAACTGGACGTCCGCCAGCTCAAACACCTGCTCCAGGTGCATCGCCTCAAACTGGCGGCGGTTGGCACCGGCGCCGGCTGGGTGGTGCGGAAGCTGCGTCTGACCGACCCGGATTCGCTCATCCGGCAGAAGGCGCGCGATTTCGCGGGTGCTCTGGTCGATTTGGCAGGCGGGTTTGGCGCCCCGGCCATCCTTGGTTCGATGCAAGGCCGCTGGGACGCCCCTGGCACCCGGGATCAGGCCCTGGCCTGGCTTGCCGAAGCCCTGGAACAACTCGGCCCCCGGGCTCACGCCCTCGGTGTGCCTCTCTTGCTCGAACCCTTAAGCCGCTACGAGACTAATCTCTTGAACCGGGTAGACGATACGCTGTCGTTCCTGGCCACGCTGCGCACCCAGAACGTCCAACTGCTCTGCGACTTGTTTCATATGAATATCGAGGAAGGCAGCCTCGCGGACGCCCTGCGCCTGGCCGGCCCGAAGCTCGGGCATGTGCATTTCGCCGACAGCAATCGGCAGGCGGTGGGTTTCGGCCACACAGAGATGGCGCCCATCGCGCAGACGCTTCAAGACATCGGTTTCAACGGCTTTCTTTCCGCTGAGATCTTGCCGCTGCCCGATGGAGAAACGGCCGCGGCGCAAACGATCCGTGCTTTCCGGAGCCATTTTGGACGCCCTTGAACGGTTGCCTCCTGTCATTGCCATGCTCAAGCATCACCTCATTCATCCCACGATCAACGCCATCCTCGGCCAGGCGGGGCATCATGCCACCGTCCTGATCGCCGACGGCAATTATCCGGCTTCCACCAAACGGGGACCCCATTCCCAGGTCGTTTCGCTGAACCTCGCGCCAGGCGTAGTCACCGTGGCGCAGGTCCTCCGGGCCCTTCTCACCGCCATCCCGGTGGAGAAGGTCAGTACCATGGGCATTCCTCCCGACGATCCCTACGCGCAAGCGGGCGAACCTCCGGTCTGGAATGAATACCGCCGTGCACTGAAAGAAGCCGGAGCGACCCTCCAACTGGAGCCGATCCTCAAATGGGAGTTTTACAAACAGGTCGAATCCCCCGATCACGTCCTCACGATCCAAACGGCAGACCAGGCCCTCTGGGCGAATGTGCTCCTGACGATTGGGTGCCGGCAGGATTAGCAGGCATGTCCATGAGTGCAACGATGCGATTCACCGGGCAAACCTTCGGCCACCTTCTCGGTGTCATGTTTCTTGCGGCCCTAAGCGCAATCCCGAATGCCGGGGCTGCGTCGATCGCGCGTGCGGATGGACCCCATCGCGTCTACTCGCGCCTGCTGGACCCGCGAGAGCATCCGGATTACGACCGGCGCGCTGTTCAACCGCCCACCTGGTCGACCTTCAAGGATCGGACGCAGTTCACCTGCCTGCGCGGATTCAACGTGGCTGACGACCTGATCACCGGGCACGCGGCGGAGTTGGAGAAGTTTACGCGCACGCACGAACTCGGCGACGTGATCTGGCCGTCCTACCCGATCCTGTTCGCGAAGAACCTGGGTGAACTGGCCGACGAGATCAGGCGACGGGATCTTTACCTCTTCGACGTCTGGGGATACGTCCCTGGCTCCGGGCCGGGCGGTTACTGGCAGCAGTTTCGGCCGCCAAGCGAGGCGTTCACGCTGCTCGAGTCCAAGCTGGGCGAACGCTGGCTGGGCACGGACATTGGCGAACAGGACGGACGCTACGTGGGCGGCTATGCGGAGCAGATGACACCCGCCTCGGCCAGCCGCCTCGAGCAGTATTTCAATTTTCAGCGGCATTTCGAGATGATGGGAGATCACTTGGGGAACAAGCACGCCACGCTGGTGTCGCTGAACTTCGGCCATTACTTTCTCAAAGAAGGCACTTACACGTTGATCGGTGCCGAGACGGCCCAGGCCCTGCCCAACAACCAGGTTTACTACGCGTTCATCCGTGGCGCCGGCAAACAATATGGCGTGCCATGGTTTGGCAACGCATCCATCTACAATCGTTGGGGGTTCAAGACGTACGGCTCGTCCGGACGGAGCGACGGCTATGAGCACGGGCCAACCAAGGGGACGAGCCTGAGCCTGATGAAGCGCCTGCTCTATAGCCACATCTTCTACAACAGCGTGGCTGTCGGGTTCGAAAACGGGTGGTTCGATGGCGACCGGCTCTCGCCCATCGGCACGATCCAACAAACGGCCCAGCGCTGGATCAGGGCGAATGGGCAGCCTGGCGTTATGCACACGCCCGTGGCGCTGCTGGTCGACTTCACCGCGGGCTGGACGTTCCCCCGGCACCTGTATTCGGACAAGGTCTACCGCGTCTGGGGAAACCTGCCGTATGAACCGGGCGACTTCCTTACGGACGCCGTTCTTGACTTGCTTTACCCTGGATACCAGGACTCCTCGTATTTCCATGACGAATCCGGATTCATTGCCCCCACTCCGTATGGTGATTTCGCCGATTGCCTCTTGAGCGATGCGCCCGGCTGGCTGTTTGAGCGCTATCCCGTGGTGGTCCTGGCAGGCGCCTTGAGAGGCGGGCTTGAACTGCGCGACAAACTGCAAGCCTACGTAGAACGTGGCGGGCACCTGGTCCTGACCGCGGGCAACCTCGCGCGCCTCCCTGGCGGCGTCGCCGGACATACCGGCATCGCAGCCGACCTCTCGGTCCGCGTCGGTAAAGGGAGGTTGACCGCGTTCGCCAGCGAATACGGTATTGACCTGCAACCGGACTCGGAACGGAAAAGTCCAATCCGAAGCGAAGTTGATCAACCTCTTCCAAAACCTTACAAGCTGAGGCCGGAAGTGCGCAAAGGACTGGAGGAAATACTCACCCATCAGGCGCTGTTTGCGCTTAGCGACCGTGAACTGAGCTTGATCACGTGCCGGAAGGGCCCGGGCGAATTCACGTTGTGCATTGCCAACAACTCCTGGCGGGAACGGCCGCTTGAAATTGCCTCTCGCTGCGGTCCCCTTGTGGCGATCCGCGAGCTCCCGCTCGACACCGCTGAAAAGAGCGCCGTTGGCTACCTTCCAGCAAGCGTCAGCGTTGATCTCCTGGGACGCAGCACCGAAACGACCATTGCCGGAGGGGATGTCCGGGTGTTTTCCGTAAGGGTCAACGAGGCCGGCGTGGAGGAGATCGCCCATCTCGTTCCGCCAACGCGGCCCAAAGGCAGGTTCCTCACGCTGCGCCGACTTCAATCGATCAAGGAAGAGATCCTCACGCGTCCGACCTTCTTCGAGCACTTCGACGGCGTGGTCGTGGACTGGCGTTACGTGGCTGACCGCGAAAAGGCGGCCCTGCAGCGGGAGTCCGGATGGATTCGCCGCCAGGGCTTGCGAGTGTCGGTGGACCTGAGCTCCGGCGCGAACCTTTATCCGGGCCTTCGCCTGATCGACAACATTGCCGAGGATTACAGCGCGAGCATCGACACGATCACCAATGTCATGGAGAAGATGGAGTGCCTCGGCTCGCGTGACTTGATCCTTTCTCTGCATCGATACCCCGAAAACAACTTCACAGGCGAGCAGACCCGAGCCGCTTTCGAAAAGACGTTGAAAGCGCTGGCAAGCCATGCCGCGGCGCACCAGGTGACGCTTCATTTGCGGCTGGCATCCGGCAAACCGCCGTGGAACATCCCCGACGCTTTGAAGATGCTTGAGGCTGTCAATGCCCCCAACCTGCGGCTCGCGCCGAGCACAGCGTTGCTGCCGGAATCACCCGAGACCAGCGACCTGGCGCAGAGGCTTTCGTCCAGGTTGGGCTTATGGCTGGTGTCTGCCCGCCGTCAGGATGTCGGGGGAAAGAGCTGGGACGCCCATGCGCCCATTCACGGCGCACCATCGTCGGACATTCCCTGCCGTTGGATCGCCCTCAGTCCGGAAACCCCTGTCGTGCTCGACGCCATCTGCACCGGACCTGACGAGGAGTACCTCGAAGCCGCCGCCCTCGGCCGGATCCAGGCCGGGCAATTGAACCAGCGGTAGGTCCTGGAGTTCGGAACGATCACGGGCGGGCTTGGTCGAATTAACGTACGCCTTACGGCAGCATTCTATGCATCGTTTGCTGCGCCGTCTTCTATTACCGCGTCGGTGAGTTCCGGCGCCGAACCAATGTGCAGAGGTCTGAGCAAACCGCCACCCTCAAAGAGGCGGTTTTGTAAGTGTCTGT
>CAZODO010000175.1:0-4684 GCA_964578605.1 uncultured Verrucomicrobiota bacterium | reverse complement strand
GGCATGCCTTTTTCCTCAATCCGCCTGACGTTGACTGGGTTCTGTGCCTGAATGAAGAGGGTTCTACCTGAGATTCACTCCGGGTAGGGCGACGCGCTCCGTCGCGCGCCGTTTCTAACTTCCGCTTGACCGTGATTGACTCCGCACAAAATTCATTCCGCCCCGTCTGCAGAATGTTTGAAAGTGAAAGCAAACCAACGGCGGTGGGTTAACTCGCCCCGCTGGGGCGGTCCAGGACCTTGCGCCAGCCGAGGACCGCGATGAGCGCAGCCCCGAGCAAGCCCGCGGTCGAGGAGGCGTCCGGGACCCGGCTTGGGAAGCCACGGATTTCCCCGCCAGGGGAGGCCGTGGTGTGGATGTTGAAGTAGGCCTGCCCGCTGCGAAGGGCGCTGATCAAGGCGGCTTCGGCGCCGGCCGGCGTTCCGCCTTGTGCGGCGAGGAACGAGGGCCTGTAGCTGCCCGCGTCTGTCAGGTCGAAGAAGTTATCGTACGAGCCGGCTGTGACCCCCAACGGGAAACCGAAGAAACTTGGCACCTGGGTGGCGACACCGGCGACCCCCGAGAAGGGCGACGCTGTCGGAGCGTGGATGTGAGCGGCGGTTGTGGCGCCCGTCAAACCGGCAAAGGAGGCTTCGACATGAAGCGTGTGCGTGACGTCGTCGTAAGAGACGAGGGTCCATCCCGTGGCGGGCGAACTGTTTGGCGGATCCTCAGCGGGTCCTGATAAGGACGCTTGGAATTGGATGAGATCCGCTTGCACTGGCGCCGCCATCAACAACAGCCCGGCGAGCGCCCCGAATGGCAGACGTTTAATGGCTATCATAAGGAGTTCGACTCTGTCCGAAACGTATCCTTCGCGCTATCAGGGGTTCCCCTCGCTCCGTGAGGGGTGTTTTCCCTGATCGACTGCTACTACACCTCCTGTTCCCAAAGCTTGAGGAAGGGCTGGGTGGCCAGTTTGGGCAGCGGGAGGAAGGCGCCCGTGCCGGGCAGGAACACTCTGGTGATGGACTCGCCCACCGCCTACGAGTTGTTGCAAGTGAAGTTGTAAGGCTACTCCCGGATCGGCGCGGCGCTCGATTCGTCGGGTGCCGGCTCCGCCCCGGCCGAGCGCGGACGTTCCGGGCCTTCGGGCTGGCGCGCTTGACCGGCATGGCGGATGGCGCGCACGAGGTCGCGCTCTCGGACCGTGACGGGGCCCCGCATGAGCTCCGGCACGTTGAACGTATTGAGGCAATATCCATAAAACCCGGCGTCTTCCTGGGGCAAAACGAGGGGTTTGTGGAACACGCCGCTTGCGTCCACATAACTGAGGTAGGGCCGGGCGAACAGGCCATCGATTCGTTTGCTGCTGAACACCACCCAGCGGCTGTTGCTCGACCACGTATGCCAGGTGTCGGCTTCATTACTATTGATCTCCAGGCGGCGCAGATGGCGGGTTGCCAGGTCCATTACACTCAGATCACTTTGGGAACGGTAGATCGGAAAGCTGCCATAGTCACTGACGGTCACCAGCAAGGAGCGGCCGTCCGGCGATACCTTCGGCTGGCAGATGCTCTGGCCCGTTTCGGCAGCGGAAATCATCTTTTCCGGCTCGCCCCAGCGCCCGGTCTGGAGGTCGAAGCTCACGCGCATCAGGTCGTAACGGATCTCGCCGAACTGCTCGCGCGGCTGAGGCGCGGCGCTGCTGAAATAAAGGAACTGGCCGTCGGGCGACCAGGCGGGCCAGGTCTCGTTCGCATCGGCCGCGGCGATGGAAGCCGGAAACTCAACCGTGTTCGCGTCGGTCCGGTAAATCCCGAGATCCGAGTTGGCGTCGTAAAGGTCGCGCGTTTCCCCGCGTGTATGGAAAAAGAGGAAGAATTTATGCGCGGAAAAGGCCACGAGCCGGCCGCTGGGATGCCACGCCAGGTAACCCATCGTTCGCTCCACTCTTGCCGCCTGGTTGGTCCGCACGAGGATCATGGGATTCTTCCCGCCTTGCCCGCGAATGTGAAAAGCGAAGGTATCGGGATTCTGGTTCAGGGGCATATGGCAATTGAGGCAGCCCTGATTGAACTTGTCGTTCTTGATGATCAATCGCTCGTCGAAGGATGCCAAATCTCTCTGGTAAATGCCCAATTCGGTGTAGTAATTGAAGATCGGCTTCAGCAAACGGTACGCCAGCCAGCCGTCGATCTCCTCGCGCGCAATGTGATTGGTGATCGTGGCAAACGTGCTCCGGCCCGAGCCCGACTCCGCGGAGATGTCCCAATAGAACGGCTCGCCACGGTTGTCGCGCAGAAGTCGGGCCCAGGCCTTCGCCGGGATCCGGATCTCCGGGCCTCGGCTCGTAAGGGCGATCGGCGGGCCGTGAGTGGACCGCATTTGCACCCGGTAAGACCCCCCCCCGGGTTCCAGGAGCTTGAAGTTTAGCGGCGCAAGGTTGGGCGGCAAGGTGACGCCGACGTAATCGGGAAACAGTCTTGGCAACTCGGCAGCCTGCAGGGCGGCCGGGCTGACCGACAGCAAGAGCGCCAGCGCCCAGCACACACGGAGCGGCGCGCGCACAGAACCATGGGAGCGGTTCGTCATGGGGCGGAAGCCTGGCGTTGGGCGGCTCGCTTGCGGATCAGGTGGGCGTAGTAATAGCACCAGTAAGTGTCGCCAAAGTGAGTTGCCATAACCCCCAATTCCTCGGCCGTCCCGTTCAGCCGCCTGCCAAATTCACGGAAATGACGGAAGCGCGCCACGGTTTCAGGCCGGATCGAGCGGCCGTTCAACTCGACGGTCACGCCCGCGAGCTGCTGATACAGAAGCAGGGCCTCCTCGTAGGGGCGCGGAATGTGCGCATAACCAAAGTTGCCGATGAACCCCAGCCGTTCCGCAGCCGTTTTCAGATCCAGCTCGGTGAGGTAATGGGCCATCACATATTCGAACGCCATCCGATTGGTGGGGTTTGCGAAGAGCGACACGTCCAGCAGCGGCCTGACCGAGTCATGCGGCACGTCTTTCGTCAACAGCCGCGCCCGCATCGGATCCAGCCAGGCGCGCTCGGTGGCGTCGATCCGCGGTTCGCCCCCCGGCCAGTTCGCATCGGAAGAGTCCCCTTGAAACGGGATCAGGCTGAGCACATTCAGGAAGACCTGCGCCGCCTTCGGCCGATCCTTGAGGAGGTTAATTCGGGCCAGCAGGCGCAAGAGATCCGGGCGGTCACCCTGAATCTCGAGCGCTTCGTGCGCCATGTGTTCCGCGTCGTTGACCAGCCCAAGCTCCAAAAGCGGCCGCGCTTGCGCCCGCCAATCCTCCCCGATCTTTTCGGACGGCTCCAGATCGACCCTGTTGATGAACGAGAACAGGTCTTCGGCAAGGCGTCCCGTGTGGAACAACGCGAACTGCAAGCGCACCCGGGCGGGATGATTGAGCACCCGGGCATGGCTGGCCGCGGCCAGGACCTTTTCGAACTCGCCGGAACCCGCGTAGTAATCGATCTGGGCAAAAAGCTTCTCGCGACGGTCGAACTGCGTCCCTGCCACGGCCGACGCCAAAAGAAGGACAAGGAGCGTCACCGCCCACCCGGCCCACGGGATGCCGCCTTCCTCGACGCCCTCCGCTTGTCCGCGGCGGACAGGGCCCGCTGCCAAATGGATCATTGCCAGCAGAACCGCGACCGCAGGCAACGCCCCGTAAACGAACGCCAGGAGTCCCCAGCCGATCGTGCCTGTCCAGGAATTCGCCAGCGACGCCGCCTCGTAATTCCCGGTGGCAAGAAGGCCCCCCGGCGGCGCCAGCGCCAAAAGCATGCAACCCAGTCCCGCCAGCCCGTTCCGCAACCGGACCCGCGCGAACAACGCGTTGCACGCCGAGAAAAGGAGCGCAGGCCAAAGCCCGGCCACCCAAAAGAGCAGCCCGGAAACACAAGCACTCAAGAAGGCAAACTTCCACGGGCGCCGCCATGCGAGCGACACCTGGGCGGCCGAAGCGCCAAGGGCCAACAGAAGGCCCAGGCCCACGGCCGTCACCGGGACACCATACCGGTTGCGCAAGAGCAGGAACCCGAACGCCGGAAGCAGCGCGGCCCATCCGGAGGCGACGCCGCTCACCCGGCCCAGGACAACGCGCGTGGCCAGGTAGATCCCAAGCTGGAGCAGGAAGAAAACCAGGGCTCCAGCCCAATTGAAGTGATTGGCCTGGGCCAGCCATACCCCGGCGTAATCGACAAGACCGCCTGGCCGATCCAGGAACCTCTCGAAGAATTCCCCGCGCGCGTAGAAGAACGGCCCGAACCGGTGGTAATCGAGCACGGGTTCGACTCGCAGCCAGACGTAGAAGAAGGAGCCCGCCAAGAAAGCCGCCGGGAGCACAGCCGCAGGATTCAGCGGAGCAAGCGTCTCCGTCCTCGCTGTCCGAGTGGCACCGTGCTGAGGCATTGGTCCCAGGAATAAACGAAGTGCCCCTCCCACTGGCAAGCTCGAACGCAACCATTCGGGGGCCGAACGGCCGGGCCGGGAGCGGGGCCTGGACCGGTTGCCGGGCGTCTGGCTACGGATAAAACACGTCTATCACTCGTGCAGGGCGCATGACGGAATTCTTCATAGCGATGGCTTCTGGAGCGATTCCCGTCGAAAAGTATCTAGGGTTTCTATATCCCGCAGCACAACTGTCCGGATATTAGTCCCACAGCATCAACTGGTTAGAAGATTCG
>CAZODO010000174.1:0-4988 GCA_964578605.1 uncultured Verrucomicrobiota bacterium | reverse complement strand
CTTTTCCCGTCAACCTCCCAAGGCAAGACCCTAGGCCACCTTCCGAGATCGCTGTTACAATGAGTTTATCATGCGTTTGAAATGAGTTTACATTGTATTCAGGGCCGCTGAAGCCCAGGCAACGGTGCGATTGCTGCCAGATCATCACTCTCGCGAACGGGCCTGCGACAATATGCCCGGTTCGAGGGTTCTACCCCGAGACGTTTGCGTTGTCTCTCCGGTCAGAACTGCGATAATCGATTTCGATTCATGAAGCCGCCGGCTTTTCTTTGGTGGGTGGTGACTGCGTTGTGTGCGAGTTTGGGGTGTGATTCGAGGGTGGAGACTGCACCGCGCCGATCTCCAGAGGAACCACAGGTTCGATCCGACCGCTCGCCGGTCACAAATGAGTATCATGGGGTGGCTGTGGTCGATCCCTTCCGCTGGCTTGAGGATGCCAGCAATCCAGCCGTGCGCGACTGGTCCTCCGAGCAGAACCGGCGCACGCGGGAGTTTCTCGATGCGGTGCCCTACCGCCCATCCATCCAGGATAGGCTGGAGCAGTTGATGTCCGGGGCTGACCCGGATTATCACGCGGCCCAGTGGCAGGGAGGGCGGCTGTTTCTTTTGAAGTTCGAGCCCCCGGCGCAGCAACCGGTCCTGGTCACGCTTGGGTCCGTCACGAATCTCGCGTCCGAACGGGTCGTGATCGATCCGGTGAAGCTGGATACGAACGGGGTGGTAGCCATCGACTGGTTTGTGCCCTCGCCTGATGGCAGCCTGGTGGCGGTGTCGCTTTCCGAAGGCGGCTCCGAAAGGGGCACGCTCCGGTTCTTTGCCACCAGTAATGGCGAACCGCGCTTCGAGAGCCTCCCGCGTGTCCAGGCCCCCACCGGCGGGGGAAGCGCCGCGTGGAATCGGGATGGGACCGGCTTGTTTTACACACGGTATCCGGGAAAGGGCGAACGTCCGGACGCCGATCTGGACTTCACCCAGCAAGTCTGCTTTCACAAGCTTGGAACGGCGGTGGACCAGGACAGCTATGAACTTGGGAAGGAGCTGCCCCGCACGGCCGAGATCGAGCTGAAACGCAGCCCGGACGGACGTCATCTCCTGGCGTCCGTGGCCCATGGGGACGGCGGCGAGTATTCGCATTACCTCCGCAACCCTTCGGGTGAATGGCGCCAGGTTGCGGCGGTCGAAGATAGGGTGACCCAGGCGGAGTTCGGGCGCGAACCGCTTTATATCGAATGGGGGAACGACGAAGCTCTTTACCTCCTCTCACATAAGGAAGCGCCCAAAGGCTGCATTCTTCGAATGCCCCTTGACGCCCCGAACGCCGCGGGTGCGGCGGTGAGGGTGCCGGAGGGCGGCCAGGTGATTGCCGATTTCAAGCCGGCGGCAAGCGGGATGGCCCTGGTCTTGATGCAAGGCGGCCCGTCGCACTTCGCTTATCTCGATTTCATGGATGCTCGGGTGCGGCACGTCGAGGAGAGCACTTCGGCCAGCATCCGCGCGGTGCTCGTGATGAATGGAGACGACATCCTTTTTCGGAGTGAAAGCTATATCGCACCGCACGAATGGTTGCTTTACAGCCCCACCCACAACAAGGAACGCGTGCAGATCACCGCGCTTTCCCCTGAGCCGAGCGTGAGCTTTTCGGATGTGGAGGTTCTTCGGGAGAAAGCCCGGTCGAAGGACGGGACGGAGGTTCCGTTGACCCTTTTGCGCAAGCGAGGAACGCGCCTGGATGGGACCAATCCGGCGATCCTGACGGGCTATGGCGGGTTTGGGATCAGCCAATCTCCGAGCTTCGACATTTCGCGGCGGCTTTGGCTGGATCAAGGTGGCCTTCTGGCGATTGCGAACCTCCGGGGCGGCAGTGAATTTGGGGAGCCTTGGCACCAGGCGGGCGCGCTGACGAACAAGCAAAATGTGTTTGACGATTTTGCGGCGTGCGCCGAGTTCCTGGTGAAATCCGGCCATACCTCGCCTGCCAAGCTCGCGTTCTGGGGCGGCAGCAATGGCGGCCTGCTCGTCGGCGCGGCATTGACACAGCGTCCGGACGGCGTCCGGGCTGTCGTGGCGCGGGCCGGACTGTTCGACATGCTCCGGGCGGAATTGGATCCCAACGGGGTTTTCAACGTGGCGGAGTTCGGCACGGTGAGCCATCCGGACCAGTTCCGGGCGCTGCATGCGTATTCACCCTATCACCGGGTGACCCCCAATACGGTTTACCCCGCCGTGCTGATGCTCGCCGGAGATAACGATGGCAGGGTCAATCCGGCCCATTCGCGCAAGATGACGGCGCGGTTGCAGGCGGCGTCCCGTTCAGGCGAGCCTGTTTTGCTGCGCACCTCCGGCTCCGGGCATGGGGCGGGCACCGCCTTTGACGAGCGCCTGGACCAATTGACCGATAGCTACACCTTTCTTTGCGACCGGCTTGGCGCCGGCTTTTCACAGATCGACCGGGGCCCCTGGTCCGGCGGCGTCACGGCGGATTCGGCTGTCGTCAAGGTCAAGCTCGTCCGGGAACAGCTTGGCGCCCGGTTGCTGGTAAGCCGAAGCGAGTCGCTCTCGGAGCCAATCCAGGTCGGCCCGATCGCCTCCCAAGCGACGCGGGGAAACGTTGTCGCGTTCAACATCGACAAGCTCGAACCGGACACGCAGTACTATTACGCCGTGGAAGTGAACGGGCAGGTCGAAGCGAGGAAAGGCGGCGCGTTCCGCACCTTCCCGGCGCCCGGGCCGGCATCCTTCACATTCGTCTTTTCAGGCGATGCGCGCACGGGGTCGACCAGCGAGGTTTTTGATCGGATCCGGGAGCACCGCCCGCTGTTCTTTATGAACGTGGGCGATTTCCATTATCTGAACATCCATTCAAACAGCCCCGCCCTGTTCCGAGCCGGATACGACGCGGTGCTGGCCTCCCCGCAGCAATCCGAATTATACCGGCAGATCCCGTTCGTCTACATCTGGGACGATCACGATTTCACGGGGAACAACAGCAATCGAAAGGCACCGGCGCGCCCCGCGGCCCGTTTCGTGTATGACGAATACGTGCCGCATTACCCCTTGCCGCTCGCCCGCGCCGAACGCGGAGGCGGCCCGGTAAGCCAGGCTTTCTCTGTGGGACGGGTCCGGTTTATCATCACCGATCTCCGCTCGGAGCGCGAGGACGCCCGCCGGAAGGATGACGCCGCCAAGTCCATGATGGGCGCGGCGCAGAAGGCCTGGTTCAAGAGCGAACTGCTCGCTGCGAATGGAAAGTATCCCTTGATCTGCTGGGTGAGTTCCGTCGCCTGGATCGGTGAGATGGGCGCGAATATCTATGCCGCAGTCAAAACCAACCAGTGGGGTAAGATCCACCATTCCCAACTGAGCTCCAATCCCGCCTCGCGCACCAACCGCAGCATCGGGCCGGCCGTGGAGGATTGGTGGAGCGCCTTCACGACCGAACGCCGGGAGATTGCGGATTTTATCAAGGCAAACCGGATACGAGGCATATGCATCCTGCATGCGGACGCTCATATGCTCGCGGCCGATGACGGAAGCAACAGCGATTACGCGACCGGCGGCGGAGTGCCCATCCCGATCCTTTGCGCCGCGCCCCTGGATAAAGAAGCCTCTATCAAAGGCGGACCGTACAGCCAAGGGGTGTACCGGGCACGGCCGGAAGAAGGCTGTTTCGGAGTCGTGACGGTCAGCGACCAGGGCACGCAGATCGATGTGTCCTTCAGCGGTCGCAACCAGAAGGACGAAGAAAAGGTCAGCCTCAAATTCAGTGTGGCCGCGGCGCCGGGCCCCGTCGCTTCCACGGGAAAGGAGGGGTTGTGAGTGCCTTTGGCAAGCGCGTGCAAGAAAGCGTTGCCGGGCCTTCCCGGCGCCTCAGCGGGTTTGTTCGCTCTGCCCGGGCGCTCGCCATGACGGCCATCTCAGCGTGCGTGGCTGGCTTCTGCGCCTTCGCCGCGGAATCCGGCCCGGATGAAACGGCCGCCTTTGAGGGGACATGGCACTGGAGTTTCACGATGCCGGACGGAACGACCTCGCAACCCGAACTGGTTTTGGAAAGCGACGAGGGTCTCCTGACGGGCACCACGAGCTTCCGCCCCGGTTCCGAAGCGGCCATCACCAACGTTCTTGTGCGCGGCAGCCAGCTCCGCTTCCAGGTCGTCAGGAACCGGGGCGAACGGCAGATCGTGACCACTTACGCCGGGACCCTCAGCGGCCGAACCATCCGTGGGACGGTCGAGTCCAACTGGGCGGGAGAGAAGCGCGCCTACCCCTGGGAAGCCCGGCGAACCCACGACGGGACAGGGGGCTATTGGAATTGGACCGTTGAGGTGCGTGGCAGCAAGGTTGAGAACCGGATACGGCTTGCCCAGCGCGGCGATCAGCTCACCGGTTACATCCCTGGAACCGAGCGGGCCGGCCGGTTGGTGCGTATTAGCCGCGGCTCAAGCAAGGATGGCGAGGTCTATTTCGAGATCGAACGCGGCACCGGCGAGGACAGAGTGCTTTCCATTTACGAGGGCAAGCAGACGGGCGACCGCATCAAAGGCACCATCACCACGGTCATCGGTGAGCGGAGACAGGAAGCGCCCTGGAACGCGGTCCGCTCGAGATGATCACGGGGACGGCATTCACGGGCCAAGCGCAGACTGCCGCGAGGGCGGCGCGGCCCACCGCGATGTTTCCGTGGGCATATTCGCTTGACCATCGGCGAACGCCTTCCGATAACTTAGGTGTATGGCAAGGCGACACTCCGCTGAGCCCTATCTGATGAAGTGCCGGGCGTGCGGCAGCATGCTGCTGAACACCGACGACACATGCCCGCATTGTGGTTTGGCCAACACACCGTTCCGATCCGGCCCCCTGAGCTTTTTGTTGAGCGCGCCTCGGAAATTCTGGGTGAGCATGGGATTCCTCGTTGTTCTGGTCGTGGGTTGGCTTGCGATCACTACCATCCGGACGTTGAGCGTGCCAAATGCAAGAATCGTCAATGTTTT
>CAZODO010000173.1:0-5365 GCA_964578605.1 uncultured Verrucomicrobiota bacterium | reverse complement strand
GTCAATCACGGTCAAGCGGAAGTTAGAAACGGCGCGCGACGGAGCGCGTCGCCCTGCTCCCTGAAATGAGATCACCCCGGAACAGGATTGCGCGCACTGCGCCCTTGAACCTCGCGTTGCGCAAATAGTTGGTAATCAAGCCAACCATTTTGAGGTTCATGGGCAGAATTGCTGGATCAGAATTCACTTGCATTGCATGGTTCAGGTTTTATTATTCGGCCGTCCGTGAAGCAAAGACTGAGTGATTCGAATATTGTCATACCGTGCTCAGATGAGCAGTGATAATTGAGACCTACCGATAGGAACGTACACCCCAGCAGCGCAGAGCGGACCCAAACCACACGTTAATCAAGACTATGGCTACAAGGTTGTTTGTAGGAAACCTCACGTATAATTCCACCGAAAACGATCTGCAGGACTACTTTTCCCAGGCAGGCACCGTCGTTTCCGTGGATATCATGCAAGATCGTGCCACGGGGCGTTCCCGGGGGTTTGCATTCGTCGAAATGAGTTCGCAAGACGAGGCGACCAAGGCCGTTGAAATGTTTCACCAGAAGGATTTTCAGGGCCGGACCCTGACGGTGAACGAGGCGCGGCCGCGCGAAGAGCGTTCCGGCGGAGGAGGAGGAGAGCGCGAGTATCGTGGCGGCGGTGGCGCCGGTGGCGGCGGCTATCGGAATCGCCGTTAGGCCGCAAAAGACTCTCCGTAGTCATCGAGAGCCGCCGTTATCCGGCGGTTCTTTGTTTTCCAGGCGGTTGCCCCGGCATTCGGCGTCGCGGTGCGGATTCACCGGCCTCAACGCCTCCTCCGAGGGGCAAAACGGGCTCAAACGAACTTGCCGGGGTTCAGGATGCCTGTGGGGTCCAGGGAGCGCTTGACCGTCTCGTGGAGGTTCCTCAATTCCGGTGAAGCGGCCAGGGGCCACCAACGTTTCTTGGCAAGCCCAACGCCGTGCTCGCCTGTGATAACGCCCCCGACACTGATAACGAACCTGAAAAGCTCGTCGAGAGCCGCCTCCTGCCGGGCTTGGGTGTTGGGCTGGCCCGGATCGACCATGATATTGACGTGGATATTGCCGTCGCCCGCATGACCGAAACACGCGACGGGAAACTGGTGCTTCTTCTGGAGAGCCTGGGCAAACCGGAACAATTCCTCAATCCGCCCGCGTGGCACGACAACATCCTCATTCAGCTTTGTGAGGCCCGTATCGCGGAGGGCGTAGGAGAACTCGCGCCGCAACTGCCAGAACTTCTCCGTGCCGGACGTTCCCAATCCACGCTGAACGAAGAGCGGCCGTGCGGTGCGAACGCAACGCTCGAGGCCCTTGAGCTCGGACTGGACCGAGCGCTTCTGGCCGTCCAACTCGACGATCATGTGCCCCCCGCAACCGGCGAGCAAGGGGCTGCCGGTGCGTTTGCGGGCGGCGGCGACGGTAAACCCATCGGCGAGTTCCAGGGCACTGGGGAGAAAGCCTTCGGCAAAAATGGCGCGGAAGGCTTCCGTGGCCGCCTGGGTGGAGCGGAATCCAGCTGACAGGCAAGCGCGAAACGGGGGGAGCGGGAGCAGTTTGAGAGTGGCTTGAGTGACGATCCCCAGCAAACCTTCGGAACCGACAAAGAGGCCGGTCAGGTCAAACCCCGCCTTGTTCTTGTGGGTCCGTCCCCCGAGGTTCACGATCGTCCCGTCCGCCAGCACCACCTCCAATCCGAGGACATACTCGCGCGTGACACCGTACTTGAGGCAGCGGGGGCCGCCGGCGTTGCTGGCGACGTTGCCGCCGAGGGTCGAATTAGCCCGGCTGGCGGGATCGGGCGGGTAGTAAAGGCCCTTGGCTTCCACGGCGTCCTGAAGAGCCTGGGTGATCACACCCGCCTCCACCACGGCCACAAAATCCGCCGAGTTGATCTCCTTGATCCGGTTCATCCGCGCCAGCGAAAGGGCGATTCCGCCGCGCACCGGCACACAGCCTCCCACATACCCGTGCCCTGCCCCGCGCGCGGTGACCGGCATGTCATGCGCATGCGCGAAGCGGAGGATCTTGGAGACGGACTGGGTGCTGCGGGGAAGGGCCACCACGTCGGGCAAATGGCTGGCAAACCATTTGTCCCCCGCATGAGCTTCCAAGGTGGGAGGATCAAACCGGAGTTCGCCGGCGCGCAGTTGCCGGCTCAAGGCGCGAAAGGAGGCGCCAGAAAGAGGCTTTCTCATAGGAGGAGGAAGTTGGGGGTTGAGGACGGAGGGATCAAGCCGCTGCGGCGTCCTTGATTTCGGCGAAAATGATCACCCCCGCTCCGGTCTGCAAGAGGCTTTGCACCTGAACATCCACCTGCTGGCCGATCGCGCCTTGGCCATGGTTGACGACGACCATGGTGCCGTCGTTCAGGTAGCCCACCCCCTGCCCTTTGTCTTTGCCTTCGCGGACCAGTTTCAGGCTCAGGCTTTCGCCGGGAAGGACCACGGACTTCAGGGCCTTTGCCAGCTCGTTGAGGTTGACGTAGGGAACCGATTGCAGTTCGGCAATCTTGCCAAGGTTAAAGTCGTTGGTGTACAGCTTGGCCCCCAGCGCCCGGGCCAATTGGACCAACTTCGCATCCACGGCCGACTCCTCGGGGATATCGCCCTCGTGGATTTTGACTTCGGTGCGACGGTTGCGCTGGATGCGGCTGAGGGTCTCCAGGCCGCGGCGGCCGCGCGCCCGCCGGATGGGGTCGGTGGCATCGGCGATTTGCTGAAGCTCCTTGAGGACGAAACGGGGCACAACGATCACCCCTTCGAGGAAATTCGCTTCGAGCAGATCGGCAATCCGGCCATCGATAATGACGCTGGTATCGAGCAAAAGCAGGTTTTCCGGCTTGTTCTGCGACGCGAACCGCACATAAGGAATGATCAGCGAAAAATCCTCCTTATTGCTGCGCATCGCGAGGACCATCCCGATATAACCGAACGCCAGGAACAGGCTGAGCCGAATCAGCCAGCGGGTGGGTTCTTCATCGACGTAGACGAACAGCCCGGACCGGTCGACCATCCAGGCGATCAGCGTGCCCAGCACCAGCCCAAAGGTGGCGGCGGAAAACGCGCGCAGAGAGAAGCCCTTGAGCATTTCGTCGATGGCAATCAGCAGCCCGCCAAATCCAAAGCCAACCAGCAGAGCGGACAGGCCATTGTGAACCAACTCGGGCCGGACCTGGCTGACCGCGTACCCCGCCAGCGAGCAGAGGGACAGAAACAGAATGCGAATGGTCCACAGTGACATAAACGCGAAGGCTCAACGCGAGGGAATCTTGCCAGGATAGAGCGAGGTGCCGGCGGGCTGCACCCGCCTGGCCTTTGGGCGCCAGAGCAACCCGTGCTCGCTCAGGTTGCTGCTCACGGTGTTCAAGTTGTTAAGGATGGACGCGAACTGCTGGCGCATCGCTTCATCTTTAAGAACGCTGCCCGCCAGCCCCTTCCCGGCTTGGAGGTCCTCCAATAATTTCGAAAAATGGTCCGTCCCCTTCTGGACATTCTGAATCGCAGCGGTGACGTCAACCCGATTGGTGGCGAGGGTCAACTGCAACTCTTCCGTCACTTGATCGAGCTGTTCGGAGAAATGGACCAGGTTGCTGACGGCCGTCATGAGCGGTGACGAGTTTGTCTGCACCAGGTTGTCCACTCCCTGGAGCGTGTTCAGGACCCGGGCGGAAGCGAGCCTGAAATTCGCGACCGCCTCGGCCATATTCGTCAGGGTCCGCTCGGAAAGAAGGGTCCGGTCGATGCGCGCCACCGCCTCATTCAACTGCGCTGCGGTGTGATCCACTCGCCGCAGCAAGCCCGCCGCCGACCTCGCCACCTCCTGAAGGTTGAAGGGCTCCTCGACATGGACCGTCTCGCCGGGCTCGAGGATTGGCGCCTCGTTTTCACCCGGTGTCACGGCGATATACTGGTCGCCAAGAAACCCGGCCTGTTCGATCGTGAAGCGCGCGTCCTTGTGAATCCGGAACCTTGATTCAACCTGAACAGACATGCTCACCAGGGTGCCGCTCTCGTCCAGGTCGATAGACTCGACTCTTCCGATTGGAACTCCAGCCATCAGGACGGTTGCGCCGGGGGTAATGCCGCCCACGTTCGACGTGGTCATGCGCACTTCGTACGTCTTGACGAAAACCGACGTGCTTTTGCTGAACTTCATGATCAACGCCGCCGCAAGCACCAGCGAGACCAGGACGAACAACCCCACTTTCCATTCCAATCGCGATGAGTTCATTTCGAGATTCTCGGCTCGAGGGCATCGGAGATGCCGTTGACAAACTGATGGACGACCGGGTCCGTCGAAGAGAAGATCTCGTCGGGTGTCCCGTTGGCGTGCATGCGTCCTTCATGGAGCAAGAAGATGCGCTGACCCACGCGGCGCGCCGTCCGCATATCGTGAGTCACAACGACCGAGGTGACCTTGAGGTTGGTGCAAACTCGGATCATCAACTGGTCGATGCTGTCGGAAACCACGGGGTCCAGCCCGGTGGTGGGTTCGTCATACAGGACGATTTCCGGTTGGTAAACGATGGCCCGCGCCAACCCCACGCGCTTCCGCATCCCGCCTGAGAGTTCGGCGGGTTTCTTCCGTTCCGTCCCCGGCAGATCAACGACTTCGAGAGCTTCGGAAACGCGCTTGGCAATCTCGCCCTCGGTCAGTTTGCGTTCGCGAGCGAGCGCGAACCCCACATTCTGGGCCACGGTGAGCGAGTCGAACAACGCAGCTCCTTGAAAGACCATGCCAAAGCGGCGGCGGACCCGGATCAACTGGCGCTCGTCCATTCCAGTGATCTTCTCCCCCGCCACCCAGACTTCGCCGGAATCGGGCTGCATCAGGGCAATGATGTTCTTGAGCAAGACGCTCTTGCCGCCCCCGCTCCGGCCGATAATCACGATGCTCTCGCCTGGGTCGATGGCGAGACTGACCCGGTCGAGCACTTTGTGCGAGCCGAAGCTCTTGCACAGCTGGCGCACTTCGATCATGACAGCAACCTCGTCAGGAGCAGGGTCAGGAAGAAATTGCTGATCAGGATCGAAATGGAGGCGTAGACAACGGCTTCGGTGGTCGCGCGGCCCACGCCTTCCGCGCCCTGGCCGCAGGTCATTCCCTTGTAGCAACTGACCAGGGCGGTGATCCCGCCGAAAATGAGCGCTTTGCTCAGCCCGGTAATGACATCCTCCGAATTGCTGTACTTGATCATGTTCGCCCAGGCGTAAGTCGCGTCGATCTTCAGCAAACTCACGCCCACG
Source organism: uncultured Verrucomicrobiota bacterium (assembly GCA_964578605.1). GTDB lineage: Bacteria > Verrucomicrobiota > Verrucomicrobiia > Limisphaerales > SIBE01 > JAXMHN01. The sequence continues at coordinate 105 of CAZODO010000173.1, read as the reverse complement.
GCATAGCTGGCCGCAATCCCGATTACGATCGACTCCGCCGTCAGGAGCGGCAGCGCGATCAGCGTCGCCATCAGCCGCGGAACCACCAGGTAATCTGTCGGGTGC
>CAZODO010000172.1:0-5577 GCA_964578605.1 uncultured Verrucomicrobiota bacterium | reverse complement strand
AACTCGGGTACCTTTGAGGTGGAAAGTGGCCAAAATTACCGCCAAAATGTGAGATGATTTCACTTTGTACTCGCCGTCGTAGCGACGAACCAAGCGAGCGAATTGTTCCCGATGGATCAGATCGGTCAGTTGGGCAAAAACGAATTTTCCAGTGAACATCCCGCAACTCTGGCGCAAAAGCTGCTGGGAAAAATCTCAAAAGTTTTCTCAAGTCGGTCACACCCAGAGACCCGAATTCTATCCCTGAAAACATTGACGATTCTTGCATTTGGCACGCTCAACGTCCGGATGGTAGTGATAAGGAAGCGCCTCCGGCGAAGGACTCCGGTGGCTGGTTCTGGACGCCGCACGGTGTGTGGGATTCCCACATCCCCGAGTGCTTCGTGTCGATCACCTTCTCGACAAACCTGACACGCCACGCGACACCGTCGCCTTGAGGCAGGGCGGGTCCGGCCCCGGCCCGCCGATTGATCGATTTCTTGTGTGGGCCTGGCTCACCGACAATGTCTCGAGGGAAAAGAGATTGGTCGATGTCCTCGTTAGCAGGCTACGCGCCGCAGTCCGGGGACGCGATCAAACCCTTCGTCCAAGCTGATGAGGGGCTCTCTGTAATACCGGCAGAAACCGGCTATCCAAGTGTCATTCTCTCCCAACCGCTGCCCGATCCGGATCAACTCCCGGTCAACGTCCGCCGCAGCTTGTGCGATTGCGGAGTGTAAAGGATACACTTTCCATCCGTCAAAGTACCGCCAGGCATCCATCGATCGGCGGAAAGACGGCGCGATCTCCGCCAGGCTAATGATGGTCGTTTGGATAATTTCCCGACGGTTCTCCGGAGGCCGCAAAGCTCTGAACAGGGCGCGCTACCACCAGAGGTAGTTCGGATCGGGCGGCGGGCTGAAGATCCACTTCGCGATTTCGTTGGGAAAGAGGTAGAAGACAACGTGCCCGTCGCCAAAAAGCATGTTCTGGCGGCGCTGACCCCGATTGTTATGCCACCAGGACTTCGGATCATTGACATCGTAGCCGTTGTTTTCCCATTCCCAGTCTCCCTGGATAATCTTGTTTGACGGGCTCCGGGCCACCTCGCTGGCTTTGATGGGTTTGGCTCCAGCGGCCCAGGTCGGATCTGAATCCGCCGTCACATGCGCGGTGCGCCATGAATCGACGCTGTGCTGAGTGACATAGCTGTTGCCATATTCCAGGAAGCAATTCTTGGCGTTGTAGTTCGCGTCGCCTTTGTCGGAGGGGCAGCGCCAGGTCTCAATGGCGGTCACATACCGGTTGAGCGGCCGGTTGGTCGCATCGACATAAACGCCGAAGCTGTTCCCGACACTCGCATCGCGCGAGTAAGTTCCTTTCTGACCGCCGGCTGCGCCCCAGCCTCTCATGGCCGGATAGGTGTCGTTGTTTTCGTCGACATACATGAACCATCCAAAGCCAATCTGGCGCTGGTTGCTGGCGCACTTGGTTTGGCGCGCCTTTTCCTTCGCTCGGGCCAGGGCCGGCAGCAGCATCCCGGCGAGGATGGCGATGATCGCGATGACCACCAGGAGTTCGATCAGAGTGAACGCGTGCTTGTGGCGAAGGCAAGCAAGTCGGCTGGTTGAAATCTTCTTCATGTCATCGCACCTCGTCAGCGCCGCGGTTCTCCCAAATGGCGAGCAGACCTTACCTGCCGTGGCAGAGCCACCGTGGAGAGGTCGAAGGCGATCTGTGCCTTCCAAACCGAATCGTATTCTACGGCAGCGTCCTCGTCGTGTCTTGTCAGATCGGGCGGTTCGATTTGCGTTTTCGGGCGAACAAGGTGAGCGATCGCTCGAAACCCCAACCCCAATCGCCCAGAAAGCCAAGACAAACGGGCCCCCTCTCGTTCATGCTCTGCCCATGTTCAGAACACCCATACTCTCCCGTCGCCTCGGTGTTTCAATCCCACGACTGCTGGTGGTTTTCATGGCAATCGCCGGCGGCATGGCTCTGGGCAGGCCGGTTTTGGCAGAGCCGGTCCTTGTCAGCACGGCCAGCCTGGACGGCCAAACTGTCGCACTCTGCTTCGAAAGCGATCTGGACAAGACGTCCGCGGAGAGTGTTGCCAATTACACCGTCAGCGGGGCCACGGTGGAAAGCGCCGTGCTGCTCGAAGACCAGCGAACCTTGCTCCTGTCCGTCTCAGGGCTCGCCGGCACGACCTTCACAGTTGAGGCAAAAGGTGTGGCCGATGCCCAGGGCCAAACCGCAGACGTAACTGGGACCGGGTCGGTCCTGGGGTGGACCGTGCAGGATCTCGGCGAGTTGCCGGTGCCATCTATGGCCTGCGCGTGCTCGCCTTCCGCGATCCGGGTCGTCGTCGACGGCGGAACTGTTTGGTTCAACACCGATTCAGGAAACCTGGTCGATCAGGCCAGGAGCGGCGATTTCGACGTCCGCGTGCAAGTCAGCAAGGTTGAAGGTGGCGGACCGAATTCGAACATGATTCTGGATGCGCGCGAGTCCGCTCAACCAGGGAGCCGGCACGTAGGGATCACGGTCTATCCGACCCAGCGGAACTGGACCTCGTTCCGGCGCATGGAGGATGACGGCGCGTCCAGCGTGTTGGACGGAAACTGGCGCATTGCCTGGCCCGAGGGCATCGATTTTCCGAACGCTTGGCTGCGGCTCAAGAGAAGCGGTGACACTTTCACGGCTTACGGCAGCACAGATGGAGTCGATTGGGTGCAAGTCGGCGACGCCTACACTCCAGACCCGCCTTACGCCCAGGAACTGCGCGTCGGCCTCGCCACGGGCGTCACCGACGCCACCGTGCCGCCCCTTCAAGTCGAATTCAGCAACTTCGGGACGTTTGCTCTCACGAACGTTGTGATCGTCATCGTCGCGCAACCGCAGGACGTCACGGTCATTGAGAACCAGCCTGCCAGTTTCACGGTGAACGCCTCGCTCCAAGAGGGCCCTTCTGGCGCTCTGACGTACCAGTGGCAACGGAACGGAGTGGACATCCCAGGTGCGAACGCGGCCACTTACACACTCCCTTTGGCCACCTTGGCCGATCAGTCCGCCCGGTTCACGGTTCGAGTGTCCGCCCCCGGCGGCGAGTTTCTCGACAGCGCGCCTGCCGTCCTGAATGTGCAGGCCGACACCACCGCTCCGAAAGTCGCATCGACTGCGGGCTTGGCAGGCAACAATGTTGCCATCGTCTTCGACAAGCTGATGGACCCCGCGAGTGCACAGGACGTCACCAAATACTCCCTGAGCGGCGGGACCGCGATCGTGGCGGCGACGCTTCTTGAAGATCAACAAACAATCGTGCTGCAGGTTCCCGAACTCAGCGGTGCCTCCTACACGATGCAAGTGGCCGGCGTCCGGGATCTTGCGGGGAATGCGGCAACCGCAACGGTCACGGGCGAAATTCTGAATTTCAACGTCCAGGACATGGGAAACCTGCCCACGCCCTCCTTCGTCTACGCGCGATCTTCGTCCGCCATCGATGTCCAGGTGGACGGCGGGGCGATCTGGTTCAATTCCGATTCGGGCAATTTCATCAGCCAGTCGCGGAGCGGCGACTTCGACATCCGAGTTCAGGTAAATTACCTCGGCGGTGGAACGGCGAACTCGAACATGATCCTGGACGCCAGGGAATCTGGCGATCCAGGCAGCCGTCATGTGGCGATCACCGTCTACCCGGTCCAAAGGAACTGGACCGCCTTCCGGCGAATCGAGCTTGAGGGCGCTTCCTCAGTCCTTGACGGCAACTGGCGAATTCCCTGGCCCGCGGGCGTGGACTTTCCAAACACCTGGTTGCGGCTGAAACGCAGCGGCGCGACGTTTACGACCTACGGCAGCACCGACGGCCTGGAATGGGTGCAGATCGGTGATCCCTACACACCCGATCCGTCGTTCGCTGACGACGTGCTGGTGGGAATGGCCTCGGCGGTCACCGACGGTGGGGCCGCACCCCTGCGCGCCGAATACAGCAATTTTGGCACGTTCGCCCTGACGAACGCCGTCATCGAAATTGCTTCCCAACCGCAGGACGCCATTGTGCAGGAGAACCATGCGGTGACGTTCAGTGTATCCGCGGTCCTGCAAAACGGCCCGGCGGGCGCCCTGACGTATCAATGGCAGCGGGACGGTGTGGATATTCCGGGAGCAGCCGGCGCCAGCTACACGCTCGCCTTGCCAACGCTGGCCGACCAAGGTGCCCGTTTCCGCGTGCGCGTTTCCGCGCCGGGGGCCACGCCCGTCGACAGCGACGCCGCGATACTGACCGTTCAGCCGGACAACACACCTCCCGGTGTTCTTGGCGCCGCCGCACTCGCTTCCACCATGGTCACGGTCTGTTTCGATGAGTCGCTCGAGCCCGGCTCCGCGAGTGATCCAAGCCGTTACAGCATAACCGGTGGGGTGAGCGTCGAGACGGCAACCCTGCAGGCCGATGGACAAACCGTTTTGCTTGGCGTGACCGGGATCAGTGGCAACACGTTCACGCTTTCAATAAACGGCGTCGCGGATCTCAAGGGCAACCCGGCTGACAGCACCGTCTCCGGAAATGCCGCCGGCTTAGCGTCCTTGGACGTTGGTGAAGTGGTTGCGCCTCAAATTGTCCTGGGATGCAGCACCAACCAATTCCAGGTCCTGGCACGGGGAGCGGATATCTGGGCGTTCACCGATTCCTTCGGATTTCTTTACCAACCGATGACCGGTAACTTCGATGTCCAGGTGCAGATTGAAAGCGTCAGCCTGGTCAACGGTGCGACTCGCGGCGGGTTGATGGCTCGCGAGGACGAAACCTCCGGCAGTCGAAACGTGTTCGTGGGAACCTATCCTGCGCAAGGAGATAATCACTGGGTGGCCACCGCCCGGGAGTCGGCGGATGGAGACACGATAATCTTGCCAGACGGATACGTCGTGCGAGAGCCAGGCTTTGCCTTCCCCAATGCCTGGGTCCGCTTGAAGAGATCAGGATCGAGCTTCACCACTTACCACAGCACAAACGGGGTCGATTGGGTGCAACTGGGCGCCATCGCAACCCCTGATCCGGCTTATCCCGCCACCGTCCTGGTTGGCATCGCGTCCTCTTCGATCGACGCCGCGGGCAACCCTGGCGATCAGTACGCTTCGTTCACCTATAGCCATTACGGCTCCACGCCCGCCGTCATTCCGGCGCCTGAGCTGGAAATTGCGGCCGCTCTTCCCGAGGTGCGGATCACATGGCCTGCGTCTGCAACGGGGTTCCAGATTCAACAAACCAGCCGGTTGGGAGCGGGAGTGTCCTGGGTCCCTGTCACCCAAGCTCCGGTGCAAGTGGGCGACCGCTTCCAGCTGAGCATTCCTGCGCCGGCAGGCGTTCAATTCTTCCGGCTCGCCCGCTGATCAATCTCAGCGCAACCTCTCGATCAGACCTGGATATGAGTTGTTTCGTGAAGATGCTCACCCTCATTCTGTGCTCCGCGGCCCTGCACGCGCTGGCGGAGCCGTTGCCCCTGCCCTTTCAACAGTCGTTCACTGGCCCAGTCCTGGATCGCGCCTCACTACCATCCGGACGTTGAGCGTGCCAAATGCAAGAATCGTCAATGTTTTCAG
>CAZODO010000171.1:0-5813 GCA_964578605.1 uncultured Verrucomicrobiota bacterium | reverse complement strand
TGATCTCCTGGCGCGGCAAGATCAGCCGGAAGCACGCGATGGACTTGAGGATTTCGAGCGGGGCCAGAGGCGGATTGCGGATCTCATCCTGCACGGTGGAAAAGGGGTCACGGTGGACCGCGATTTAACCATTGCCGAAGCCCTGGCAGTCCGCGGAGAGCTTCTCATCCGCGTCCGATCTTGCTGAATGGTCTTGGGCAGCAGCTGAGGCGGTCGCCATCGGCGACTGTGAACAAAGCCCCGAAAGCCGGTTGCGAACCGGCAATTCTTTCCACTCACAGAACTGAGTGTGACGGTCGGGGCAGCAGGTCCGGAAGATGTCTTGACGAATCTCACCTGCGGGCAAGGCTTTGGCATGATCTGCCGCCTTTTGCCTGGATCCGTTGTCATTTTCATGACTGGTATGGCGATCAGTCAGGCCCAAATGCCCGATCCCCCCGGCCAGGTGGGACCGGGAGCACAGCCGACGCACGAGGCCTATCTGTTCGCCCACATGCTCGAGGGAGACTATTGGAGGCTTTATTACAGCGTGAGCCGGGATGGTTTGCACTGGGAGATGCTTAACGGCGGGCGACGCGTGTTTGAAGAGTATCGCGGTCACGCGGACATCTGCAAAGGGCATGACGGCCGCTATTACCTGGTGGGAAATCGGGGCGACAACCAACCCGACATAAACTTCTGGGTTTCGAAGGATCTCGTCACCTGGACGAAGCACAGCGAGTACGTCCCGGATCTCAAGCACGTGCCGGATTATCCGAAAGCCATGGCTCGGATTGGCGCGCCCAAGCTGTTCTACGACGAGGCTAGCGCGCAGTACCTGCTCACCTGGCACACAACTCACGACTTGGGAAAAACGGACCTGCCGGAGCCGTATTGGGCCGGTCAGCGGACACTTTACGCGCTTTCGAGAGATTTAAGGACGTTTTCCGATCCGCCCCGGAAGCTGTTCAATTGGGATATGGCCACGATCGATGTCATCGTGCGGCGCGAAGGAGGAAGCTATTATGCGATTCTCAAAGACGAACGTTATCCCACCCTGGATTGGCCGACGGGCAAAACGATCCGCATCGCCAGTGCGCCCAGCCTGCTCGGACCTTACACGCAACCCGGGCCGCCCATCAGCCCAAGTTTCCGTGAGGCGCCGACACTTATCCCATCGCCGAACGGCAACGCGTGGTACTTGTATTACGAACAGTATCCGGGAGTGGCTTACGGCCTCTCGGTCGGAGCGAGCCTGGCCGGGCCATGGTTCCAAGCCGCCGGCGGGCAGCGGCCGGACTGGGACAAGTACCGATTGCCGCCCAAAGTGCGCCACGGCTCGATGATTCCCATCAACCGAGCGCAATATGACGCCCTTGTGACCGCCTTCGGCCGAACTCCGGCCAGCGTGAGATCCTCCCGTTCCGATTAGAGCCGCCGAGTGTTCTGCAACTCAAGGCGTTCATTCTGTGTTTACGGTCAGGAAAGCATCGGACTGGACAGCCGATCCGTTCGCTGTCCTGCCGGGGTAAACACGGTCGTCACCCGTAGATCACCCGTAGATCACCCGTTCGCGAACGGGTGATCTACGGGTGATCTACGGGTGAACTACGGGTGAACTACGGGTGAACCCCGGAGGCACCTGGGAACCGAGTGGCCGGCAGACGGTTCGAACTGGCAAGCAGAGTCCGTTGCTTCGCTCGGGATGATTGCGTGGCATCCAATTCCGTTGCATCCTAGGTCGAAATGAGCGGTCAGAGCGATTCCGGGCTGCTGCGCGCGTTTAAACGCGCACGTTCCGCTCAAGCCTTTGAGCCCCTGGTAGATCGGTATCTGCCGTTCGTGTTCTCGGCGGCTCGGCGCATGGCGGAGGCGGATTTGGAGGCTTTTGAGGCCACCCGGGCGGTATTTCTCGCTTTGGCGCGGAGTTGCCGGGCGTTGTCCCCGAAGACGGTGCTGGTGGAATGGCTGTTCCAGGCGACACGCGCCGCCGTGCGGAACCAGAAGCGCTCCAGGACGGGGCCGCTCATCCTGCCACCGGGAGCCGACGGCGATGTTTGGTCGAGGATCCGTCCCCTGTTAGATCCCGCTCTGGCTCGGCTTAGAGCCCGGGAGCGAGCCCCCGTGCTGCTGGGCGGGCTTTTGAATTGGGATGCTCAAGCGGGGGCGGAAACCCTTCGGACCCGGCCGCGCCGGTTCGAAAAGAGGGCCGCGAAAGGAATTGCCAAGCTTCGGCGCCGGTTGCGCAGGAAAAGCGTCGTGATCGATGACGCGAGCTTGCGCCAGGTTTTTGCCACGCATGCTTGCGCCGAGGCCGTTCCGCCGGGGCTGAAAGAGGAGATTGTGGCTTCGGCGGAGGACGCTTTCCGCAGGTGGCGTCCGAAGCTTCCGCTGGTGCGCGGCGTTTTGAATAGCCTGGCATGGGCGCGGTGGCGGCGGTTTTTCAAGTGGGTTGCAGCCACGGCTGCGGTGTTCCTCGTGCTGATCGGCGCCACCGCTGCGACCGGGTGGTGGCTATGGACCTCAGGCCGGATATTCCCGTGGCTGATCGAGTTCGGTGCCAGGCAACAATTGAAGCAGGTGCCGGAATTGGCGGAACCGGCCAAGCCGTGGCAGGGGCCATTGGAGGGAGCGCTGGCGGAGGGGCGGACGTTGCGATCGGCAGACGAGCTTTACGGGACAACGAATGTGTGGTCGGTGCATCTCAAATTCACGACCGAACAATGGGCGGCTCTTAAGCCCAAGCGGGTCCCTGCCGTTCCAAACATCATGCGGCCGGACGGGACGGTGCGTCTTCGCAATCCGAAGGCGCAACGCAGCGGCGTAGCCGGGGTGCTGGGATTCGATTTCGAATGGACAAGCGCCGACTTGGAGTTCAGCGGGGCGATTTTCACGAATGTGGCCGTGCGATTTCGGGGCAACGGCACCTACCTGGGCTCGTTGTGGGGAACAAAGCAATCGTTCAAAGCCGATCTGAACAAGGTCGTGAAGGGCCAGGAACTGGCCGGCGTTCGCACGTTGAACTTTCTCAACCTGATCGAAGACCGGTCGTTCATGCACGACACGCTCGGGTACGAGTTGTTTCGGACGGCGGGCGTGCCGAGTCCGCGGACGGCATATGCCTGGCTGACGATGACCGTGAGCGGCCAGTTCGAACGCAAACCGCTCGGCTTATACCTGATGGTTGAGAATATCGACGAGGACTTTGCCAAGGCGCGATTTGGCTCGAAAAAGGCGCCGGTCTTCAAGCCGGTGACGCCTCGTTTATTCGAGTACCTGGGCGACGATTGGGCTGCCTATGCCACCACTTACGATCTCAAGACCAAGGCGACACCCGCGCAGACCCGGCGCGTGATTGATTTCGCCAAATTGCTCACGTCCGGAGACGACGCGGAATTCGCACGCCGGGTGGGGGAGTATCTGGACCTGGAGGAGGTTGCGCGTTATTTGGCGGCGCTGGTGTTGGTCGCCAACTACGACAGCTTCCTCACATACGGCCAGAATTACTATATGTACCTCGATCGAGACACGGGGAAGTTCGGTTTTATGCCTTGGGATATGGACCAGGCCTGGGGCAGTTTCCCGCAGTTCGGCACTTCCGTGATGCGTGAACGGGCGAGTATCTGGCATCCCTGGGTCTTCTCGAACCGGCTCCTGGAGCGCTTGATGCAGGTGGAGGATTTCCGGGGCCGGTATTGGGAGAGCCTGGATCAGTTGCTGAAAACGGCGTTTGTTCCGGAGAAGCTTTGGGCGAGGATTGACGCGCTCGCGCCCTGTATACGGGACGCCATTGCGGCGGAGTCGAGTTTTCGCCTGTCCCTCTTTGACCAGGCGATCAGCACCAACTGGCTGGCGGGACCGCGCGACGGTGGGGAAGGACCCAAAAGGCCCGTGCACCAGGTGAAACGGTTTATCGTTCACCGCGCCGAATCTGTGCGCGATCAATTGGAAGGGCGTTCGAAAGGAGTGGAGCTTCGCAGTTCGGCCAACTGGGGTGGAAATTAGACGCCAGACATGAGAAGCGCGAGGGGCTTGAGCACGGGAAGTGCGGCTCAAGCATCTCGCTGGGTGCCTGAAATGTTGGGCGATCGGGCTGGATCACACAGGCACCCAACCAAGCGCGACAAGCTTGACTTGGATGTTGCTCTTGTTGAGGCGCAACTCGAGCGTTTCGAGTTCGTTGGCGCTGGATTCGAACGAACGGGCCAGGGACTCCGACTCCTCTTTGAACTGCGCGTCCAGGTCGGCGAGCGCCTGTTGGATGGATTCCACGGTTTCCGCGGCACGGTTGACGTCGCCTGCCTGGTCGAGCGAACGCGTCACTCCCCGGAAGGTGGTGGCGGCTTTGCCCAGCGTGCCTGCCGAGAGCTTCCTCCGCCCAAGGAAGGCGCCGAGCAGCGTCGAGCCGAATGAAATGACGGTGTCGAGCTTGGCGCGTTTGGCTTGTTCGGCTTCACGGTCCCGGGCGGCTTGGGCTCGCCGAAGGCGTTCCTGGAGGGCCGCCAGCTTGGGGGCGTACCTCTGGCGGAGCTTTTCAACCGCGGCGTCGCGTTGCTCATGAGCGGCTTGCTGCAGCCGGACGCGGAACTCGCGCTCGGACTCGCCGCGCCGTGAGGCACGGTCGAGAGCGGGCGATTTGAACAAGGCGAGTTTGCGGTTGGCGTAAAGCCAGTTGGCGAAGTCTTTGCCCCATTTCTCGTAGGACTTCGGCTGGGCCGCTGCGGAAGGGCAGGGGACGAAACCGGCGCCTTCGGCCGGGGCCGTGTCGAGGTCGTTCACTTCAATGGGCAACTCCTCCGCTGTGGTCCAGTCGACGGGAATGGCGCGCTCAGTGATTTCCGCGGCGGCCAGGATGTCTTGTTTTTCGTCGACCCGGTTCTTCGCATCGAGGAACCGCACCTGGGCTGCAGCGACAACGCGGGGCTGATAGACCAGAGATTCGTTGGTGCCAGGGCTTTCCCGGAGCGACACGAAATACTCTCGAATTCCGGGCGGCAGAGCCGGACGGACCTGGCTTTGCGCTGCATCAGGACGGCTGGCCATGCCGGTGGCGGGACGTTCCGGCGAGATAGCCGAGGAAGGCGAGGCAGGGGCGGGTGGCTCCACGGCCGCACCTCGGGCCTCCATGAGCGCCTTGATCTGCGCCCTCGAGAGTGGTCCGCACAGATAAGACATCGCCCAGCGCGATTCGAATACGTCAAAGTCGTCCTCGTGCACATTGCGAAGGAGGAAGACGCGGCTGCCCAAACCTGCCAGCGTTTGCTCCATGGCGCCGCGGTCGAAAGGAGCGCCTTGTCCTGCAGCGGCTCCTTCCAGGCCCTCGAGGACGCGCGCTTTGTCGCGCTCGGTTTGCAGGCGCCCGATGCACCAGGTGCCAATATTGGCCAGGCCCCGGTAATCGAGGTCCACAGGGTTCTGCGTGGCCAGCACCACGCCAACGCCGTGCGCCCGCGCCTGTTTCAGCAGCGTTAACAAAGGCAGCTTTGAAGGCGGATTGGCGACGGGCGGGAAGTAGCCAAAGATCTCGTCCATGTAAACGAGCGCGCGCAGGGAGCTTGTGCCCGACTGGGTCCGCATCCAGGCGAGCACTTCGTTCAAGAGCAGGGTGACGAAGAACATGCGCTCGGAATCGGCGAGATGCGCGATGGAGAAGATGGCGACCCTCGGTTTGCCGGTGGCAGCGAACAACAGGCGGCCGACATCGAGGGGTTCACCGGTCATCCAGGTGGCCAGTTTCGGCGAGGCCAAGAGGTTGTTCAGTTGGATGGCGAGGTCAAAACGATCTTTCGGCGGAAAGAAGGTGTCCAGGTCCAAGACGCCAGCCCGTTGGATGG
>CAZODO010000170.1:0-6056 GCA_964578605.1 uncultured Verrucomicrobiota bacterium | reverse complement strand
TCCCGATTACGATCGACTCCGCCGTCAGGAGCGGCAGCGCGATCAGCGTCGCCAACAGCCGCGGAACCACAAGGAAATCTGTCGGGTGCGTGGCCAAGGTGCGCAGGGCGTCGATCTGCTCCGTGACCCGCATCGTGCCCAACTCCGCGGCCATGGCTGCCCCGACCCTTCCGACCACCATCAAGGCGGTCAAAACCGGCCCCAACTCACTGCTCATGGCGACGCTCACCACCCCGAGCGTGGCGGTGTCCATCTTGACTTTATGGAATTGGAAGTAGGTCTGGGCGCAAAGAACCATCCCCGTGAAGGCGCCTGTAATGAGCACCACCGACTGCGATTTGACGCCAACAAAGTAAAGCTGGTAAATCACGTCCCGCCAGCTCAAACGGCGCGTAAATAACGACCGGACGGCCTCGAAAAAAAACAAGGCCATCTGACCGAGCCCGCGAATTCCTTCGACAAGCCAATCTATCGCTAGAGTTCCCATCACGAATTGGCCAACGCTGGTGCCCGTGGTCCGGCTCTCACAACCAATTGCCCCACAGCCACCGACTCCAGACTCCGAGCCTAACCTTGCAGGACCCGTCGTGGCAAGCCTCCCGGATGCGTGGCCACCCGGAGCGGGCGGGTACAAGAACGCGCCGCGCACCGGAGCGCGCGGGCGTGAAGGGGTGAAGGATCTCTAACGCAAGGCCTAGCTCGAGAGGGCGGCTCCTTCGGTGGTCGCCGACTGGCTGAACGCGAGCTTGTCTTGTTCAACCGTCACCAGGATGGGCGCCTTTTCATGAAAACGCCCCCGAAGGATCTCTTCGGCAAGAGGGTCCTCAAGATAACGCTCCACCGCTCGGCGCATGGGACGCGCCCCATAGGTCGGGTCGTAGCCCTTCTCGACCAGGAAGGTCTTCGCCTTCTCATCGAGCGTGAGCTGAATGCTCTTGGCCCTGAGCCGGTCCATGACTTTGACCACTTCAAGCCCAAGAATCTCGATCAGATCGGTCTTCGAAAGCGAGCGGAACACGATCACGTCGTCAAGGCGGTTAAGGAATTCAGGACGGAATACCTTCCTCGTCGCGTCCATGATCTTGTCGCGCATCTTTTCGTAGCTGCCCTCTTCGCTCATTGAGGTGAAGCCGATGCTCGTCTGCTTGCGGATGCTCTCGGCCCCGACGTTTGATGTCAGGAGGACCACGGTGTTCCGGAAATCAACGACCCGCCCCACGTTGTCCGTCAGCTTCCCTTCCTCAAGGATCTGGAGAAGCATGTTCATAACGTCCGGATGCGCTTTCTCGATCTCGTCGAAAAGCACCACGGAATAAGGCTTGCGCCGGACCTGCTCGGTCAGTTGTCCGCCTTCTTCGTAGCCGACATAGCCCGGCGGGGAACCGACCAGGCGCGAAACGGTGAACTTCTCCATGTATTCGCTCATGTCGAGCTGGATGAGGGATTTGGCGTCGCCGAACATTTGTTCTGCCAAGGTCTTGGCCAGCAGTGTCTTTCCGACGCCCGTCGGTCCCAGCAGAGCGAAGGTGCCAATGGGGCGGCGCGGGTCCTTGAGGTCAGCGCGCGAGCGGCGCAAGGCCTTGCACAGGGCGGTCACGGCTTCTCTTTGGCCCACGACCACCTTGCTTAATTCCTCTTCCATGGCCAGAAGCTTCTGGGCTTCCCCTTGCTCCATGCGCTTCAAAGGAATCCCGGTCCACTTGGCCACCACGTGAAGAATGTCGTCCTCGTCGACCTTGACCCGCTTTTCCTCCCGCGTCGTGCGCCAGGCGTTCAGGATCGATTCCATCTTCTCCTTGGCCTGCTTCTCTTTATCGCGCATGGCCGCGGCGCCTTCGAAATCCTGCTCTTTGATCGCGCGCTCCTTGCGTGTCTTGATCTCCTCGATCTCGGTTTCTAGGACCTTCACGTCTGGCGGGCGCGTCATGGCGCCAATGCGGGCGCGGGAACCCGCTTCGTCCATGACATCGATCGCCTTGTCGGGAAGGAAGCGTCCGGTGAGATAGCGATCCGAGAGCCGGACCGAAGCCTCGATGGCCTTCTCGGTGAAATCGACTTTATGGTGATCTTCGTACTTCTGTTTCAAGCCCTGGAGGATCAGAATGGCCTCATCCACTGATGGCGCTTCAACCTTGACCGCTTGGAAGCGGCGCTCCAGCGCGGCGTCTTTTTCGATGTACTTACGATATTCGTTCAGGGTGGTGGCACCGATGCATTGCATTTCACCACGGCTCAGGGCGGGCTTAATGATGTTCGACGCATCCATGGTTCCTTCGGCCGAGCCTGCGCCCACAATCGTGTGGAGCTCGTCGATAAACAGGAGGATGTTCTTGGCGCGCCGGATTTCGTCCATGACCGCCTTGATTCGTTCCTCAAACTGGCCGCGGTACTTGGTTCCGGCAACCATCAGGGCCAAATCCAGGGTGACAACCCGCTTGTCCCGAAGCAATTCAGGAACATTCCCTTTCGAAATCTCCTGAGCCAACCCTTCCACAATCGCGGTCTTGCCCACGCCCGCTTCGCCAAGAAGAACGGGGTTATTCTTCGTGCGACGGCATAGGATCTGGATGACCCTTTCGATCTCGTTCTTGCGTCCGATGACCGGGTCCATCTCGCCCTTGCGCGCAATCTCCGTCAGGTCCCGGCCGAAAGCCTTGAGCGCCGGTGTTTTCACTTCGCCCTTTTTCTCAGACGCCCGTTCGGGAGGCCCCTCGTTGGAGGGCGACTCTTCCTGGGCATTGAAGTTGGGATCCAGCTCCCGAAGAATCTCCTGGCGCGTCTGCTCGATATCGACATCCATGTTCTTCAGCACCCGGGCGGCAACGCCATCGCCTTCGCGAAGGAGTCCCAGGAGGATGTGTTCGGTTCCGACGTAGGTATGGTTGAGCGCCTTGGCTTCTTTCGCCGCCAGATTGAGAACCTTCTTAACCCGCGGGGTGTAAGGGATGTTCCCGATCATCTTTTGATCGGGGCCGGTTCCCACGAGCTTTTCGACTTCCATCCGCACGGTTTCCAAGTCGAGCCCGATCTTCTGGAGAACATTGACGGCCACGCCCTGGCCCAGCTTGATTAGCCCCAGGAGCAGATGTTCCGTGCCAACGAAGTTATGGTTGAACCGGTCCGCTTCCTTCCGCGCCAAAGCCAGGACTTGCTGAGCGCGAGGGGTAAAATTGTTCATGGATTCGTCACTCATAAGCCATTGTAGGTGAACATGCGACGGCTCATTAGCTTTGTCCAGGTTTGGACCCGTTAAGTTTTGAGGGCACCGGTTGCGGCCGGCTGACGTGACGCAACCGTTCTCGCAGCATATCGGCGCGGAGGAGGTCGCGTTCTTCCGCGGAAAGCTTTTCGGCAAGACTCTTTTGGAGATGGGCCGGCTGGGTGATGAGGAAAAGTTCGTCCACCAGGGCGCGGTCGGTGCCCGGGAAGAGCCCCAGGTCGACCCCCAACCGCAGCAACGAGAGCAAGTTCATCGTCTCTTTCGATGAGATGCTATGGGCGTTGGCCAGGATGCCGTAAGCGCGGCCAATATGGTTGAAGATCATCTTGGGCTTGCTCTCGAGCAGGCTGGCTCGCGCGTTCTCCTCATGCTCGATCAGCTGCGCCAGAACCTTGCTCAAGCGTTCAACGATATCCGTCTCCGCTTCCCCGAGCGTCATCTGGTTGGAAACCTGGAAGACATTTCCGAGTGCTTCGGTGCCTTCCCCATAGAGCCCTCGGACCGCAAGCCCCAGTTTATTCACAGCCTGGATGATCTGGTTGATCTGCTCGCTGAGCACCAGCGCGGGCAAGTGGAGCATTGCGCTGCCCCGGATGCCCGTCCCCAAATTGGTCGGGCAGGCCGTCAGGTAGCCCAGGGTTGGTGAAAACGCATAGGGAAGCTGTTTCTCGAGAGCCGAATCCAACTGGTCGATTGCCTGCCACGCTTCCTTAAGCTGGAGCCCAGGGCGCAGGGCCTGCATGCGCAGGTGGTCCTCCTCATTGATCATGACGCAAATGGCTGCGTCCTTGCTCAGCACCAGGCCGCTGCCGGCGTTTTTCGCGGCGTGTTCCCGGCTGATCAAGTGCCTCTCGACCAGGATCTGTTTATCCAGGGCTGTCAGGTTGTCCATGGACTCCGCAAAGCCACCGCTCATCTGCCGGAGTTCCTGGACCGCCGGCCGGATCTTCTCCAGGACCTTGACCCGCTCGGCTTTCTTGGCCCAGCCTGGGAAAGAGGTGCCCCTGAGATTGCGCGCCAAACGAACCCGGCTGGACATCACGATCCGGTCGTGCGGGCCGGTCCGTTTGCTGGATTCTGCGGGTGAACTCAGAAATTCGTGGATGTTCATTCTTTCGCCTGCGTCAACTCGGACATGCGGCTCTTGACTTGGTTCATCTCGTCGCGGAGCTGCACAGCCGACTCGAAGTCTTCGTCCGCCACGGCCTTATCCAGTTTCTTTTGAAGCGAACGAAGCCGTTCAGACAGATCCTGGCTTCGTTTGAGCATCTGCGGGACTTTGCCGACGTGCTTAATGGCCTTGTGCATGGTCTTCAGCAAGCCCTCCAGTCCCTCCGCGAAAGCGACATAGCACTCGGGGCACCCCAGCCGCCCGGCTTTCTTGAAATCCGCCTGCGTAAACCCGCAACTCGGGCAGCGTGCTTCGCCGGAACTCGCCTGCGCCATCTCCTGGGCCGCTCCCAGTCCCAACAGCAGGTCGGCAAGGGAGAAGCCGGTCGGATCGTCCACGCCTTTCTCCTTGGAGCAGCTTTCGCACAGATCGACCTTCTTCGTCTTGCCTTCGACCATCTGGGTCAAATGGACGGTGGCAACGTTCTTCTTGCAGATATCGCAGAGCATAAGTTCCAGTTCGTATATCGGCTGCCCGCAGATCTTCGTCAAGGAGCGGCCCGATGTGCAGTTGGGGGATTCCCCGCAACCTGCCTCATCCCGAAGCCGCTCTTCGAACAGCCAACCTCTCCAGCGGATGTAGCAAACCGCGCGCCACGGCCCGCTCGAAACCAGGCCCAGCCAAACTCCTTCCGCAGACGGATACCAAAAGCCTACGACCGATCCTGCGTTCTGTAAATCGCCTCGCCCGAACTTTCCGCAAGGCGCCGGTACTGTTTCTCCAACTTGCGCGTCGCCGACCCAGGCTTGCCCGAACCGATGATCCGCCCGTCAATCTTCACGACAGGAATAATCTCGGCGCCCGTTCCGGTCAAAAAGCACTCGTCCGCGTTGAAGACGTCGTAGCGCGTCAGGTTGGTCTCCGAGACGGTCATGCCATCCTCGCGCGCCAGATCCATCACGACGCCTCGCGTGATGCCGTACAGGGCACCCGCGTAGAGTGGCGGCGTGATAAGGTGCTGACCGCGAACAATAAAGAGATTATCTCCGGTGCATTCGGCCACGTAGCCCTCCGCGTTCAGCATAATGGCCTCTTCGCACCCGGCATTGTTCGCCTCGATCTTGGCCAGGATGTTGTTCAGGTAATTCAACGATTTGATCGCCGGGTTAAGGGCACTGTGCAGATTGCGGACAGTCGGCACCGTGATGATATCGAGCCCACGCTCGTAAAACTCCGCTGGATACAGCTGGATCTTGTCCGCGATTATGATAATGGAAGGCGCCTTGCAGCGGTTGGGATTCAGGCCCAAGCCCCCGACGCCCCGGGTCACCACCAGCCGAATGTATCCGTCGCGGATCTCGTTCTGACGGCACGTTTCCAGAACGGCCTCAACCACCTGCGCGTGGGTCATCGGGATGGTCAGCAGAATCGCCTTCGCTGAGTAAAACAGCCGGTCGATATGCTCTTTCAACCTAAATACGCGCCCGTTATAAGCGCGAATTCCCTCAAACACACCATCGCCATAAAGCAGACCGTGGTCGAACACGGATACGGTCGCGTTGTTCTCGTCAAAAAACTTGCCGTCAATGTAGATTTTCATGAGCTAGCCGACCCCAGAGTATGGTAAGCAAGACGCGATGTGCAATCTTTTAGGCGCACGGCGGATGGCACCGGGTGCAACTCACGGTATCCGGGGTGTTCGAGGGCATGAATTGGGGAGGTCTG
>CAZODO010000169.1:0-6103 GCA_964578605.1 uncultured Verrucomicrobiota bacterium | reverse complement strand
CAAATGGCCATTCGAAAATCAAAAATGCAGGTCTCGCATATGCGGAATGTAGGATCGACTCTCTACGTTAGCTGTTTGGAGCGCCGGCTTTCAGCCGGCTTCTTTCGACGTCACCACGAACTAGCGGCGCACTTAAGCCGGCTGCAAGCTGGCGCTCCGAAGAATAACGAGTTGGACTCCCCGACCGATCGTGCCTAATTTCGTCTCACCAGCCATGAACTCCGAAGGGCATTGCCCGTCTTGCGGCCGGAAGCTTCCCCACGACAGCCGGGCGGCGGTCTGTCCGGCCTGCGAGTTCGAGGGCGCTTTGCTGGCCTCGCCAAAGACTCCATTCGACGCTGTAGACGGCGCCAGCAGTTCGACCCGGCTCGGGGATTATGAACTGCTCGAGGAGATCGCCGAAGGCGGCATGGGCGTGGTCTACCGGGCGCGGCAGGTGAGCCTGAACCGGATCGTTGCCCTTAAGATGGTCCAGGCCGCAGGGCACGCCGGCTCACACTTCATCCAGCGCTTCCGGACAGAGGCGGAAGCGGTGGCCAAATTGCAGCACCCGAACATTGTCGCGATCCATGAGATCAGTGAGCACGAGGGCTGCCACTTCTTCTCCATGGAGTACGTGGACGGCCCCGATTTGCTCAAGCTCGTCGGGAACAAGCCCCTTCCAGCAAGGCAAGCGGGCGGCTACGTGAAGATTGTCGCTGAGGCCATCCACTACGCGCATCAACAAGGCGTCCTCCACCGGGACCTCAAGCCGTCCAATGTTTTGGTGAACTCCTCGAACCAGCCCAAGATCACGGATTTCGGGTTGGCCAAGGTCCTGACCAGTGACACCGAACTGACGCTATCAGGGCAGGTGTTGGGAACACCGCACTACCTGCCGCCTGAACAGGCGTCCGGAAAGCGTGGCCAGGTCGGTCCGTGGAGCGATGTCTACGGCCTGGGCGCCATTCTTTACTTTCTCTTAACCAGCCGTCCGCCCTTCCAGGCCCAGGAACTCACCGATGTCTTGGACCAGGTGCTCCATCGCGAACCCGTCTCTCCGCGCTTGCTCAACCCCAGCGTGCCTCGGGACCTGGAGACGATCTGTCTCAAGTGTTTAGGAAAAGAGCCTCACCGGCGTTACGCGTTGGCCCAAGCGGTGGCCGACGACTTGGGCCGCTATCTCCGAAGCGAAACGATTATCACCCGCCCGGTGAGTCCGCCAGAGAAGGCTTGGCGCTGGTGTCGGCGAAAACCGGCCCTGGCCGGAGCGTTGATGGCCTACCTGCTTGCCCTCGTGTTTGGCGTTAGCGGCATTTCATGGCAATGGCGCCGGGCGGAAACTGAGGCGCGGGCGGCGCGGCGGTCCTTGTACGACGCCGACATGCAATTGGCTCACCAAGCCTTTGACGAGAACAACTATGGCCGTGTCGAGCAACTGCTTCAAGAGCACGATCCCCGGTCCACGGGACGGGCGGACGCAGATTTGCGGGGCTGGGAATGGCGGAATCTAAAGGACCAAATCAAGAGCGGCGAAGTCTACACGCTCGGTTCGCATTCGAACACGGTAACTTACCTCACGTTCTCATCCGGCGGACAATGGCTGGCCTCAGCGAGCCATTACGAATTCGCCAACGACGTCAAGATCTGGGACCTGCACCGGCAGATATGCGTTGCCACCCTGTCTTTCGAGCGTGCCCAGCGGATCAATATCATGGCGTTCTCGCTTGATAGCCAGACCCTGGCAGTGGCGGACTTAGGCCGGTTGCAGTTCTATCAGGCACCTGACTGGCGCGAACCTCTGCCCGGCATGACCATCTCGCACCGGTTCGCGGCCATCACCTACTCTGCCGACGGCCGGCTGCTGGTCGCACTCGAGCGCGACCGTCCTTACAGCGTCATCGTGATGGACGCGGGTGACCACCACACCGTCACATCATGGCCAGCGATTAGCGGGCGCACCCTGGTGCTATCGCCGGACGGCCGCTATGCCGCCGTCCAGTCCGCGCCGCAACCGGATATCGTGGTGTCTGAGTTGGGAACGGGCGCCGAGGTCACGCGGCTTTCGGGCCCGGGAAGCAGCTATCGTCAAGGCAACATCGCTTTCTCTCCGGACAGCCGCATTTTCGGCAGCGTCGTGGCTCGAGGCACCAGCTCGTTGGGAAGATGGGCGGAGTTCTGGTCCGTTCCCGATTTCAATCCGATTCAAAAGCTCCAACCGAAAGACACACACTTTACCGGAGTCGCCTTTTCGCTCGATTCGCAGCACGCCTACCTTGCTTCCGCGGATCAAACCATCGCCGTCTTTGACGTCTCTAACTGGAGCCGAAGAGCGACACTCCGTGGTCACCGCGATGAGGTCTGGTGCGTGACCGTTGCACCGGACGGCAAGCAACTGGCCAGCGGCAGCCGTGACGGAACCGTCCGCATCTGGTCAACGGCCGTTCGGCCCGAAGCCTCGCCGGCTTGGCCGCTCCCGCCCGCCACCCGCGAAGTTCACATGGCGCCGGATGGCCAATTCCTGGCCACGATCTCGACCAATCACCATCTTCAACTCTGGAAAACCGTCGATTTTCAATGCCTCGGAGAAGGGCCTGTGCCCTATACCCATCGCTATCCAATGTCCAACAACATGTGGACTCAGGTGGCTCTTGCCCCGGGTGGGGCCTGCCTGGCCGTCGCGAACGGAAGGGACTCCGGCGGAGGGGAGGTTGGCGAAAGGCTGACCACTTTCCAGGTCCCCTCTCTCCAGGAAGCCGTCGAGTTCCGAGGCTTGCGAAGCTGGCCCGCCGGGTTGGCCTTTTCCCCAGATGGCAGGCAACTGGCGGCGGGGTCGTTCTTTGGTGCAGACCACGCGCTCGTCTGGGATGCTCAATCCGGCAAGGTGCTCCACGCGCTAACCAACATTCCCGGACGTTCCGGATTCTTGAAGTTTTCTCCCCGCGGGACATGGCTTGCTATCCGCCTGGACGAAAGCTGGACCTGGGGACTGACCGTGGGTTTGTGGAGACCGCCTGCGACCATGCCCGAACGAGTCCTGGGCAAACCCCGCCACCGGATTATGGATCTGACATTCTCACCGGATGAACGTTACCTGGCCACGGCTGGTGAAGATGCGTCCGTATGCATTTGGGATGTGGCCACCGGAGAGCGCCTCTGCGATCTGACTGGTCAACACACCTCCTTTACAGGCGTGGCTTGGTCACCGGACGGCCACCGGTTGGTCGGAGGAGGCGATGACGGCACCCTGACCCTCTGGGATACCGCTTCGCATCAGCAGGTCGGCCGGCTCAAAGGCCACCAGGCACCGGTGCATCGTGTGGCGTTTCTGCCCGACGGCAATCACCTGGTCTCCGTCAGCCTGGATTCGCTTCGCGTCTGGCATGCTCCCCCGCTCCGCGCCTCAACGCCCCCGAATCCGCCGGCAATTGGCATCGTTCGCGGGCAACGGGTCAGCAACGGGTCAGTCCCGGAGAAGGCAACATCTCGCCCGACATCTTCGGTTCTCCGGGACTGATCCCCTCCGTCGCCATCCGATAGGCTCTTGATCGTGCTCTTGCTCCCGGTCAGACGCGCTCCCGGTAGAGGATGTCGAGCGACAAAGCAGCGGATATGAGGAGCAATCCAGCCAGGCTCTGGTCCTGTTCCCATGGGTGCACCGCCACAGTGTAAACCTGGACGGATTCACCGTTGGTACTGGCAGGCGAGCTTTCCTGGACGATGGTTCCGATCTCGGCGCCGTTTCTCGCGATGAACCGGTAGCTCGCCTCGCCCGTCGGACAGTCCAGTTCCCCGATCCGCTCACCCGAGGCGTCGTGGACAGTGAATCCGCCGCCCAGGACCGCGAACTTCGGCTTGAACGAACAGACGAGGTCTCCAGACGGTTGGATCACTTGCAGGCGAGGACTCCAAAACCCTCTTCCTTCGCGCACCAGGAAGGCCGATGACGGGCGCCCCTGCTCGCGCACTTCGATCATGCACCGGAACAGGTGCCGGCCCCAGAGCCATCGGAGCGTTTTGAGCCACAGCGCCGGTTCACGCTCGCTGGCGGCTCCCAGCAGGCAGCCGCTCGCCGCATCGAAGATCCCGTAGATATCAACCTTTCTCTCCGGATCAAACTGCGGCTTGATCACGTATTTTAGGCAGTTCAACAGCTGCAAGGCGACCTCATCGGTGTGCGGATCGCGACCACTGCCGGGATGCGCGAAGTCTCATGCTGCTCTCTTGCGGGCAAGTAGCCGCCGAACACCGGCCTAGCGGCAGCTTGGAGCGAAGTCAATCCAGACCTCCAGCCTGGCGATCACATGTCACAGAATTGTCACAAACTCGACGCAATTCTGTCACATCAATCCCATAGGCTCGCGGCATGTGGACCTGGATCCGCACCGGAATCATCATCCTCAACACAGCGACGGCAGCCTTTGGAGCCGATGGCGCTCTGGAGGCTGCGCGAACCACTTTGGAGCAGTGGGTTGAGACGCGCCAGTTGATCGGGAAGACGAAGGCGGATTGGCAGTCGGACCGCGAGCTGTTGGGGCAGACGCTTGAACTGTTCAAGCGCGAGCTTCAAAGCATTCGCGAAGAGCGTAGTAAGCTTTCGACCAACAATATCCAGGGAAAAAAGGAACGCACCGAAGCGGAAGCGTCTCTAACGGCCGCCAACGAGAGCCTCGCGGTCATTGCCGAGTTTGCCGCTGGATTCGAGAGGCAGCTCGTTACGTTTGTCTCGCGGCTTCCGGTCCCGCTCCAGGAGATCATCCGGCCATTCCTGAACCGGCTGCAATCGGACTCGGCCACGAGTCGGATTACGGTGCCGGAACGGGTGCAGGCGATTGTCGGGATCCTTAATGAAATCGACAAGTTCAACAACGCCGTGACGATCTTCAACGAACGGCGGAAGAACGCCGCGGGGGAAGAAGTCTCTGTGGACACGGTGTATGTGGGCTTGGGTGCCGCCTACTACGTGAACAGCACCGGGGATCTGGCTGGGGTGGGCAACCCTGGGACCAACGGCTGGGAATGGGCCATCAAGCCGGAGCTGGCAGCGCCCATTCGCGAGGTGATCCGCATTTACCGCAACGAACGTTCGACGCGCTTCGTTTCGCTTCCCTTGACCATCCGATGAGATTCAGAACTCGATCACTCATGGATCTGTTAAAGTGCCTTGCCATCGCTGTGAGCTTGGTCGCGGCGCCCCTGGCGGCGGGGGCTGCAGATTTGGCTAACCTCGCGTCCGGCGCCGCCGCTGAACTGAACCAGGCGCTAGGCGAACTCTCCGCCCTCCGCCAAGGGATCGAAACTGAAAGGATGGGTTTAGGGCGCGAGGTCCGTGAGCTGGAGCAAGCCCTTGCGGCGGAACGAGCAGACTATTCGAAAGCGCAGCGGTTTCAGGAAAATCAGCTGGTCGAGCTCAGCGCTCTGAAGGCAGAAGCAAAGCGTCAGTCTGACCAGGCGAAGTATATCGAATCCTTGCTAGGAGAGTACACCCGATCTTTCCGGTCCCGTCTTGGGTTCGCGGAAGACGCCCGGTTCAAAGAGGTGTTTGATGAGGCGGAGAAGGCCACCACTTCTTCCGATCTGCCGCCGTCCAAGAGGTGGGCCTCCTTGTTACAGGCGCTGACGACCGCTCTTCACCGGAGCGAGGGCGCGCTGGGCGGCGAACTGTTCGCCGGGAAGGCCCTGAACGAACAAGGCTTGGTCCGCGAAGGAACAGTCGCCGTGGTCGGCCCGGTTGCCATGTTCGCCAGCACTTCTGGCGGGTCAGCTGGATTGCTCCAACAGGAACTGAACAAGGCCGATCCGACGATCATGTCCGTCGAGCCATCGATGGAAGAAGCGGTTCGCAACCTGATCCAATCGAGGAGCGGTCTGGTGCCGCTTGATCCGACTTTGGGCAACGCTTTCAAGCTCGCGGCTTTGGAGGAAAGCCTTTACGAGAAGTTGGCCAAGGGCGGCTATATGATGGTCCCCCTGCTGCTACTTGGCGTGGCGGCTTTGGGCGTGGCGCTCTGGAAATGGCTGCAGCTCTCCCGTGTGCGCCTGAGCCGGGAGCAGGATCTCCAAACAGTCTTAACTCACATTTTGGCGGTAATTTTCGCCCGGTTTGGCAGCCCTTTCCCGCGAA
>CAZODO010000168.1:0-6252 GCA_964578605.1 uncultured Verrucomicrobiota bacterium | reverse complement strand
CCCGCCGGGATCTGTGCGGGGGGCGCCGGGTAACCGGCGTCCCTACCGCGACAACTCGCTACACCGGCGTGCCGGGATTCTTCCCGGCCCGACATTGAACTTGGAGAGCCATTCCTCCAACAACCTCTACAAGGTGCTTGACGAGTGGCTTGTGCTGGAACCCGGGACGTATCGGGTCAATGGTCGGATCGGGGATGGAGCCGACGCGATCAAGGACGAGTTCAAAGTCATGGTGTTGCCGTTTGACCGAAGCGAGTTGGGGACCCGTGTCACCGAGTTGGTGGAGAGGGCGCAGTCGTCCAAATGGGGGATCAGGGGGCCTGCGATTGAAGCGCTTCGGGCCATGTATCGCCGCTCGGCCGTCGGACGGCAAATGCTCAAGGAGGACCTTAAAGTAGAGTCCTCCTTGATGAACATGATCGAGCTGGATCCGTCCGATTGACGAAGACTCCGCCTCTCAAGAGGTGTGCTCGTGAACCGGCTGTGTTCCCCGATGGATCCAGAGTTCGAATCGCAGGACTAGCGGCTCGTTCTTTTTCAAAACCCACCGCTTTCCAAGGCCGGGGAAGGTCGGCTGCAGCCAATTCAAGTCGGGATACTGAATCCAATCGCCTGGGTACTGCGGGTTGCGCGGATCCTGAACGATCGTGACACCGGTTGGTGGACTGCCTTTCCCAAAACCGCCCGAGATATCCGCCCAGCCGGGCTTCTCGCCTGGGCCCATGGTGATCCGCTGGCCCTCAACCTTGGCAAATCGAAGGTTCAAGCCGCCATAATGCTCCGTCCCACGGCGCGCCAGCGCGACATCATCTTCGAGCGCCGTGAAGGTGAACTCGAGGAGGACGCGGCGTTTGTCCCCGCTGCTCGCAAAAGCCCGGATGACCGCTTGTTCACGCACAATCGGTTCCTTGTCCTCCCATAACCACTGGTTTTCAGCGGTAATCTGGGCAAATCCAGGTCCCTGTGTGAGGGAGACCTTGCCGGTTGGCCGGGCGAAGACGCGCTGAAGCGCGTGCAGATCGCCCCGTTCACCGCGGTAATCCACCTCTGGCCAGGCCCAGTAAATGCCGCGGTGATGCGGGTGATCCAAAGACCAATCGTAGGTCAGTTCCTGGCCATCGAGGCCATAGAGCGGATGGATGTAATCACTGCGCGGCCGGGCGTAGATCAGGTTTCCCGGCTGCACTTTGCTGAGCAGATCGCCCGGTTCGACGGTCTGGTAATTGTAGCGCAGCACGGGTCGGCCGTTCTCCGTGATCATGAACTGGCCTGATTCGTCTGCGCTGGCGCGCATGCCGGTTTCGCTTCCGACCGGCAGGCGGGCTACCCAAGCGCATCCGCGCTGGAACAGCTCCGGGACGGCGGAGTTGGTGATGGCGCGGACGTCATGGCCGAGGACCGAATGGAATACCCGCCCCTGGCCGTATTCGAACACAAACGCCATCGGGTAATCCTTCTGGTCCACCTTGGAGCGGGACGTGGCGATCACGTGGATCGGCCGATCGCCAGTGAGGCAGGTGTAAAGCTCGTCCGTGGTGTCGAACGGCTTCATCCCTTTCGTGATCGGATGATCCGGGTCGGTGATCTCGACTTGAAACGTGCCGTGCGGATCGTGGCCGCGCAGTTTCGGATCCCAAACCCGGCCCGCCAGTTCTTTGAACTCCGGCCAATCCTGCCATGCGCCACAGGCGAAATGCACCAGCATCAGGTCCTTACCATCCTGAACGAAGCGGCGGAGGTTTTCCCGCGCCTGTTCGCCTGGGGAAGGCGATTCCCAGTTCATGTAATGCAGGACCACGGCGTCCCAGTCCTGGGCCGTCAGGGACGCGAGTTGGTGTGCATCTTCCATCACTTCGACACGCAGGCGCGGATCGCCTTCCAAGGCGCGTTTCAGGGCCGGGGCGGTTTCTCGCCAGAGGTGGCCGGGGTAATCGTTGCCCGTAACGAGGAGGATACGGGCACGTTCATTTCTCGGGCTGGAATCTGCAGGCGCTCCGGCCGCACTGTTCTGAGGAACGACCAGCGCCGCCAGCCAGGCCGCCGCCACGGCGGAAGCGGCCGTCTTCAACATTCGGTTCATGGCCTGAACTCAGTTAGATGAGCGCCGCCTTGCCTGGCACATAAACCGGGTAGCTGCCATCCGGGCCGGGTTTGGTGGGCGGCTCCATGCCATCATGGCAATCCTCCGGCTTGGGTGCGTAAGCGAAGTCCGAGGCCTGGATCTGCTCCCAGGTCACTTCCTTGCCGGTGTAACACGAGATCTGGCCCATGACACCCATCATCGTGCTGCGCGCCATGTAAGCGCCATTGTTGATCGGTTTGCCTGACCGGATGGAAGCGAACAGCTTGTCGTGTTCGATCTGGTAAGGATCGCCGCTGCCTTGCCAGCGCCAGTTGTTCTCCCCCCAAATCCGGCAAGCCATCAGGTTCGCGCGGCCTTTGGATCCCAGGATAATATCCGAGTATTCGTCATAGCAGCCGGTCGTCGTGCGGCAAAAGGCGTAAAGGCGCACGCCATTCTCGTATTCGTAAATGACCGAATGGTGGTCGAAGACGTTGCCGTAGATCCCTTCAAACATCGCCGAGCGGCCGCCCAAACCATGGCACTTGACGGGAACCTGCTCCTTCATCGCCCAGCTCGCCCGGTCCAGATTATGGACCAGCGATTGCACCACATCATCTCCAGAAAGCCAGACAAAGTGATACTGGGTGCTGCACTGCCATTCGAGTTCCGAAAGGTTCGGGTTCCGGGCGATGACCCCGTAAGGCGGGCGCAGAAAGTTCTCTTCGATCGAAACAATCTCTCCAATGGCGCCGTCATGAATCCGCTGGATGGTCTCGGCGTACCCGGGATGATACCGGCTATGGAGGCCCGAAACCACACTCAGTTTATTCTCCTTCGCCAAGTCGCAGGCGGCTTGCATAAGCTTGACGCCCGCCGGATCGATGCCATGCGGCTTTTCGGTAAACACGTGCTTGCCCGCCTTCACAGCCGCCATGGTGTGGAACGGATGGAACTTGGCCGCGTTCGCGATCAACACCACGTCCGAGTTCTCGATGACCTTTTTGTATCCGTCAAAGCCTGGGAAGCAATGGTCGTCATCCACGCGAACTTGGTCCGGACGCTGGGCCTGAATCGCTGAGCGCGTCCCCTTAATCCGGTCCATGAAAATGTCACACATGGCTACGAGGCGGGCGCCCGGATCGGCATTCAACGCTTGTACGGCCGCCCCGCCGTTCCGGCCGCCGCAACCGATCATGCCGACGCGAATGACGTCCGCGCCTTGGGCATAAGCGCTGCGAGAGAGATCCAAACGGCTCAAAGTCGCCACGGCGGCGGCGGTGGCGGAAGTTTTCAGGAAATCACGACGTGAAGTGACGCTCTTCTGGGGGGGGTTCATAGATGTTAACGATCGGTTCGTTCAGCAACCGGCGAGCGGTCGCGCGCATTGGCTCCAAGTTTTACCGCAGACCTGGCCAATTGAAAGTCAGAGTTTTTGGATTCCAGCAGAGAGGGGCGGGAGATCGCTGGTATCTGGCCGACGTCGCACACGTTGGTGACAAAAAGTCATCACACTGCTAATCCCTTAAAGCTCAGCATCTTGCGTGGACGAGAACAAATTGTTCCCGTCTGTTGCACGCAAGAACAGTGCTGCGCCCCGCAGGCTATGGAGGCGTCAGCAGCACACGGTAAAAGCGGGTCGGGAACAGGTCAGCCTCCGTGTCTTGAAACTGGACGGGCTTGTTAAGCAGGGTGGGTGTCCCAATCGTTTCCCAGGTCTTCAAGTCAGGCGAGGCCTGGAGGATGAGCCCGGCACCGTCGCCGGAAGTGAACTCCATGGAGAAGGTTGTCTCGCCCGCTTTCTCTACGGAGCGGATATCGAAGACGGGCGCGAGGGAGAACGCCGCGAAGTAGGCATGAGCTTGGCCACCGACCTGGGTGAAATCGCCGCCCACGTAGACGCAATCCGCTGTGACCCCTATGCTCCGGGCCAGCCCGTTGAGGTTTGGATTCCAATCGGTCGCTTTGGCGCCGGTAATGTTCAGGCTTGCCAGCTGGTTTCGAAACTCACCACCGAGACCCGTGAATTGGCCCCCGGCATACAGGCGTTCGCCGTGGGTTTGCATGGCGTTCACACTGGCCGTCCTTCCCACGGCGTCTGGATTCCAAACGGACGCGGTCCCCGTCTGACCGTCGAGGGCGGCAATCCGATTGCGCGTTTGCCCGCCGATCTTGGTAAAGGCTCCCCCGACTAACAGATTGCCTCCGCTCCACGCGAGCGAGTCGACCTCGTCATTCGCGCCGGGATTCCAATCGAGCGGCGCATCCGAAGGAGTCGGTGTGGCGGCGATGGAGGCCCGCGGCTGGCCTCCGAAATTGGCGAATTCACCCCCTGCATAAAGCACGTTGCCCACGAGCAGCAACGCTCGCACCACCCCGGGTCCTCGGGTTGTCGTTGTGGCGCCGGGGTTCCATTCCAACGCAGCACCGGTGTTCAGGTTCAGAGCCGCGATGCTCATCCGCGTTTCCCCACTGATGTTCGTAAAGCTCCCTCCCACATACAGGGCTTTGTCGTCCATGGCCAGAGCAGACACGGTCGCGTTGCGTCCGATGACATGCGGATCCCAATCGAGGAGGTCGCCGGTCACGGAATCAACGGCCGCGATGTGGTGGCGGACCGCTCTCCCGATATTGGTGAACGTTCCCCCGATATACACACAGTTCTTGGTGGCCACGAGAGCGCTCACCAACCCGCTCGAAATCGGGTTCCATGGCAGCAGCCGGCCGCTTTGGGCGTCGATGGCCGCCAAATTGTTCCTTGGCGATCCTCCTGAACTGACCAGCTTTCCGCCAAATCCGACCGATTCGCCATCGAGACCGAGGGCATAAACCGCCGGTTCCACCGATGGGGTCAAGCCCGAGACGCGCGGGGTCCAGGGCAGCGCGCCACCCGTGACGGTGTCAAAGGCAGCCAGCGCCGTTCGTGCTTCGCCTCCAATGCTTGTGAACGCGCCTCCGACAAACAGGCGCGTGTCCAAGCGGGCCAGCGCGAAGACCGTGCCGTTGGCACCCGGATCCCACGAGGTGGCCAACCCCGTGTCCGTGTCCAGCGCTGCCAGGCGGTTCCGGTTGACCCCGCCGATGCTCGTGAACGATCCGCCGGCATAAACGGTGAGGCCATCCAGCAGCAAGGCTTCGACCGAAGCGTCCGCATTGGGGTTCCAATCGAGCGCCAGGCCTGTGTTTGCGTCGAGCGCGGCGATCCGGTTTCGTGGCTTGCCACCGATGGTGGTAAACGTTCCGCCGGCGTAGACAACGTCGCTCGAAACGACGAGAGCTTCGACCGACGCAAGGGCATTCGGATTCCAATCGGTGACCTTTCCCGATTCCAGTTCGACGGACGCGATCCGGTTGCGTGTCTGGCCCCCAACCCGCCTGAAATCGCCGCCCAGGTAGACGCGATCTCCCGCGATCTGGAGCGCCGCCACAGACCCGGACACATTCGGGTTCCATTCCGCCGAGGCTGTGCCGGCGGCCGCGTTCAGTGCCGCAACCCCGTTTCGCGTCTGTCCCCCGATCCGCCCGAAGGCGCCGCCGACATAAAGCGTCTGGCCATGGACCACGAGGGCGGCGCACCCGCCATCGGGATTAGGTCTCCAACTCGGGTTTAGGGAGAAATCGCTGCGGATATGGACCAGGTTGGTGCGGGGCCGATCCTCCACTGTGGTAAACGATCCTCCAACAAACCATCCGCCGGCGCCGTCGGCGACAACGGCGGACACGGTGCCGTTAAGGACGGGAAACCCAAAAGAACTTTGCGCATCGGCGAGGCTCACCACCCCGGCAGCGCCCGAACCCGGCCCGACATATCGGAAGTTCCCACCCAGGTACACGACGCCTTCATAGGCGGCTATCGCATGGACGGGTCCGTCCGGTCGCCATACCTCGGCCCGAGGTGTGGCGGAAGGTTGCCCCAGACAGAGGGGGCCCAGAGCAGGGAAGATCAGGAGTGCCACAATTCCGCTCGAAAAGCGCCTGCCCGATGAGCTCATGTTTTTCATAAGATGCCCGAATTTGCCTCTGCCCGCGCTCGAAAGGAAAACGGACGGAGTGCTGGTTATCGTTGTGAGGACCGAGGCCTTTCTAACAAGCCAGCAGCCTTTTGTCAATCCAGTTCGCCAACACGGCGAGGCAATGGGTGCAACTCACGGTCTCCAGGGTTTTCTCATTATTGGGGAGGGAAGGGAGTG
>CAZODO010000167.1:0-6284 GCA_964578605.1 uncultured Verrucomicrobiota bacterium | reverse complement strand
GGTGTGCAGGCGCAGGAATGCACCACACCCGGCCTCCTCGAGCCCGATAGCTTTCAACTGCGCGCCGGACCCGAACCAAGCGCGCCAGTTTTTGAACCTGGAAAGGATTATGACCTCGACATGGTCTGGGGCACTTTCGGGCGGACAACCAACGGCGTGATCAAATCGGACCAGACGGTCTTCGCCAGCTATCGCCATGCTCAATCTCGAATTGACGCCGTGGTGTTAAAGCCGGACGGGCGAATTGTGGTGCGGCAAGGTCAAGGGCTTTCCGCGGCTCCGTTGCCGCCCGAGATCCGGGAAGGTGAACGTCACTTGGGCAACATCTGGTTGCCGGGGCGGATCACCAGGCTGGAGCCGGACCATCTGTTTCCCGTTCTCGAAACGGCCTATCCAGAACCGCCCAAAACCGGTCTGACTCCTGCGGAACGTTTGTTGCCCATGACGCTGAAAAAGCTCAGGTCCGGGGAGCGGCTCCGGCTTTTGGCTTGGGGCGACAGTGTGACGGTGGGCACGTATCTGCCGGATTGGGAACACCAGCGCTGGCAGGAGCAGTTCGTGAGACGCCTCCGCCAGCAGTTTCCCAAGGCGAACATCGAGTTGGTGACCGAAGCCTGGGGCGGACGGAACACCGGGAGCTACCTGGACGAGCCTCCCGGCAGCCCGCATAACTACCGGGAGAAGGTGTTTGGAGCCAAACCCGACCTGGTCGTTTCGGAGTTCGTGAACGACGCCGGTCTGAACCCCTCGCAAGTGGAAGCGCGCTACGGGAGCTTGTTGGCCGATTTCCAGCGCATCGGGGCCGAATGGATTATTCTCACGCCACACTATGTCCGGCCGGATTGGATGGGCCTGACGCGCGAGCGTGACATTGACGAAGACCCACGCCCCTATGTGGCGGGCCTGCGGCAGTTTGCGGGGGAGCATCCCGTGGCGCTGGCCGACGCGGCGCGCCGTTACGGACGGCTTTGGCGGCAAGGGATTCCTTACAGCACGCTCATGCTCAACTCTATCAATCACCCGGACGCACGAGGCATGAGCCTCTTTGTTGACGCGCTGATGGAACTCTTCCCGTAGTCGGCATCAAAATTGGCATCGAGGCTTCCATCAGGATTCAAGCGAGCGGCGCCGCGCCGCGAGACTCCCTGGAACTGGGTGAAATTGTCGGCCAACAGGATTTTGCCGTCAGGGATGAAAGGTACTTGCTATGGTTCGACCACGCGCGCAGGCCGTTGGCCAAGACTGTTGTGGCAGCAATTCTCGTTTTAGGCAGGGCGACGCGCTCCGTCGCTAACTTCCGCTTGACCGTAACTGACTCCGCACAGAATTCATTCCGCCCAGTCTGCTGAGTGTTTGAAGATAGAGAGAGCAAACCAACGGCGGTCGACGGAGCGACCGGCCCTGGAATCAGAGCGGTAGGGCGACGCGCTCCGTCGCGCGCCGTGGCTAACTTCCGCTTGACCGTAATTGACTCCTCCCTCATCCATTCCGCCCCGTCTGCAGGATGTTTGAAGCCCCCACCCCCGCGCGCGGAGGCTGATCATACAAGAAACTCCCGGTTCTTCGCTGTTTTCAGTGGAGACTGCTCACTCGTTTCAGGCCAACGGCCTCAATGGCTCAACGATCCCACGCGAAAGAGAACTCGTACTCCACTGAAAACAGCGAGGAACCGTCCGACCACGCGCAACTGCTGCATCGGGGGTTGCCCCGTGGTTGCCCCGTAGATCACCCGTAGTTCACCCGTTGGCGCACGGGTGATCTACGGGTCATCTACGGGTGATCTACGGGTGAACTACGGGTGAACCCCGGCTGCACGCGGGTAGACTCTGCCCAGAAGCAAGTTCACAGTGTTCGGCGGAGGCACGCACCAGCTAATCCCTGCAGCAGAGCCGTTTACGCGTCTGTGCGCAAATTGCGCACGGGAGCAGGCAGCACACTGCTGTGCGACCTCTTCCCGTGATCCTATAAGCAAAGATCAGCGTGGATAAGCGTTTGGCACTTTGGAGAACTGGTTGCGTGAAGCCGCTTACAAGCCGGTTACAAAGCCGCTTACAAAGCGGCGCTCCGATCGACAAGCAATGAAACCGTTTATGAAGCGGCCGAGCCGGTTATCTTGGTGCGATTGTGGACGCCGGTTGATCCAGCGTGAGCACAATGACGGTGTCGAGCTCCTGCCGGTGGGCGGCGGGCACGGTCACTTCAAGGCCGGAATCGGTTTGCTTCACGGTCGCGTTGCCACCGGAAAGAACTGACGCCTGGAGGACCTTGGGTTCGATGGCCGGGAGCGCCAGGGTCTCTTTGTCGCCCCAGTCCAGGACATGGAGATACACCGTCCGGTCGCGCGAGGTGCTGGCGCCCCATGCTCCCGGTTTGAACGGGCCACCGCGTGTGCCGTAAATGGTCGGGGAATACTCGGCCACCCAGCGGCCAAGCTCTTCCAAGCGCTGGACCTGGCGAGGCTCGATCTCGCCTCCGGGCATCGGGCCGACGTTCAGCAACAGGTTGCCATCGCCGCCCACGGTCCGGACGACGGTGTGCACGCATTCTTTGAGGCTCTTGAGCTGGTCATTCGGTTTCCAGGCCCATTGCTGGCAAATGGTGATGCACGATTCCCACGGACGCTCGTTCTGGAAGTTCCCGACCCGCTGTTCGGGCGTATCGTAATCGCCGGCGAAGGCGCCCGCGGTGGTGGTGCCTTCCATATCCTGCCTGCCTTTGCCGACGCGGTTATTGACCAGGATGGAGTCTTGCAGGCGGCGGCAATGGGCGTAAAGGTCCAGGCCGCGCTCCTGGGTCCAGGGCTCTTCCCATTCGCCATCGAACCACATAATGCCGAGCGGCCCGTAATTCTGGATGAGTTCCTGCACCTGGCCTTTGAGATAGGCGTTGTAGCGCTCCATGTTCGGGGAAGGTTTGCGGCTCTTGCCGCCAGGACTGCCCAAGGGGTAATCCGGATGCCGCCAATCGCAGATGGAATGATACGTGCAAAAAACGACGCCTTCCACCCGGCATGCCGCGGCGAGTTCCTTGATCACGTCGCGGCCGAACGGCGTGTGCATGATGCTGTAATCGGTGAGTTTGCTGTCCCAAAGGCAAAAGCCATCATGATGTTTGCTCGTCAAGACGAGGTATTTGGCGCCCATGGTGCGGGCGAGTTTCGCCCAGGCGCGCGCGTCGAAGTTGGTGGGGTTGAAGTCGCGATAGAGCCGGTCGTATTCGGCTTCGGGCACCGGGGCGCCTCGGGACCAGCCGATCTCGGTGCCGCGCAGGCTGACGGGGCCCCAGTGAACGAACATGCCAAGCTTGGCGTCCCGGAACCATTGCAGGCTGGCGGGATGGGTGGGAGGAGCGGCTTCGCGCGGCGGGGTCCGGAGGAACTGCACCTGGTAAGCGAAAGCGAATGATTGCCCGGGCTCGAGCTGCACGGCCTTCGTGGTGAGGTCGAGAGTCGCTAGCGGATAGGTATCGCTCCACGAGAAACCCGGGCGCGCGAACGAAGCAGGGTCATAGCTAATCTGGACGCCGAATTGGTCGCGATGATTGTAGAAGGCGTATCCGCCGCCGCGCGCTTTCTCAAGCTGGGCGCGGTTCGGGCCGTCGCCGCCCTTCCATCCGGTGTTGAACACCTTCCAGTCGCCGTCCTTGATATAGGCGCTCAGCACCTGGCTGTCCTGCGTGACGCAGCCGGTGTTGAACTCCGGACTCACACGGAGCTGGTATTTCCTGGGGGCGTCGCCGCGATGCACGATCTCCGTCCGGCCTTCAATGACATTGGGGTCCTGACCGAACGCGATCCGGCGCTTCATTTCCGAGCCGTCTTTCAAGCGCTTGGTGAGCACCAGGGCTGAGTCTTCGCTGCGCAGATCAAACGCAAGGGGGTCACCATGTTGATAGCCTTGCGTGCCCAGTTCGCTCCAGGTGAGGTGCTCGGCGAGGTGCCGCAAGGTTCGGTATTCGGGCGGCATGAGCAAGTGCGTTCGGGTGGGCTTGTGGAAGAGTTCGACCGCTTTGCCGTTGTCCTCGGCGAGGACCGTGACGCGCCAGGTGTCATTCTCGAGCTGGCCAGCGCGATACCCTTTCCCGGTGGCCTTCTCGAGGATCGCGTAGTAATGAGCGATCGGTTCCCATTCCTCAGCGCGGGTTTGGCCATGCTTTTTCGTGAGAGCAATGTAATTCGCCACGACCGGCCCGTATTGAGTCGGGTAGACCACCCTTAGCATGCCGTCGCGGAGCTGCAATTGTCCGCACGCCTCGAGCACAGCGCGATAGGCGCAGATGGAAGCCTTTTCCACTCGATCCCGCACCGTGCTGTCGCCGGCCTCTTGCAATGCTTTTTGGAAAAGGGCGTAGATCTGGTCGGCCGAACCCGGGTTGATCCCGACCTCAAACGGCATCGGGAAACAGGTTGGTTCATAGCCGGCGCGCAGGGCGTTGTCGTGAAGGTAAGTGAGGTATTCGATCATCGTCGGGGCGGCGTTGCCGTAGTGCAATCGACAGAATTCCTGGGCTTCCGCCCAGCTGTCCAATTCGGGGTTCCAAAGGCAGCGGGCCATGACGTAGTTGCGCAAATCGCACAGTTCGCCGGTGTTGCCATTGCCGTTGGCCTGCATGAAAACGCCCTTCACTTTGTTCTTCAGGAAATAGCGGATGTTCGGCGTGATCACGCGGAGGTTGGGGAAGGGCAGGTCGTAATAGCGGAAGTTGGTATTGTAATTCCAAATCCAGATGTCGTCGCAGACCCGGCCCCAGGCGTCCATGTCTTCGCAGAAA
The DNA here is from genome assembly GCA_964578605.1 of uncultured Verrucomicrobiota bacterium. Taxonomy (GTDB): domain Bacteria; phylum Verrucomicrobiota; class Verrucomicrobiia; order Limisphaerales; family SIBE01; genus JAXMHN01. The sequence continues at coordinate 1,514 of CAZODO010000167.1, read as the reverse complement.
GGCCGGTTCTTGACCGAGCGCGGGTCGTCGAGAGAGTAGAGCGTGCTGCATTCGATGCTGCAAAGCTGAATTTGGACATTGGGTCTGGGCTTGATGGTCTTTGGGGTCTTGCGGGTGTACCAATAGGCCAGCGTGCCGACCTTGACGTGGGGGAAACGCTTCTCGATCCGCTCCGCCACGGCGTTGACAAACGCCAGGTGCGACCCCATGGGCGTGCCTTCGGCCTGGTTGATGGCTTCGCACTTGTCGCAGCGGCAATAGGCGGCGTTATCGTTCTGGCTGACGCTGATATTCTTCCAGTCGGGATGCTGCTCCAAGTCTTTGATCGCGTTCTGAGCGACGATCTCGATCACGTCAGGGTTCGTGACGCACGGTTCGGGACCGCCCCCGCCCATCTCCAGCTTCCGCTCGCCGTCCACCAGGGCGAAGTATTCGGGATGTTCCTTGCCATACTTCGACACTGGCAAGAGGTGGCCCAGCGTGTGGCTAATGAGGCTTTGGTGAGTCACCCCGCCCAGCTTCTCGGCATGAGTGACGGTGTTCACGCGCAAGCGGGCGGCAAATTCCGGGCGATCGGAGTTCTCCTTGTAATAGCTCCAGCGAAATGTGAACGACGGCACATACTGATGCGTCTCGCAGGGAATCCGCCAGTCCTGGCGAGCGGGAACGTGAGTGTGGTCATGCGTGAGGAAGCGCACGCCCAGGTAACGTTCCGCGAATTCGTAGACGCCGTAAAGGGTGCCGCGCGGACGTCCGCCCGCGATGGCAACGTTGTCGGGCGTAATCCGAATCCGCAGGCCTTCCTCTCCCAGGTCATCGATACCGAACGCCACAGGGCTGGATTGAAACGCCTGGCTTGGGCCGATAAAGATGTTCTGCGACGCTTTCGGCGGCTGGGAACGGATGGTTAAGCGGAAGCCCAGCGCCTTTTCGAGCAACCCTTGGAGTTCCTCGGCGGCGTATTTCTCGCTGGGCAACGCGTCGTCCGCGGCCACGATGGTCCAGTTCCGGGCCTTCGACAGGTCCAAGACTGGCGCACCTGCAAGAGACGAAGTGACGGAGAGGAGGAGGAGGGCGAAAAGTCCGTGCAGTTTCATGTTTAGCGACGCTTGGCGGATTGAGTTCCAGGCACGGCGTGTCAGTGGCGCGCGCTTTGACGCTGCGATAGTTGCCGTGCCTGTGAGCCGTCATGCTGACAGGCTCTCCGCGACGTGTCACGTCAGATCCCTTCGACAATGCGGATCGGGTCCGTTCGAAGCACTTCATGATGGAATTTCTCCTGCCCGTTCGCGATCAGGAACTCGCCCATCTTCACGAAAAGCATGGCCGCCAGGCAGGGTGGGTCGCTCCGTCGACCGCCGTTGCTTGCTATCTTCTTCGGCGACTTCCACCCTTCCCTGGCCGCCTGGAACTTCCGGATTCAGAAGCGGAAGTAAACCACGGCGCGCGACGGAGCGCGCTGCCCTGCTATGGGTTTTGTCAAGTGAGCGTCGATCAGTTCATGGTTTTTCGGT
>CAZODO010000166.1:0-6756 GCA_964578605.1 uncultured Verrucomicrobiota bacterium | reverse complement strand
TGACGGAAAAAAGCGGACATTTTCTAAACCACCCATGTCAGGAGTTCTGGAATCTGACGCCGACCGTTCCCTGGCATTGATCGAGGCGATGGCTGGTTCACGCTATACCGAAGCCATCAATCTGCTGTCCGCGTCCGGTCTCAGCCAGGAAACGCTGACCCCGATGAAGAGCCGCTTGATCCAGGCCTCGTCACCCGGGGTATTGAACGATCCGTTTGTCCGTGCCGCAAATATCGGCGCTCCGGATGGAACCACCGCGGAGGAGTTTGAGGAGCGCATTCGCATGGCGACAAAGCACGGATACACCAACCTGTTTTGGGAGATCAACCGGCCCGGCGTTGATTTTCCGGGACGGTTTGATCGCGAGTTAAGGCTCTTTCCGGCGCCGCCGATTGCAGTGCTGAACATCGGCCCAACAGATCCGGGATTTATCCCCTTCTTCAAATGGTACGACCGATACGCCGAGCGGTTGCACTCGGTGGTGATCAACGCGGACAAACTCGACAACTACGTGTTCAAAACGGCCGATGAACAGCGTCAGGCCAACAAGGCCCTGAGCGGACTCTACCGGCTGATCAAAGCCCGCACTCCGGCAGCGTTCGTCTGGATGCGCGTGGTCTGGGCCGATGACCGAAGTGATGTCAGTTGGCTGAAAACGGTAACGTTTGAGCCAGACGGTTTGGTGCTCTGGAATCTGCCGACGTTCCAATCGCCGTTTGCGGAAGCCCAGAAACGGTACCGCCCTTTGGCAGGCGAAAGCACGGTGTTCCTTGCCGGGGAGTTCTACGGGTTTTGGTCGCTGATCGGCAGCGCGACCAATCTCGTGGAGAGTGGCCGGGCCATCGGCGCCAGCCTCGATGGTTTCGTGCAGGGACTCGGGAGATCCGGCTATCGCGGGTTGGCTCCAAACTGGATGCTTTTCAAGGCGCTGGAGGAAGCGCAAGCCGGTGCGGCCGTCGCACAGGGATCCGCCCCGTCCAGCACACCCCGGTCAAAACGTTGGGAATGGACCTGCCGCGACACGGTGGAAGCCTACGCGCGCGTGGGCAAGACCAATGCCGCGTGGGACAACCCGGCGAAACAAGCTCTGGAGCTCTACGCCGAGGCCAGGTCCGCTCCCGGCGACAGGGGCGGTTTCCTGAACACCAGCGTCGCCGGCCTGGTGCAGGCTGCGCTGGGAGCCGGGTGTGACGATCCGCTCATTCAGTACCTGAACCTTCGTTACGTGCTCGGCCCCGGGCCCGATTCCGTGCCCGCATCGATCAAAGCCGCTGATGCCATGGAAGCCACCAGGTATTCCGCTGTGAGGAAGTTCCTCGCGGCGTTGAATTGCACTGAAGCAGCTTGGAAGGTGCCAGCCCCAACTGCGGCTTTGCTGCAAGAGGCAGAACGCCTTCGGGCGCTGGCCCAGCGTCATATCACGGCGGTCGCTGCCGACGAGACCATCCCGGGTGACGAAGTGCAGGCGCTCTGCGAGCAGTGGCTTCGGATCAATAAGGCGCGGACAAACCAATTTGCGGCTTACCAGGCCATCGAAAAGCCGCTGATGGATCATTGGTCCCATGCGGCATGGAGCTGGTTGATTCGGGGGCGAGTGTATACGGATTACGCCTGGGAAGGACGCGGATCCGGAACAGCCGGCACCGTCAGCGACCAGGGATGGAGGTTGTTTGCCGAGCGGTTGACCCTGGCCGAACAGGCCCTCAACAGCGGATGGGCTCTCGATCCTGCGATGAAAGAGATCGCGGAACAGATGATCACCTTGGAACTCGGCCAGGGAAAGGGCAAAGATCGAATGGAACTGTGGTTCCGAAAGGCCATGGAACTCGACACCAACAACTACAACGCCTGCGTGCGGAAGCTGTATTACCTTGAACCGAAATGGCACGGATCCCCGAAGGAGATGCTGGAGTTTGGGCGGCAGTGCGTCGCGTCCAGGCTCTGGGGAGGTCGTGTCCCGCTGACACTGTTGAAAGCGCACGAAACACTCTCCGGCTATATCGAGGCTGCGAAACGACCGAACTACTGGAAAGAGCCGGTGGTATGGGGCGATATCAAAGCGAGCTTGGAGCGTTTCTACGAACTCAATCCGCAGGACAAACAGTGGCGGCAGACCTATTTCCTCTACGCATGTTTAGCGGAGCAGTGGGAAGACGCCCGGAAGCAGTTGGCCTTGCTCGAGCAAGTTGACCACGCCTATTTCGGCGGCAAAGAGGAATACGAAAAGATGGTCCGCACAGCCCGGTCCCACACCCCGAAATAAGAGAGTCAGTTCAGCAGGGCATCGCCGGACCATGCACGTGCGCGTCGCGCGGTCTCGCGTGTGGTTGGTGCTGGTGAGGGGGCTTGGGTCTCCGCGCTAGAACTTAATGCCGAGCAAGGAGCGGATTTGAAGATCGTTTCTGGAGACGCCGGGCGGGACGGAGGTGTCGTAAACGTCGACCACGTTCAAGGTCAACGTCAGGTTTTGTCGGAGCAGGTAGCTAAGGTTGGCTTCGAACCGAAGCCTGAAATCCTCGGGATTCTCGACGGCCGGGAAAACCTCGAGCTTTTCGTCCATGCGAATCTTGGGTGTGACTTGCCACCACAGATCTTCCGCCAGGCGCAGGGAATAGCGGCTCTTTCGATCGCCGTTTGCGAAGAACTGCTCCTCGTAATCGCCTCCGAGCTCGTTCTTGAACACGAAATTCGTGAGGACAATCCATTTGTAGCCAAAGCCGGGGCCGAAATTATACTGGAAATCGATGCTCCGGACCTCGTTGTAATTCGCCCGGAAAGCATTGTAGAGAAGGAACCGCTTCTTGAGATCGTAGTCCACCTTCCATGTCCCATCCATGCGGTTGTCCGAAAGCACCCCGTCCGTCCGGCCGTAAGCGGCGTCGTACTGCAGGATGTTTCGCAAGCTGCGCCCCGGGCCAATGGTGTGGGTATGCGTGACATTGACCAGCCCGCTGAAGGACTCCCGGTCTTTCGTGCCGACCCCCTTGTTGCCGCCGAATTGGGCCTCGCCACTCCATTCCTTCAGGAACTTCATGAACTTCGAGGGTTCCAGGGGCTTGGCGGCTTCGGCTGCCGTGGACACCTCTGCCTTCTTTGGAGGATCGGCTTTGGCGACTGGCGCTTTGGCCGGCTCGGGCTTGGGCTCGGGCTTGGCCGGTGCCTGGGGAGTGGCACTGGGAGGCGCTGGCGCTGCCGCGGAGCTCGGCGGTTTGGCTGCCCCATCCGCCGCTTGCGCCAGGGACGGCTTGTCCGTCAAGACAAGTTCGCTGACGATTCCCGAGGCGGGGGCAACCGCGGGACGAGGCTCTTGGGCGGCAGCGGGCGCTTCCTCTTTGACCTCGCGCTTCTGGATCAACGGAACGGGCACGACGAGCTTCTCGGCGAAGGCCGTGGATAGGACGACGCCGTTGGTCGATTCGGAGACAAGGCGCCCTGAGATGCGGTCGCCATTCTGGAGATGCAACACCAGGTTCTGACCTGCAACAGGCCAGGCGCAGATCAGCCAAAACAACACACAAGCCCAACAAGGCGCCGTGAGGTAGGCCTTATGGTTGGGCCGCTTTGACATCCTGTCCTGAGGTTGATCGGCGCGCCGGGGGAGGCAGATCGTTTGGCGATACGCGCCGCGTTCCTCCCGCCACCGTGATTCGCCCGTCTTTTTCAGCCCGCAGCACCGGCCGCGTTTCCGAGTACTCGTAGGTTTCGCGGGCGAGGAGCACGCCGTCGGGGTTGATCAGGCAATGCATGAACAAACGTGCGCCCGTCTGATACAGAACGTGCAGGTTGCTAAAACGGTCGAGCTGCGGTTCCGGATTGCCAAATGAAACCATCTGGCCGAGCGGATAGACTCGGAACACCTGGCCTCCGTGCGAGTCCGTCAGCGACATGTAAAGCTGAATCACTCTCGAATGAAGTGTTTGAATGAGCGAGTATCGGCGGATTTCCGGGAAGCTCCCCGGTTCTTTGCCGGTGCCCGGCACTCCGAACTCCTGTTCCCAGATGCTGCTTCCTTTGATGATATCGAAGGGAACGGCCTTGGTCTGGAGCGCCTGGCGCATGTCCGGAATCATGAGAATCGCGCTGATGTAGTACCGGCCGGTGGGCAAAATATCGAAGTAAGGAGCAATATCCACTCTCTTGGTTCCGGTCGTGCTGGTTTCCAGGGTGAAGGCGCCTCTTACGGGAACCGTTCCGCGCTTGCCGACCGCCACCCGGCGCGCATTCTCGACCGAGAAGCTCAGCCAGGTGTCGTCCTTTCCCAATTCCAGCGGTTGTCCCGTAAAGTTCGAGATGCGCACCCGAACGCCCAGGCTTTCTCCCGGCAGGAACTGTTCCTGGTCCAAGGCCACTTCCACCGACACACCCTGCCCCAGCAGGTTCGGCAATGCGGCAGCCAGGACACACAGCGTTGCAACCGCTCGTTTCATGTAATCACTTTAGGAATCCGCTCACTCTGCACGCAAGCCACAAATCCAGAATCCGTTCCGCTTCCTCTCCACTGCCAATCGACGCCGGCCCGCCCGCGCTTATTCAAGCGGCCTGAGCTCGGTGCATTTGGCGCGCACCAGGTCCGGACTGAGCGCCCGCAGGCATTCCATCGGCTTCTCATATCGGCACCGGGGTTTGAGACACGGGGCGCACGGGAGGGAAATCCGCAAGACGCCGTCCGGTTGTCCGTAAGGCCCCGTCCGGCGCGGGTCAGTCGGGCCAAAGATCGCAACGACCGGTTTCTTCAAGGCCGCCGCAACGTGCATGGGGCCGGAATCATTCGTGATGATCAGCTGGCTCAATCGAATCCACTCGATCATCTCGGAAATCGTGGTCTGGCCGGTCAAATCCAAAAACTGCGCGCCGCCGCTCTCGGCGATGGCGCGGCCAACCGGGGCATCGGCGCGCGTTCCCAGGATGGCGAACCGGCAGTCGCGGTAAGTTCGAGCCAAATCCCGGGCCAGTTGCGCGTAAAATTGCGCCGGCCATCGCTTGTTCGGCCAGCTCGCTCCCGGGCTGAAGACGATCCAGGGCGCGCGCTGGGCCTGCCATTTCTCAAGAAGGCGCTGGGCCACCTCCGCCCGGCATGGCAGCCAGTCAAAGTCCCAGCGGACCGGAACGCCGAGCGGATCAAGCACCGCCAGGTACCAGTCGATCGCGTGCGGCCGCTGCCAGGGGCGAGGCACCGCCTCGTCATAGAAAGCCGGCGCTCCTTCGCGCCAGTCTTCGACGCCGAGCGTTCGCGCGGCGCCGGCCAGCCAGGCCAGGACGGCGCTGCGGGCCAGGCCCTGCAAGTCCAGCACAAGGTCAAAACGGTGCCTCCGAATTTCGGCAATGCTGCGTGCGGCCTCGTTCCAATGCCAAGGGGTTGACCAGCGCCGCCGCTGGAAGAGGAATAGCCCCGCAAGGTCCGGGTCCGACTGAAACAACTCGGCCAGTTCGGATGAAAGCCACCAGTAAACGGAACTGCCCCGATCATGCGCTTTGAGCATCCGCAGGATAGGGATTGCCTGGACCACATCGCCAAGCGAACTCGGCTTAAGGATGAGAATCTTCAAGAAGCAGCGCCTGTCCCGAATGGGCGCCCGCTGTAGGGAGATCAGGCCAGCCCTGGGAGCCGTTTACCTTCCAACCGCGAGACGTTCCGCGAGACGTTCCGGCAAACCCGCCGCCCGAATCTTCGCCTGGGCCGCGGGGATGTCGTAATCCAGCCGGTGCAATTCAATCAGGCCTTCATCCAGATCATAGGTCACGTAGGCGGATTTCGGGTTGTTATCGCGCGGCTGCCCGACGCTCCCGACATTGATGAAATACTTGCGCCCCGGCTCGACCTTGAACTTCGAGTAGGTGCCGCCCCGGACCACCGTGTCGCGGATAAAAGCGACCGGCACATGGGTGTGGCCAAAGAAGCATACGGTTGTGTTCTGGTAGGTAAAGCTGGCTGCAGCCGCCAGCCGGTCGAAGACGTAGCCCCACCGCTGGGGACCATCCAACGTCGCATGGACGACGGAAAAGCTCGCCACCAGCCGGATGTACTTGAGGTCCCGCAACCATTGCCGGTCTTCCTCGGTCAGTTGCCGCCGCGTCCAGTTGACCGCTTCCGCCGCGTGCGGGTTGAACCCTTCGAGATTGGATTCAATCGAGCAGTACTCGTCGTGGTTGCCTTTGACGCAGGGCATGCCCATGGAACGAACAATATCCAGGCATTCCTTCGGATTGGCGTTGTAGCCGACCACGTCTCCGAGGCAGGCGTAATGGGTGCATTTCTGCTTCTTGATATCCTCAAGGACGACCTGCAGTGCTTCCAGGTTCGAGTGGATATCGGCGATAATAGCGTACTTCATCTGTCTTGCGCGGCGAGTTACCCAACGATGGCAAACCCGCGAAATTGGTTGCCCGGATGGCTCCAAGTTGCTTCTTCATGGGCGATCAGCGGACCCATGCCCGAATCCCGAATCGCCTGCTGAAAGGCTTTCAACTCGTCCTTCGCCCCTTCAGCGAGCAACTCTACCCTTCCGTCTGAAAGATTTCGAATGGTGCCAGTGACCTCGTAACCAAGGGCCAGGTTCTTCACCGTGTAACGAAACCCGACCCCTTGCACATGGCCGCTATACCAGACCTGCAGACGGTGCCGGTCCATCACCTTGCTTCTCCGTCCGGGTTCCGCCCCGGGAACCCGCCTGCTCGCGTCCCTCTGGCTTGGGGCAAGGTGCCGTCCATCTTCACCATTTGATGAAGCCACAATCCACCGTGGCAAATCAACGCTTT
>CAZODO010000165.1:0-7059 GCA_964578605.1 uncultured Verrucomicrobiota bacterium | reverse complement strand
CCAACTGGCAAATTCTAATTGTCGTCGGTGGAAAAGAATAATTGTCGTTGCACAGGGAGGTTTGGTGAAACTAGAGGGAGGGCAATTGCAGGTCACCTTGAGGCGATTCAAGGATCGGGAGATCGATTACGCAGCCCGGCATCTTTGCGAAGACCTCAACCGGCTGTCGCCGACGACCCTGGATCGATATCATTTTCCGATCCGTTACCAGGTCCAGTAGCCTCGCTCCACAGAAATTTTCTTAAAAATCGTGAAAAGGTGGTCGTTTGCTAAGACCTCTGAGCTCGGTCGAAGCCAACGGTCTGATTCACCAACCGAAACCTGACCCGACCCGGTCCAGCCCGCTCTTTCCGGTCCAGTCAGGCGATGAATCCGCTCTCCATATGGAAATAACACATTTGCAACGCATTTCATAAACGATAGACACACAATTGTGTTTGTGTGCCGATTGTGTTTCTATTGTGTTACGATTGTGTGTTGATTGGGTTTCGATCTACCAGGGGCAGGCACGGTGTGCGCCCCCGCCTCGGGCGATAGGCTGCGACCGTCACTTCTTCCTCGTCCGTGTACGGATTCGTGCGACGCCTGTTTCTGGCACTGGGCGCGGCACGGAGCGGGTTCAGAAAGGGATTGTCGGGCGGGTGCTTTCGGGGCAATCTGAGCTTCCTTATGAAGCAGGTTAACCTGGGTCTAATCGGCGGTGGGACGGTGGGCAGTGGCGTTTTCGCGCACTGGCAGCGGAACGGGGCCCTTCTCACGTCGCGCCTGGGGGTGCAGGTCAACCTGGTCAAAGTCGCGGTCAAGGCGTATGAGGAACCGCAGCGAAAAGTGGAGATTCCCCGCTCTTTTCTCACCCTGGACTGGAAAAGCGTCGTCAACGATCCCGAGGTGCATATTGTCGCGGAGTTGGCCGGGGGAACAACGGTCGCCCGCGAGATGATTCTCACCGCGCTCAAGCTTGGCAAACCGGTCATTACGGCCAACAAGGCCTTGATCTCCGCGCATGGAGAGGAACTCTTCCGGGTTGCCCAGCAGTCCGGCGCAAACCTTTATTACGAAGCGAGCGTCGCCGGTGGCATCCCGATTATCAAAGCATTGCGCGAGGGTTTCGTGGGCAACCGGTTTTCCCACATCTACGGGATCGTCAACGGCACCTGCAATTACATCCTGACCCGGATGAAGCAGGAGAATGCCGAATTCGATGACGTCCTGAAAGATGCCCAGCGCCTCGGATACGCGGAAGCCGAACCGTCGCTCGATATCGACGGACTCGATTCCATGCACAAGATCGGGATTTTGGCGTCGCTCGCGCACGGGTTCTGGATTCCGCCCGCGAAGATCTTTGTCGAAGGCATCCGCTCCATTTCGCAGGTCGATATCCGGTTCGCCGCCCAACTGGGGTATACGATCAAGCTCTTGGGCGTGATCAAGAAACATGGGGATCGTGTCCAGGTGGGCGTCTACCCGGCCCTGGTGCCGGACTCGCACGTGCTGGCCAGCGTCCATGGCGTGTTCAACGCCATCTTCGTGCGCGGCGATGTCGTCGGGGACACGCTCTTTTACGGGCGCGGCGCCGGCCAGGATGCCACGGCCAGCGCCGTCCTTAGCGATTTGGCCGATGCCGCCCTGGATCTGAAATTCGGCACCAACCGCATCCCGCCTTTTGTCGCTTACGACCCGCGGGGCAGCGTGCTGCCTATCGAAGAAGCGGTTTCGCGATATTATCTGCGGCTGACGGTTGTCGATCGCCCCGGCACTCTGGCACGCATCGCCACGATCTTGGGGGGCGGCGACATTGGGATTTCCTCCGTGATCCAACCGGAAGGGCATGTCGGGGAGAGCGTCCCGCTGATCCTGATGATTCACGATGCGCCGGACGCGGCGTTGCAGCAGGCCTTGGCGGCCGTTGCGAAGCTGGATGTCGTGAAAGCGCCGCCGGTGATGATTCGCGTCGAGAACTTCAGCTAGCGCACCTTGTCGAACTGAAAAGACCATGTCGTTGATTGTTCAAAAGTACGGCGGCACGTCCGTGGGCAACACGGACCGGATCAAGAATGTCGCAGCGCGCGTTGCCCGGTATCAGGCGCAGGGGGACCGGGTGGTGGTCGTCGTGTCCGCCATGAGCGGCGTGACCGACAGCCTGATCCGCATGGCGAAAGAGATCATGCCCCTGCCCAGCGAACGGGAGATGGACATGCTCCTGGCGACGGGCGAACAAACCACGATCGCGCTGACGGCCATCGCCCTGCAGTCCCTGGGTGTCGACGCCATCTCGCTGACGGGGGCCCAAGCCGGCATCGTCACGGACGGGGTCCATACCAAGGCCAAGATCCGCAACATCACGCCCAAGCAAGTCCATGCGCTGCTCAATGCGGGCAAGGTGGTCATCGTCGCCGGGTTCCAGGGGCAAACGATGGACGGCCAGATTACGACCCTTGGCCGGGGCGGTTCGGACCTGACGGCGATCGCGCTGGCCGCGGCGCTCAAGGCCGATCTCTGCCAGATATATACCGATGTCGATGGCGTTTACACGGCGGACCCGCGCCTTGTCCCCAACGCGCGCAAGCTCCCCGAGATCTCCTATGACGAGATGCTCGAACTCGCCAGCCTTGGCGCCAAGGTCATGCAGTCGCGCTCGGTCGAGTTCGCGAAGAAATTCGGCGTCGTGTTTGAAGTCCGCTCGAGCCTCAATGATAACCCAGGAACCCTCGTGAAAGAAGAAACCCATAGCATGGAAGGCGTCGTCATTCGCGGCGTCTCGCTGGACAAGAACCAGGCCAAAGTCACCCTCGTCGGCGTGCCGGACAAGCCCGGAGTGGCCGCGCGAATTTTCAAAGCCCTGGCCGATGCCTCCATCAACGTGGACATGATCGTCCAAAATGTCAGCGCCGATCCGCGCGCCACTGACCTTTCTTTCACGGCCGATAAAGCCGACCTGCTCAAGGCCCGCAAAGTGATCGACTCCCTCCAGACCGACGTCGGCTTCCGCGAAGTGCTCGCCAACGAGAACATTGGCAAGCTCTCCGTTGTCGGGGTGGGGATGCGGAGCCATTCGGGTGTGGCCGCAAGCGTCTTTGATGCCCTGGCGAAAGAAGGGGTGAATATCCAGATGATCTCCACGAGCGAGATCAAGATTTCCGTGGTGATCGACGTCGCCAAGGGCGAGCAGGCCACCCGCGCGGTCCACCAGGTGTTCCTGGGCGCTTAACCACGGCCCTCTCGACTCCCCGGGGACACCAGCCCCCTTCAAATCTCGAGGTCGGGCGCCCGCCCCACATCCGAGCAAACGCCGCGCTTGCTCTGAGATACGAATTCAATAAGCAGCAGACCGAGCGCGCTCGAACAGCTCTCGCGCGCCTGGCGCAGAGCGTCCCGGAACTTCAATCGTGACCGGAAGATCATGCGGTAAACGCGCCTGAGCTCCAGACGTTCCGCGTCGGACACGCCAGCCCGGCGCAGACCGATGGTGTTGAGGCCGCAAACATGGTTGTCGCCCCGGGCCATGGTGAACGGAGGCAGATCCTTGCTGATGGCCGACCCGCCCTGCATCATCGCCAGCCGGCCCACGCGCACGAACTGGTGCACCAGGCAATTGCCGGAGATGATGGCGTTATCATGGATCTCCACATGCCCGCCCAGCAACGAGCCATTCGCCAGGATGATACTGTTGCCAAGCGTGGAGTTGTGCCCCACATGACACCCGGCCATCAAAAGGTTCCGCGACCCGATCACCGTTTCCTCTCCCTCGGCCGTGGCCCGATGCACCGTGACATGCTCGCGAAAGATATTGCCGTCGCCAATCCTCAGCACGCTCGGTGCGCCGGCATATTTCAGGTCCTGCGGCGTGTCGCCAATGACACAGCCGGCATGGAACCGGTTGTTCGCGCCGGCCACAAGCTGGCCTGCGAGGTACACATGCGGCCCAATTCGGCAGTTCGGCCCGAGGACCACATGGGCGTCAATCACCGCGTAGGGGCCCACTTCCACCGAGGGATCCAGCTCCGCTTTCGTGTGAACAACCGCCGTGGGGTGAATCTTCATCACTGGTAAAAATAGCCAAGTTCGCGCAGCGACAGGTAATCCTTGGCGCGCTCGCCGGTGCGCTGGCCAAGAATAACGTGGTCGAGCACCTCGATCTTCAAGAGTTGCCCCGCGCGGATCAAATCTCGCGTCACTTTGATATCCGCTTCCGAAGGCGTGGGATCGCCACTGGGATGGTTATGGACCAGGACAATCGCCGACGCATTCGCCACGATGGCCGGACGGAAGACCTCGCGCGGATGCACCAGCAAGGTGTCCAAGGTGCCTTGCGAAATTCGCTCAATCCGGATGAGCTTCCGGCGCGTGTTCAAAAGCACGATTTGGAACTGCTCGACCCTGTAAAAGCGGTTCTCTTCGCGCAAAAGGTCCGCAAGCTTCTCCGGTGTGTCCAGAACGGGCAGTTCGCGTTGCAATTCCTGCACCATGCGCTGGGCAAGCGTAAACGCGCTCTTCAGCGCAATCGCTTTGTCGCGCCCAATGCCCTTTACCTCGCGCAGTTCATCCAGTGACGCCTTCGCAAGCCGGCCAAGCGTCTCGAACCTCGAGAGCAACTCCTCGGCAACCTGGATGGCAGAGCCGCCTCGCACGCCCGTCCGCAAGAGGATGGCGATCAATTCCGAATTCCGCAAGGCATCCGGCCCAAGGTCGGCCATGCGTTCGCGAGGCCGTTCGCTCCCTGGCAGGTCTTTGATCCGAATGCTCGGCTGCATGTGTGACGCGGAAGATTCTGCGGCGTTTCACGGCATTTTCAAACGAAAAGGCGCGCCTGTGCCGATTCGCAGGCCTCGCCTGTGAGCGGCTCAATCGCACAACCTTCGAATCAGGTCCGGCGTACAAGAAACAACGCTCCCGGTTGGAAGCGTTGTTGATGACTGCAAACTCGCGGGCAGGTTATCTCCCGGAGGTAATGGCTCGATACACCTGCAGGGCTTCGCCGGCGTTCGGATCGGAATTGGCTGCTTCGAAGAGCTTCTCGCGCACGACCCTGCTCAAGGCCGTGTAATCCCCCTGTTGCTCTTCGGTGGTGACCGAGTCTCTCAGAGTTACCCAACTGCTCACAGCTCCCTTGTAGTCTTTCGCCTCGAGCAAGGCCAGGACGTTGGTGGCTTCCGGCAGGTTCTGGTAGGACACGGTGTTCGTCTCAGGCTCGGGCGGTTTCCCGCCGCATCCGCTGAAGACCAGCACACAAGGCACCCCTACGATGGCCATCACTGCAAGGGCCAAGGACCGCAGAACACGGTTTTTCATCTGGATGTTTAGTGCGGGCGTGGACCTACCTATAGGCGGGACCGCAAAGCAATTCGTTCGGCGGCGCTGGGATTCGCCGGATCAGGTCATAGCACTTGAACCACTTCGCGAAGGTGGCATGACCGCCAAACCCACCGACCACCGCACCGCCAGGCGAGTTTCTCGGAGCCTCGTCCGGGAAGCTGGCATACCGTCCCGATCCGGAATGCCGCAGGGAGATCGTTTCGCCGGCGGTTTCCGGGTTGTTGCCCGCGTCGTTGAAGAAGAAGCCGTTCACTTCGTTCTGCTCCCACATCTGCCAATCGTCTGCCTGAAAATCGGATACCTTCCAGGTCTTGCCGCTGGCGAGTTTTCCTGACTTGGGACCGACATAATCGCCGATGGTTCCATTGAAGCAGTAGGAGGTCGTTTTGACATAGCGGGCCAGCCATGCGCTCTTGAGCTTGGCGCTGGACTTCCGCATCGCGACATCCTTAGGGCACCACAAGGTGTGGTAATCCTGGAGAAACGGGCCGAGTTGCCCAATCTTGAAGAACTGGACCTGGTTGGTGAACTGAACGCTATCCACGTCCTTGCCCGCGGCACTGGGCATGTAGTTGGGGCCGCCCGCCCATCGGCCGTTGTTAGCGCCCGCATATGCCCAACCGTCCGGACCATTATTGGCACTTCCATCCACTGTACCCCAAGTGCAGTGAGGCAGGTGATCCTCGTTGTCGGTCGCATACATCGCGCTCGCCAGAAGGATCTGCTTAACGTTGTTGAGGTCGACAGAGAGTTGCGCCTTGTCCTTGGCCTTCGACAACGCAGGAAGGAGCATCCCCGCCAGAATCGCGATGATGGCGATCACGACTAGGAGTTCGATCAACGTGAAGCCGTTCCGGCTGCGAATCCGGCGCGGAACCGGGGGAAGTGAGGGTTTGGATCGTGCTTGCATAGCAATTAGGATTGTAGGTTAGCCAAGCAAAGTTTGGGCTTTGAGTTGAGGCTAGCCATCCAAAAGAGCCAAGTCAACTGTGCGTTTTGGCGCACAGCAAGGGCCAAACCCCGGCGAACCTGCGTCCCGAATCGCGCCTAGGAATCACTCATCAAGGCGTTGATCAACACACACTTGCGAGCTGTCACAGAGTTCACACGGCTTAACTTGAACTGGCACTGTGCGAACGAAGCCAAACCCATGTTGTATGCGGCATACACTTCCGGCGGCGTTGGACTCCGGTTCAGCCGCTTTTTCAGTTCCTCATGCAGGATGGTGAGGTAGTCCGCTGCATAAATCCGGCTGATTTGCGGATTCCACACCTCCGTCCGATATTCGAAAGTCGGGAGGCGCCGCGCCTTCCGCCACGCAGTGACATCGATCCAGGCCGCTTCCGAGAGCTGAAAGTCGCCAAGAGACCGGCCATTATCACCCCATGTATAGAGTCCGCCGGCGGATTCCACATGCCGGACCGCGTGCAGAAAGCGATCCGAAGGGCGCCACACCGAAGCGCTCACATCGACCGCAATCAAACACCCCATGAAAACAAGTATTCGTGTCATAATCCTGGCCCTCCGGGCCTGCCCAACCTCAATCCTGAAACGCGGCACCGGCGACGCTGGTCCGTCGAGCACAAAGCTCATTCGCCGGGAACAGGTGCAGAGACGCCCACGACTTAGCGGTCTAAGAATAGCAGCATTGGAGCAGATTTGGCAATCAAGTTCATAACCCACCATTAAGGTAGGGTGCAACTCACGGTCTCCAGGGTTTTCTCATTATTGGGGAGGGAAGGGAGT
>CAZODO010000164.1:0-7436 GCA_964578605.1 uncultured Verrucomicrobiota bacterium | reverse complement strand
TTCAGGTGGACATACCGGCTCAACGCCAGCGCCCATGCTTCCGGATCGACGATGACCGCCTTGAATCGACCCTGAAACAAATGACCGCAACGTCCGTGGCGCCGGTTGAACCAGATGCTGTAGCTGCCATTGAGCCATTGCCCCGCGCGGCTCAGGTTGAGCTCGCTCAATTCCAGGATCAAATGGTAATGATTGCCCATCAGCACGAACGCGTGCAGCCGGATTCGAAAGCGCTCCACCATTTCCGCCAACAACTGGCAAAAGTGCTGGCGATCGGCATCGCTCCGGAAGATCGCCCGCCGTTCATTGCCTCGCCCGGTCAGGTGATACCAGGCTCCGACCTGTTCAATCCGCAAGGGTCTGGCCATGCGCCGGACGTTACCCGCCCCTTCGGCCGAGTGTCAATTGAAGATAAAAGAGATCTGACCCCGATGGCGTCGCACCGATGGCGTCCGCATTCTGTGCTTGCCTGCGGGACGTTCCAAAGATATATCGACTGCTGTCCACAACCCGGTACAACTCCGGGCTGGGCCCATTCGAATCCAGTCACAACCACAAGAGACCACGAACAAAACGACGCCCATGAAAACGGTGACACTGTTAATGCTCTCGTCGCTCCTGGCCCTCAGCGTTCAGGCGCAAACCAAGCCTGCGAAGCCTGGCCCCGAGCAAAAGAAACTCGAAGTGCTTGCGGGGGACTGGAAATACACTGGAACGCAGTTTGCGACGCCGTTAGGAGCGGCAGGCAAATTCGCTGGCACCTACAAGAACCGGATGACGATGAACGGCTTCTTCATAGAGATTCGATGGAAAGACAAAGGCGACTACGGGGATGATAAGGGAGTCGTCACCGAAGGAGTGGAGATCGACTGGTATGATTCAGCCACCAAAGGCTACGGATCTTTCACGTATGAGCAGGACGGGGCCGTGGGCACCGGCCCTATGACCATAGACGGAAATACCTGGAGAGGTACCAGCACAAGGAAAGGCTCTGACGGCAAGGACTACCAGGTCAGGACCGAGTCGACAGTCAGTGAGGACGGCAAAAGGTACACCTATAAGGCCGAGATTTCCGTGGACGGCACGAAATGGATCCCATGGCTCGACATGGTCGGGACCAAAGTCCGGGATGGCCGGTAGGGATGTCGCTTGGTGTGTGTGATTGGGGTCACATCTCTTCCTTCCTCATTGTGGCTCGCTTGAGCAACGCACGTTCCGCCTGGCTGCCTCTTAACCGGCTTTCATACCGCTGGAGCGCACTGGCGGCCGCCTTGTACCCCGCCAACCCGGTGCCCTGGGCCAATTCCCTGAGCGTCAGCCCGCATTCCCGCCGGCCCAAATACAACACCAGATCCCGCCCGGTGTCTCCGTACCGGTCTCGAAACCTCTCCCAATCCTCTCCTTTGGCCTGTTCCACCCGGGCGATCACCTGGGCAAGGCTCGCCCGTCTCGTCCCCAAAACGCGGAATTTGCTTAGCGCGCAAGAACGCGATAGAATTGGGGTTTGCCCTCGGGCTCCACGAGGACTGGAGAAGTCACTCCAACGCGGAAATCCTCCCAATCGGCGCGTCCCAAATCGATGGCTCGCTGCACCGTGAAGGGCCCGTCGCCTCCCGTCCAGCTCAGGACCAGCGCAGGTCCCTGGAGGCTCAAACTGACGACGACGGGCGAGGACACAACGGAAATTGTTTCGTTGAAAGTCGTCTCCCCTCCGTTGACGGGGAACCCGCTGGGTGTTGTCGCCGTAACGACGATGACATTGGTCGAGCCGGGCTGGAGAGGAATGGCGGCTTTCCAAGGATTGGCCCCTTGGGCGTCGCCTTTGGCATGAGCGGTTACGTTTTCCCAATAAACTCGGCTCACTGAAGATTCCAGAGCCTCGGCCGCACCCTCGAGGCTGAGGACGGGCGATGACGTAGTCATGGGATCCGAACCGGTGTGCGCGGCGATGGCAAGGCGCGGGCGCTCGGGGGCCGAGGCTCCACGCCGGTGGGCCCGAAGCCAGTCGTAGATTTGGGCGCTCATCAGGCCCGGCCCCATTCCACCGGGGTGGCCACCCAACTGGAATTCCGTGTAGATCGGCCGGCCTCCAGCCTGCCGCAACGCCTGGACCAAGGCACGCGACTGTGAGACATTCACCATCGGGTCATCGGCCGCGTGCCACACCCAGAGCGGAACATCCTTGATTGCATCCGCGGCCGTGTTTCCTTTCCAACCCGCGGCAGCCGTCGCGGCGGCGAACAGGCCGGGGCGCAACCCCATGAGATCCCAAGCCGCGTGGACTCCCTCGGAAGTTCCCACGACATAGATGCGGTCCTGGTCGATGCTGAGCCGGACAATCAGGTCATCCAGCATATCGGCAACCTGCGCGACGTATTGGCTGCTCCAGGCATCATTTCCTGCGCGGCGCGTTGGGTAGACCACGACGGCCGACTCGGCCGCCTGGCGGACGTAGGAGGTGTGCACGAAGAACTGGGCCGGGAAGAATGAGCCCACTGTCGTTTCGTCAATCCCTCCGCTGCCGTGGAACTGGACGATGAGAGGATAGCGCCGCACGGAATCGTAGCCGGCTGGCAAGTGATAAAGGTAGGGGAGGCGCAGGCCAGCCGCATTGGTATGCTGGCTGCGAATCAGCTCAGAGGTTGGCGGCACCACGTAAAGCCGAGCCCCATAGCTCGTAACCGAGCCTGAGGTGTTCGCCACGACAACGTCATAGCTCCCCTCATCGGTGGGCTGCGCTGAGAGCAGCTTGAGAGTGCGGTTCGTCTGGCCGGGCAGGTCCAGGCCATCTCGTCTCCATTGGTACTGGAGCGGCAGATCGCCAGTTGCCGTCACCGTGAACGTGGCCGGTTGGTCGCGAAAGACGCTTTGAGTGTTTAGAGCGGTCGAGGCCTTGATCGCCGGTGGAGCGGTCACCGCCGAGAGGTGAACGGACCCGGACAGAAGGGCGGCCAGGAGCAGCATTAGGCTGCGCCTCAACGGGGTCCGAGTTGCCGTCTCGAACAGAAATACGTCGTGTTCTGTTTTCTTTCGCATCGTCGTCAAGATTGGTTGCGCAGCGCGGCCAGCCGTTCCCTTTCCAGGCGTTTCCCTAATCGTTACGGGAAGATGACGGGTCTGGCAGCCGGTCACCTCCTACAGGAGGATTTGCGGGCGAAGGTAGCAAAAGTCCGCAACAGGGGCGGCGCCTTCCAGTTTAGTTCCCGCCAGGTGAAGGGGCCTTCGGCCGCCGGAAGACGGGCTTACTCTGACCGGTTGGCGCTGAGGCTGGGCGCAACCATCTCTTCCAACCTTGAAGCCGACCAGAGCTGGATGGCTTCAAGACCGGCGCTGACGAGAATCTCGTCGCCCGGAAGGAAGTGGACGATACCCACCCCACCCGCCGCGCGCAGAGTCAAGACTTCCTGCAGGTTATCTACATTCCACAGCTTGATAAAGCCGTCGCCGGTTCCGGCAGCCAATCGCCCGCCATCCGAGGTGAAGTCAACACTGTTCACTCCCAGCAGCTGTGCTCGCAAGGCCGCGACCAGGCGGCCGGAGCCTACGTCCCAGAGACGGGCGGTCCCATCCCAACTGGCGCTGGCGAGCACTTTTCCATTGGGCGAGAACTTCAGACCGAGGATTAAGCCCTTTTGTCCGGCCAAAACCCACCGTTGCGACCGTGCCTGCAGGTCCCAAACGATCACGCGATCTTGTGGTGTGCTGCTGCCCGCGAGAAGCAACCCGTCCGGCGAGAAACTGAACGTCTGAACACGTTCCTCCGGGTTGTGCAGGTTAGCCAGCAGTTCTCCCGAAATGACGTCTTCGATGTGGACCGTGTGATCGAGCGCGGCGCTCGCGAGCTTTCGTCCGTCTCTAGACAAGCCAAGGGCGGTCACGGGCGCCCCATGCTTCAAGAGAGGCGCCTCCTCGCGTCCAGTGCGAACTTCGAAGCTTTGAATCAGGCCAGACTCCCGAGCAACGAAGACCCGGCGGCCTCCCACCCCCAACTGCACCACAGCCGCGTCTCTCGTAGGCAGCACGACCTGCCCGGACTGGCGGAGCAGGCGGGTTTCCCAGACAGTCACCCGCCCTTGCCCGTGAAGCGCGAACCAATCGCCGTCCGGAGAGAACGATCCCACCGCCATTCCCGGCGGAACGGTAACGAGCCGAGGGTCGGCCGGTCTGGTTTCAGCGCTCCAAAGCTTCACCGTTTCGTCCTTCCCGGACGAGGCAATCAACCTTCCGTCCGGCGAATAGGCGAGAGTCCAGACTTCATTGAGGTGCCCTTGGAGCACCCGGGTTTCACGCCAATCGGTCGTGTCCCAGAGCCGAACTCGCTGGTCCGCTCCGCAACTGGCCAACTGCCGGCCGCCGGGCGCGAATTTGACGTCCCAAACCAGTGAAGCGTGGTTGGTCAACCGACGAATCTCGCGGCGTTCCTTAAGGTCCCAAATCCGGATTGTTCCATCGGCGCTTCCGGACGCCAGGGTGGATTCATCCGGAGCCAAAGCCAACGAACTCACCCAGCGGTCGTGGCCCGCCAGGGCAGCCAACTCCCGCCGTGCCGTCACGTCCCAAATCCTGATGGTGCGGTCGTCCGCTGCCGAGTAAAGCGTCTTGCCGTCGCCCGAGAAGGTCAATTGTTTGACCTCGAACCTGTGTCCGGAGGCGGTGCCCACCAAGGTGCGGGTGTGAAGATCCCAAAGCTGAATGTCGCCATGCCCTGCGCTCACCGCCAGCCGGTCAGCCCGTGGGGAAAAAGCCACGGCGCCGCCGAAGTCCCCGGACGCC
Organism: uncultured Verrucomicrobiota bacterium; assembly: GCA_964578605.1. GTDB lineage: Bacteria > Verrucomicrobiota > Verrucomicrobiia > Limisphaerales > SIBE01 > JAXMHN01. Next base: position 2,663 of record CAZODO010000164.1, on the reverse strand, counting down.
ACCGGGAAACAGGCAACTTCCTTTCGGCTTTGAATCTCCCACAAACAGCAACCGCGGTGGGTGCAGAGCGCGGCCACCCACCGACCGTCTGGCGAAAAAGCCGCTGCTCGCACAGGATCCTGGAGATCGAATTCACCGGCTGACAGGTGGGTGTGCGGGTTCCAGAGCTTGACCTTGCCGTCAAAGGCGCCGGAGACTAGGAGATCTCCGAGGGGCGAAAAAGCGACGGCCGTGACGGAGTGATCATGCGAGCCAAGGGTCGCAAGCTCGTCACTGTGGCAGCGCTGCCAGAGATACCGCCACTCCCAGCCACGCAGGTCCGGGCGGCCAAGCCGGGGCCGGTTCCGGTCGAGGAGAGCCAGCGCGCGCCCCAGGTTGTTCATGTCCATGGCTTGGGCCACGACGTTCATGTCCGAGGCGTATGCTTGCGCTTCGGCGCGAGCCCGTTCCAGGTGTTCGCCCGCCGCATTACGCTCCGCGCGGCGCCACTGCCAGAGGATCCCTGCCAGCCCTGCCGCCCCCACGAGGTGCAGCAGCAGAATCAGCAGAGCCAGCACGGGCTTCCGCCGGCACCAGCGCCCAACCTTGACGGCCGGGCCTACGGGACGGGCCTCGATCGGTTCGTGTCTCAGGAACCGGCCCAGTTCATCGGCCAAAGCTTGCGCGGTTGGGTAGCGCCGCGCCGGATCCTTCTCGAGGCACTTCACACAAATCGTCTCGAGGTCGCGCGGGATGCTGGGGTTCAACAGCCGCGGGGCGATCGGATCCGCTTCGCGCAACTGTACCAGGACGGCGTCGACGCTCTCAGCCTGGAACGGCGGCCGTCCCGTGATGAGATGATAGAGAATCGCTCCGATGCCGTAGACGTCGCTTGGGGGACCGGCCTTGGCGCGTTTCCCGGAGGTCTGCTCGGGCGGCATGAAACTGGGCGATCCGAGAATCTGGCCCGTGACGGTCAGTCCGAAGTCGCCACGCACGCGCTTGGCCAGCCCAAAATCGGTGATGCGCGGCTGGTCTCTTTCATCAATCAGGATATTGGACGGCTTGAGGTCGCGGTGGAGGACGCCTTGCTCATGGGCATACTGGATCGCTTCGGCGATGGCCTGACCGTACCGTGCAGCCCGATGAGCCGCCAACGGCCCGCCGTGAACGATCTCCGCCAGATTCCGCCCCACGACGAAATCCATCGAGAAATAGTGCTGCCCCTCGTGTTCGCCCGTCTCGTGAATCGCCACGATGTTGGGATGCCGCAGGTTGGCGGCGGCCTCGGCCTCGGCACGAAAACGGAGGACCTCCTGCTCGCTCGCGAATCGCCCCGAGAGAATCATTTTCAACCCGACCACCCGGTTGAGCTGGACTTGGCGAGCCCGGTAGACGACGCCCATGCCGCCCCGGGCGATCTCCTCCAGCAACTCGTATCCGCCGAACCGGCGGGGAAAACGGTCGGCCGACCGCGGCAGAGCAGTGTCGGAGACCACCGCAACCGTCTGGGACGGATCGGGTATCGGGCTCGGGTCATCCGCAACGGGCGTAACCAGAGCCTCATCCAAGGCGCACCGAGAGCACAAACCTCTCGGCCAGCCTGGTGGCAGGAGACCGCCGCATTCCGGACAGACAACAGAACCTGGCGAGCTTGAGCTCATTTAACGCGACATTTTCATCAGGAAGTACAGGAGGAAAATCCCGCCAAGGTGGCAGAACACCGTGGGAATGATATCAACCGGCGTCCCTCGACAGGATTTCACGCAGATGACGAATCTCCTCATCGACCTCATCCACGCGTGTGACCGTTTGAGCAATTTCTTCCCTCAGTATCTCTCGATGCCGCCGCCGAAAGCGCTGCGCCGCCGACTTGACGGCGGCTTCGGACAATCCCAGGCGCTCCCCAATCTCCTGGTAGGAAAGCCCATGGGGGTCGCGCGGCTGAAATTCCTTCAGGTGTTCGAAAAGCGGCGCCTGCCCAGCCGCGTCGTATTCGGCTTGCAGCCGGCCGAGCGCCTGCCGCAGCACCGTTTCCGCCCAGCGGCGCTCATAAACCTGCTCCGGCGTGCGGTGGTCCGTGGGCTCGATCAACTGGCGCTCCTCTTCCGTGAACTGATCCAACTCGATCAGCGCGCGGCCACCGCCTCGCTTCTGCGCACGCGCCCGCCCGCGCTCCTCGCTGAGAAAGTGCTTGAGAAAGGTCAGCAGGAAGGAACGAAACCGGCCGTCCTGATGCTGCAGGTGCTCCAGGTAATTACGTTCCAGGAGCCGGGCGAAAAAAGCCTGAGTGAGGTCCTGCGCCTCAGCAAAACCATACCCTTCGCGCCGGATGAAGCCGTAGAGAGGCGGCCAGTAGGTGCGGCAGAGACTTTCGAGCGCCTGGACCGCATCCGGCGAATCTCCTGCGCGCGCGCGGAGAACCACGCCCCACTGCGTCGTGGCGAACCAGTTGGCTTTGCCCGAAGCCGTCTCGAACCGCGGAGAGGACATACCTGCAGGATAACGCTGCCCACAATCCAGGCCAGAACATTCAGCCGCACGGGCGGTGACCGGCGTGCTCCCGGCGTTGCCAGTGAAATGTGGTGGTGTGGTGGGGTCACATCTCTTCATTCTTCATTGTGCCTTAATGTTGCTCGTTTGAGCAACGCACGCTCCGCCTGGCTGCCTTTTAACCGGCTTTC
>CAZODO010000163.1:0-7439 GCA_964578605.1 uncultured Verrucomicrobiota bacterium | reverse complement strand
GACCGGCCGGCGCACGCGTTCCAGAAACGCTTCCCCTCCCAGCACCCCTTGCTCCTTCGGATCCTCCCATGGACTCTGTTCCAGCCCCTCCCCGGGAAATCGCCCGCCGTTCATGGCCTCGCCCGGTCAGGTGGGACCAGGCTCCGACCTGTTCAATCCGCAAGGGTCTGGCCATGCGCCGGACGTTACCCGCCCCTTCGGCCAAGTGTCAATTGAAGATAAAAGAGATCTGACCCCAATGTACTGTTACTTTGCCATTCCAGGTCGTCTGGTATTCCTGGCAATGCTCCACGAACAGTCCGTAGAGGGTGACGTTGTCGCCATTCACGATCAGGCCGTGCTTGTTCGGGTTTGAGGTCCAGCCGGGGCCTCGCCCGTGGTCCGCGCGGCAGAGCCAGAAATTGTCGCCGACCACCACCGCCGGACTGTTGACGCAGATGCCGGTAAGCTTGGTTTGGTTTGGAATTGACGCCTGCGTGACGGGCGAAATCGCGCACCCGGGCAGACATCCTATGGCTCGATACTATGGCCGACCGGCAGTCTGCTTCGGCCTACCCATGCTTGGGTTGGGGCTCACCGGTGGATTGAGCCCATGTTGCGTCGCGGGCATCACTCGACAGATTGAACATAAAAAGCCGCCGCTTCGGATCGACGACTTACTTTGAGTTTGTCCAACGTATGGCTCACATAGTTTTTGACGGTCCTTTCGCTCAAACACATGTGAACGGCAATTTCCTTGTTGGTCTTGCCTTGAGCTATAAACGCCAGCACGCGCCTTTCCTGCGCGGAGAGGTGGGCAATTTTGCGTCCGGGTTCGGATCCCGCTCCGCGCAAACGGAAACGGTCCAGGACGCGGCGTGTGATGGCGGGGTCGAGAATCGCTTGTCCATCGGCGACGCTTTTGATTGCGCGCAGGAGGCCCTCGCTGTCGATCTCCTTGAGCAGGTAACCGTCCGCGCCGGCGTCAACGGACGCGAAGATTAATTCGTCGTCGGCAAAAGAGGTCAGCATGAGGACGCGAGCATGCAATCGAAATGCACGGATCTGGCGGCAGGCATCAAATCCGCTGCCGTCCTGGAGCCGAACATCCAGCAACACGAGGTCCGGTAAGAGTCTGCGCGTTTCCGCGACTGCGGCGGCGACGGAGGGGGCATCGCCTACTACATCGATTTCGTTGAAACCACCCAGGAGCGTCCGGAGGCCAAGGCGGGTGACGAGGTGGTCGTCCACGATGAGGACTCGGATCGGACGGGAAATTCCTCGTGCAACACCATTCGATTCTGGAGCCATATTAGGTGCGGGTCGGAACGGCTACAATTATGCGGGTGCCTTCACCCTGCGTTGAGACCACTTCCAGGCGCCCGTCCAGATCGCGCGCGCGCGCAGCGATGTTCCGCAAACCAGCGCCCGCTTCGTGGGGCCTCAACCGGGAATTAAACCCCACGCCATCGTCTGAAACTTCCAGCCTCACTTCACCTCGGGCGAGAGAGACCGCCACCACAGTTTGGCGGGCTTGGGCATGCCTCAGACTATTGCTCATAGCTTCCTTCGCGATGTTAAGCAAATGCGTCGCTTGTTGGGTAGTCAGAATTCGGGTGGCGGCAGCATCGACTTGGATGCGGAATTGTGAACTGCTGTCACCCGTGGTCAAAGCAAGGGATTTCAAGGCGGTCTTAAGCTCATGGCCATTGAGGGCTTTCGGCTCCAAGCCGCCAATGAACTGGCGGACATCGCGCATGACTCCATTTAGTGCGCTGATGGCGGTGCCGAGCCGTTGTTCCATCTGGTCCGGCGAGTGGCGGGCAGAGCGACGGCAGTCCTCCAAACCCAGACCGATGGCGTAGACAGATTGGATGATGTTATCGTGCAAATCCTGGCCGATTCTTTCGCGCTCTTCGATATAACCCCGAAGCTCGTTTTCGGTCGCGCGCCGCTCACATTCAGCTTGCCGGCATGCCCGCCGCCATATCCAGAATGATGAGAGCGCGGCAAGGCCGGACGCAAACCCAATGGCCTGAGCCCACTGCCAGATTCCTCCCGCTCTATGGTTCAAGCTCGGTTGGAGGAGCAACTGGATATCCGCTGGAGAGCGAAGCCAGAGGTGGGGTTTCGATCTTGGGTTTTCCGCAAGGTTGGGCAACTCGCAAACACCGGTGAGGCGAAGGCGCGCCCCGCTAGGAAGCTTTGCTGCGGCGCAATCGGCAGTAGTTTGGAGCAGGGCTGTCCAGCCCTGGCCTCCGAACTTAAGACTAAGGGCGATCTGCCCTGGAACATCAAGATTGAGATGCAACAATTCGGCATCGAGCTGGACGAGCCTGTTTTCCATGCTCGAGGGCATCGCATTGGTCACGAGGATTGGGGCTGGCGTCCGCCGTGGGGCGGCTTTTGCTGCGCGGACCACGGCTGCCTGCAGTTGCGGCGATGGGGAATCCAGAGTCCGGAAACCGACAGCTTCTACCCAATCTCCCACACTCCACCGATTGGATTGGCTCACCTCCAGCAGAGATATTCCGCCCGTGCCGTCCTCAATGACAAGACAGCGGCTCGGCCAATGCACTGTAACCGCGCCCTGAACTCGGATGCGATGCTGGCCTGTTCGGAGAACGGGGTAGGTGGAGAAATCTCGGGCCAGAATCACCGGGCTGGAAAAGACGTCCGACGGCGGGGCTTCGATCACGCTAATGTCGCTGGAGCGAGGGATGTACAGTTGAAACCCGTCCAAACGGCGATTCCGGCTGTGCTGGGCGCCGCACACCCCTCGAACGCGCACCCGCGCATCAACGTGGCTCAGCGCATGGCTTCCGCTGGCCTCCATCAGCCACGCTTTGCAGCGGTTGAGCCCTGAAACCAGCTCTAAACGGCGGCGGCCTGAAATCACCTCGTCCATCTGAACGATGCCCTCCACCTCGACAAATTGCGCGTCGGCACGCCCAGTGATGAGTTCGCCAATGCCAATCTGCCAAGGCTCAGGAAGCGCACGTGGGGCAATCAACTCCGCTGAAGCCCGGTCGACAATCGGCGACAGCAAGCCTGGACCCGTGACACCTTCGATCGCAAGCCTTTGCCCCGCAGCCAGGGTGAGGCGCGGACTGAGATCGTTAACGTACACGCCGGCCGTTGCGTCCTGGACGAAAAGCAGTTTGAAATTGTCGTCGCTGAGGGTCACAGAAGCCTCGATCCGAACGGGATACTGCTTTCGGGCTTCCTCAAGGGAAAGTTGAAGGATTTGGTCGACCGTGGTCAGGATTGGAAGGGGGCGGGCGTTAGCCGGTTCGCCACCGAAAGCACAAAGTGACGTCACGCACGGCAATGCGAGCGCCACCCGCAAGAGACCCCCCCAAAGTGGGCGTACCGGCCTGCACCGTTTCATTCGAAGCGGGCATTCGATTCCGTCCAAGTGCGAGTATTGCACAGGCAAGCCTCAGCAATCCGTGAGCCAGTCGTTTCAACCCACCGCGTCCTGTCAGTCCACGAATAGGACACGTCCCACCGGGCGTCGCAAGTTTCGGACGCCGCCGCGGGTTCAAGTCGCGGAAATGATAACAGACGACGGCCGAGCTCCATCGGGAGAACCGCAGCTGGGGGATGTAGAGGGGCTAAATGGCCCTCGCCATGAAAACGCATACATAATTGATGCGCAACGAAGTTCAACGGCAATTCTCTAATTTGATGCCAACTCACAACAGAATGGATAGGGCCAAAGCACCTTGGTAATTAGGGCTGATTGGACCCGGCAATGGTTTTGCTTTTGGGGCCATGTGGTCCGGTGATCGTCGGGAGAGGTGATATAATGATAACGAATCCAAAGCGCTTTAAGTTCCTGCGGAGATCAGGCATCACTCTGGTGGAGGTGCTCATGTCGCTAGCGATAGGCGGGGTGATTATGGCCGGGACGGTGAACGGATTCATCCAATCAATGAGACGGGCGGAGTGGTCGGCCCATTGCCTGGCTGCGAATTCGTTGGCACTCCAAAGGCTCGAACAAACCCGCGCGGGCACGTGGGATAGGCTGGGATATCCAGTGGTGGACGACATTGTCAACGCCAGATTCCCTGTGGATGTGCAGATCCTCGACGTTCCGATGAGCCACGACAAGCTTCAGTATGCGACTAATTACACGACCATAGCCATGGTTTCCACGAATCCACCATTAAAAATGATTCGAGTGGATTGCACCTGGAAGTTTGTCAACGGAGAGACCTTCACCAACACGATCGTGACATACCGCGCCCCCAACCAATGAAAGTCCGCAATCGATTTGAACGGTTTGATGCTCCCATGCGGATCCAACGGCAAGGCGCCTTTACGCTGCCGGAAGTGATGGTGACAGCAGCCGTCAGTTTACTCGTTATGACGGGGCTGATAACGACCTACTTATTTGGGTTGCGTTTACTCGAATTCACCAAACCCAAATTATCTGCCAGCGACGAAGCCCGGAGCATCGTCGGTGTCATGGCAAACGAAGTGCGCTCGGCCCACCTGATCCGCATCGGCCAGGGCGGCCGGACTGCGTTCTCCGAGATTCCCGTTGGCGTCCGGCAGGAAGGCAACGCCATTCAGATTTATCGCACAACAAATCTAGCCGATTTCGTGCGATACTATCACAATCCGACAGACCGGACCCTCATGCGTCTGGCAGGCGGCTCCGCATCCCCGAGAATTGTCGCCAATTGCGTCAGCAACACCCTGGTGTTTTCCGCGGAGGATTTCTCCGGCCAGGTGATCACGAACAACCAAAACAATCGAGTCATCGGCTTGTTGCTCCAGTTCTATCAAATCCAGTATCCGGCGGTGAAGATCGGTCCCGGCGAGTTTTATGATTTCTATCAACTTCGATCAAAGTTCACGCGGAGAAAGATCCTTTAAGCAGTGAAAATACTTCTCAAGAAGCATCAGGGTGGCAACGAAGGGTACACGCTTTTGTTAACCATCACCTTCGGCGCGATAACCTTGTCGATTGTCGCAGGCGCCATGAGCTGGTCTGTCAACAATCTGCGCCTCAATGTTCGCAACAACGAGTACATCCGAACCTTGGCCGCTGCCGAAGCGTCCACCGAAGCGGTGATCACCCGTCTCGCCACGGACTATCAGAAAGGCGGGGACGCTGTAGTCCTGAGCAATCTGGAGGGATATCGCCAAGTCATCCCGCATCCCGCGGAAAGCGATTACTGGGCGAATTACGTGTTTGCGAACGATCTGGGGCAGACCGGGCAGACTCAGGTGGTGTTCGTTCCGCCCACGGAATTCCGTGAACTGTCCTCACAGTACCGCGGGCTGAGCGGCTACGCGAGCGCTTACCGGGTCGTTTCCGTAGCGCGCCAGAGCGATTCGGGCTTCGGCGTTCGAACTGGGGTGGAGCAGCAGGTTGAAACCGCCACCATCCCTCTCTTCCAGTTCGCCATCTTTTACAACATGGACCTCGAACTTAACCCAGGGCCCAACATGACGATCACCGGCCCGGTTCATAGCAATGGCACCGGATATTTCCAGCCGCAAGCCACGCTGACTTTCGAGGGCGATGTCACGGCCGTCGGTTCGCTCAGCCTCGGCAAGAAGCCAGGGGATCCCACAAGTCGGACCCCCGGCACTGTCGCCTTCTTGAAAGAGCATGACGGAGGGGTAAGCAGCCTGACGTTGCCCATCGGCACAAACAACAGCCCGTCGGCAGTCCGGCAGGTTGTCGAAGTGCCCGGAACCTGGGAATCCGCGTCTTCCGCGATTGGGAAGCAACGCTACTATAACCAGGCTGATCTCGTGATCACGGTTTCCAGCAGCGGAACGGTCGTGGCGAAGAGCGGGGCCTCCGACGGATTTGCGACCACCATACCCGCCGCTCAAGTGGACGGTTTCGTGGATCCAGATGTCACCTTTTACAACCCGCGCGAAGACCGAACTATTAGAACCACCCAAATTGACGTCGCGAAACTGTTGGCCTGGAACGCGACCAACAAAGTCCTACGCCCCAGATTGGCCGGCGGAGACGTCCGAATCGTCTACGTCAACGACCTGCGAGCCAAGACCAGCAGCAAGGAGCCCGGCGTACGGCTCGTCAACGGATCGACTATCTTGCCTCAAGGGCTGACGGTGGCTACACCCAACCCGCTTTACGTCCTCGGAAACTACAACGCACCCGCGAGCGCCTTGGGCACATCCGACACCTCCAAGACGCGGCCCGCCGCCCTCATCGGAGACGCCATTACCATTCTGTCGCCCAATTGGAAAGACTCAAAGAGCACGCAATCCTTGCCTAACCGTCAGGCAACCGACACCACAGTCAACGCCGCATTCCTTGCTGGAATCGTCCCGACCGTGTCGGGCAGCTACAGCGGCGGAGCCGAGAACTTCCCCCGGTTCTTGGAAGACTGGACCGGTAACACCTTCACCTACAACGGTTCGATGGTGGTAATGTTCGAGAGCCTTTACGCGACCGGGCCATGGCAGGGCACAGGCAGCAGCTTCGGGATATATAATCCGCCGGATCGAAATTGGGCTTTTGACACCAATTTTAAGGACCCAGCCAAACTTCCCCCGGGAACGCCTTCGGCGCGCGTTCTTGTTCGTGGAAAATGGGCCGCCATAACGCCAGACTCGACTTTCTAACGAGGCGGCGCCTGCTGCCTCATGTTCCGTCATATCGTCCAGGGACTGCTCCAAATCTAGACACAACGAACGAAACGAATGGCGAAGCTCGCCGCTCAGCCTTGGTCCTGCTCGTCGCTGACCTTTTCCATCCAATCAACGGTCCTGCCCTCGAGCTGTTCTTGAATGGCGATGTGCGTCATGGCCGTGGCCGGCATCGCGCCGTGCCAATGCTTCTCACCCGGCGGGAACCAGATCACGTCGCCGGGCCGAATCTGCTCGATCGGGCCTCCCCAGCGCTGGGCCAGGCCGCAGCCAGCCGTCACGATCAGGGTCTGGCCCAAAGGGTGGGTGTGCCACGCTGTTCGAGCATTGGGCTCGAACGTGACACTGGCACCGACCACGCGAGCCGGAGGGTTTGCGGAGAACAGGGGGTCGATCCGGACGGTGCCGGTAAAATACTCGGACGGTCCTTTGCCGGACGGCTGTGAGCCGCTCCTTTTTATATCCATTGTCTGAACGGGTTTACTTGTTCGGCCAGCGGCGCAACACCTGACCGCAGATCAGCAGATTGGAGCTGCAGGTTCACTCGTGTCCACTTAGAGACGGCGAGCGGCACGTGTGCATGCGCTTGGGGTCACATCTCTTCATTCTGCATTTTGCAGTGATGTTGCTCATTTGAGCAACGCACGCTCCGTCTGGCTGCCTCTTTTCCGGCTTTCATACCGCTGGAGCGCACTGGCGGCCGCCTTGTACCCCGCCAACCCGGTGCCCTGGGCCAATTCCCTGAGCGTCAGCCCGCATTCCCGCCGGCCCAAATACAACACCAGATCCCGCGCCCGGTGTCTCCATCCCGGTCT
>CAZODO010000162.1:0-7815 GCA_964578605.1 uncultured Verrucomicrobiota bacterium | reverse complement strand
CCGAATCTTCTAACCAGTTGATGCTGTGGGACTAATATCCGGACAGTTGTGCTTCCTTATAGGTGTTGAATCGTGAGAAATCCATTCGCCAGACATCGCCGTCTTCGGGCGGCAAGGAGCGCCCGTCAGTGGCCAACCAGCGCAGGCTCGACCACGGAAAGGCCAACTCCACGCTCCAGCCTCGATCTCGGTCGGTGTTATCGTTGATCGTGCCGCCCACGTGCACCGCTGTTTTCAGACCTGGCAGCGCCTGCTTGAAGTTCCCCAACCGGCCGCCGCGAGGGTGCGTCGTGAACCCGACGCCATTGAAGGGCACGAGCTTCGACCGTTCGAACTCGGGCCACTTGGACAGACCGGAAGACTCGTAGGTATCTTCCCAGACAAAGAACACCTCGTAGCAGGTATTGAAGGCGTTGATCTCGAATTCGTAATAGGCATCCGGGCCAGCGATGAAACACTCTACGTCATTGTCATAATAGATCGTGTCGTTGTGGTTCGTGAACTTCGCCTGCACAAACGGCTCTTCCACCCGGTAGCAGACGTACAGATACTGGTCGTCCCAAACGACCGCCGCGCGGGTGTCGTGAAGGACCGGACCGCCTGTGAGCATGTCAACGAACCGCGGTGAAACGGGGGCCCCGCGCCAGGCGGCGTCGTCCAGTATGCCGTCAACGTTGATCGGCTCCGCGGTTCGCCACGCCGTGTAGCGCGCGAGGCTGGCTTCTGGACACGGAAAGTTCCACGGAGTGTCTTCGGTCCTCTGGTTCGCCTGCTCGCTGGTGACAACCCGGAGTTGGCCGTTGCTGGCTTCTTTGCTGACCTTGAAGGCAGCCGTAAAGGCGTATCCGGGGTCACCTCGCCGCAGCAAGGTCTCTCCCAGAGTTCTGAGGCTTGGCTTGAACGAGCGCGTCACACTGACTCCGTTCAACTCGATCTCCACCGGCTTGTCGAGGTTCACCAACCGCCTGTCCATGAAAACAGTCGCTGCCTTGACGCTTTCGTTCGCGGTAATGGTGAAACGGTTGCCTTGAAGTGTCGCCACAATCTCCTGCCCCTTCGCCGGTTCAGCCACGTGCAACCAGAAAAAGTCTCGGATAACCCCATCGGTCATCAGCCAATCGAGTTCGGTCGGGACGGGGTTCCGCACGGCCGGGTACAGGTCGGCAATCTTGTCGCGATCGGGCAAGCCGCCATGGCCGTGGTTCGGAATGATCGTCACCTTCACGGGGTAAATGTCGGCGCGGCCGGCCTGGAGTTGGTCCACCTCTTGCTTGAAACGGACGTTTCGCTCGTAACGCCCGTACATCGTGTCTTTTTCGCCCACCATGGCGGTGAACGGAGTCGTGCGAAGCGTCTTGGCTGTGGTCTCCCCGTCTGTCGGAGCGGCGGCGCTGGCGTGAATCGCCGCGAATCGATCCGGCATCTTCGGCCCGATCGCATAGGCGCCGTAGCCGCCGTGGGAATAGCCCATGATGAACACCTTGTCTGGATCGATGTCGCCGAACAGCCGGAACTGGCGAATGAGGTTGTCGATCAGCGGGTAGACGTAATCGGCGTAGAAACCGTTCCACTCGTCATTGGGCGCCCGAAGAGCCACATAAAGGTAACCGCCGGCTTCCGGGTGATCCTTGTAATAGATCTGCATGTGCCGCCATTGCTGATCGTTCACGCGCTTGGGCGCGCCGCCGCCGCCGTGCATGGCGATGAACAAAGCCCAACCACTCGCGGGCCGATCGCCGACCGTTTTGACAGTGTAAGGGCTCTGATACTTTCCGGCGTTGGCGACGTGGGCGTCGTAGTCCGCACGCAGGCTGGCGTGAATGGGCGCTTCGCGATAAGCCTCCCAAGCCAGTTTACGGACGGCTGCTTCGTTCGTCTGCAGCGCCTCTTCGAGCTCCGGCGCGAAGGTCCAATCCCCCCGCTTCGAGTCCGCTGCGGCGAAGTAGTCCGTGAACGCCTGCTTGAGTTTGGCCGCAAGTTGGTCGGGGATCGACTGGACGGATGGCGGCGCCGGGTTAATGGCGGGAGCGGCAGGGGGCGTCGTTCCCAAGGTGAGCGTAACGACTTCACCCTCGACTTTGGTCGGGATCACCTCCGCTTCGGCAGTGAGTTCTGCGAGCTTGGCTGCGACTCGGTATGCGCGGCCGGGGCTGACTTTGAACGCCGCAAAATCGTTCAGGTCAGCGGTTTCATCGCGGCTCCGTCCGCTGAGGACCGTTGCCGGCGCTGCCAGGTCGGTTACGGTGACGTCAGCGGCAACCCGCTTGCCGTCCGGCCCAATGACTCTCACATCGAGCCGGGCTTGGGCGGTATCCTCCGGAGTGGCCTTGGCATAGCGCTCCGTCACGTTGATGGCGCTCACGGACATGTCTCTCCTCGCCCAGGCGAGCGGAAACGCAGTTTCCGTGCGCCGGAAACTGCTCGCATAGATAGCGTGGCGGGGTTCGTCCTTCTTAGCCTGCGCCGCATCGCCCACAAACCAGCCGCGGTCCAGTCCAGCCGGATCCGGCTCAGCCGCACCGAGGAAATGCCAGCGGCCGTCCCAAACCTCCACCCAAGTGTGATTGCCACGCATGTTGGACCACATCGGGGTGCCCACCACCCGTGCAGGCACGCCGACCGACCGGCACGCGTCCACCAGCAGGATGGACAGGCCTGTGCAGGTCGCTACCCCGGTCGACATCGTTTCGCTCGGACTCTGGTCCGGCCGGCGGCGGCCTGTGTTGTAGCGCACCTTAACGAGCGGGAAGAGCTTCTGGTTGAGGAGATGCGCGGCCTCTCCGGGGCTCTTGCACTCCGCTACGATAGGCTCGCAAATGTCCCGCAGCTTGCCGCGCCATGCCTCCCGGGTCTCGCTCAGGCACGCGTAGGCCAGCACGTCGTTGAAAAAGATCTCCTTAGGGGCAGAGTCTTTCCACGGCGTCTTTTCCCAACGGTCGTAAGTCACGCGGACATCCTCCAGCAGGAACGCGGACGACAGGGTTTCCAAGTCCCGCGCCGGCATGTTCTCCACGAGAAAAGCCATGCCTTCACGGTGAGTGGCTGGGGCTTCTTCCAGCGCCTTCTGGATCTCCACACGGTTCGTTCCGGCGTCCACCAGCCGAGCCTCGACCGCAGGGCTCCACCAAGCCGATGTTTCGGCCCCTCGTGCTTGAAAAGTAAGAACCACCGCCAGGAGCAGTAGCCATGGGGTTCGCTCCGTTACCGATGCTGAAAGGTGCATGGGCAAAGGATGGCAGGAGCGAGGTCGCTTGGGCAAGATTTCTGAAAATCCGAGCGCCGAAGGCCGAAGGCGCCGAAAGAAGGTCGAGAGCCGAATTCCCGAAATCGGAAGCGTCCCTCAACGGGCGTTTGTGCGGCGGTGAGAGACCGCGCTCCTTCGCTCGGGTGCACAAAGCGGCGGGCGCGGCGATGGAGGAGATCCGACGGGCCGGTAAACCGCGATTGACGGGGTTCAGCGTCTGCCCTGTCATGGCCATGATGGAAGGTTGAAATCTAGGAATGAACAATCAGAGATGAAGAGAGAAATCACGGTAAGCGATTGGGTCGCCATGTTCCGGGAAATCGGACTGGACGAGGCGAAAATGGAGCAGTGGCACCGCCTTTTCGAGGCGCGTCACCCGGCGGCGCACCAGGACTTCCTGGAATGGCTCGGCCTTAAGCCGGACGAAATCGCCCGTATTCGAGCCAAGAGCAACCAAGGTTCTGGGGCATGGCGGCCTTAGGGCTGTCATGCCCTCTTTGGCAGGCAATGAAGACGTTTTCGATCTCCCAGATTGCCCGCGCGTGCGGTCTCTCGCGCAGCACGCTCCTCTTTTACGACCGCTTGGGGCTGCTGCGTTCCTCAGGCAGAACCGGGGCAGGATACCGCGTCTGCAAGGTCGCGTCAGGGAAGCGCCCCCGGTGCGTTGACAAACAGATGTGGATCGAGATGCTCAAAGCGGCCGGCATGGACCAAAGCGCTATGAACCGCTGGCATGCCGAGTGCGAAAGCCGCTCCCCGGACGGGCATCAGGAATTCCTCCTTTCCCTGGGCATTCCTCCGAACGAAGCCGCCCGGATACGAAGGGTCAGCCGGGGCCAAGCGGGGACTTGATGCGCCTGCGGGAGGCGAACCTGAAACCGCTTCAAGCCCGCGTTCCGGCCGCTGCACACCCTTTACGGTTCCCACGCCTCGGTCAGGGACCGGGCGAGTTGGTGGGTGTAGAGCTTTTGGCCGTTTTGATTAGGATGCGTTCGGGTGGCAAAACAATTGTCGCTCAGGGTGGCTGGGCTGTTGGTCAGGAGGTGATCCGCTTCCATCCATCGATGCCAAGCTAGCAGCAATTGATCCCGCTTTTCGAAATAGTCTGGCGGACAAACACTTTCCGGAATGGGCATGATCCCGACGACGAGCCTTGCTCCGGCGGGAATGCGGCGTCGGAATTCGCGGCTAGGCTTCTCGAGGGTGGGCGACAGAGCGTACTGCTCGAGAATGGGATGCGTCGGGGGATGGAACGTGCCCAGATCGATCATCGAGCCGTCATGGTCCGCGAGGTATTGGGCCAAACCGGACGTGAAACCATAAAGTCCGCCTCCGGGGATAGGAATGTGCAAGAACCGTTTGAGGAGCCGATCTTTGAGGAGCCCGGCACCTGACCAGCGCGTGAGCCAATGGCGTTGAGGTTCGTCCCTGTAGCCGTCTGGTTCCGCGATTCGCTGCCAGTACTCAAGAGCGTCGGGGCGCACGCTGTTGTCCACGAGAAACTGGGGGTTTACCAACAACACGACCCACCGGACCGTCCCCGGGTTATGCTCCACGCAGGTTGAGAGAACGTCGCCGTAAACGTCCAATCCGAAACCGATATAGAGCCCCAAATTGAGCACGCGCGGATTCCCTGGCAGAAGTCTGCGCAACAGGGGCGCCTCGACCCCGGTGCCGCAAGACGAATCGCCCAGCAGGATCACTTCGGCGGGGTGATGGGAACGAATGAGCTGGCCCTTGAACGCCATGAGCGTTTCGTCCGTGTTGTCGGTGAGCCTTGCGGATGGGAGCAGGCCAAACCAGTGCGCGCCATGGAGCAGGGCGGCCAGTGCGATGGCCCCGGTCAAGGGCGCTGCGAGCGCTCGGATCCATTCGCGGGCGGGTCCCAAGTAATCATGGCTGCGCATAGGCGTTCAGAATTGAAAGTAGATAAACGGGGCGGCATCCGATTCCCAGGAAGCGATAACTGCGAGGAGAAGCAGTCCTTCGAGCATGGCTTTCGCCCACCAGGGCAATCTCAAGGCCACTAGCAGGTCCCCACTCCGGGCCTGCCAGACCTGCATAAGCACGAGAGGAAGGGAGAGCACGGAGAGGTTCACGAGGAACGGCCCGATCCACGGCGGAGCGGACCAGCGCGCCAATCCTGTGGTCATTTGCCATATCTGGTCGACAGAACCGGCGCGGAATAGCAGCCACCCGTAGAGCACGAAGATCATGGTGAGGCTCCATGCGCCCCAGGCGGGCAGACGCCGGCCTCGACCCCAGGCGGTCCAGGCGCGGTTCACGATGAGTCCAAGCCCGTGCCAGCCACCCCAAAGCACGAAATTGAGCGCCGCACCGTGCCACAGCCCCGCGAGCAACATGGTTACCCCCAGGTTCAAGTAAATCCGCGGTGCGCCACGGCGATTGCCGCCCAAAGGCACATAAATATAGTCGCGCAGCCATGTGGAAAGGCTGATGTGCCAGCGCCGCCAGAAATCCCGCAGGCTGGTGGCGAAATAGGGAAGGTTGAAATTCAACATGAGTTCGAAACCCAGCAGGTTTGCGAGGCCCCGGGCAATGTCCGAGTAGGCGGAAAAATCGCAATAGATCTGGAAGGCAAACGCGATGGTGCCAAGGGCGACGAGCGGCGCGGCAGGCGCCTCCTGGGCAAACGCCATGTCGGCAAGGGGCGCGAAGTTGTCGGCCAGGACGACTTTCTTGAACAGGCCCCACACGATGAGCCAGATACCGCGATCGACCATGGCGGCATTCATGGATAGCCGCTCGTTGAATTGGGGTAACAGGCGGGTCGCACGTTCGATAGGACCTGCCACAAGCTGCGGGAAGAACGAGACGTAGGCCAGGTACGCGACAGGATCTCTTGTGGCGGGAACGACGCGCCGATAGACATCCACGACGTAGCTCAAAGACTGGAATGTGTAGAACGAGATCCCGACCGGGAGAACGAAGCCGAGGGGCGCCCACTCCCTATCCACACCGAAAAGCGCCAGTTGAGCCGCCAGGCTTTCCCGAAAGAAATCCAGGTACTTGAAAGTAGCGAGCAGGCCGACGTTGATCAGCACGCTGGCCGCCACGAGGAGCTTTCGGACAGACTCGGAACCGGAGCGTCCCAACGCCAGCCCGCAGGAGTAATCCACGACACTGGTCAGGAAGAGAAGGCCAACGAACCGGTAATCCCACCAGCCATAGAACACGTAGCTGGCCAGCACGATCAGCGCGTTCCTCGCTTGCCGGTTCCATTGAACCAGAAAGTAAGCAAGGAGAAAGAACGTCAGGAAGTATAGAAAGTCGTTCGAGTGAAACAGCATGTCTGACGCATGAAAGGCCGCTCAAGGTTTAGCAGGAGGAACCCCCAAGCTCAGCAACAATTTCGGCAGAAGGACTCGTCCGGGAGCGCCAGTTCGAACCGGCTTGAGCCACACCGCTTGCTACCGGCGGTCCTTCACCCGCTCCCACAGCTCAGCTCCGGATGTGCGTCATCCACCAGAACGCTCCGGCAATGAGAGCGGTGGCGGTCAGGAGGAGCACGATCTTGGCGGCCAACCGTGGGGCCTTGAACAACCGGTCAGGACCTTAAGAAATGTGAATGATTTCGGCTTGATTCTGCTGGTCTGAATGGTGGATACCGTGCACGTGAAAACCAGCTGTATTGTCGCGGAGGTTCATCCAACTCCCGACGGCCGGATACGCTGGGCCGGGAGATTGAACATGGCCTGCGCCTCTGTCTCCACCCTTTGGCACGACTTCGCACTTCGCTTGGAACGCGGCCCGACCCGGGTCCGGATCGCTGCTGTGGCGTTGTCGCTTGCGTGCATGGCTTCGGGGACGGCTGAAGTGCCCTCTTCCCAGCACGACCGGGCTGCGCGCTCGGCCCTTGCGAAGGGCGATCATGCCAGAGCGAAGCGCGAGTTAAGGCTCTGCCTTCAATCCAATCCGCTTGATGCCGATTCGCATTTTCTGCTGGCATTGCTGCTCGCGAAAGAAGGCGACCTGGATCAGGCGGTCGCGGGTTTTCAGCAAAGCCTGAAACTGGAGCCGAACAACCCGGTGGCTCGCTACAATCTGGGAACCGCCCTGCTGCGCCGGGGCCAACCGGTTGCGGCGGCCGAACAGCTCGAAGCCGGGGTCCTGCTCCGGCCTGAGGATGTTCCGTCCTACAATAACCTGGCTAGATAGAGCTTGTCCCAGTGGAGGAAGCTCAATAACGGCGCGGGTTTATCTCACACCGCCGGATGATATAGCACCTCGCGGTGGGCCCAAGGTGCCAAAATCATCGGTTATAACGAGGCGCGATCTCATGGTTTGGCCGCCCGGCGCTTGGTTACTGGCGGTGGAGCCTCCGGTCGGACCAAGTGCAATTCGCCCCGATCCAACAATTCCCACTGCACGGTTTCTCCTCCTTGCAACCCGATGGCGGCTGCCAGAGCCAGCGGAAAGCTGACATAGAATCGGGGTTGCTGTCCTTTGGAGCGCATGGCCTGGACCTTCAAAGGGTAAGTTGTTTGCATTTAGTTTAACTCACATTTTGGCGGTAATTTTCGCCCGGTTTGGCAGCCCTTTCCCGCGAA
>CAZODO010000161.1:0-8534 GCA_964578605.1 uncultured Verrucomicrobiota bacterium | reverse complement strand
CCTCGCGCGCGCGGCCCCTTTGACGCTCGGGGCGGCCGTGGGCGGGGCGGCCGGGCGGGCGGCCCTTCCGCGCTCTCGAGAGCGCGGCCCCGTTGAAGCTCGAGCCAGAGGTAAAAGGTTGACTCCCCGAGGTTCCTTCCGCGCTCTCGAGAGCGCGGCCCCGTTGAAGCAAGACCACCTGTCTCTCCAAGTACCGCAAGGTCAAACCTTCCGCGCTCTCGAGAGCGCGGCCCCGTTGAAGCGGCATAGGCTGGAAACTCCAAACGTTTGGTTATGTGCCTTCCGCGCTCTCGAGAGCGCGGCCCCGTTGAAGCGTCGTTTCCAGAGTCAGCCGTGACGAGCGGGATGGACCTTCCGCGCTCTCGAGAGCGCGGCCCCGTTGAAGCTAACGCCAATGAGTAGTTTGGCAGACCGGGGAACGGACCTTCCGCGCTCTCTTGCTAATCCAGCCCGAAGGGCTTGAACTCGTCAGCCCAGGGCAACCGCCCTGGGAACTTGGCCGCTCCAACATGCTTTGCCCTGAAAAGGGCAGAACTCCCGTGTCACAATCGCTATCCCAGGTGCTGGTTCATCTGATTTTCAGCACCCAACACCGTCAACCGGTCCTTGCCGAGAGGATCCGCCCGCGTCTGACACGCCTACGACGAACGGCAGGCCTGGGATGGAACGGGCCGAGTTCGTCTTGCCCATCTCAGGGCAAAAGAACGTGAAGGGGAGGCGTTCCCGGGGTGGTCCCCCGGGCTGACGAGTTCTGGCGCCTTCGGCGCGGTCACTCGGAAGTCTCTGCGGGATGACCGATTACTGGATGAGAACAATTTGTTCTGATCCTGTCAAAATGTTGAGCGCCAAAAACTTAACCCCACTGATGACTTTTTGTCAGGAGACTGTGCGACATTTGGCCGTCCGATCAGCGCTTTCTATGGCGAGGCTTACGGGATCTTGCCAGGGCGGGCCACGTGAGCTGCGCGCCGCGCTCCCGCGAGCGCGGCCGTGTCGCCTTTCTGATGCCCGCCGGGGTTGCGACGCTCGCCGAGGCTCTTCCGCGCTTGGCGCTCCTCGCGCAAGCAGGCGCCCTTTCTCAGGGCGGGAGGAGCGCGATTGCCGTGGGCTGGCTCGGAATCGTTCATTCAGCGACCTGCCGCAGCGCGGCGTTGTCCGCTCTCGCGAATGAAAGCGCTGAGATCCTTGATTCTTTCGTGAGCTAATTGGGTTGAGGTTGCCGGCGTCAACCGGCGCTAAAGATAGCGGCTTTCCTCGCGGAGTCGGGTCTCGATCGGCCGGACTTCGATGCTTCCCAACCGGGCAGATGGCCAGCGAGCAGCCACCTCGATCGCATCGTCGAGATCGCGCGCGTTGATCATGAAGAATCCGCCCAATTGCTCCTTTGTCTCCGCGAAGGGACCATCCGTTTGTGAGAGGGTTCCCTTCCGCACTCGCACCGTTGCCGCTTTGCGCGCGCTTTGGAGCGCTTCCGCCGCAATGAGCCGGCCGCTGTTGTGAAGGTGTTCAACGTAGGCCAGCGTCTCCTGGCGGAGCGCGGCCCACTCGGTCTGCGACAGAGCATTAAGCGTCGCCTCTTCTTCGTAAGCCATGCAGAGGAATTTCATGGTTTCACGAGCTTCCCGCCTGTGCCAGAGCCCCGAGAGTCCAGCCCTCCGCCTGTTCGGCATCCGACCAGGAATCGTCACAGGTGTCGGTCAGCAGCATGGTTTTCATAGCGGGCTGATGGCTTGCGGCTGCAGGGACGCAGCCGCTCGCTCCATCCTTGATTCAATGGCACTTCGTTTGCGACGCGCTCCGTCAGGCAAGGGCGCTCTCAACCTGGCGCAACGCCACCGGCACTTCGGCCGGCACAATGATCATCCAGGACACCCCGAAACGGTCCGTAGCCATGCCGAACCGCTTCGCGAAGAATGTCTTCTCCATGGGCATGATCACCTTTCCTCCTTTCGAGAGGGTTTCAAACCGGCGATCGGCTTCCGCCTCGTCCGGTACGCTCAGGGAGAGGGAAAAACCGGAGAAACCCGTCACTTTTTCCTCCCAGCACCCGTCGGATGCCAGGATCACGGACTCCCCGATTCGCAAGCTGGAGTGCATCACTTTGTCCGCCCAGTCCGCCGGGCAACCGCACGGGTCGGGGCACTCTTTGAACCGCACTAGCATTTCCAACTTCGCTCCGAGCGCCTGCTGGTAATACTGAACGGCCTCCTCGCAGTTGCCGCCAAAGACAAGATGAGGCTGGACGCTTCGATTGTGCATGGTTGTGTTCATATTAGGTTGTAATGTTCGTTTGTTTACGTCCTGTTTTCACCGTCTAGTCGTTTGGGCACCCCGCCATTCGACATCGGGCTGCAATTTTTTACCCTAAAGCTGCGAGCCGCATTTCCAGGAAGCGCCGTTCAGCGCCCTGGCGCGCAAGATCGAGCGCACGCCGGTAGGAGGACCTCGCCTCCTCCGTTCTTCCAAGCCGGCGGCATAAATCCGCGCGCGCGGCATGGGCCAGGTGGTACTCCTGGAGGTCTCCCCGGGCCAGGATGGCATCGATCAGCGCGAGCCCCGTGGCCGGAGAATCCCGCATGGCGACCGCCACCGACCGATTCAATTCCACCACCGGCGAGGGTTGAACGAGCAGAAGCGCTTCATAGAGCCTCACAATTCGCCCCCAGTCCGTCTCCGAGGCAGTGGCGGCTTCGCTATGAACGCCCGCAATCGCCGCCTGGATCGTGAACGGGCCGATCGTCCCGGACGCCAGCGCTCTTCGCACCAGGGCCAACCCCTCGGCGATCTGCTCCCGGTTCCAAAGCGATCGATCCTGGTCCTGCAGCAAGACCAGGTCTCCCGCGGCGGAGGTGCGCGCGGCCCGGCGCGATTCCTGCAACAGCATCAGCGCGATCAGCCCAGTCACTTCCGGTCCGGGCAGCAACTCCCCCAGCAACCGCCCCAGCCGGATCGCTTCGGACGAGAGATCGGCCCGGGTGAGGGACTCCCCGGAGGAAGCGGTATAGCCTTCGTTGAAGACCAGGTAGATGACCTGCAGAACCGTGTCCAACCGGTCCGGAAGCTCTCCGGGCGACGGCACACGGTAGGGAATGCGGGCTTGGCGAATCTTGGCTTTCGCGCGAACGATCCGTTGCGCGACCGTGGCCGGGGGCGTGAGGAAGGCGCTCGCAATTTGTTCGTTCGTCAGCCCGCAGACCTCCCTGAGCGTCAGAGCCACCCGCACTGCAGCCGCCAAAGCCGGGTGACAGCACGTGAAGATGAGTCGGAGCCGGTCGTCGCCGATCTCTTCGTCCGCCGGCAACGGGTCACTCGGCTTGGCGTAAAGCTGGGCCGTGATCGCCTCGTGCGAGCCCTCCAGCCGCACGCGCCGCCGCCTGGCGTCGAGAGCCTTGAATTTCCCGGCCGAGATAAGCCACGACCGCGGGCTGGCCGGCACACCTTCCGCCGGCCATTTTTCGAGTGCGGCCCTGAAGGCGTCCTGCAGTGCGTCCTCCGCCAAATCGAAATCCCCGAGCAACCGGATCAGGGTTGCCAGGATGCGCGGGGATTCCTGGCGATAGGTAGATTCCAGGAGCCGGAGGGCCTCATCGCTGGTCCGCTCCGTCTTTGGCGCGTTTGCGGCGCAGCTGGCAATATGCGACGGGTTAATCCCTGGCATAAGCCACAGTATCCCCCGCGAAAAGGAGCTTGGCAATCACTCTGTCGGAGGGGGGGCCTTGTGCCCGCAGGGCAGGGGAGAGCATCAACGAGCCGGGCGAACAGGGATCCTGAATGGCGCCGAACAGCGTGAAAGGTCCGTCCGCCTCGTTGGGCAAGGCTGGAAACCGGACCTCAAGACGCCGCATTTGCCGGATTCAGTCGTCGGCGGAATGGCTCTACTTTTTCCTGACGACCACCTGACTGGATACGCCCACGTTCCCGGCGGCGTCCGAAGCTGTCGCGTAGAATGTATGCTCACCCGGAGGCAGAGCCGCGGCCAGGACGGTGAAGTTGGGGTTCCGCGAATTGCTGGTGGCAATCGGTTTCCCGCCAAGGAACAGAGTGACGGAGGTGACGGCGACGTTGTCACTTGACATGACTTTGACGCTGAAATTCTTCCGAATAACGGAGCCGGTCTTCGGGGCGGTGATTGTCACGACCGGCGCAACCGTGTCCGCCGGAGTCGGGGTGTTCTCAACCACAACTTCGAGGGTTGCGGAGCCTGTTTTGCCCGCGTCATCATAGGCGACCACGTGAAGGGTGTGGTTCCCATTCTCCAGGTTCGTGCTGTCGAATGACAGGGTGGCTTCTCCCGTGGTTGCGGAGGCGACCACAGGGCCCTCGTCGACGGACAACTCCAGCTTAACGACGCCGCAGTCATCGGTCGCGCGGACCACGATGTCCAAGGTTCCTTGCACCGTGGCGCTCCCTGACGGGGAATCGATGACCACCACCGGCGCGGTGTTGTTCTCCACCGAGACGGTGCGCAAGACTTCGGCGTAGTTCGCGGCGGCATCTGTGGCCCTGGCCTTCACGGTGTGCGTGCCGTCAGGGTAGGCGGCGGTGTTCCAGGCAAAGACCGCCGGGGCTTGGGCGCTCGACCCGATCAGGGTATCGCCGACGTAACACTGCACCTCCGTGAGCGTCCCTTCGTCCTGTGCGGCCACCTCGATCTGGGCGATGCCGGCAACCTTGCTGCCTGCCTGCGGTGAAAGAATGTTTACGGTCGGAGCGGCAAGGTCAGGCAGGACGTTCCTGACGGAGACGGTGACCGGGGCGGAAATGGCGGAGTTGCCCGCCACGTCAAACGCTTTCGCCTGCAGCTTGCAGGTTCCGTCCGGTTGCAGCCGGGTGTCCCAGGTGAACACGGCGGGCGCGGATGACGCCGTCCCTGAGAGGTGGTCGTTCAGGTAGAGGTCGATCTTCGCGATGGCGACATTATCAAAGGCTCCCACATTGACGGCGACCATTCCAGAAACGGTGCTCCCTTCGCTTGGAGCCTCGACGGCCACCAAGGGAGGCTGCAGGTCGGGCGGTTCCATCACCAGGATGGAGACGGTCGCGATGAGGGAGTCCGCTGTTCCATCATTGACTTTATAAGTGAACGCGTCGGGTCCCGTGCATCCCGGGGCCGGCGTGTAGATCAGGTTTGGCGCAACGCCGCCCAAGGTTCCATATGCAGGCGGGGCGACGATCGTCCAGGTGAGTGAATCTCCATTCAAATCACTGCCAAGGAGTGTCACCGCCAGAGGGGTCTCCCGCAGGGTCTCACCCGAGAGATTCGACACCAGGGGAATTGCGTTGACCGTGTAGTGAACCGTTTCGGACGGGCCGCTCTCGTCGCCGGTCGCGTCGTAGGTCGTGGCGTAGAAGAAGTAGGTATTTCCCGGTTCCAAGTCGTGGATCGCGGTCGAAGTAACGTTGCCGGCATCCTGTTTGTTGGTGAAAACGCCGCTGACACCGTAGTAGACGTTGTAACCCGTCGCTCCGACACTCGGACTGGGCTTCCACGCCAGTCCCACGCTCTCGGCTCGCGCTGCCAAGGCGAGGCTCGCGAGGGTCATGGAGATCGCAATTCCACACAGGAGACGATCTTGGTGGGCTTTCATGGCATTGGCTGTTCTCATCGCGCGTTTTCCTGGAGGGTGAGCAGCGCCTATGCCCCCGAAGTTTCTTGCGCCGGTCCGGCTGTAACTCCTTTCAGCTCTGAGAATTGAGAATACTCCTCGAGTTGAACCGCAGCGTTTTAGCCGATGGCCCCCTGATCAGCAGGCGAAATCATTTTAGAGAACCGCCGCGCAAGGGTTTGACAGCCGAACCAGAAACGTGACACGGCGCCCAGAGTGAAGCGTGCCTCGTGCCGATCTGGAACGCGTTCTCGATCGCGGGCGCAACGACAAGAGCGCTCCTTCGCCAAATCGCTTTGCCATTGAGCGAGTCCCGGTGTTCTATCAACGGATCATTTATGGAAGAGACGCATTCGTTAGTGGAACAACGAAGATCCAAGCTGGCCTCCCTCCGGAGCAAGGGCGTGGACCCCTTTCGGAACCGGTTCACCCCGGCGGAATCGGTCGCACAGGCACGGGCGCTCTATGCCGAGGGGCGGGAGGTTGCGCTCGCCGGGCGGATCACCGCGCATCGGGACATGGGCAAGAGCATGTTTGTCGATATCAAGGACGAGAGCGGGCGCATTCAGGTTTACTCGCAGAAGAACGTCTTGGGAGACGCGCAATTCGATTTGTTCCGTCACCTTGATCTGGGCGACTTCCTGGGGGTGCAAGGGACCTTGTTTACGACCAAAACCGGCGAAATGTCCGTCAAACTCTCCTCGTTCACTGTCCTTTCCAAAGCCCTGCGGCCTCCGCCAGAGAAATGGCACGGACTGGCCGACACGGAGACGCGCTACCGGCAGCGATACCTTGATCTGATGGCGAACGACGAGGTCAAGCAGGTCTTTCGCAAGCGCAGCCAGATCCTGTGGGAGATCCGCCAATTCCTGCACCAGCGCGGCTTCATGGAAGTCGAGACGCCCATCCTCCAAGGCATCTCTGGAGGCGCCGCGGCCCAGCCGTTCGTGACTCACCACAACGCCCTCGGCTGCAATTTCTATCTTAGAATAGCGCTGGAACTCTACCTGAAGCGGCTTTTGGTCGGGGGCTTCGACCGCGTTTTCGAGATCGGTCGAAACTTCCGGAACGAAGGACTCTCACGCAAGCATAACCCGGAGTTCACCATGCTGGAGGCCTACCAGGCCTATGGCGATTACGAATCCATGATGGAACTCCTGGAATCCATGGTCACTCACGTCGCTCGGCAAGTGCTGGGAACGCTCGTCATCTCCCACCGGGACACCGACGGAAAGGTGACCCGATCCATCGATCTCACCCCCCCGTGGAAGCGCGTCCGCTACAAGGAGGTCGTCTGCGACCGCGCCGGGGCTGACTGGTTCCAGATTCCTCCGGAAGAGAGGCGGGCTCGCGCCATCGCACTCGGGGCGGAGATTGGGAAGGACTACGAGGATTTCGAAGTCACAGGCGCCGTGTTCGAAAAGCTGATCGAACCGACGCTTATCCAGCCGGTATTCGTCACCCATCTACCCAAGGAACTCGTCCCTCTGGCCAAGCTCACCCCGGGTGATCCCAGCACGGTCGAGGTGTTTGAATGTTGCATTAACGGACAGGAGATCGCTCCCGCTTACTCCGAGCAAAACGACTCCCTCGTGCAGCGCGAACGCCTGGAGCACCAAGCGGGCGGTGAACAACAGAAACTGGACGAGGATTTCCTGGTGGCCCTGGAGCACGGCATGCCTCCCGCAGGCGGGATTGGAGTTGGCATCGACCGGCTCTGCATGATGCTTCTTGGCCAGGAAAGCATTCGGGACGTCATCCTTTTCCCGCAGATGAAGCCGAGATCCTGAGAGGCTGGCGGATGGCCAATCCCTTTCAGGGCCGGTGCACTTAACGGCAGCGGTCCGCCTCAGGCCAACTCAATAAAGTTCCTTAGAATCTGCAGCCCCACCTTCTGGCTTTTCTCGGGGTGGAACTGCGTGGCGTAAACGTTGTCCCGCCAAATCGCCGACGCGAAGGTGTCCCCGTACTCAGTCTCGACAGCAATCATGGACCGGTCCGCGGGCTGCGGATAGAAACTGTGCACAAAATACGCGTAGCTCCCTTCGGGAACGCCATGGAACAAGGGACAATCCGGCCGTTTGATCGATAGCTGGTTCCAGCCAATCTGCGGGACTTTGAGACCGTCACGGCCGGAGAACCGAACCACGCGGCCCTTGAAAACTCCCAATCCCGCAGCACAACTGTGGAACTCGTCGCTTTTCTCAAATAGCGCCTGGTACCCCACGCAGATCCCCAGGAACGGCCGGCCGGTCTCGATGAATGCCACCGCGGCATCCAGCAGCTCTTGCGTCCTCAGGGCGTTCAAACAGTCGTCGAATGCGCCAACTCCGGGAAGCACCGCCGCGGACGCCTCGCGCAACGGCTCAGGCTTCGTGACCCTGCGCGGTTCGGAGCCAAGAAAGCGGAGCGCCTTCTCCACGCTATGGAGGTTCCCAGCGCCGTAATCGATCAAAGCAATCACAGAAAGAGCTTAGCGAGCCCGCGGGGCAACGTCGAGTTGACGCTCACCCGAGACGGCAACGGCCCATTTCGGGCAGAGCGGGTCGGCTCGGCCGGCCGTTGAGGATTGGAATGGCCTATACCCAACGGCCGACCCAGCGGTCCAGCCCTATCTCGATGCATCCAAAGATCAAGTAACTTCACACTAAAATAAGACTAAGGTTTAATTCTAACGAAATAGCAAAAACATAGTGGAACCATAGTGGCACACTGCAGGCAGCGCGGGTCTCCCTGCTGCCGTTGGCCGTGACATAGGGGCGTTCTGCCGCCAGCGCCCACAGTGCAGCCTCAAAATCGAGCGGGGTTGCCTGTAACCCTTCGCCGTGTTCGGCGTCTTCAAACACAACGACCCGGAACCCCAGTTCCTGGAGAGTAAATATTCGGGAAACCCCGTCGAGTCTGCAGATTTCTAGACTTTTTGCGGGA
>CAZODO010000160.1:3629-8553 GCA_964578605.1 uncultured Verrucomicrobiota bacterium | reverse complement strand
GATCTGTGCGGGGGGCGCCGGGTAACCGGCGTCCCTACCGCGACAAATGTCAGAGAGAAAAATCTGAGATGCGCACTTGCCGTCAATAGACCGTTCGTTCACCTTGACCGTTGTGTGTGGGTGTTGTAGTACAGACGCTAAGTATGTGCCCTTTCGCGTTTCCGCTCTTCCGGTCCCGCCCAGGCCGCCAGCCCGCTCTCTTTTCAACCCTCGCGGCGTGCCTGCTCATCGCTCAAACCGTTGCAGGCCAACAATCCTCCGCTCCTTTGCTCGAATTCTCTCCCGCCCACAAAGAAGGGTGGATGCGGTTCACAACCGCAGGTTCCACAGGCGAGGTGCATACCCTCGAAGCGTCCACCAACCTGGTCGACTGGATCGCCATCGGGACAGGCCACGGCGGCCTGGACGCCTACCCCGACGCCGCCAGTGACCTGCTCGAGAACCGCTTTTACCGCGTCTCGGTAACACCCCTGTCCCAGGCCGACGATTGGAAAAACCAGGTGCGCCTTCCAGAAGATCCGTTCCTTTCCGGCTTCGGCGAGGCGATCGAACCGGAATTCCAGTGGATCAAGTTCGCCATCCCGTTCGCCGAACCTTTTCGCGTCTATTACCAGGACAGCAAGAAGTACGATTTTCACTACGACTTCGCCACCAACCGGCTCGCGCCCTTCCGCGGATTGACCCCCGCGCAATTCGACCAGGTGGCACTCCGAACCAACGGCCAACAGGTGCTGCTGGGCACGCTGTTGCTTCCCCCGGAGCCGAATCCGGCCGAGTACGGGATCCAATTTGTGGGCCAGGATGCTTTCCCATCTTCGATGGTCTCCGATTCCTTCGAGTTGGTGAAGGCGACCGTGTCCGGCCCCAGCGGGCTAAGGGCGTTCTATGTGCCGACTTACGAGCAGAGCCGGCAGGCGGAAGCGGACAAGGCTTACTTTGAAGCTCGCGGTATTGCTTTGGCTTCCCCAGAACGCTGGATTATCGGCAATGACATTTACTCGACCGGTTGGGCGCTGGGCCGGTTGAAGTCCTTCCCGGGCCCGGAGATTGCGGAGGCTTTCAGAGACGGGCGGTTGGACCCGGGTGACATCTTGTTGACCGATGGTGTCCCGGCAGAAATCCCGGTGCTCGCCGGAGTTCTAACGCTGACGCCCTCAACGCCGAACTCGCACGTGGCCATTCTGGCAAAGACGTTCGGTCTGCCGTTTGCCTATGTGTCCGATGCGGCGCTGCGAGAAAGGGTCCAAGGCTTGGTGGGCAAGGATATTGTGCTCCGGCTCGATCCCTACTGGTTCGACATCAAAGTCATCGAACTTGAAGCTTCGTTGCCGGCGGCATTGCGCGACGAGATCCTCTCGCTCAAGGCACCGCCCAAGCTCGAGATCGTCCCCAAAGCCAAGTTCGGCAAGATCAGCGCCTCCACGGATGCCTTAACGCCGGCCGATATCCAGTACTTCGGAGGGAAAGCCTCGAACTTCGGCTTCCTTAGGCGCGAGATTCCGGATCGCTCGCCTCCCGCTATCGCCTTCTCGTTCGACCTTTGGGATGCCTTTCTGGACCAGGTGCTGGCCGGGGGGAACACCTTGCGCGCCGAGATTAAGAGCCGCCTCGCGCGCCATAGCTACCCGCCGAACATGGGCGATTTGCAGGCCGATCTGGCCGAGATCCGCGATCTGATCACGGATATCGCGCAGTTCACGCCCGAACAGAAGGCAGCCATCCTCGACGCCGTGAGCGTCTTCGATCCGATGCGAAACATCCGGTTCCGCAGCTCGACCAACGTCGAGGACAGCGAGCAATTCACGGGCGCCGGGCTCTATGACAGCTTCAGCGGTTGCGCGGCCGATGATCTCGATAACGACCCGAGCGGCCCGAGCCTTTGCGATCCCACGGAATCGCGGGAGCGCGGGGTCTTCCGTGCGATTCAGAAGGTTTACGCCAGCTTTTACAACCTCAACGCCGTCGTGGAGCGGCTCCGGCATCGCCTGGACGAAAACACCGTCGGGATGGCGCTGCTTGTCCACCATGCCACTCCCGACGAAACGGAGTTGGCGAATGGCGTCGCCACGGTCCAGGTGCAACGGGGTGATTACGCCAGCACGGATGCCGAACTGGTCACTCAGAAGGGCGCCGTGTCCGTTACCAACCCCGACGGGACTGCCAAACCCGAGGTGGTGCAAGGGTACCATCACGAGTATGGGGTCGGGAAGTTCCTTCGACAGCGTTCGAGCCTGGTGCCTTTGGGCGCTTGGGTTCTCGACCCCGACAAGGACTACACCGAGCTCATGAACCTTTTGGCGAAGGTGGGAGACGCGTATCACGACTACTTCCCGGCCAAATCCAATTTCACCCTCGACTTCGAATACAAGAAGCTGGTTCCGGGCGTCCTCAGCGTGAAACAGGTGCGTGAAATCCCCAAGAACGAGCCCGCGAAGGATCTCCCGGACTTCCTGGTTCATCAGACGAACACTTATTGGGTGCTGCAGGGCGAAGCGGGCGACGTGTTCGCCAATCACCGGCTGAAATCCTTTTGGTCATTTCACGTTCGAAACCTGAAGCTCGTTCCGGCCAACCTTGTCGATAGCCTCTATCGGCATCTCGAGGGCACTTATCTGGCCGAGGGCAAGCCCACGCCCCTCTCGGGGGCGCCTTCGGAACTGCCGAACGCCTCGCATTCAGTGGATGGCGACGCCGTGATCGACCGCTGGTCGGTCGGTTCCGGCGACACCCGGCGCGATTTCGCGTTGCGCACCGAAATTCGCAAGGGCTTTTCCCCCGGCCAATCCCCGGTCCTGACACTGGCCGATTTTGCGCTCCAACTCAGCGTCACTTACGCCACGCCACAACCGGCGCTGGAATACGACTTCGAAACCGGCCTGAAACCCGTCACGGTCACGAACGAGTCCGTTGTGCTTGAACCGCGCCGGATTCTCACCAGCACCAACCTCCTCCAGCAACGGTCCCACTCGGCCGGTGGCGTCAAGGTCCAGACAGAGTTTTACTGGCCGAAACCGCCCAGCAGGGGCATTGGCGAAAAGACCGCCCCCTTGATCGAGTGGAAGGAGACCCGGATCGAGGGGTTGACACCCGAGCCGATTGTCTTGAAGGGCTTCTATTCGCAGACCTACCGGCCGGGCCACCACAACTTCAGTGAAGACTTTATCTTCGAACCTGCCTTGGAGGAGGGGCTCCCCGCGAATGTCTTGAGCGCGTTGGAAGCGGCGAACGTGAAGTTTATCCTGCTGACCACCGGCTTCATGGACAACAGCCTGAGAATCCTCGGGCTGGACGGCCAATTCCGGACCTTGGAAAACGACGGGGGTGGCAAACCCAAACTACCCTAGACTGGCCCTCTGGAAAAAAGCGCCCGCCGAGTCTTGGACCCGGCGGGCGCTCTTCGTTATAAAATGCCTTCCGTCTTGGCCTGGGCTTAATATTCCTGGTCCCGCTTGATGCCGGGCATCGGGACCGGGTATTTGCCATCCGAACCGGCGATCAACGGCGCGGGCGCGCTCATCGACATCTTGTCGACGTCCGGAGCGAACTCGTGCTTGCTGTTGAGAATGTCCTCGTACTCGATGACCTGGCCGGTGTGGGCGGCCATGCGGCCCATGGACGTCACCAGGCTGGCTTCGGCGCCGCGCTTGGCTTCGTTGTAAGGCTTGTCATTGCGGATCGCATCCATGAGGTCCACCCACTCGTTCGTGTAAGGATCCCGCTCGTCGTTGGGCACCCGGGACGTCCAGATCGCGCTGGCCCGGTCGTTATTCTGGCCCTTGTGAATGCTGGAGGGCAGACCGCAATCGCCGCTCCGCGAAACCACGGCGGAACCCTTGCTCCCGTGCGCGTAGCTGGAGTAAAGGTCGTTGCACCCGCCGATGCAGCGGCCATCCATGAGCATGCGCGCGCCGTCCTCGAAGATGTATTCGACGGAATACACGTCGAAATTCTGGTCCACGTACGGCTTGCCATCCGCGTCTTCCTTCTGATGACGGCCACCGAGCGCCTGGGCGCGGACCGGCCACGCGTTCTTCATCCAGCACAGGTGATCGATAATATGGATGTAGAAGTCGCTATAGCACCCGCCGCTAGCCCAAAGGAAGCTATGGAACCGTTGGATCTGCCAAAGCAATTCGCTCGGGTTGCCCGGCCACCGGGTCGAAAAGGCCGACCCCACCGGACCGTGCATGCGGTAACCGCGCATCTGGATGACATCGCCAATCTCACCGTCCTGGATGCGCTTCTGCAGTTCCTGGAGCGCGCGGCTGTGGCGCGACATGAGGCCCACGCCGACCTTGAGGTTCTTGGCGGTGGCGTCTTCGGCCAGCTTGATAACCCGGCGGGTCGTCGGCCCATCCACCGTGACGGGCTTCTCCATGAAGACATTCAGGCCTTTCGAAATGGCGTATCCAAAATCGACCCAACGAAAAGCGGGCGGCGTCGCGAAAATCACGACATCGCCAGGCTTCAAGCAGTCCATGGCCTGCTTATAGGCGTCGAACCCGACGAACTTGCGGTCATTCGGCACATCAATGCGGTCATTGAAGCGCTGTTTCAAACCGTTGAAACTCCCCGCCAGGCGATTCTCAAAAACGTCCGCCATCGCGACGAGCTTGGACGGCCCGTTCTTCACCGAGAGCGCGTTCTCGACGGCGCCGGTCCCGCGTCCGCCGCACCCGACCAGGGCAAGTTGAATCGTGTTGTTCTCCGCGGCATGCACGTGAGGAAGGGCGACCCCGGCCAGCGCCGAAACGGCGGCAAATTTACCGGTGTTGACCAAAAACTCACGACGCGTCGTGAGCTGAGATGTGGGATCTTTCATATCCGCGCATCCTTAGCGGGAGCCAAGAAGGTGTCAAATTCTTTATAACCGGGGCAAACCGGGGGCTGGGCATCTCACGTTTTCCGCCGTTTTCCCCTATCG
>CAZODO010000160.1:0-3529 GCA_964578605.1 uncultured Verrucomicrobiota bacterium | reverse complement strand
AATCGCAATCCTGCTCGCACTTACGGAGCGCCGCTTTGCAAGCGGCTTTTCTCCGGCTGGCGGAACCGGCGCTCCGCCCGGCATGCAACCGGGTTTAACACGTATTTCACCCGTATTTCACAGGCATTTAACACGCTCAAACAACGAGTAAAATACGTGTTAAATACCTGTTAAATACGTGTTATATCCCTGGCCAGACGCCAGGCTGCCCCTCCTCTGACTGGGTCCAGAAGGCCGGGCGGGCGGGTCGCGCAAGAGCCGGACGCGCAAGAAACAGCAAAGCGAGGCGAAATTGACGGCGCACAACGACTTGACCGCATCCATCGGAGCGCTTATACAGTCTCCGCCACACAGGCTGCGGCCAAAGCCAATGTAGCTCAGCGGTAGAGCAACGGTTTCGTAAACCGTCGGTCGCCGGTTCAATCCCGGCCATTGGCTCCAGATTCCTCCTGACCCCTGACCGGCAGATCTCCCCGCCAACCAAGCAAAACCCGGCGAAAACCTGTCAAAAAAAGTGTTGCCACACAGGCGGTGTTTTAATAATAGACAAGCGGCGTTTTTTACAATCGCCGAGTTCTGCTTGCCAGAGCTGTTCGTAGCGAGCGAGCTCGTCAGCGGGCTACGGTGTGCCCGTTGACCCAGTAGGGTTTTTAGCTGCAGCAAATACGATGAGTGTTCGAAGCGCCAGTGAGGTGACAATTTCGGTTTGTCTCAGCTCCTGACGGTGCTGTCACCGGCTCGGGATGACCTGAACAAACCCAGTTCGAAAGGTCAAAACTCCTCCACCCGCGGATTTCGAACTTCATCGCATTGCTTGGCTGGACGGCTCTCGATCGATATTTGGGGCGGTGCCGTGTGCGTGGATTCGTTGTGGCGGGAAAAGACGAGGTCGTGCGAATCGACCGGCACGAAGTGCACCCGCCCGGTGTCCGGGGAAAGTTGATGACCCAAAGTCATCAATACGTAAATAATGTATTCCCAGCCCCTTAGGTAGGGCGACGCGCTCCGTCGCGCGCCGTGGCTAACTTCCGCTCAAGAATCAGACGACTCTCCGAACATTTTGCCGACAATTTGTCAGCATTCATCGATCTGCAAGTTCATCAACGCCTCACATAACGGGAACGCGAAGAGCAGACCGAATCTTCGTTACCTTTGTTACCTTCTGTAAAGGAAAAGAGACGCGATGAAATGACCGCGTCACACGGATGCTCCAAAACTGGCCGTGAAATGCAAACCAACGGCGGTCGACGGAGCGACCTGCCCTGGATTCAGCTGACTCCGGTAAACACGCGAACCCGGCACCGGCACCCAATCTTCCGGTAACGGATCCCCGACGCCAATTGACATGCCGCTGATCTCGTTTCATCGTGTCCACTCTATGGAAATCGTGTTTGACGTCATCCAGGAAGCGGATGGGGGCTACGTGGCTGAGTGCCTGACTCACGATATCTTCACCCAAGGCCGGACTTGGGAGGAACTCCGATCCAACGCGCGTGAATCCGTTTCCGCCTTCTTCTTCGACCAACCCAAGCCTTCGGCTGTCCGCCTCCATTTCGTCCGCGACGAACTGCTGGTCGGTTGATGAAACTGCCGCGTGACCTTTCTGGTGAGGAACTGATCGGACTTCTCTGCCGCCGCTTTGGTTACCGGCGTGTGAACCAGGAAGGCAGCCACGTTGTTCTCGAGGTGTTCACGCCCACACACCATCGCCTTTCAGTCCCCAACCATAACCCGTTAAGAGTTGGCACTCTGAATGCAATTCTCCGCTCGATCGCCCGGGTGCACGGCGTCACCAAAGAGGAAGTCCTCGCCAGTCTGTAGCCCTGTAGTCTCAGGCCTAAAACTTTGCCGCAGACTTTGCCGAACCGGCGAGTTCCCGGCCCACGAAACACACCAAACACACGAAAACGCCACCCGCGCCCGATTTTTCTGACTCCTGACCCCCGACCGGTAGGGCGACGCGCTCCGTCGCGCGCCGTTTCTAACTTCCGCTCAAAAATCAGAGGACAGGGGTCACGAAACTCTACGAACATTTTGCTGACAATTTGTCAGCATTCATCGATCTGCAAGTTCATCAACGCCTCACATAACGGGAACGCGAAGAAATGACCCAATCTTCGTTACCTTCGTTACCTTCTGTAAAACAAGAATCAGAGTTTATCCGGACTTTCTTCACAGAAGGAAACGAAGGGCACGAAGGTCAGGTGTCAGCTCCGACCCGCTCTTCGTCACCTTCTGTAGAGGAAAAGAGACGCGATGAAATGGCCGCGTCACACGGATACTCCAAACCTGGCCGTGAGAGCAAACCAACGGCGGTCGACGGAGCGACCTGCCCTGGATTCAGCTGACCCCTGACTTGCCCATTCCGCGTCCATCGGTACACTATTCCTGGCATGACTCCCGGAGTTCCAGAAATCGCTACGGCGCGAGGCCAACCGGCAACCCGCCGCCACACCTACGCCGAACTGGTGGCCACCTTTCCGGAGTCGAACCAACCCTGTGAACTCTGGGATGGGGAACTCCTCATGTCGCCCACTCCGTCATTCTATCATCAAGAAATCGTTTTACGGTTTTACCGCCGTCTGTTCGATTGGGTGGAACCGCGCGGGCTTGGAAAAGCGGTTGCCTCGCCGATCGATATGGTCCTTTCACCCCACCGCGTCGTGCAGCCCGATGTTGCGTTTATTGCCAAAGACCGGCTGCACATTATTGAACGCGTCATTATGGGCCCGGCGGATCTCGTGGCAGAAGTCGTCTCGCTCGGGGGACGCAACCGTGACCGAATCGAAAAGCGCGATCTCTACGAGCAATATGGCGTGCGCGAATACTGGATCATCGATCCGGAGTCCAATACCGTCGATG
Organism: uncultured Verrucomicrobiota bacterium; assembly: GCA_964578605.1. Taxonomy (GTDB): domain Bacteria; phylum Verrucomicrobiota; class Verrucomicrobiia; order Limisphaerales; family SIBE01; genus JAXMHN01. Next base: position 667 of record CAZODO010000160.1, on the reverse strand, counting down.
TGCTCGCTCTCGAATCGGGCCGATACACCCTCGACTCCCGCGCTGCCGCCGGCGAGTCCGTTTCGTCCCGGATTCTGCCCGGATTGAAAATGAACACCAATGAACTGTGGTGATTGGCCGGAAGTCAGGGGTTCAGGAGCCAGCCGACAGGTGTCAGAGGTCAGTTCGTAATCGTATTCCGGCCAAATGGATTTGAAATTCCTTCGGTCTTGTCTGATTTCAGAATTGATCAGCGTTTCATCAGCGCAGATGAGCGTTCCAAAAGAGTCGGCCCACGAACCACACCAAGCACACGAAAGTGTTCTTTTCACAGAAGGTCGCGAAGTAAAGACCGCTCGAGAAACGCTGATGAATCCTCGGAACAAATTGTTCCGACTTCCGACCCCCGACCGGTAGGGCGACGCGCTCCGTCGCGCGCCGTGGCTAACTTCCGCTTGACCGTGATTTACTCATTCTTCATCCATTCCGCCCCGTCTGCAGAATTTTTGAAGGAAGCGAGAGCAAACCAACGGCGGTCGACGGAGCGACCTGCCCTACCCAAGATTCAGACCGGTAGGGCGACGCGCTCCGTCGCGCGCCGTGGCTAACTTCCGCTCAAAAATCAGGCGACTGTCCGACCATTTTGCTGACAATTTGTCAGCATTCATCGATCTGCAAGTTCATCAAC
>CAZODO010000159.1:0-8710 GCA_964578605.1 uncultured Verrucomicrobiota bacterium | reverse complement strand
CACCGAAAAACCATGAACTGATCGAAGCTCACTTGACAAAACCCATAGCAGGGCGGTCAAAGCTGGCTCGGAAGACTCCAAGCTACCCGGCGCGCGGCAGTGTGGCAGGGAGATGCCGAACTCTATCTCCGGCTCGAGGTCCGTTCCGCCAGCCAGATCATATCGCGATTGTTGGGAGAGGCCACGTTAAGAGGCAGGGTGTTGTTATACTTCGGAGGCGGCATGGTGCGCGGATCCACCCATTTGCGGATCTCGGCATGTCCGTCGGCAAACGAGATCCCGGCGGCCCCGTTATGGTAGCTGGCGGGGTAATCGACGATTCGGGCTGAGCCTGCGTTTTCGACCATGGTATTGCCGAACCCGCCAGCGTTAATGCCGTCCGGGTGCTCATCCACGAGGACCCAGCACATGGCGGGGGAGGGATCTGTGATATCGGCAGTCTTGTAATAGACCCGGTACTTTTTCGAAGTGACATTCGCCTGGAAGCCCGCCGGATCCAGCCAGTCCCCCGGCCCGAACGCTTGGCTCATGGCCATGCTGCGCACGCGGGAATGCATTCTGCCGCCAATCTTCACCATGCTGCGATCGGCGGGGCATTTGTAGACATCAACATCGGTCAGATAGGTGGCGAACTTCGACCGGGCTGGATCTTTGAGCGCCAGGGTGTTGGTATTGTCGCGATTGCTCCCGTCGAAATCGAGCCAGCCATCCACCCAGGCGGTGGCTTCGACCGGCCGGGTGTAACCTGACGTGGTCGTCTTATCGTTGTTGTCGTCCGCATACAGATGCCAGACGAGCTGGATCTGTTTGAGATTGCTCATGCATTTGATCCCCTGGGCCTTGGTCTTGGCCTTCGAGAGAGCGGGCAGGAGCATCCCCGCCAGGATGGCAATGATGGCAATGACGACCAGCAACTCGATGAGGGTGAAACCCAGCCTCGAAAGAAGCCGCCGTTGAGTCCCGTTGCCCGAGGCGGTTCGGGGAAAGGCTCCGCAGGCCGCCGCCGAGGTTCCAGCCGACTTGTTCATCGTCGTCTTCATAGAGGCTTTGAGGGATGAAAACCGCGTGTTGCTTCGCACCGTTGTGCGCCGCCGCTGTCTTAAATGCTGGACTGGCCGAATCTTCCACGCGGGGGCTGAATTGCAAGAAAATTCGCCCGTCGGATTTCCAGAAACGGGTTGATCCACGCCGCGTTCCGTAGGAATGTCCCGCTATGAGAACCAACGAGGGCGTTCTGCAGCATCTGGCAAAACAAAGGGCGGTTTCAGCCGTCGTTGCGGCCGTTCTGATCGGCGGCACAGGCTCCGTCCCCGCGGCGGAAAGTGCGGCGGCCATGGATCGGATTCCGGCCAGCGGCGGGGAACTGGTTGTCCGGCCGATCAACCACGCGACGTTTGCGCTGGAATGGCAGGGCAAAAACATTTTGGCCGACCCGGTGGGGGGAGCGGCGCGTTTTGAGAAACTTCCGAAGCCCGACCTGGTGCTGATCACGCACACCCACGGGGATCACCTCGATGCGGCGACGCTGGGGAGTGTCATGACGGAAAAGACGGCGCTGATCGTGCCGCAAGCGGTCTTCGACAAGTTGCCCGCGGTGCTGCGTCGGAAAACCTCGGTCCTGGCCAACGGAGAGAACAGAACCGTCCTGGGTATCAAGATCGAAGCCGTGCCCGCGTATAACACCACACCTGAGCGGCGCCAGTTTCATGCCAAAGGCGACGGAAATGGTTATGTCCTCAACCTGGGTGACATCCGCGTGTATATCAGCGGCGACACGGAAGACATTCCCGAGATGCGGGCGTTGAAGAATATCGAAGTCGCGTTCGTTTGCATGAACCTGCCCTACACCATGACGGTCGAGCAGGCCGCGAGCGCCGTCCGCGCGTTCAAGCCGAAGATGGTTTACCCGTACCACTCGCGCGGGAGCGACCTGGAGAAGTTCAAGCAACAGGTCGGCACGGACAGCGGGGTCGAAGTCCGGATTCGCAAGTGGTACTGAGAGGAGCGAAGGCCCGCAGCGGGTTGCCCCGCCCGGGCCCGTCCGGAAAAGGGCAGCGTCAGGATTTCCGAGCGAGTTCGCCGCTGTGGACCTGAATCTTTCGCACGGCCTGGGCGATTTGCTCCATGCTGCTGCGATCGGCCAGCAAGAGATTCTGCCCTACCGCGACCGTCGTGTCGCACACCTGTTTGTTCCCCTTCAATTCGTTGAAGCTCTCGCGGTACTCTTTGAGGCGCCGCTCGCTGAACAAGCGCTTGAACCCGCGCGACTGGATGGCTTCATCAAGCAAGCCGTCAAAGTACTGCTCGTGGTAGACGCTCGAGGCCGGAACGCCCTCGGCATTGAGCGCCTGCATGAAGCGATCCCGTGAGAGCCCGTTGAACTGGCGGGAATCATACCGGAACGGGAACAAGTGCCAGACCGCGCGGCTGTTTTCCGGCAGGCGGACCGGTTGAGCGCCCGGGATCTCTCGCAGCAGGGAGGCGAGATAATCGGCGTTTTCGCGGCGGAGGGCGGTTTCCTGCACCAACTTGTCGAACTGCTGCATGAGCATGACAGCCTGCATCTGCATCATGCGGTAATTGCTGCCCCGGGTGAAGTACGGCCTCGAACCGCGGAAACCGCCAGTGGCACGGCCGCAATTGTGGAAAGCAGCGGCCCGGTCAAGCAGGTCATCGCTATTGCCCGTGACGGCGCCCCCTTCCCCAGCCGGCAGGTGTTTGGAGTTCTGGAAGCTGAAACAGCCCAGGTCCGCGAGCACGCCGCATTTGCGGCCCTTGTATTCGGCCAGCCATGCCTGGCAAGCATCTTCGATCACCGGGAGGTTGTGCTTCTTCGCGATGGCGTTGATCGGGTCCATGTCGCAAGGCATGCCGAAGATGTGGACCGGCAGGAGGGCCCGCGTGCGATCGGTGATGCGGCTTTCAATCGATTTCGGATCGATCGTCAGCGTCTCCGGATCGGTATCGGCAAACACGGGCAGCGCCTTGTTGACGAGGATGGCGTTGTAGGTGGCAATGAAGGTATACGGCGACACAATCACTTCGTCGCCGGCATCGACATCCAGCACATGCAAAGCGACCAGCAGCGCCGTGGTGCCACTGGCGGTCGCAAGGGCGCGCTTGGCGCCAAGAAGCTTCGCGTACGCCTCCTCGAACTCGGCCACATGCTCGCCATTGCCCCGGAACCAGCTTCCGCTGCGGAGCACATTGACAATCGCGGGCTCCCAGGATTCGCGCCAGATGGGCCAGCCTGGCCACGGCCCTTGATGGGCAGGGGTGCCACCCAGCAGGGCGGGTTTGCCGCTCTCGGCCGCCATGGCAAAGGGCGCCTGTCCGGCGCCCAACCAGGTTAAGGCCGCGGAACCAGCCGCGGCGTTGCGAATGAATTGGCGTCGAGTAAGTGAATCTTTCATCGTGTGGTTCCTCTTTAGATGGGTTCTCTCAAGGCGCCATTGAAATCCGGCATCCAGTGAGCGCCTTTGTTTTGCCCAGGCTAACACAGTCTCTTTACGAAATGAAAGACCGGTTTTGGGCTGGGCGGCGCAGGAGTGCCCGGGCCCAAAGGTCTCTGACGATGGTATCCGTCCAGTCGGAATGCCTGTGCGTAAGCGGAGCCATGCGTTTTATAGGTATCATCTCGTGCGAATGGCCCCAGGGGGTTTCCTGCGCAGGGTGCGATCAAACCCCGTATTCTCACCCAATCGTGGATCGCGCCGGCGGCCTTTGCATGGGGCGGACACCTGCTTCCTTCCTGGTGCGATTGCCTATTGGCCCAAGCTGGCGAGGATCTCTTTGGCCGCGTCCGCGGGATTGGCCGCTCCGCAAATCGGCCGGCCAATGACCAGCCAATCCGCGCCCGCTGCGAGCGCTTCGGCCGGACTGAGCGTCCGTTTTTGATCGTTGGCGGCTTGCCCCGGCCCCCGAATCCCGGGCGTGACCAGCTTCATGCGGGCGGGGAGCATCTGCCGGAGCGCGACCGTCTCGAGCGGCGAACAGACCAGGCCGCGCAGCCCCGCACGCGCCGCCAACCCGGCGAGACGTTCTACCTGCCTGGCCGCATTGCCCTGAAACCCGATCTCGCTCAATTGGTCGCTGTCCAGGCTGGTCAGCACCGTCACCCCCAGGACCAGGGGCGGTTCCGTCCCCTGCCCGGCGGCCGTCTCCTGGCTGGCTTGCTCGGCGGCGCGCAACATCGCGAGCCCGCCGCTGGCATGCACGGTCAGCATTTGCACGTCGAGGCGCACCGCCGCCGCCACCGCCTTCGCCACCGTGTTGGGAATGTCATGGAACTTCAAGTCGAGGAAGACCGGCAAGCCGGCGCCGCGGATCCGCCGAACCATCTCAGGCCCGGCAAGGGTGAACAGTTCCGCACCCACTTTGAATGCGCCCACATGCGGAGCCAACTGGTCCACCCACCGGGCGGCGCGATCGATATCCGCGACATCCAGCGCGACAATAATCGGGTTCTGCATGGCCCGAATGCTACCGAAAGGACGGCCCAGTGGCGACGGCAATCCGGTCGCTCGCCGCTTTGCAGGCGGCTTTGCCTTCGCGGCTGGTGTTTCCCGGGGAAAGCCGATCCTACTTTCCTATTCCCAGATGTTCCCGGACGAGTTCCGGAAGGTATTTGACGGGCACCGGGCCGGGGGCGAGCACGGCTTCGTGATATCGGCCAAGGACGAATTTGTCCCCCAGCTCGCGCTGGACCTGTTGGCGCAGCCGGTAGTGCGCCATGCGCCCGACAAAGTAGGTCGAGAGCTGGACTGAACTTTGTTTGGCGCGGATCACCTTGAGCCGGGCTTCGCCGTCGGACTGGAAGCAGCGGCGGATGAGGAGGTCGAGCGCTTGCTCGTCGCTCCAATTGGCGCCGTGCATTTTGTGGTCGAGGATGGCATTGGCGACCGCGCGCAGATAGAACTTGAGCTGGGTAAGGCGCAGGGGGAGATCGCCGCCGCCGTAGCCCTGGTCCAGCATGGTTTGTTCGGTGTAAACAGCCCACCCTTCGATATAGACGCCCGAGCCCAGGACCTTGCGGATCAGTGACGGGTTGCGGTTGGCGTATTCGAGCTGCACGTAATGCCCTGGATACGCCTCGTGGATGGCGAGAATTCGGAGCATGTGACCGTTGTATTCCTCCAGGTAACTCTTGACGCGCGCGGAGTCCCAGTCCTGGGGAGGCGGGCTAACGGCGAAATAGCCGCTGGCATTTGGGTCAAGCGGCGGGGGCGAATTCATGTAAGCCGTGGAATTGCCGCGCTGGAATTCGGGCATCTCGATAATTTGGCATCGATCCGGGTCGGGCAGGCGGAGAAAATCGGTGCTGGCGATGAATTCCTTGATTCCGGCGACGGTTTGCCGGACGTCCTGAGTCAGGTCTTCGGGTTTGCCGTGATCCTGGGCCACGGCTTCGAGGACCTTTTGCACGGCGGTGCGCCGGCCTTCTTCGTCGTCTGGCGGAAAGGGCAGGCCGGGATAGAACCGGCTCCAGAGCTGGCGGGCGATGACGAACATTTCGCGTTCAACGCGGGCGAACTCGGCTTCGGCTTCGGCGAGGACCTGGTCGGCGTTCAGCCCGGCATCGAGGGTCAGCTCAAGCTTGCGGGCAAACTTGTCGCGGCCGAGGCGCCAATCGTTCGTGGCACGCGGGAGCAGATCGTTCTCGAGAAAAGCCTGGTAATTGGTCAAGCAGGCGACCACGCCAGAAGCGGCCGAGCGGAGGGCGTCGCGTTGCGGGGTTTCGCCCGCCAGGTCGAAAAGGTCGCGCTGGTAGAAAGCAATGGCGCCCCGGTTTTGGCGAATGGCGGTTTCCGTGTGCGTGCGAGGCGGGGCTTTGAGGTTTTCGCGGGCGGCATTGACGACATTCGGGAGCTGGGCCATGCGCGAAAGAACGTTGGCGATATTCGTTTCCTTGGGGAGCGTCGATTGGGTCAGCAGGAGGTAAACGCTGTCATTGATGTAATCGCTGTAAACGCGCGGGTCCTCCTCGAAGGGATGCGTGTTCTCGGCCAGCCAAAGCGCGGTGGTCAGCTCGTGTTGGAAGATCTCGAAATCAATCTGGCCCTGGCGGCTGAGCTTGGAGTAATCCACGCGGCCGGGAAGCGACTCGAGCGTCTGCCGGATGTGGGCCGTCCAACGCAGGCGGGCCGGGGCGGAAAGGTCCTCGAGCTGGGCGTCGAACCGGTGATCTCCCCACCGCGTGCCGTCAAGGGGCCGGAGCTGGAACGTTGCGTCGAGATACTGCTGAAAGAAGGCCGTGAGGTTGGTCTCGGCTTCCTGGGCGAATGCCTGGAAACAGCCGAGCCACAAGCAAGTGGCCCACGATAAAATTGTCTGAGCTTTCATGAAGCGCCCGGCCATGGTAACTCGGTCCAAGGTTTCAGCCGAGAACAATTACCTCCTTCATGAAAATTGACCGGATCACGAACGGCCGCCGGGGTGGCCCTGCCCTGCCCTTCCCATGGCATCTGGCGGCGTGGATACTCTTGCTGGCATCGAGCTGCCGGTTTGGCTTGGCCGCCGAGGCGCCCGCCGATAGCGCCTTTCTCACGCGCGATTACACCAACGCCGCGGGGCAAAAGCTCCCGTATCGATTGCTCATGCCGCACCGGTATGAGCCGGAACGCGCCTACCCCGTGATCCTTTACTTGCATGGGGCAGCCGCTCGCGGCACCGACAACAAAGAACCGCTCAACTGGGGGCCACGTTTGTTCCAGGCCAATTGGCTGCAGGAAAAGCACGATTTCTTCCTGGTGGTGCCGCAGGCTCCGAAGAATAGCGGGTGGGCAGAGTTGGACTGGAGCTCCGGCGGCGCGAAGGAAAGCGCCAGCCTGGCGATGGCGGTCGAACTGGTCGCCAAGAGCCTGCCACGCGAGTTCCGGATCGATCCGAGAAAGCGGTATCTCACCGGCGTTTCCATGGGCGGTCACGCGGTCTGGGTGTTGCTGGCGCGTCGCCCGGGGTTCTTCGCCGCAGCGGTGCCGGTTTGTTCAGGCGGCAGCCCCAGGACCGTGACGGACGCGGCGGCAAAGTGCCCGATCTGGGCGTTTCATTCCGACGACGATCATCTTGTGCCCGTGCAACAGGCCCGGGCGATGGTCCAAGCCTGGAAAGCGCACGGCGGCACGGCCAAGTATACCGAGTATACCGGCGTCAAACATAGCTCCTGGAAGAAAGCCTACGCAGACCCGGCCATGTTCGATTGGCTATTCACACAGCGCCTGCCTTAGTGATCGGCGACGAAGAAACGCGAGGGTCGGGAAGGCTATCAGCAACAAGAGTGCGCTGGAGCCAGCGTCCGGGATGGATTGTTGATCTGGGACGGACGCTTCTTGGAGGAATCGTTGGTAGACGGCGGTCAGGTGGAACTTGCTGTCTGGCTCACTCCTGATACGAATCTCCGTTTTCACCCAGGCTTCCCCCAGAGGCGGCGATACGACGAGTTGATCGTCCACCTCCGCAGGCGGGTCAAGATTCTCCGGAGGTTCCGACGGATCATCGTTGAAGCTGAGTCGGGACTCCGCCACTTTATTGCCGCCGACCTCCGCGTCGTAAAGCGATTCTGCGATCTGGGAATCCCCGAATGCGCCCCTCGGTTGAGGTTCTGCCCACCAAGACCCAAGCTGCTTGATTCCGGCGATCGCGAAGGCAGGGTCGGTGACCGTTACCTTGTAGGAAAGCACACCCTCAAAAACCGCGCCGTCGGCGGCCGTAAAGGCACCGGGATATCCCTGACGGTTGAACGACAGGCCCCACGGATCAGAAGGCGTTCCCGTTCCAATAGCAGCGACATCGAGATCCTCCCAATCGAATCCGACGCCGTAGAAGTCGGAGAAGAGTTTGTCCCCGATCTCAATCGTGCCGAGGTTATTCACCAGATCCGAGAGGAGGACGGCTTTAGCCGGGCCGCTCACAAAAACCATCGCGGCCACCGAGAGAATGAGGATGAGTCCTTTTCGCATATTAGCCTTCAGTTGTGGTTGTTGAAGATTCGAAACGCACCCGTGGCGAAACGCCCGCGTCCTGTGAGCTAAGGCTGATGGTAAGTGCGGCCGAATATCGAGTCAACCACCTTTGTCAATCCCCAGCGCTGATGGTTTCATCCCTTAAACCGATTCACTTGGCCGACGTCACGCCATACTCTTTCCTCGCACTGTTTCCTCGTGTCGCCGACAAATGTGTTGGAGAGCCAGTGGCTTCCGATTTCGATAACGTTAACAATCGAGGTTGCGCGCGATTATGGGGTTCATTTTTGAGCGGTAATAGGCGGTTCGCCAAGGCGGCGGAGGGACTTTGGATGCTGCGGGAACCAGTTACCCCTTACGTCAGCGATACAGGCCCGAAAAGCAAACCTAAGCGACGCCTGTAACGATAACGAAATGGATAACATTCACGCCGCCAGCAACTTGCTTCGGCAAAACCAGACTCAAACTCACCCTTGGTGGCCCCTCGCTGGTTCCGGGGTTCACCCGTAGTTCACCCGTAGTTCACCCGTTGATCACCCGTTGGCGAACGGGTGAACTACGGGTGAATGACGGGTCAACAACGGGGCATCCCCGAACGTAGCGGCACGACGAACACTGCGACCGGTTTCAAAGCCGCCTTAAGCGCCGGTCTAGCACCGATTTAGACCCTGCCGACCCGTGGCGGCTCAAAATCGGATGAAACCTACATTCCGCAGCTCAAAGACGGGGATTTCCTGGATTTTTCCGGT
>CAZODO010000158.1:0-8779 GCA_964578605.1 uncultured Verrucomicrobiota bacterium | reverse complement strand
ACTCGGGTACCTTTGAGGTGGAAAGTGGCCAAAATTACCGCCAAAATGTGAGATCAATGCAACACCAGAAATTACCCCTCAGCAGCCCCGCCGGCATCAGCCGACGCCGCATGCTTACTCGCACCGCCGCTCTTGCCGCCGCCGGATCGGGCGTGTTTGGACTCGCCAAGCCTTCCACCGCTGCCGTGTTCCGGCGCAGGGCGGTGCGGAACGGTCATATCCAGCAATCCGTCGCCCAATGGTGCTTTGAATCGTTCGGGGGCAAATGGAAGCTGGAGAAGACCTGCGCTGTCGCTCGCGAACTGGGCTGCAAAAGCGTCGAGTTGCTCACGAAGGAGCACCTGCCGACCGTGCAGGCGGCGGGACTGATCTGCGCGATGACCCAGATCAACATGGATCCGGATCCGCCCTTCCTTCGCGGGTTTAACAACCCCGCGCATTGGCCGAAGCTGGTCCAGGCCACCCAGGACGCCATCGATGCCGCCGCGCAGTTTGGGTCCCCGAACGTCATCTGCTTCACTGGCTATAGCGCGCGCGACGTCACAAACCTGCAAGGTCCGCAGATCCCGGCAGACGAAGGCGCCCGGAACTGTGTCGAGGGCCTAAAGAGGGTGGTTGGTCACGCGGAGAAGAAGCACGTGACCCTTTGCATGGAAATGCTCAACAGCCGGGAGGATTCGCACCCGATGAAAGGCCACCCCGGCTATCAAGGCGACCATACCGACTACTGCATGGACATCATCAGGAAGGTCGGGTCACCCAGGCTCAAGCTCCTTTTCGACGCTTACCACGTCCAGGTTATGGATGGCGATCTGGTCCGCCGTATTCGCCAGCTCAAAGACGCCATTGGTCATGTGCATGTGGCGGGCAACCCTGGCCGCGGCGAACTGGACGATAACCAGGAGATCCATTACCCGCCGGTCATGAAAGCGCTTCTCGAAATCGGCTATGCCGGCTATGTCGGCCAGGAGTTTATCCCGACCCGAGACGCCTACGAAAGCCTCCGGCAAGCGGTCCGGCTCTGCGACGTGGAAGCTTAGCCGGCCAAGGGGTGCTTTCCGCGGGCGGCCACGCGAGCGCGGCTCATGCGCTCGCGCAACCCGCCCTCTTTCAGGAAATCCTGCTCGAGCCGCCGAATCTGCTGGTCGAGCAGGTAATTCGCCTGGTGGATCGCGCAGAGCAGGATATTCGCCACCACCTCACCCGGGCGAGTGTCGACATAGGTCCTATAGGACTCATAGGTCACATCCTTTCTAGCTCCCAGCCTCCGAACAAACAGCGCTTCCTTAGAGTTTTTGTCCCATTGCGGGCAGTGGCGTGTCCGCAGGAAGTCGCGGTAATCTTCAAGGAGTTCCTCGAGGCTGGCCCGGGCCACGTTTGTGAGCTTCAGTTCCGTTTCTTTGGAGGTGCCACTGGCCTGGCTGGCTTCCAGGATGTTCTGCTTGCCGGATCGTGCAGCCTGCACCATCTGATCGCAAGTGCGGTCCCGCTTGTTCAGGAAACGCTCGCAGAACCGCACCGTCCCGTCATAAACAATCCGCGCTTTGCGAAACGACAGCAGCTCCTGGTACCCTCCATGCGGCGGTATGAAATTCGTCTCATCGGTCCTATCAGTCTTATCTTCCTCCTTCAAAGCGGCCGTATTTTACCAGCTTTCCCGCCGCTGCAAAGCGCCAAACTCCCCTCAACCTTCAACTTCTGCCGGTTCGCTCTTTCGTTCCCAGCGGCGGACTCTTTCCGGCAGGGAGGCATCCACTTTCACGTGATACGCTTCGGGGCCGAGGAGCGCTTCAGCGGCGTTCTGGAACTCAAGGGACGGCAGGATGGCGAACCGCTCGTGCGCTTCGATGAACACGACTTCGTTTGCCGGGCCAAGGAAGCAAAGGAAGAGCGGGACCTTGCCCGGGTGCGATTTCACGAGCTCTACCAGTTGTTCGAGCTGACCGGCTGTCGCCTGATCCGTGCGCAACCGAAGGTGGACTTGCTTCGTGAACCGGCGAGGCGCCTGTTCCAGAGGCATGATCTCCTGCGGGAAAATCTTGGGCTTTTCGTCGGCGTTGTTGATTTCGCCGATCACCAGCACCGGCCGGTTCAACACCAGCACCTCGCGAAACTTATCGTAATTCTCGTTGATGCAAAGCATCTGGATGCTGCCGCCGAGATCTTCCAGCGTCACGAGGGCATAGGGTTTGCCGCTCTTCTTCGATACGCCTTGCTGGATGGCGGTGATCATGCCGCCCAGGCGCGTTAGCAAGCGGTTCTCCACCTGCGCAGCCATGGCAATCGTCATCAGGCCGTATCGGTCGAGGAGCTTCGCATACGGCGTCAGCGGATGCCCCGTCACGTAAAACCCGAGCAACTCCTTCTCCGCGGCCAAGCGCTCGTCCGGGGGCCACTCCAGCCGTTGCGGCAGCGCGTTCTCCGACGGGCGGATGCTCTCTTCGCCCAGCACATCAAACAGGGAGCCTTGGCCGCGCTGACGGTCCTGGGCAACGCTGGCGGCGCGCGCCAAAGTATAATCGATCTGGGCGAAAAGCGTGGCCCGGGTCTCGCCGAAGGTGTCGCACGCCCCGCTCTTGATCAGGGCTTCGAGCACCTTGCGATTCACGGAGCGGCCATCGACGCGCTGGCAAAGATCCGAGAGCGCCTTGAATTTCCCGCCTTCTTCCCGGGCTTTCAGAATGCTCTCGACCGCCACCTCGCCCACCCCTTTGATGGCCGCGAGCCCGAAGCGGATTACCGTCCCTTCGCGAGCGGGCGCAAAGACGACCTGGCTCTCGTTCACGTCCGGCGGCAGCACTTCGATCCCCATCGCGCGGGCTTCCTGGATGAGGATGCTGACCTTCGCGGTATCGCCCATGTCGTTGGTGAGCATGGCGCTGAGGAATTCGACGGGGTAATTCGCTTTCAGGTAAGCCGTTTGATAAGCCACGATCGCATAGGCGGCGGCGTGCGATTTGTTGAAGCCGTATCCCGCGAATTTCTCGAGCAAATCGAAGATCTGGTTGGCCTTGTCCGCGTCAATTCCATTCACCCGGGCGCAGCCTTTGACGAAGATGTCGCGCTGCTTGGCCATTTCTTCGACCTTCTTCTTGCCCATGGCCCGCCGCAACAGGTCGGCGCCGCCGAGGGTAAATCCCGCCAAAGCCTGGGCGGCCTGCATGACCTGCTCCTGGTAAACCATGATGCCGTAAGTCTCCCGGCAGATCGGCTCGAGAAGCGGGTGTTCATACTCGATCTTCACTTCGCCATGCCGGCGCCGGATGAACTCCGGGATCAGTTCCATCGGCCCCGGCCGGTAAAGCGCGATCAGCGCCGTAATATGCTCAATGGAGCTGATCTGGAATTTCCGGCACAAATCCCGCATGCCTCCCGATTCCAACTGAAACACGCCCACGGTATTCGCGTTGTTCAGAAGCGCGTAGGTCTTGGCGTCTTCCAACGGGAGATGATCAATCGGGACCTCGATGCCTTTGGTGGCTTTGACCATCTCGCACGTGTTGCGAATGACGGTCAGGGTCTTCAGCCCCAGGAAATCCATCTTCAGCAGCCCAAGGTCCCCGACCGGTCCCATGGCATACTGGGTGACCAGGGTGCCGTCTTCGTCGCGCTTTAGCGGAAGCAGGTTCACCAAAGGCTGATCGCCAATCACCACTCCCGCCGCGTGCACGGACGCATTGCGCGTCAGATCCTCCAGGATGAAGGCCGTATCCACCAGGTCGCGGGTGGCTTCCTCCGTGTCGTAAGCCGCCTTCAAGTCCGGCGATTGATGCAGCGCCTTTTCCAGCGTCATCTTCAATTCGTTCGGCACCATCTTGGCCAATCGGTCGCATTCGGAGAAGCTCAAGCCCATCACGCGCCCGACATCCCGCAGCACCGATTTCGCCCCCAGCGTGCCAAACGTGATGATCTGCGCCACCGACTCGCGCCCGTACTTTTCCCGGACATAAGCAATCACGTCCGCGCGCCGGTCGTCCGCGAAATCGATGTCGATATCCGGCGGGTTCACCCGTTCGGGGTTCAGAAAACGCTCGAAGAGCAACCCGTACTGGATCGGGTCGACATTGGAAATCTCCAGGAGGTACGTGACCAGCGAACCGGCCGCGGAGCCGCGCGCGACGCACGCCACCCCTTTGCTGCGCCCGGCGCGCACAAAATCCCCCACGATCAGGAAGTAGCTGATGAAGCCTGTCTTCTCTATGACCGCCAGCTCGAGCTGCACCCGGTCGATGACCTGCCGGATGGCCGCCGCGACGACCTCGTCCCTGGATTGCCCATTCTCCGCCCCCGTCCCTCCCGAAGCCGGCGCCCGGCAGGTGGGCAACCGCGCCGGATCCTCAATCCCGTCCACGATAAACTCCTGCCCTTCCGCCCGCACCCGGATCCCGTATCGCTTGAAAAGTCCTTCGGCAAGCAGGTGGCGCAAGTAACCCTCCCGGCTGAAATGTTCCGGGGGCGTGAAGCTCGGGTAGTGGAGCTTGCCAAATTCGATTTCGAGATTGCAGCGTTCGGCGACGGCGAGGGTGTTGCGCACCGCCTCGGGCACCTCCTCGAACAGGCTCTTCATCTCCTGCGCCGATCGCAGGTAAAATTGTCCCGGCGCATAGCGCATCCGCTTCGCGTCGTCGAGGAGCGTTTGGGTGCCAATGCAGATCAGGCAATCGTGAGCCTGCGAATGGCCCTTCTCCAAGTAATGCACGTCGTTCGTGGCCACGAGGTCCAGCCCGAATTCCTTCGCCCACCCGATCAGGTGCCGGTTCACCTTCGCTTGATCGCCAATCCCGTGATTCTGCAATTCCAGGAAGAAATGTTCCGGGCCGAAGACCTGTTTGAACCAGTCAATCGTCTCCCGCGCCTGGTCCAGGCGATCTCTCACGATCAACTCAGGAATCTCGCTTGCCAAACAGCCGGAAAGGGCGATCAGCCCCTCTTTGTGTGTTTCCAGGAGCTCTTTATCGATCCGTGGCTTGTAATAGTAGCCGTCCAGGTGCGCGTCCGTGACGAGTTTGATCAGGTTGCGGTATCCCGCCTGGTTCCTGGCTAGAAGCCCGAGATGGTGGTAGACGTCGCGCCCGCCATTGGCGCTCTTCTTTTCCAACCGGCTCCCCGGGGCGACATAAACCTCGCAACCGATAATCGGCTTGATGCCCTTCTTCCGGGCGGCCTGGTAAAAGTCGATCGCGCCGTAGAGCACCCCGTGGTCCGTGATGGCCAGGGCCGGGAATCCGAGTTCGTGCGCCTTCTCGACCAGCCGATCGACGCGGCACGCCCCATCGAGCAGCGAGTACTCGGTGTGCAAATGAAGGTGGACGAAATCCGCTTCCGGCATCCCTGAAGGTTACCGCGCGGGCTCGCGGGGGCGCAAGAGAAGAGCGCGAACAACCGTTCGTGCCTGGTCCAGCCGAATTTAACACGCATGAAACTCGAATGTGACAGGTATTTCACTCGATCCGAGAACGTGTTAAATACGTGTTAAATACCTGTTATATACGTGTTATATACGTGTTATATCCGGGAGAGCCCCGGCCGCCCGCCGTGCGAGGTAGCCACACTTTACAGGGTGTCCGGGGCAGGGGTAAGCTTGCGCGCGATTCGCAACCACCTGCTTGCTCATGCACTCCACAGCGATCTCGCGTGCCTTACCGTTGCGGGCCTTGCTCTTGATTGAATCGGCCGCCTGGCACTGTCGGAACGATGGGTGGGTGGGCGCCGCATTCAACAGCGAAGCCCCGTTCACGCTCGAGCCCGGCAAAAGCCGCCGCCTCCGCTACCGGATCGTCCTTCACCGGCACAAGGCGACAGACGGCCAGGTGGCTTTCCGGTTCCGCGAATACGCAGCGCGCCCGGTCTTCCAGTTCGAGACCTTAGCGTCGCTGACAACTCAACCATGAACCTATCGAAGAGCCCTGAAACCGAAATGAAAGCTGCATACACCACTCGGCGCGCCGCCACGACAAGCGGGCGCTCCCGCCGGTCGTTCTTGAAGACCACGTCCCTCCTCGCAGCCGGCTGCGCCATCGCGCCGGCGGCGGTGCCCGTTTTGGGTGCCAACGCGCCTGCCAACAGGCTCGTTGTCGGAGTGATGGGTGTTTCACGCAACAGCGCCGGCGGCGACGGGCGCGGGACCGAACTGGCTGTCGGCTTCGCTTCGCTGCCCGGCGTTGAAGTCGCCTACGTCTGCGACGTCGACGAGCGGAACGTTCCCAAGGCGATCGAATCTGTTCTGAAGAATGGCCAGCAGACGCGCACACCCAAGGGCGTTTCAGATTTCCGCCGGATTATCGAAGACAAGGAAGTGGACGCCTTGGTGATTGCGACGCCCGACCATTGGCACGCGCCAGCCGCGATCCTGGGTTGCCTGACCGGCAAGCATGTTTACGTGGAGAAGCCCTGCAGCCATAATCCGCACGAAGGCGAACTGCTCGTCATGGCCGCGCGCAAGTACCAGCGCCTGGTCCAGCATGGGACGCAACGGCGGAGTTGGCCCGGTTTAATGGAAGCGGCGCAGCGCATCCGGGGCGGGGACATTGGGCGGGTGTTGTTCGGGAAATGCTGGTATTACGGACCGCGCCCGAGCATCGGCAAAGGCAGCGCCGTTCCGGTTCCATCGTGGCTGAACTACGACCTGTGGCAGGGCCCGGCGCCCGAACGGCCTTATCGCGACAACCTAGTGCCTTACAACTGGCATTGGTTCTGGCATTGGGGGACGGGTGAACTGGGCAACAACGCCGTCCATTACCTCGATTACCTCCGCTGGGCGATGGAAGTCGATTACCCGTCCCGCGTCACCGCGTCCGGCGGCAAGTACCGGTTCCCGGACGACGACCAGGAAACCCCGGACACCCTTGTGGCCAGCTTTGATTTCGGGACGTGCACACTCACGTGGGAACAGCGCAGCTGGGCTCCTCAAAACAAGCAGGATCCGCCCTATGAAATGGCCTTCTTTGGCGAGAAAGGGATGGTGACGATCCGCGGGGGATCTTATGCCATTTACGATGGCAAGGGCGAGGAGATGGGGAAAGGGTCTGGCCCCGGTGGCAACCAGGGCCACTTGCAGAACTTCATCGATGCCATCCGCGAGTCAAAGCCGCTCCATGCCGAGATCGAAGAAGGGTTCAAGAGCACGTTGCTATGCCACTTGGGCAACATCGCCTACCGCACAGGGCGCACGATCCATTTCGACGGCAGTGGCCGGAAGATCGTCGGCGATAAAGCTGCGGAGAAGCTCTGGATCCGCGAGTACCGGCGCGAATGGCAGCCCAAGATCTAGCTCAACCGGTTGCGCCAATTGCGATCCGTGATACGGTTCTTACGGATTTGCACAGCGCCGGAGCGGGATGGGGATTGCAGCCACTTTCATTCGAGGGTGGCTGTCTTTTTTTACCTCACGCGGCGGGGACGATAAACGGCGCGAACTCCGCGTGCAAGTGAGGCGGGAGCCGCACCTTGAAATGGGCCTCGTTCCCCTCGTAATCGCGTTCCACGACCTGGCCCACGCTATGGAGGCGGGCAATGACCGCTGATTCCTGGTGCGGGACGGCCAACTCGAGGAACTCACGTTCCGGGCGCAGGGTGCTGCCCAGTTCGGCGAGCAACTCGGGGATTCCTTCACGCGTCAGACACGAGACGGGGACCGAATGCGGGTATCGATCGACATGTCGCCGCACCGCATCGGCCTGGGTCACCTTGTCGATCTTGTTCAGCACCATCAGGGTTGGCTTGCCGGACGCGCCAATTTCTGCCACGACCGCGTTCACGGCCGTGATTTGCGCTTCGGCATCGGGATGACTGACGTCGACCACGTGGATCAGGAGCTCCGCTTCGACCACCTCTTCAAGCGTCGCTTTGAAAGCTTCTACCAGGCGATGCGGCAGCTTTCGGATGAACCCGACCGTGTCCGAAAGGAGAACGTTCTGGTTCGTGGGCAGGCGCAAGCGGCGGGTGGTCGGATCGAGGGTGGCGAACAGCTTATCTTCCGCCAGCACACTGGCGCCGGTCAGGGCATTGAGGAGCGTCGATTTTCCGGCATTGGTGTACCCGACGATGGATGCCAAAGGCCAGAGATTGCGCTGCCGGCCCTGGCGCTGAGTCGCCCGTTGGCGCCGGACCGTTTCGAGTTCCTCCGTGAGCTTCTCGATCCGCTCCTGGACACGGCGCCGGTCGGTCTCGAGCTGCGTTTCGCCTTCACCGCGCATGCCGATGCCGCCTTTTTGGCGGGACAAGTGGCTCCAGTACCGGGTCAGGCGCGGAAGCAAATGCTGCAATTGAGCCAGTTCGACCTGGAGCTTGCCCTCCCGCGTGCGGGCGCGCTGCGCGAAGATATCGAGGATCAGCGCCGTGCGGTCCAGGATCTTGCACTCGAAGAGGCGTTCCAGGTTGCGGCTTTGGGCCGGGGAGAGTTCATCGTCGAAAATGACGGTGTCGATATCACGGCGCCGGCACTCATCGGCGAACTCCTCCGCTTTGCCGGTCCCGACGAAGGTTCCCGCCACGGGTGCCTCGAGCTTCTGGGTGCCCTTCCCGATCACATCGGCCCCGGCAGTCACTGCCAGCTCAGCCAACTCGTCCAGGGAATCATCCACCTGCCAGCGGTTGCGGGATTTGAGTTGGACACCGATAAGGAAGACCCGTTCGGTGCGTTTGGTGGCTGTCGAAATCAGTGCTTTCAATCAGGAGTATTGGACGCAAATATAGCCCTTCCTACCCGCCCCGCAACCCCGAAGTTGTAAGTATTCGGCGAACCCTGTGTGGAGGGTTAAGGCTCCGCGCAGAGGATCTG
>CAZODO010000157.1:0-8841 GCA_964578605.1 uncultured Verrucomicrobiota bacterium | reverse complement strand
AAACGTGCTCTCCCCTTGCAGGCTTAGGTATATCTCGTTGACGACCAGCGTGTCGAACATCGGCCCCAATGTAGCGGGTGGGGCGCCGCGATGGAAGCGGCAACGGGCATCTCAAGACGGGCCGGGATGTGCCAATCGCATTTAAGATCGCTTTAGCGACAAGGGCCGACAGGTTCTCAATTTTGGGGGCTCAATTTTGGGGTTGTGGCAAGTATCAGGGCTCGCCATACTGGCCTTGCAGATAAGCGCTGCGGGCAGCGGTTTGATGGTGGTTGTTGGCCCGCGATTTGCTGCATTTAGCTTAAATCCTGTGGTTAAGCAGAGTATAGTCAGAAGGCTCCGACCGGCTTCCAATGCCGTTGTCGGGTTGCTGATGCTTGCCCTGTTGTTGTTCCTGGGGGCGGCCGCAGTGGATCCCACGCTGCATGCGTGGATTTGCCCTGATGCCGGGCAGGCCGACGATTGGTGTCCCGTCAGGCAGGTGGCGACCGGCACAGTGGAGGCGTCCGTGACTCCCGTCGTGGTCCTCGTGCCCGTGCAGGGCATCCTGACCTCCCTGCCGTGGTTTGGCGGAGAGCAGCCTGCCGCTCCGCGCTTCTGCGTTTCCCCTTCCCGCGCTCCCCCTTTCAAGTGCCAGGTTGGTTAGTTGTGCGTTAACCGGTACCGGTTGGCGTGTCCCCCAGTCTGTAATCTGTCCGGTGCGGATGTGTGTCCGCATATCCCGGAAGTCAATAGATAACCAAATATACCCTAATTACGGCACTATGAAGTTGAATCGTTTGAATTGTTGTTCGGGGTGGTCTTCTGCCCTTGGCCCGGATGCTGTGGCATCCCGGGTTCAGGAGACAAAAAAGGCTACGATATTCCCGGCCGGCCGGGCTGTCCGCGGGGCGCGACGCCGGGAGCGGACCGCGGCAAATCCAGCCCAGATCCGACCGCTGGCCGTGCCACCGACTGCGGCCGCTTGGACCGTGGATTGTGTCCGTCATATTGGCAGCCTTGGCCAGCGCCCGCGCCCAAGATACCAACCCGCCTGCGCCGCCGAAATCCGACGTGGTGGACCTGCCTCCTGTGGTGACCACCGGCACGCGCACAGAGAAGAGCGTCCTGGAAACTCCGGTGCGCACCGAGGTGATCACCGCGCAGGACATTGCCACGACGGCCTCGTGCAAACTGGCGGACGTGCTGGAATATCAGACCGGCCTGCGGGTTGAAAGCAACTGCCAGAATTGCAATGCCTCCGAAATCCGCATGCTGGGTCTGCAGCAGCGGTATGTCTCACTGCTTACGGATGGCATGGCCACCTTTTCGGGGTTGGCGGCCGCGTATGGCATCGAGCAAATCCCCACCACTATCATCAACCGCATCGAGGTGGTAAAGGGGGGCGCGTCGGCGCTCTATGGGCCAAGCGCGGTGGCGGGCGTGGTCAACGTCATTCCGCGCGACCCGACCCACACCCACGCCACGCTCGACTTTGATTACAACTGGATGGATGGCAGCGCGAGCGGCAGCCGGCCAAACACCGATGCCAACGGCGTGTTTGAGTGGGCGAACAAGAGTGGCACGGTGGGATTGACTGCCTACGGCATGCAGAGCTTTGTGCAGGGGCTGGACGTGAATGGCGACGATTTCACCGAACTCTCCCGGCGCGACTTCTACGGCGGCGGGATTCGTGGGGTGTTTAAGCCGGTTCAGGACCTCAGGCTCACCCTCGAGTACATGCACACCTACGAGGACCGGCGCGGCGGCGAGGACGATGATGCCCTCGACATCCGGGACAACGAGACGTTCATTTCGGAGCACACCGAGACCCGCCGCAACGTGGGCGTGTTGGGATTCAAACACGCGCCGACGGAGAAGTTCGACTACCAGTTGGGCTTTTCCGCCGCGAGCACCGCGCGCGACAGTTACTATGGCGGTATCGGGGCGGTAGGATACGCGCCTCCCGGAACGCCTGGATTCGATCCGTCGGTGCCTGCCCGGCTGGCAGCGCGCTTTCCCCAATATGCCGGCATGCTGGCCGACCCGGCCAGCGTGTTCTTCAATCCCGACTGGACGCCGGAACTGGGCTACGGCTCCACCGAGGATCTGCTGTTGATGACGGACCTGGGCGCCAACAGCTACTTCGGGGAGCGACACACGCTGACTTACGGATTTCAGTTCCGGCATGAAACCCTGGAAGATGCCAGCGGATTGGGGCGAACGGTGGACGAGACTTACGAGAATTATGGTCTCTTCCTGCAGCACGACTGGAAGCTGACCGACCGGTGGGAATTCATCTACGGCCTGCGGGGAGACAAGCATTCGAAACTGGATGATCCGATCATGTCCCCGCGCGCCGCGCTCAAGTGGAGTCCGCACACCAAGCTGGACCTGCGGCTGGCAATGGCCACCGGCTTCCGGGCGCCGGAATTGTTCGACGAAGACCTGCACGTCTGCAATGTGGGCGGCGAGCAGCAGGTCGTCACCCTCGATCCCAATCTCAAGGAAGAATCCTCCATCACATATTCACTGGGCCCGGACTGGCGCATCACTCGCCATTGGGAGCTGGAGGGCAATTTATTTCTCACCCAACTCCGGGACGCGTTCTTCAATGACCAGTCCACCGATAATCCGGACACCCCGGGCATTATTGAATCCACAAAGATCAACGCAGGCGACGCGAATGTGTATGGGGTAGAGTTGAACCTGGTCTATCGCAAAGGGCCGTTCAAAGGGGAATTGGGCTACGTCGAGCAGCGTTCGCGGTATGCCGACTCCCAGCTCGCCCTCGGCACGCCGGGAGACATGGTGGACAACCCGGTCTATGTCCGGGACTTCGAGCGCACGCCCAACCGCTACGGGGTGCTCAAGCTCACCTACGATACCGGCACCTGGAGCGTCTTTGCCGCGGGGAAACTCACGGGTCCCATGGAAGTGCCACATGTAGTCAGCGATTCCATCACCGGCGACCTGCTTCGCAATGAGCTCAAAGACTCGGACTATTTCTTCGCCGTGGACCTGGGGGCAAGTTACACTTGGAAGCTCAAGGGCCACACCAGGTTGACCGCGGAGGTCGGGATTAAGAACGTGTTCAATGACTTCCAGGATGATCTGGATAAGGGCCCCTTCCGGGATGCTTCCTACGTCTATGGCCCGCGTTCCCCCCGCACGGTTTACGTGGGATTGGCACTGGAATTCTAGGCTGCGACTATGAAATACACACCATTACTGGCACTTGCCCTGATGACCGCGGCCTCCCGCAACGGCGCCGCGACGACGGCCGTGAACGAAACCCGTGCCGTTCTGCACCAATGGATCGAAACCCGGCAAACACTTGCCAGGACCAAGGCGGATTGGCAGGTGGAGAAGCAGACCATCGAGCAGTCCATCCAACTTCATGAGGACGAATTGCGCTTACTGGGAAAGCAAATTCAGGAGGCCGAACAGCAAAGTTCGGGGACTGACCAGACGCGGGTGGCGTTGGAGGATGAGCAGAAGCGTCTGGAAGCGGCCGCCAATGCGGTCGGCGCGGCGGTTGACCAATTCGAAGACCGGGTGGTCAAGCAGATGAAGGCCTTCCCGGAACCGCTGCAGCGCGCCATTGCCCCCCTTGCGCGGCGGATTCCCGACCCCGACAAGCGCAAAAACCTCTCGCTGTCGGAACGGATGCAGAACATCGTGGGCATCCTGAGCGAGGCGGACAAGTTCAACAACACCATTTCGGTTTCCAAGGAGACCCGGAAGGCGGCTGATGGCACTGAATACTCCGTGGACACCCTTTACCTGGGGTTGAGCCAGGCCTTCTTCGTCTCTCAAAAGGGGCAGCGGGCCGGAGTGGGCTATCCAGCCGACGGCGTCTGGCAATGGGCGGACAAGCCGGAACTGGCTCCCAGGATCCGCGAGGCGTTGGATATGCACAGTAATCTCAAACCCGCCGCCTTTGTCGGGTTGGAAGCCAAAGTCCGATAAACCCGGTAGCGAGCCCCCATGAAATATCCACTCCAGTCCTTGTTGCTGGCTGTTTGCCTGGTCCTGCCAGGCACTGACCTCGTTCAGGCGCAGGCCTTTTCCAGCGCGACGGCTTCCGCTCGCGCTGATCTCGAGAAGGCCGTGGGGGAGTTGAGCACGGTCAATGAGAAGATCGCGGCGGAAAAACTGCCATTGGCGCAGAAACTGGCTCAACTGGAGGAGACAGTCCGGGTAAAGCGAAACCAGGCCGAGCGCGCCCGGCGTCTGCGGGACAACCGAAATGTTGATCTCGAGGCCCTGCGGACCACGGTCAAGGCGCGGACTGCGGAAAACGACTACCTCGCCTCCCTCTTGACGGACTATGCCCGGGCGTTCGGGAGCCGCGTTCATGTCAGCGAAGCCCAACGCCACCGGGCCGTCATCGAGGACGCAAACAACGCCGCCGAGAATGTCAATCTCTCCCAGGCCGAAAAGTTTGCGGAGCAAGTCAAAGTGGTCCAAGCCGCGCTGGACCGCCTGGGTGAGTTGATGGGAGGCATGGTTTTCGAAGGCCAGGCGCTGGCCCCCAGTGGAAACCTGGAGCGCGGGCGATTCGCGCTGTTCGGGCCTGTTGCCGTGTTTGCCAGTTCTGTGACCGATGCAGCGGGACTGGCGGATGTTCAGCTCGGCACCTCTGAGCCCGCGCTCATGCCTTTGGATGAATCGCTCAATGCCGGCCTGAAAGCCCTGGCCAATTCGGGAACGGGCATTCTGCCGGTGGACGTCACCATGGGCAACGCTTTGAAGATCGCCTCGACGCGGGAAACCTGGCTGGAACACGTGCGGAAAGGGGGACCAGTCATGATCCCCTTGTTGGCGTTGGCCGCACTCGCTGTTGTCATTGGATTGCTCAAGTGGGTTGAACTGTCCCGCGTGCAACCGGCGCGCGGCAGCGATCTGAGCCGCATTCTTGAGCACCTCGCCAAGGGTGAGCAGAACGGCGCCATGGCGGTCGCGAAAGCCATTCGTGGGCCTGCGGGCGAAATGCTGGCGGTGGCCGTGGCGCACAGCACGGAGAGCAAGGAATTGATCGAGGAGGCGCTCTACGAGCGGATGTTGCGCAGCAAACCCCGGCTGATGCGCTTCATGCCGTTTATCGCCCTGACGGCCGCGACCGCCCCGCTGCTGGGGCTGCTGGGCACCGTCACCGGCATGATTAACACCTTCAAGATGATCACCGTATTCGGCACCGGCGATCCCAAGCTTCTTTCGAGCGGTATTTCCGAGGCCTTGATCACCACGGAATACGGGCTAATCATTGCCGTGCCCTGCCTGTTGTTGCATGCCCTGTTGAACCGCAAGGCTCGAGGCGTCATTGACAGCATGGAACAAACGGCGACCGGATTCATCAACGGCCTGCCCAATCCCCAGTAACACGCGCCACGATGGAACATTACGCCTGCACCATTCTCCACATCTGGATCAGCGGCGGGCCGGTCATGATCCCCCTGGTGCTGATCGCGCTGGCCATTTTCGGCCTCGCTTCCCACCTCCTCTGGATCGTGCGCGGTCATGGGAATGGCCGGCACGGCGACGCCCAGTTGCGGCAATGGGTGAGGGACCCGGATCAGTCCCGGGGCGAAGTCGGGGCCATCCTGCGTTACACCCAGCAACAGGCGTCGTCGCTGGATGAAATCCACAACCGATATTCGGAAGTGATGCACGCGCAACTGCCCGTCATCGAGCGCCGCCTGACGGTGTTGACCGTCATGGTCAGCGCCGCGCCGTTGCTTGGTCTGCTGGGCACGGTGTTCGGCATGTTGACCACATTTGAAGCCATTTCCTCGAGCACGGGCAAGACAGTGGATCTCGTCGCCCAGGGCATCTCCGAGGCCCTCATTACCACCGAAACCGGGCTGCTCATCGCCCTCCCCGGTTACTTCATGGCCCACATCATCCGGCGCAAGAAGGACGAATACGCCGCGTTCCTCACCCGGCTGGAAAGCTTTTCGTTTCTCCAGTTCCAGCGCCAGCCCCCCTGACATGAAATACCGACGTTCACTGGCCGATACCGAAGACACAGCCGAGATCAATATCTCGCCGCTGATTGATATGGTGTTCATCCTCCTGATCTTCTTCATCGTGACCACGGTCTTCGTCGAGGAAACCGGCGTGGACGTGGATAAACCCCAGGCGGCCTCCGCCGTCAATCTCGACAAGAACAGCATCCTGCTCGCGATCACCGCCAAGAACCAGGTGATCTATGGGGGACGCGAGATTGGCCTCAGCGGGATTGGCTCGGTCGTGCGCCGCCAGATACAGAAGGAAATGCTGCCGGTGATTATTCAAGCCGATGAAGCGGCCAGCGCGGGGATCCTGGTCCGCGTCATTGATGAATCCAAACTGGCTGGAGCCAGGAGCGTCAGCCTTGCCGCACAGGTCCCGCGTTCCTGAAGTCGGAATCGCCAGGCATGCACCAGGTTTACACACCCGTCCGACCCGGCCGCAATCGGGTTATCCCGGTGCTCGGCGCGGTGGCGATGACCGGCCTGGCTTTCCTGATTCTTCCCTTGACACAGATGTTTTCCATGGGACACAAGGACCGGACGGTGGTAACCCGGGTCGAGCTTTGCTTGCCGCCCCCGCCCCCGCCGCCGGAGCACGTCAAGCCGCCCGCAGAGCAGCAACTGCCTCCGGACACGCCAGAACTCGAGCAAGCGCCGCAACAGCTCTCCCTGAACCAGCTCGCCCTGGCCTTGAATCCCACGCTGGGCGGGGCCGGTCCCCGGATCAACACGGACCTGGGCTTCGCTATTGAGAAGGTGGACGCCATCCAGGAGTTGAAGATCTTCGAGATCTCGGAAGTGGATCGCCAGGCCCGGGTGGCGTTCTTCCCTAAACTCGAGTATCCCGTATCCCTCCGGCACGTGCGCGCCTCGGTCAAAGCGGTGCTGACGTTCATCGTCAATACCGACGGCACCGTCGGGACCATCGAGGCGGTCTCGGACGTGTCCCATCCGGAATTCACTCCCGTGCTCCGAGATTGGGTAAAACAATGGCGGTTCGAAGCGGCCGCCAAGGATGGGCAGTCGGTGCCGCAACGAGTCCGGCAGCCGGTGCAAGTGAAGCCTGATTGGACCTAAACCAAGTGCCAGCCTTGCCCTGATGAAGAATATGAAAACAGTCACCCTGATGACCGCAGCCTGCGGTTTGACCCTGATAGTCAACGCCCAGACCGCCGAGCCCCTCGCGCAAGCCGCCCGCTTCTGGAACGACCCGTCGTTTGTGCAGAGCTTCATGGGTTCTTATGGGGTCGAAGCTGAGGACGAACCGACCGTCACCCGTGAAGAAGCCCAGTTCCTCGGACGCCTGGTGGACCAAATCAAGACTGACCTCCCGGGGGCGATCCGGTCGCTCCATTCCGCAATCAAGAGCGATTCCGGCGCGGCGCTTGATTTCACCCTCGCGAATCTTCGGTTGCAGGAGGGCCGCCTGGCGCAGTCCACCGAGAACCGCAAAGCCAGCTACGACGCGGCGATCCTCCACTACGAGGCGGCGATCAAGAAGTTCCCGGGATTTCTGCGCGCCCACAAGAACCTCGGTCTGGTGTACGCCGAGCAGCAGCGCTTTCCCGAGGCGCTTGCCTCCCTCAGCCGCGCCCTGGAGCTGGGCGGCGAGGATGGCAACGCCTATGGCGTGATGGGTTACTCCTATCTGAAAGTCTCCAGGCATCTTTCGGCGAAGGTGGCCTACAGCCGGGCCCTGCTCTTTGCTCCGGACAACGTGAACTGGAAAATCGGCTATGCCGAATGTCTGCGCCGGTTGGAAGAACATCGCGAAGCCGCAGGGCTCTTCGATGCGCTGATCCAGGGCGCTCCGGACGATGCCTCGTATTGGCTTTACCAAGCGGACTCCTTCCACCTGCTAGGCCAGGATCAACGCGCCGCCTTGAACTACGAGATCGTGCGGCGCATGGGAAAAGCCACCCCCCCAGTGCTAAACATCCTCGGTGACATCTATTCGAATCTCGGCCTGCTCGAACTGGCCTTTGGCGCTTACACGGAGGCTTTCGACCTGGAGCCCACGCAGGATCTCAACCGCCCTCTGCGGTCCGTGGAAATCCTGACCGGTCACGGCCGCCACCAGGACGCGGAAACACTGCTGGCGCGTATCCGAGAAAAAGCGGGGAACAGCCTGAACGCCGCCCAACAGATCGAGTCCCTCCGGCTGACCTCGCGCATCCAGTTAGCCACCGACCGCGCGGCGGAGGCCATCAAGACGCTCGAGCAAATCGTCGCCCGGGAACCGATGGACGGCGAGTCACTCCTGCTCCTGGGGGACGGTTATGCGCGCCTGCGCGGCGACGATGCGCAGCAGCGGCGCGCGCATGTCGCCAAGGCTGCTCTCTGCTATGAACGCGCGGGAAAGTTGGCCCGACACACCCACCGGGCGTTGATCCAGCACGCGCAGCTCCTGGTAGCCGAGCGGGAATACGCAAAGGCCCTGCCGTTGCTGCGAAGGGCCCAAAAAATCGAGCCTCGCGACAGCGTGTCTCGTTACCTTGAACAGGTCGAGCAGATTGTGAAGACGCTCTGACCCACCCCAAATGGGGCGGCCTTGCAACTCAGGGATGCGTTCTTGTGTCTGCAGCCGTAGTTTGGGTCGCGCCGCTCCAACAGCGTTCGCAGATGCAGGCGCGGCGGCGAGCGTGTTCCGGGACCCGGGCCAGCAGGGCCGGCGGAAAGGCGACGCGGGAGCACCAGCATTCGTCGTTCGAGAGCGCGCCGGCCGCCAGAAGGCAGTGGTTCGGCTGGTTGCACAAAGGGCACACGGACGGGTCAACGGCCACGCTGGTTGCAGATGGAAGATTCATTCGAGGTCGTAAAGGGAGTTGTCGGCGGAAAGGAACCC
>CAZODO010000156.1:0-9729 GCA_964578605.1 uncultured Verrucomicrobiota bacterium | reverse complement strand
CCGCCGGGATCTGTGCGGGGGGCGCCGGGTAACCGGCGTCCCTACCGCGACATTAGGATTAGGATTAGGAGGGGCACGGGGTGGAGAGGTGAGCCGCGAAGTGCATTTCGGGTGACACTGTGGGAGAGCCTGATACGCTCGGCGGCAACCCAACGAAAGGAAACCCATGAGCCAGGACAAACCTAATATTGCCATTGTCGGCCTCGGATTCGGAGCGGAGTTCATCCCGATCTATCAGCGGCATCCCAACGCGAGCATGTATGCCATCTGCCAGCGGAACCGGCAGAAACTGGACACGATTGGCGACGCTTTCGGGGTGGAGAAGCGCTATGCCGACTACCGGGAACTCTTGAAAGATCGGGCCGTGGATGCGGTCCATATCAATTCGCCGATTCCTGATCATGCATGGATGACGATCGAAGCGCTCAAAGCCGGCAAGCACGTGGCCTGCACGGTGCCGATGGCCACCTCCATCGCGGACTGCAAGAAGATCTGTGAACTCCAAAAGAAGACCGGCCTCAATTACATGATGATGGAGACGGTCGTTTACGCCCGCGAATTTCTTTACATCAAGGAACTGTTCGAGAACGGCACGCTGGGCAAGATCCAGTTCCTCCAGGCCAGCCAT
Source organism: uncultured Verrucomicrobiota bacterium (assembly GCA_964578605.1). GTDB lineage: Bacteria > Verrucomicrobiota > Verrucomicrobiia > Limisphaerales > SIBE01 > JAXMHN01. The sequence goes on along the minus strand of CAZODO010000156.1, from coordinate 9,101 downwards.
CAGCAGGATATGGACGGCTGGCCGAATTACTGGCCGGGCCTCCCGCCGATGTGGTACGCCACGCATTGCGTGGGGCCGGTCTGTGCCCTGACCAACGCCACGGCGGAATATGTCTCCTGCTTTGGCTCAGGCACGATCCGGAAGGAGCTCATCTCGAAGTACCACTCGCCTTTCGCGATCGAGAGCACCCATATCAAATTCAGGGATTCCGACCTGAGCGCGCGGATTTACCGGTCGCTCTTTGATGTGGCGCGGCAGTACCGGGAGAGCTTCGACGTCTACGGCTCCAAGGCGTCGGTCGAGTGGCCCCTGGTTGAACACGAACCGCTCGTCCTGCACCGGGCAAAGCTGCCCGAACCCAAGATTCCCAAGCCGGTCAAGGCGCCTGACTTCGCGAAGCGCCTTCCGAAACCCATCCAGCGCTTCACCACCCAAGGGGTTTATGACCTCGCAAAGAAGACGCACCTGAGTTTCACGCAGGGCGCGGGACATGGCGGCTCGCACCCGCACCTGGCCCACGAGTTCATCATGGCCCTGGTGGACAACCGCGAACCGTTCCCAAACGCGCGCCAATCCGCCAACTGGACATGCGTCGGACTTTGCGCCCATCAATCGGCGCTCAAAGGCGGCGCGATCGTGAAGCTCCCGGACTTCACGCTGTAACGGCGAGAAAGGCAGCTCGAATCCAGACCTTCCACAATTGTGGAAGGTCTGGAAAAGCCTCGAAACAAGGATCTTACGACTTGAATCGGCGGAGGCCGCACGACCATTCGGCGCATCCGCAGGTTTGGTGTTCGGCGATTCCTCACCGCCCCTCACCCACCCCCAGCCATCTCGAAGCTCGGCTTCGGAACTCGGACTTCTTTCGGGACCTTCGGATTTCGGGCTTCGGACTTCGACGAGGCGCCCCGAACCGAATGTGTGCGGCCCGTTCTCAGGCGGGCTTGCACCAGGCGCGATCCCGCGCGGCGGTATACATCGCTTCCATCACGCTGACGCGCGCCGCCGCTTCGGCCGGGGTAACGAGCGGCTGCGTGCGGTCGCCTCCGACGGCGTTGACGAACTGGTAAATCGGAGGAACCGGAGCGGCAGGAAGGTCCGTGAACGGTTCGATCCCATCGGCGCCCTCCACCTTCTTGTTCTTGTAGTAGAGGCGGTCGTTGACGACGACCGCATGCGCTTCGGTGCCGCTGATAAGCAATTGCACTGGATCCGCGACATCCACCCAACCGGCGGCGAGGGTTGCGATGACCCCGTTCTTAAACTGGATCAGACCTTCGCCCGTTTCGTCGCAGTCGCCGTAGCGTTTCGTGACCACCCGGATGTCGGCCGTGACCAACTCCACGTCTCCGAGCAGCCACATGAGGATGTCGAGCTTGTGGGTGCCCAAGTCGCCAAAGCCGCCCACACCCGCGATCTTCGGATCGGCCATCCAGCGCCATTCGTTATCGAACCAACCGCCGAGCGAACCACTATGGCAATTCGAGCCTCGTGCCCGGGTGATCTTGCCGAACGCGCCCTTCGCGACTTCCGCCCTTAGGAAAAGGTGTTTCCGGTCTGTCCGCATGAAATAGCCGGTGGTGAAGAGGAGCCCGGCTTTCTCGATGGCCTCGGCCATTTCACGACTTTCCTGGGCGTTAATGCCCAGAGGCTTCTCGGCGAACATGTGCTTGCCGGCTTTGGCCGCCGCGAGAATCAGGTCACGGTGACGGTTGGTCTCGGAGCAGATCACCACGCCCTGGATATCCCGGTCGGACCAGACTCGCTCCACATCGTCCAGCACCTCGGCGCCCAGTTTCTTGGCGGAGTTCTCGGCCCGGTCGCGCTGATGATCCCAAACCGACTTGACCCGCACGTCTTTGCGGCGCTTGAGGAGGTCCACGAAACTAGGCGTGTGAATGTGAGCGCAGCCCACAAAAGCCAGCGTCACAGCCTTCTCCGCATCCGCGGCCAGCAGGGACGGGAAACTCGCAGCCGCGAGGCTGGCGGCGCCGGTATGGCGAAGGAAAGTGCGACGGGACAAATCGGAATTCATAGGATTCATGATGGATGATGGACCGCAGGGTACACCGCCGGCCCGCGTTCTGCCAAGGCAGATCCGCAAGGCTGGCCGGGTTGCCGCTGTCCAAGCGCACAAATTCTCAGCGGCCTAATCGTCGTCGTCCTCCTCCTCAATCTGGGTCAGCGCCCAAGTCGGGTAAGGCGCTTGGGACCCCATCTGGGCGTGCCAGATAATCCGGTTGAGCAGGTCTTCCGAGCACTGATCCGGTGCGCCGAGGGGCAGCTTCGCCGAAGCGATTGCGTTGGCGCGAAGGAGCGGATCAGAAAGGGCCTTGGGATCGGGATTCATCTCGTCCAGCGGCACGTTATTGGGCACCGCTTTGAACGGCGTGAAATCCGGGGTGTCCGTGAAGCAGGCGGACATGGGGGTTGCCGTGGCATCCATCTGGTTCATGGGCGGAAGGCCCAGCATAAGTTCCATGGTGCGCAACAAGCTGGTTTGATTGTAATTCACGCTTACGACGGATTTCCGGCGCGTATAGGGGCTGATAACGTAGGCGGTGGTGCGATACCCGCTCACGTGATCCCAGCCTGCTTGCGGGTCGTCTTCGATCGCAAAGATGCATGTCTTGGGCCAAAAGCGGCTGTGGCTGATGGCTTCGACAATCTGGCCGAACGCGAGATCGTTATCGGCGACCTGGGCTGCCGGTGTGGGCGAGCCCTTGGCGGTGCCGGAGGTGTGATCGTTCGGGAGACAGATGATGATGAAATTGGGCATCTGCCCTTCGCGTTCGAACCGGCGAACATCCTCGATGAACCGGGCGGCGCGGAAGACATCAGGCACATCCATATCCCAGCCGATGGTATTGGTCATGATGTACGGCTTGAGGGAAGCCACCGCGGGCCGGCAACCGATATCGATCAAGCCGGCCTTGTTGACGAAATCGCGGTAGTAATCGAGGAACTTGGGTCCCGGCTTCCTGGAGCGGTCTTTCCATGCGGTCATGCCAATGGTGAATTCGCCATAGTCGCGCAGCGTTTTGCCGTGGGCCAGGACGTTATCCCAAATGAACCCGCTGGGAGCATAAGCCAAGGCGTCCACATCTGAGTCCTCCATGCCGTCCGGGTAGCTGCGCGGGAAGCCCGCGAATGACTTCTCCATGTAGTCGGTGGCGAAGGCCGTATCGGACCATTGATGCCCGTCCGCGCTCAAGATCCCGGAGCAATAGGTATTATCCAGAAGCACGAAATCGCGGACCATCTTGTGCTGGTTGGGTGTGATCCGTTCGCCAAAGACGCACAACGCAGGCGCACCATTTCCTTCCGGGATATCGCCCAGGACTTGGTCGTAAGTGCGGTTTTCTTTGATGATGTAGACCACGTGGTCAAACACCGAAGGCTCACCCACGCGCTCGGGAACCGGACGCGGCCGCACCCCTGCCCGAGGCGGCAGAGCCGCCTGTTCGGCCACAGCACGGCGGTAGTTCAACAGCACCGTCCGGGTGTGCCGGGCCAGTTCGGCGCGTTTGGGGATGGGAATGAGCGAGACGGTGCCGTAATACTGGTGCGAATTGTATTTCACTGTGTCGCCCGCCTTGTACTTCGCGCCGGAACCGACGCCTTTGATATTGGCAACGTAGAGCGCATTCCGTTGCCCATCGCAGGCGATGGCGCCGGGAAACCAGCCGGTGGGAATCAGGCCAAGCAACTCCGATCGCTCCAGGCGAAAGGCCAGGACCGCCACCGCGTTTTGAGTGCCGTTGCACACGTAAAGCGTCCGGCCGGTGCGGTCGAAAACGAGGGCATTGGGGCTGGCGCCAAAGGGGTCTTGGCGCCGCCAGCGCATCGAGATGGTATGCACCGCTTCGTCACGGCGGGTGTCAATCACGGTGAGGGTATCGCTCCCCGCGTTGGCGATAACAACATAACGGCCGTCCGGGGTCGCGGCCATCGCTGACGCGTGCAGCCCCACAAGGATCTCACGGACCACGCGGCCGCCTTCCAGATCGATCACGGTAACAGAACCTTCGTTGGCGATATGGCGAACAGGGTCGACGCGCACCAGCGTGCCGCGCCCGGCCGGGCCGGTCAGGTCATTGGCCCCAGGACGGCGCCCGCCCCAATTGCTGACGTAGGCCTTCCGTCCCACGACCAGGACGTCGTAAGGCGCCACACCAGTTGGAAACGCCCGGACCACCTTGTCGGTGCCGGCCTTTTCCAGGTCCAGCTCCAGCAGTTGATTCGATAGATTCGCCACGACGAAAAGGCGCCGGCCTTCCGGCGACAGCGCCAGCCCGGACGGGATCTCCGCTTTGCGCAACTTCAAGCCGGTTGCGGGCAGCGCAATCGAGTAAAGCCCCGTGACCGTGCGGTCCGCAGCCACCCCAAAAACCTTCACGCTGCCGTTCACGTTCGAAAGAAAGATGCGGGAGCCGTCGCGCGAAAAGATCAGCCCCGTAAAGCTAAGCTGGCCCTCCTTGTCCGGTGTCAAAATATGGTCCGACACCGCAGCGGCCTGGGTCGAAGTAGCGCTCTCCGAGGGCAGAGGCACCTTTTGCAGAATCGCGCCTGTCACGGGATCGAGCACTACGAGTTCGTGCGTCTTGCCGGAGGTCACGAGCAATCGGCCGTCAGGACTAAGCGCAATCGCCTGGGGCCGGAGGCCAGGAAGATCCACTTGAATGCCCGCCGGCGACAACACCTGGTTCACCGGCAGGACGATCCTTTCCGGGTTGCCAAATCCCACCAAGTCCCGGTCGTAACTGTCTTCCGCCGGGAGCGTGGCGGCCGGTGCACCCAAAGTCCACGCCACAATGAAAACCACCGCCAGCCGCAGAAGCACTTGCCCGCGCGAAGAGAGAGCGAATGATTGGTCCATGATGCCCCGAGAGTACTGAAAGCTCGCAGCGATGCCAACGAACTTCTGCCGCTGGACGTCGCCAAACTTGCCGCTGCTGGCGGCCGGGCCGGTGCGCCTCGGAACGCCTGGTCACGTTGCGAAGGCCCGGGCGTTCGCACCCGGCTTCGGCGCGCGAGATTCGCGTTTTTTGAACATCTTCATCGAAAGATTGACGTCCGGGAGTGCTTCTGTATCTTTTGTCTTCCCGAACGGGCCGGGACTCTGGCGCGAGGGTGGAAGCAGGCCGAAAATAGCTTCCCCGGGCAGCGCCCCTGGCGAGAGTGGTAGGATACCCAAGTGGCCAACGGGGGCAGACTGTAAATCTGCTGGCTTATGCCTTCGCTGGTTCGAATCCAGCTCCTACCACCACCTTCCCACCAACAACTTCCAGCAAATTACCCCTTCAATATCAGCAGTTTACGCTTGTGGAGTATTTCAACCCTTACACTTTCATGCGCTTTCCTGCTTTTCGTTGCCTTTCCTGAAGGACGTTTAGAAAGTAAGCAGAAAGTAAGCAAGCCGAGTTCGCCGATCAGTCGGTTTCGGTGGGTGGCAGGTCGATCACAGGGCAGGGTTCGGGCTCAGGGAGTGAGTCACCACGGGGGGCAGTTTCGACAATCACGGCGCCCTCGGAGAAGATGGCGACATTGACCCGGTTGGACGTTTCGGCGGTTAGCCCCAACGCTTCCCTGCCCACCGCCACCGGCACCTTCCAGGCGTTCACTAGATCGCGCAGCCCCGAAACATCACCAGCGGCAAGCAGAGCCTTGGCTTTCTGAATGCAGTTCAGCCAGTCCTCGCTCTCGTCAATGGTGCGTTCGACGAAATGACTCGCCCGCTCGGAAAGCGTCCGGGCGGTCTGTTGTGCTGCTTTGGCGACCTGCTTATCCAGAATTTCGCTGAACTTGGCCATGGATCGGCGGGTTCGGCCAGTCCAGCCTTCCCGGCGGCATCGGCTTGAGACGGCAACGGGGTTGAGCCCGTATTTCTCGGCGAGAATGCGGCAAGATCCGCGTCCGGCTTCGTAATCGGCTCGGACGGCGATCCACGTTTCGGGTGGGGTATTGGGTCCAGTTCGACGATATTTCGCCATATGACAAAGCATTGCACTGTCTCACGGTCCCGCAACGCCGCTGGGATCATCTTTTGAGGGGTTCACCGGCCTGCATTCAACAACCTTCAACCCGTGATCTCGGACAAGCCGTTTCAATGCCGCCCGGAGCCTGAGCAAGGGCGGGGTACGCCAGCCAACACCGGTTAGAGCGCGAAGCCGCAGCACGAATTCGGCAGGCTCAAGTTGGTTCGGAGTGCTCATGCTTCCGCCTATTGTCCGAGTCCTTTCCTGACGACCGCTAGGATACGAGTGGGCGGCATCCTTCCTTTCCTATCCTGGCCCCTAAAGGGGACCAGGAAAGGAGAGAGGGGAAGGATCCAAGGGCTTTCTTTCCTGGCCGTTTAGGAAAGGAGTAGGAAAGGAGCGGTCCATTGTCATTCCGCCGCCTTGGCGGAACACCGGAAAAGGGTGCTCTCGCGGTTGTTGGACGTTCGGGTTTTGACCTGCTCGACCGTCCCGTCTTCGATGGCCAGCCTTAACCACGCATCGGCCTTGTCCTTCCCGATCCTCAGCTTCTTCTTCGCCTCGTCGCGGACCCGGTCGCGGCTCGCCCCGGCTTCTCCAGCGGCAGGCAGCACCTCAAGGATGCGCTGGTAGTCCTCGACGGCCTTGGCTTCCGATACGTCATCGGGCGAGGCATCCAACCAGCGGATCTCTGTTTTCGAGTGCCGGAAATATCGCTCATCGGTCGGTTCCCGATCCCAGGTCCATCCCGTGCGACGGGCCCGTTTTGTCGCCCGAAACAGGTAGACGCCGTTGGCAACGGGTTCGATCTGGATCATCCCGCGCGGCCAGTTGGCAACCCTCGCATCCCCGGCGGCGAGATACTGGAAATCGTGCACCTTGTAACCGGACGTATCCCGGTTGTTGGTTTTGGGCGTATGATGCACAGCCATGAAGCCGATCCGGTGCCGTTTGATTATGGGGTCGACGGTCTGGTAGAGCAGCCCGCCCAAGTCCCGGGCCGGGTCGGTCGGGCAGAACGCCAAGAGCGGATTCACGTAGACCAGATCCGGGTGGTACTTCTCGGCAGCCGCATTCAAAACGGCGGCTAAGTGGAGCGCATTCCCACCGGGGATGGGTGGCAGGATGATCAGGTTCTGTTTCAGCAGAGCGAGCTTGTCCGGCGCGGAAATGAGACTGGACGCTCGAATCCCCGCCCAGGTCTCTCGGTAGTCGTTTGCCGAGTCCTCGGTCTGGAGCAGCACGATCTTGAGCGGATGAGCCGGTTTGATGTGCAACCCGTCCAACCCTGCCGCCCATTCCGCGATTGCTTGGAATCCCGCAACTGATTTTCCGACACCAGCAGGGCCAAACAGGATGAACCCGCACCCGCGCTCAAGAAAGCGATCCCCAAGCAGGGTGTCCGAATAGTCGACGGGTCGCTCCAGTTCCTCCCACGAGATCGGATCCGGCAACTGGAATACCCGATCCCTCGTTGACGCTTCGGCCTTTTCCTCGTCGCGGTGTTGGCCGTTGCTGGTAGGTTCGCCCTCCTCTGGCGGATCCCCTTCGTGAATCTCTTCCGCTGTCGGCTCTGGTCCTCGAATGGGTCGGCCATCCTCATCCACCCCGGCCGCGCCCTCGACGAAATCTTGAGCGGTTTCAATCATGGGCAGACCTCCAAGCTTGGGCAGATCGTTCGCCAACGCTCCAGGGACTCTTTCCGGGGCCACTTCGGCGGTAAGTCAGCAATCGGGCAAAGCGGCGGATTCGGGTGCAAATAGAGAAGCTTCTGAAAGCCGCCTTTCTCGGGCCTGTGGCAGCCTGGCAGCCGCGTCAACCTGACGGCCGATAAACAAGCAGGGTCGCCACCAAGACGCTTTAGTGGGCGCTTTAGCGGCTCCGCAATCGCGTCGAACTCCATCTTGGAATGCGCGTCGATTACGACCAACGCATGAATGCTCCGCCCTCCTGACGTGTAGATGGCGGCAATCCGCGCAGGCATCCGGGTGATGAACGGCAACCAGAGATCAGGGGGCGCAATGTCCGATTCGAGCACCATGAAACGGAAATCAGTCAGGGCAGATTCATTCCGGCAGGAGAGCTCACCAGGGCGATCATCCATAGGGTGCCATTCACCATCGACCGGGTTGGCCAGATACCAAACGCCAGCGCCTCGGCCGCCCATCTCGAGAAACCTGGGGACTCGGCAGTCCTGCGGCTCCGAGATGCGGACACTGGCGGCAGGCGCCTTGCTCTCCATGCAATCGAAGCAATGCACGATCTCACCGGGTTGATAGATGTGTTTCAGGAATGAGTAAGCGTTCTGACATTCCGGCCGCTTGTTGCTCCTTTCCCAAAGCCAGTGGCGCCAGGAGGCGGGTTGCTCAACTTTGGCTGTGAACCTGAACCGCTCGAGTCTTTGTAGATCCGGTTGGATTTCGTTGAGGGAAACCCGCCGCCGATAGGTCGCTCCGCCGGTGTATGTCGAATTATAGGCCTTCCTAACAGCCGTCCGGACCTCGTTCGCAGGCTTCGGCGGACGGTTCAAGTTATCCGTCAGCAAACGCTCCGCGTCGGCCTCGGGGATGTTGGCATTGCGACAACGATTTGCCTCGGCAAGTAACCATGAATGACGACCCGAAGCTGGACAGGGTTGGAGCGCGAAGGTGTTGACCCTGGAAACCACCACGGGAGCGCCATTTTGCTGGGACTTCATGGGGCATCCCTATTTGATCTCCAGCAGCGCCAGGAGATCCGATTCGAGAAAACCGCACCCGCGCTTTCGTCCGGGCAGCTTGATCCGGCGTAACAAGCCCTGAGCAGCCAGCATATCGACCGATCGCAGGGACCGGGCTAGCATTCTTGCCGCTTCATGGCGGCGCACCACACGCGGCTGGCCGGGGTCTTTAGGGGTGTCCGCATTCAGACCATCGCGGAGCATGCGGATGATCGCAGCGCGTACTTGGAGTGAAACTGCCTTATCACGTGATAGGAGGAACTTAACAGGATCGAAACAGTCAGGGATCGGCATAAGTCACTTGGCTGACAACTAACAAAACTGGATCAACGCTTCCCTAGACACACGCCTAGCCTGGATTTCTCACCAATATTCGGAGTCGATGGCCTCACTTGGGCGTAAAC
>CAZODO010000155.1:0-9794 GCA_964578605.1 uncultured Verrucomicrobiota bacterium | reverse complement strand
ACTCCCTTCCCTCCCCAATAATGAGAAAACCCTGGAGACCGTGAGTTGCACCCGCGCGTTCAGATGCGCGAAATCCCTGCTTGCTTTTCTTTATCTGATAAGCATTATGCGGCGCTCTGTTAACAAATTCGGGATTAAATGGGAAAGAAAATGGCAAAGAAGTCCTCAGGAAAAGCGAAGCTATCATCGGCAACCAACGAATTAGCGCCCGTATCACCTCTGGTCGTTCCGACTGCAAAAACAGCGCCGACCCGCGCGCGCACGAAACCGGAAGCGTCCACCCATCACAACTCGGCAACCGAACGGCAGACCGGTGCCGCTTCTCAAACGGCGTTGCGGCAGAAAGGCACTGCCCGGGAATCGTCGCCGTCAAATGGAAAGGCCCCTGAGACCGCGGCGGCACCGGCCCAGAGTTCCACCCGGAGTGTGCCGGTCACCTTTCGTCTCGTGGATCTCGGCGCGAAACGCGTGGCGGTCTGCGGCGGCTTCAACGGATGGATGCCCGATTCGAAGCCGCTCAAGCTCACCTCCGCAGGGCATTGGGAAACCACCCTGTCGCTGGCGCCCGGCCGGTACGAATATAAATTTGTGGTCGATGGACAATGGATTCCCGACCCGCACGCCGTCGAAAACACCTGGAACGAGTTCGGCACGCTCAATTCCGTGATCGAAGTGCAGGCCTGATTTCACCCATGCCGCGAGCGACGCGTTTCGCGGCAAGCGGCTTCGGCTCACTTCTGTCCAGGCAACCGGCACAGAAGTGGGCCCTTTTATTCCGTCGCGCGCCGTGGCGGGCTTCCCCTTGCGAATTGCTATCCAACGGCGACCGTGCGTTTGCTTTCTGAACGCGTGCGCGGCACGATCACCTTCATGACGAGCAACATTGAGCCGAACCTGGGTTTCATCTTCGGGCGGCGCAGCATCCGTGCCTATACCGACGAGCCTGTCAGCGACAGCGCCGTGCAGAAGATGCTGGAAGCAGCCATGGCGGCGCCTTCGGCCGCCGCTTGTGATCCCTGGCGGTTTGTCGTCATCCGGAACCGCACGATGCTGCGCGAGATCGCGGACGCCTTGCCCTACGGCAAAATGCTGGCCACGGCCGGGGTGGGGTTTGTCGTGTGCGGCGATCTGGACGCAGCGCATGACAAGCAGCTTAGCTACTTGCTCCAGGACTGTGCCGCTTCGATCGAAAACCTCCTGCTAAGCGCCCATATCCTCGGGTTGGGCGCCTGCTGGTTAGGCGTGCATCCGAGAGAGCAGCGCGTCAAGCAACTCCAGGCCATTCTCAAGCTCCAAGGCTCCACCCTCCCCGTGGCCTGCATCGCCGTCGGCCACCCCGCCGAGTCCAAACAACCCCGGACCCGGTTCAAGAGTGAATTCGTTCGGTTCGAAAACTGACGGAGCAGGGCCAAGCGGCAAGAGGCTAAAGTGCCTCCGCTTGCTCTGGCGGTGCGCACCGTATCCGGGGAAAATGATGACAATTTGTCATCAACAGCTTAAGGCGTTGAACCACAGATGATTCGAGATAAGGGGAGCGCGGCCTTTCCCCCGGCGGTTGTCCCATTTCAGAGTAGCGGGCCGTAAATATGGACGGCGAACGGGTCGAAATGGTCTTCCAGCCAACGGTCCACGGCGGGGATCGTCCGCCCTTCGCCCAGCACTGGAATGGGGCTTGCCTGCGGTCTTGGGAGCGTGATCCGGTAGGTGAGCGGAGCGTCGGTATTGTTGACGCTGACCACGTACTTTCCTGCCGGGACCGCTGCGTTGCCCTCAGAGACTTCGACAAGAGCGGAGATCACGCTGCTCTCGAGCGCGGAGTTGAACCCGCCCGAAGAATGGCCGGGGAATTGGTGGACGAAGGGCCACCAAACCTGCTCCGCCCGGAAGAGCGGAAGCCGCTCCTGGACCTCCGCAACCACTTTACGCAACCCCTGCCAAACCTCCGGATGATCACGCTGGTCCCAACTCCCGTCGGCAAAGCAGTAATAAAACAGGCCCGTCACGCCGCGCGCCAGCGCACAGTAGGTCATGCAGCGGAGTTCGTCATACGACGGCGGGCGCATCGGGGCGCTCGAAGGGCGAAGCTTCGGGTAATAGCTCCAGTCGAACGCCTGGATCACGGCGATCAAGGGCTTCTCCTTCGGCACGGCTAACCGCGCCATGCGCAGGTGCTGGGGGAAATTCGCCAGCGGCAGCCAGGGGATGGGATACCGGTCCAGCATCGTGATGTCGGCGATGTTGGCGTAATGCTCCGATTCGCCCCCTTGATATAGGACGAGCGCGGTCGGTTTCCGGGCGCCAAGCCGCTTGACGAATAGATGGGCGTCACGAACGTCCGCGGGCGAAACTCCCTGCAGGTCCGGTTCGTCGATCAGATACCACGCCCAGAGCGCCGGATGCCTGTCGAACTGCGTCACGGTCCTTTGGGCTCGATCCGCGGAGAAGCGCGGGCCAGCCGAAGTCCCGGGCGCCGCCAGCACTTTGAGCCCCACTCGGTCAGCGAAGTCCAGGTAGGCCTGTTCCGCCGTTCCAGCGACGGCATTGAACCCCGCGTTGCGGACCGCCGCCAGTTCGTTTGTGCCGCGCACGCCGTAGATCCCAACGGGGTAAAAGGACGGTTGCGTGTGGCGGCAACCCGTGACCGAAAGGAGAACCAGGCCCAGCGCGAGAACGTGAAAGGCGCTTCGTGTGGACGGTCGGCAAGGGATCAAATCACTGTGGCGCAATTGGTTGCGTGAATGGGAACAAATTGTTCCCATTTGACGGCGCCCCTCTGGGAGCCGCTCGCCAACCCGGCCCTGGCTCGCCCGGCACGCGAACGTGGCATGCGGCAACCTCATGTCACACCCGGCTGCGATTTCCGCGAAAGGGAGAAAACGATCGCGCAGAACAACAGAAACACCAGGACAATCGAGTAAATCTGGAACGGGAAATCAAACTTGGCATGCAAAAGAACGCCCCCCATCGCCACAGCCATCATCGATGGGAACTCCCAGCCACAGGAAATCCCCCGCCCCAGGAACCAGTGCGCGGCCACAAGCCCCAGCATCAGGAGGATCATAGAAAATCCAACCCAGCCAAAGGTAAGCCGCGCTTCCAGCCAATCATCATGCAGGTAAGCGTGCCAAACCTGGGCTGCGTCCTTGCGGTAGAGCTGGTAGATCGGGCCGAACGTGCCGGGTCCTGTTCCGAACACCGGGAAGTCGCGCGCGATCGGGACGGCGTTTTCGTAGATCTCCGTGCGCTGACTCATCTGATCGGTGAAGATGGTCTGGAAACGCGGGACAAGCTGCTCCAGCCCAAGATAAGCCGCCATGGCCAGAATGACTGTGAAAAGCGAGCACACGCCGGCTTTGAACCAGGGACTCTCTTTGCGCGCAATCCCAAGCAGCAGCCCCATGGTGATGAAGATCGAACCCACCGCGATGAGCGTCCCTCCGCGGCTCGTGGAGATGATCGGGCAGGCCGCCATCAAGACCGCTCCCGGCAAGAGAACGATATGGCTGCCCGAACCGAGCCTGCGGCCATTCACGAGCGAGGACCTGGCCGATTCGCGCAAGACCAGCCAAAAACCGAGGCAGACCGGCCAGATAAGATTGAAGTAGGAAGCGGCGTTGGCGCGGTAGGCATAGGGCCCAAACTGGGCGACCGCTTCCATGTTAAAACGCGGAACCACCAGCCACAAAAGCTTGTTGGAGCCGCTCAGCCGCTGGAGGATCGCTTCCAAAGCCAGCAAAGAGCCATTGATGCATAACACCCAGAGCACCAGGCGAAGCCGGAATGGCAAGCTCGAGCCGGAATCCCGATGCAGAACCGGCGCCGGCGCGTCGGCAACAGGCTGAAGCGAAAGCGGGAGGGTTTCACGCCCCGGACTGAGCGTGGGCGACGCCATTGCCGCCAGCCCGCCTTCTCTGGCATGCGTGCGACTGCGCGACCGGGATCGCTTGCTGCTGGTCAGGAGCCAGTCCCGCGTGGCCCAAAAAAAGCAGGCCAGGCCCGCATACATCCACAGGCTGTTCCACGTGCTCGCGCGATCGTAGCTGTGCGGCAGCCATTTGACCGCGTTATGGTAGTCAAACCGGCGGTGCCCCTCGACATAGGTCGCGCGCGCGTTCAAGGCGCTCACCAAGGTGTACGCCAGCACCAGCAGGGTCAGCACCGCCAGGGCAATCGTGAGCTTGTTCCGCGGCCGCGCCGGCTCTTCAAAAAGCTCTCCTTCAACGCTCTCAGGCACTTCTCCCCACCGCGATGGCTTATAGCCTGTCCGTCGCCGGATGATCCATTTGGCAACCAGCAACGCACCGAGGGCGAACCCCGCGATGTTCATGGTCAAGACGGACCAGTCCTGAGTGGCGCCAAAAGCCCACGGCGTAAAAACCACCATCAGGCAGATCAACCCCCCTGTCGCGGCGTCGCAGACCCGGTGCGAGCGCGGACTCCGAGCTTTCGCGCGCGACGACGAACGCACACGCCGGCGGCTCAGATCGCCGGAGCGGATCACCGGCCGGTCTCTGTTTGCCCCTCGATCGAACGGTTCCATTCGATGCGATTGAGCCGAATCTGGTTCCGTTCCACAAGGCAGAAATGCGCGACCGAGGAACAATCGGGGGTGGAACGTATTCGCAGGCCGAGGAATCACCTGGGAGCGCCAGGCAGAATGGAATCGGCTCCGGGCTCGGGAACAAGGAGGTAAAACGCGATGCGGTGGCGGGCGAAGCCGCCTTCCCACGGCGCCTGGTCAAATAGCGCGGGAATATCGCGCAGCCGCCAGAGGCGGTTCGCGAAGCCCACTTGGTCAACGGTGCCGCGGATTCCGGCCACCGCTTCCTTATCCCTATCGTGAAAGACGATCGGATCTTCAATGACGACGAACGACGCCAAAGCCTCCTGACTTAGCGGCACCACCGTAAGACGGCCGCCTGACAAAACCCGCATCTGCGCCTCGTAGGAAGGGTCCAGGTTCAACGCGTAAACCCGTTCCCGCATCTCTCGCTCCGGCAGGAGCCTGGCCGCAAGCGCAGGGGCGGGAGATTCCGCAAACGCGGGGCGCACGAATCCTTCGCCTGCCCAGAACGCCAGCAATGGAAAGGCGGCAAACCCGGCTGGCCAAGCCCAATCCATCCGCCGCCGGACGAGCCTCCCCACAACGGCCGCTCCCAACGCGAGCAGAAGGCCCGCCGCAAGCATCCTCGGCGCCATCCGCAGGCCTGACATAGCCAGCACCAGCCCGGCAACTCCGAAAGCCACGACGCAGGCTGCCAGCAACCTGTTTCGCCAAAGCCGGAAACGGTCCGCTTGCGCCAAACTCGTCAGCAAGGCCGCGGCCAGGACCGCGAGCAGCGGGTAGGCCACCAGCACCCGATTCGCCCCGTTGCGTGTGCCGAAGACCGATGACACCAGGATGAATAGGCCCCAGCCCGCCAGAAACCAATTCTGGCCAGCGTGCTCCCGCCAAAAGGACCCGGCAGCCTTTCGGCTGGCCAGCAGAGCGATCGCCAGCAGCGCTGACCAGGGGAGAAAGTGGCCCAGCATGCCGAGGACAATGGCTTGGAGATTCTTCAACGGCGTGGCCCAACTCGAGGGGCTCATCTGACCGGCAGCGTGCTCGTAATAAAAGCCCTCGACCAGCGCATCGTTATGCTGCCAGATCATCAGGCCAAACCAGAACACCGCGGCCATCAACCCGAGAACGAACGCTTTCCATTCGAACAGCTCCCGCAGCCGCGTTTCTCCCCGCCGGAAGACCAGGCAGAACAGCAGCGGATAGAGCGCCACCGCAACGCCCGGAAGCGCGCTCGTTTGGACGGCCAGGCCCGCCCCCACCCAGGCGAAGGCGTAATTCCTCCACGCTTTGTCCTTCCGAAACACGATGCGCGCGAAGCCCAGCAAGCTCAAACCACCAAACAAACAGAGCAGCACGTCCGGTGTCGAGCGCGTGGAAAACGTCAGGAGTTGCACGTTTGAAGCCAGGATGAGCGCCGCGACCCCGGCAATAGCCGGTTCGTTAAACAGCGCCCGAGCCAACCGGGAGGTGACCAGGATCACCAGGCAACCCGCGATCAGAAAAGGCAGGCGCGACGCCATGAAGTGGATGCCAAAAACCGTGTACCCCGCCAGCACCGCCCAATACGTCAGGATCGGCTCGTCGAACCGCATGGCGCCCTTGGCCGTGTAAGGCGTGAAGTAGTCGCCCGTCTGGGTCATCCGGATGGCTGCGTCCGTGTAGAACCGCTCCTCTCCATGGTAACTCAGGACGCTCGGCAGCAGCAGGAAAAGGCCCAAGCCCACGATCCCGATCAGGAAACGCAGTTGCCATTGGGATGCCAAATAGCGCATCGAATTCACGGAAGCCAGGCTCTCAACTCAGTCCTGCCGCGGAGTATGCCCCGCAAGGGCGCCCTGCGCCAGCGCAACCTCCACCAGCGTCCCCAAGCGCGAAGCCGCCCCGGCCTTGCCATTCCGTTGCCCCCGCCGCAACGCTTCCCAAGGGTGTTTGCCCTGAAATAAGCCCAGTTTAACGCCAGGTTGAACAAGGCTCTTGATGCTCCCCTGTCACCCTGATACTCTCCCGCCCCAATTTAGGTTGACGCTCCGGGGCAATGGCGTGCCGGGCGAAAACCACTAAGGTCTGACTATGTCGAATGCAGAACTCGGCCGGAAGAACACACCGAACGAAGCCGTGATCCGTTGGGTAGAGGAAATGGCAAAGCTTTGCCAGCCCGATAAGATATTCTGGTGCAACGGGTCCGAGGCCGAGAGGGATGCCCTGACAAACCAGGCGGTCGAACAAGGCATTCTCATCAAGCTCAACCAGCAAAAGCTTCCGGGCTGCTATCTCCACCGGTCCAACCCCAATGACGTCGCCCGGGTCGAACATTGCACCTACATTTGCACCGAGAGCAAGGAAGAGGCGGGGCCGACCAACAATTGGGCGCACCCCAAAGAGATGTACCAGAAGCTCCACGGGCTGCTTCGTGGCTCCATGCAGGGGCGGACGATGTATGTCATTCCTTACCTGATGGGGCCGCCCGGGTCGCCGCTGGCCAAGGTCGGCATCCAACTGACCGATTCCTCCTACGTCGTGCTGAACATGCGCATTATGACGCGGATGGGCCAGATCGCGTACGACCAGTTGAATCTAGGCAACGGGTTCAATCGCGGACTGCACTCGATGTTGGATGTCAACCCGGACCGCCGCTACATCTGTCATTTCCCCCAGGACAACGCGATCTTCTCCGTCGGCTCCGCTTATGGCGGCAATGTGCTCCTTGGGAAGAAGTGCCTCGCGTTGCGCATTGGATCGTATCTCGCGCGCAACGAAGGCTGGCTGGCCGAGCATATGCTCATCCTCGGCGTGGAGTCGCCTCAAGGCGAGAAGACCTTTGTCGCCGCCGCATTCCCCAGCGCGTGTGGAAAGACCAATTTCGCCATGCTGATTCCGCCCGCCCACTATGACGGGTGGAAAATCTGGACGGTGGGTGACGATATCGCCTGGATGAAGCCCGGGCCTGACGGGCGCCTCTATGCGATCAATCCCGAGGCCGGGTATTTCGGGGTGGTGCCGGGGACCAACCGGAGCACCAACCCCAACGCCATCGAGACCATTCGGCGCGACACGCTCTATACCAACGTCGCGCTCCTGCCTGACGGAGACGTTTGGTGGGAAGGCAAGGATGGCCCCGTCCCGTCCCAATGCCTGGACTGGAAGGGGAACCCGTGGACGCCGGAATCGAAGGAGAAAGCCGCCCATCCAAACAGCCGCTTTACGGCGCCGATGAGCAACAACCCCGCCCTGGCGCCGGAGGTGAATGATCCGGCAGGCGTTCCCATCAGCGCCCTGATCTTTGGGGGACGCCGCGGGACCACCTTGCCGCTGGTGTTCCAAGCCTATGATTGGGGCCATGGCGTTTACATCGGAGCGACCATGGGTTCGGAAATGACGGCTGCCGCCATCGGCGGAGCCGGCCAGTTGCGCCGGGATCCCATGGCCATGCTTCCGTTCTGCGGCTATAACATGGGCGATTACTTCCGGCATTGGCTGGGCATGCGCAAGCTCATTGCCGATCCCCCCCGGCTCTTCCACGTCAATTGGTTCCGGCGCGATGATAAAGGCCGCTTCCTTTGGCCCGGGTTCGGCGAGAACATGCGCGTGCTCAAGTGGATTGTCGACCGCTGCCACGGGCGCGTCGGCGCGAAGGAAAGCCCGCTGGGTTGGGTGCCTTTAGCCAAGGATTTCGACCTCGAAGGCTTGGACGGGTTTGGCCCGGCGGAGTTCGATCGAGTGCAGAACATCGATTCCGAAGAGTGGAAGAAAGAAGTGGTGTCGCAGGAAGAACTCTTTATCAACCTGCACTCGACGGTTCCCAAAGAGCTGATCTTCCAGAAGGAATTGCTGATCTCCCGCCTGTAATCAGCCTTGGCCCCGCGAAAGGGGCGCGCGCTGCCGTCGCGCGCCTCGCATTCACGCGCATCTCGGTCCGGCATAAGACACGCGCCGACGGTTGAGAAATCGTCTGGCGAAATCCCCGTCCTCTGGCATATGTTTCAAGGGAACCCTCCGATCACCGAAAGGAATCCTATGAAAGACGTTCAAAAACCCATTCCTGCCAAAGGCGCTCGGGTCAGTCTGCACGTCAAGCCCGGAGCGGCGCCGGCAGGATCGACCGAAGCCGGAGCCGATGCGCTGGCCTTCCCGTCGCATCTTCAATTGAAGGAGATCCTCGTGCCCATGGACTTCTCGGAAGGTTCGGAAAAGGCGCTCAAGTACGCTCGCAAGTTAGCGGGCCAATTCGGCTCTTCGGTCACCCTGCTGCACGTCATCCAGCCCATGGTCTACCCGGCGGAACTCGGCTACCCGCCCACCGTGGTCGACACGCTGGATGTCTCCGTGCGGGAGCGCATCGAAGAACGGCTGGCCGCCCTGGCAGCCGGAAGCGAGTCCCCCATGACCACCCGGACCCTCGTCCGCACCGGCCAGCCCTACCACGAGATCACAACCGCCGCCAAAGAACTCGGCACCGACCTGATCATCATCTCCACCCATGGCTGGACCGGGTTGAAGCACGTTCTCATGGGAAGCACGGCCGAACGCGTGGTCCGCCATGCGCCTTGCCCCGTCCTCACGGTCCGCGAACAGCAGCGCGATTTCGTTTGAAAACCGCCCGGGCGCCGGGCTAGCCCTTGTAGATCACCATCACCCCGAAGTCGGTCATCAACTGCCGCGTGCCGATATCCAGGTGGGTATAGGTCAGGGGCGTGATGCTCACGAGGTTGGTCTCGCCAATCTTCTGCAAAAACTCCGTGACAATCTCGTCGAACCGATCGCGGCCCACCTCAACGCAATCGGTCCGACGAATGCAGCGGATGCGCAATTTCTTGTCCGCGTCCGTCTTCGCAGCGACTTCCAGCGGCGCCGCCGCTTTCTGGATCAAGACTTCCGACGGGGCGTCGCGCACCGGCACCGAGAAGTGATACTCCTGTTTCGCGGCGGCGGACGACGCGATGGGGTTAACGTGGAGGTTGGTTGGGTTGGCTTCCGGAATCACGATCGTCGCCCCGCAAGACGGGCACGCGATCTCGTTGCCAGCCATGGTCGTTTCCGTTTCCAACTGCTGCCTGCAACTCGGGCAAGTGAAAACCATGTCCATAATACGCCTCGCTCTGTTCTCTCCGGGTTCGCGCGAGTATAGCCCGCTCCGCAACGGATGGCCAGCGGAAAATCTCCCGATTCTTCCGCCGGCAGGGCTGCTCCAAAGTCGGGTGGGACGACAAATCGAATGAATGATGGTTCCAAC
>CAZODO010000154.1:0-9841 GCA_964578605.1 uncultured Verrucomicrobiota bacterium | reverse complement strand
TGCTCAAAGATCTCGGCCTCGATCCCTGCTGGGACAAGCACGGGTTTTCGGACCAGCCGGACGGCGCCCAGCCTCCGGCGCGGTAAAGCATGGAGAGCGAGGCGTGACATTTTCGTTCGCAACAAGCTCTCTACACGCAGCTTACAAAAGTGTACACATCTGTGTACAGCGTTGTTGGAGGCTATCACCGAGACAATCCTTCCCTGGCAGCGGTGGAGTGGCTCAAGGAGCGGGGAGAGCGCTTGAGTCTTGCGCGAGGATCTTCACTCAGCGCAGCCGAGCAGGCCGGCTTAGAAGCAAGAATCTCCGGGTGAAAATCGTCAGTAAGCCCCTCCCGAACCACCTGGACCGGACTCCGCCGTTTCCATCGCAACACCTTGCTCGGGTCCGACCCCGAAAGCGAACCTGCGGTTCGAGTAGGAGATACGGGCGGATCACCCAGCGCCGGTCGCTTTCCTACTTCGATTTGTGGATTACGATGCTCCCACCGGTAATGGCCGTGACGGGGTCAACTTCCTCCGATGCACCAAGCTGATTATCGTAGACAATGGCTCCCGACACCTTATTCCAGATCTTGACCCGGAACTTGTCTTGGCCGTCGCCACCTGTAGTCTGGCCATCAATAGCCGTTAGCATAAAGCCGAAATTGCTGCTTCCGCTTATCTCCCCTGATCCCTTGTACTTCGCCTTGGCCCCAGCTATCACGAGCCAATCGTAGCTCGAGCTGTGGAAACTCAGGTTAGCGACATGAAAGTCGAACTGGGTCTGACCAGTTGGAACGGTTGCGCCTTTCTGATACTTGGACACGAATCCGAATGTGGCCTTGCCAGTCAATCCTGGATCCGGTGGATACGCTCCCGCGGGTGAATTGATCCACCCACCCCCGGTCACGAAGCCACCTTCCGGATCGTAGACGACCAGGTATTGGTAAATCGCAGTCCCAGTCCGACCGGCATTGTCGGTGAGCGTGAGCCTGATGGTGTAGACACCCGGAACGGTGTAGACGTGGCTGCCGGTGATCGTCGTGTCGCTGATTGCCCCGTTAGATGTCTGGCCGTCGCCCCAACCCCATGTAACCGTTGCCAGGTCGTAATTCGCCGTCGAGGTCGCAACTGCGGTCACTAGGGTTCCCACAGGAACAGGGTCGACCGGAGCCGTAATCGGCCCGACGGACGGTTGTGCGTTGTTCACGACAGCCAGGTTGAACGCTCCGCCAACTGCAATATGAACGACTCCCTGCAACCCATAGGGTGTCTCCAGGAAACCGGCTGCATTGGCAGACTCATCGCCCCATGTCACTACGGTCCCATCGCTCTTCAACGCAATGTCATGGTAGTAACCAGCTCCCACTTCCACGACGTCCGCCCATCCCGCCACCTCCTGCGCCGACCCTCTGTCGGCGTCAAACCTCATCACCGTCCCGTTCGCCCGCAGCGCCAACCCGTGATTCCACCCCGCCGCGATGGCAGTGGCATCCGCGACCCCTGCAACTGTCCAGCTTCCATTGGCATCCCATGCGACCACCGTCCCGTCCCCCTTGAGCGCCAGACTCCACCCCGCTCGAGCCGCCACTTGCACCACCCCGCTCAGGCTCGCAGGCGGCGCTCCGGACACCGCTCCTTGCGGCCAGCTCACCACCGTCCCGTCCATTCGCAACGCCAGTCCGTGATCAGATCCACCAGCCACCTGCACCACTCCATTCAAACCCGCCGGCACTTCATACGCCCAGCCTTGACACGATCCACCCCAGGCCCGCACCGTCCCGTCAGCTTTCAGCGCCAGGGTGTAATTATCACCAGCCGCAATCCCCACGACTTGAGCCGCTGCCACATCCGCGGGTATCTCCAGTTGCTCACAGGAACCATCTCCCCACGCTACCATCGTTCCGTCTCCCCGCAGCGCCACCCCATGAGCAGCGCCTCCGGCCACTGATGTCACGTCAGTGAGGTTTTCTGGAATGGCGAGTTGCCCAGACGTGTTGTCACCCCAGGCAACTACTTCTGCTGGCGTGGTCCGATACGCTGTGAGGCAACACGCCAGTGACACGATCGCCACAGTCAGGATTGGGAAGTCTGACAAGCTGAAGCGGCACGGACTCCTCCCGGAATCGGTTTGAGTTTGATTGAAGACGGGTTTGTTGAGACATGGGTGACTGCTTTTCATATTTGCTCCCTCCAGTTGTTGGGTGTCCGCGGCTCAGGAGTGACTGGTGATTGATCGGAAAGCCTGGGACGCACCATGAATGAGGCATTCCATCGGGTAAGTCGCTCTGATGGATCCCAGCTATCCAGCGCTGCGGAAAAGTTGAAGACGGGACCGAAACCGGGTCGTGACAGACTGCGACTTCCTTTGAGGGCCTTGAGCTCCTTGGCAAGAATAGAACTGCCACGTCCCCGTTCATCTCGTTCATCCCACTACTGCAGCCCAACTTGTCGTCTCACCCCAAAAGAAAGTTGCCCGAGCCACTTCCGAGCGGTTAACTAAGAATAAGATAGACCTGAACTGAGAATTGCAGGCGTGAGTAAACCTGATAGCGACTTTAATGTCAAGCGGGAACCCTCCAGCGCGCGTTGCGCCAAACGTTTTGTTACCGGAGGAGGGGGGGGTAAAAGGGCGGGAAAGGATACGTTGGGGACCCGGGGCCGGACCTGGAGAACCGGTTGATTGACTGCTGCTTAGGCGATCAGCGGCCGGTGCCAGGGCTGCTTCCAGCTCATTTTCACCCGCGCGCTGTGGCTTCTAAGAAAGCGGCAGAACTGCGATTCCTCTACCCGTGCCAGAGGCCAATGGCGATCTTGTCCCGGGAAGGCCCTATCCGCTAACCGATTGCTGCCACGACCGGGAATTCCTCTTCCAGTTCGGCCGCGATCACCGGACGACTGGCCAACGACGCCAGGGCACCCAAGCCGCCATGGACTGAAAGCATCGCGGTGGGCTCAGGCGCGTTGTTGGAGGCCATCACCGAGACAATCCTTCCCTGGCAGCGGTTGAGTGGCTCGAGGATCGGGGAGAGCGCTTGAGTCTTGCACGAGGATCTTCACTCAGCGCAGCCGAGCAGGCCGGCTTAGAAGCAAGAATCCCCGGGTGAAAATCGTCAGTAAACCCCTCCCGAGCCACCTGGACGGACTCCGCCGCCTCCATCGCAACACCTTGCTCAGGTCCGACCCCGAAAGCCTACTGTTTTGCACGCCTTTCCGCTGATGTGCCGTTCCGACCTCCGCCAGGAGGTCGCAGAATCACCGTGCAACTGCCGGCTGCTTGGCCTATACCATGGACATGGCCGCGAACGGGCCAACCGTGGAACCTGGAGCGCCGAGCGCGAAGCTGTTTACCGCAACCCACTGGAGCGTGGTGCTTGCGGCGCGGCCGGGTGATCCCTCCAAGGGGGCTGAAGCCATGGAGATACTTTGCCGGACTTACTGGTATCCCCTTTATACCTTCGTGCGACGCCAGGGCCACTCCCCCGAAGATGCCCAAGATCTGACACAGGAATTCTTTGCCCGGCTGTTGGCGAGGGATTATCTGGCCGCGGTCCAACCGGCAAAGGGCAAGTTCCGCTGGTTTTTGCTCTCGGCTCTCAAACGCTTTCTGATTAACGCGTGCGAGCGCGACAGGGCCCTCAAGCGCGGAGGCGGCCGGGCGCCCGTTCCGTTTGACGGCGAAAAGGCGGAGGATCGCTATCGCCTCGAGGCGGCGGACCATTTGAGCCCAGACAAGCTTTTCGATAGGGCTTGGGCCGCGAACCAGATTGACGCGGCCTATCGCAGCCTTGAGGAAGAGTGCGCGTTGGAAGGCAAACGCGCCTTGTTCGAGCGTCTCAAGGTGATCCTCTCCGGCGACAGAGAACTGCAGACCTATGCCGAGATTGGGGCCGACCTCGGCCTGACAGAAGGCGCGATTAAGGTGGCGGTCCACCGGTTGCGCCGCCGGTATCGGGAATTGCTCCGGGAACACGTTGCGCAAACAGTGCCCGACGGCCGCTCTCTCGAAGAGGAGTTGCGAGAGTTGCTGGCTGTGTTCGCGGATTGAGACGTGAACCCGGTGCGGAGACAGGCTGTAACCTTAGGCCGCGATTCCTGATTTTGAATGGGACGGGTGGCAAGCCGCGTGTGGGGAGGGGTTGCCCCGCGCGGCAATGAACGGGAACGTGCCATGAGCGCATTCCGGAGTTGTCCAGAGTGCGGCGCCGAGCTGCCAGCGGGCGTCCCGCCTTTTCTTTGTCCCAGGTGTTTGTTGGCCCAAGCGGTCGCGAGCGATCCTTCTGACGAGACGACGGCATCGTTTTTGCCAAGGCCTGCGCCAGCGACGTCGACGGACGCTCCGAGGGAAGTGTTTCCACAACGCTTTGCCGGCTACGACCTGCTCGAGCGAATCGGCCAGGGCGGCATGGGCGTGGTCTTTCGCGCCCGGCAGATCAGCCTTGATCGAATCGTTGCCGTCAAAGTGTTGCCCCACGGTGCCCTGGCGAGCAAGGAACAAGTGCTTCGCTTCCGGACCGAGGCGGCCACGGCTGGCAGTCTGCAACATCCCAACATTGTGGCCATCCACGAGGTCGGCCTGTGCGAGGACCGTCATTTCCTGGTCATGGATTTCGTCGAGGGCCAGACGCTGGCCGAGTTGGCTCGGGCCGGGCCGCTGCCGCCGCTTCGGGCCACCCGTTACGTTCAGACGATCGCGGAGGTGGTCCATCACGCGCACGAACACGGCATCCTGCACCGGGACCTGAAGCCATCGAACGTGTTGATCGACGCTGCGGACCAACCGCGCATCACCGATTTCGGTTTGGCCAAACGGCTCGAATCGGGAAGCGACCTGACGCTCAGCGGGCAAGTGCTCGGCTCGCCACATTATATGTCCCCGGAACAAGCGGCGGGGCGGCATCGTGACGTCGGGCGACGCAGCGAAGTGTACGCGCTCGGCGCGATCCTCTATCATCTGCTGACGGGCCGGCCGCCATTCGTTGGCGAGACGCTCTCGGCGATTCTGCCGCAGGTGACGAACGACGAGCCCTTGCGGCCTCGCCAACTCAATCCCGCCGTGCCAGTCGATTTGGAAACGCTTTGCCTGAAATGCCTGGAGAAGGAACCGCCGCGGCGCTATCCGACAGCACTGGCCCTGGCCGAGGAATTGGGCCGGTTTCAGCGTGGCGAGCCGATCCTGGCGCGACCAGTGGGACCAGCAGGCAGAGTCTGGCGCTGGTGCCGGCGCAATCCGCGGTTGGCCTTGGCCGTCGGCGTGGCGCTTTTCGGTCTGCTGGTGGGCCTGGCTGGCGTGGGAGTGGGCTGGCATCGTTCCGAAGGGCAGCGGGCACGCGCGGAGGCAAACGAGT
Source organism: uncultured Verrucomicrobiota bacterium (assembly GCA_964578605.1). Lineage (GTDB taxonomy): Bacteria > Verrucomicrobiota > Verrucomicrobiia > Limisphaerales > SIBE01 > JAXMHN01. Next base: position 4,512 of record CAZODO010000154.1, on the reverse strand, counting down.
ACGTCCTGTCGATCAACGTGGCGCAGCACGCGCTCAATGCGAACGACCCCGGTCGCGCGTTGGAACTGCTGAATCGGTACGGGCCGATGGACAAGGGTGAGAGCCGGAACCCGAAAGCCGGGGTCGATAGGCGTGGGTTCGAGTGGCGCTATCTCTGGCAGCAATGTCAGAGTGACGCCGAAGCGGTGATCGGCCACGTGGGCTTGGGCGTTCGCTCGCTTGATGTGTCGGCGGACGGACGTTGGCTCTTTGCTGGATGCCAGCGGGCTCCGCCGAAGGTGTGGAACCTCGCCACGGGAGAGGCCCTTCCTATGCGGGCAGAATGGGCTGATTGGGCTTGGGGCAACTTCTCGCCTGACGGTCGTTTGCTGCTGGTTTGTCCCCAGACGGTGGAAACTTATGGAACAATCTCCGTCTGGGACCTGCAGACGCGGAAGGAGTTGGAGCCGATCGTAGACGGCCGGCCGGTTGGGCCGATGGCTTTCTCCGCTGACGGCCAGCGCTTCGGTTACTCGGTCCTGCTGACGAATGGGGCCGCTTCACTTGTAATACTGGAGTTCCCGAGCCGCAAACGGGTCTGTGAACTCTCCGGTCATGCCCGGATGCCGGATGAGAGAAAGGGATGGGAGTGGATGCTCACCCATGACGGCGGCCAATTCATCGGCTCCGACCGCAATTTCCAGGGCGGGATTTGTCTTTGGGACCTGGCGCCCGGCAGCGAGGCCCACGAGTTCCCGGGACATCGCGAAACCATCACCGCGATGGCCCTCAGCCCAGACGGCCGGTTGTTGGCCACGGGTGCCGGGTACACGGAGACCGGCATCAAGCTTTGGGAGATGCCGTCGCTTCGGCTGCTGAGCGAATTATCCGGTCACCAGGCGTGGATCACAGCGCTCAAATTCTCGCCGGACGGCCAGACACTGGCGTCAGCAGCTGCGGACCAGACCATGCGCCTTTGGGACGTTCCCACGAGACATTCGCGCCGGGTCATTGCCGGACTGTCCGCGAACATCTGGCGGCTCTGCTTTTCGGGAGATGGTCAGAAACTGTTTACCGGTTCGGCGGATGGAGTGATTGAACGCTGGGCTATCGAGTCTCGGCAGGAGGAGCGAGGGCCATTCCAGCATCGATCGGCGGCGCTGGACGGGGTGGCCGTCGCGCCGGACGCGCGAAGATTCGCCGGGCTGCGGAACGGGACCGTTTTCCTGGGCGAGATCGGCGGTACCAATTCATCCACCGAACTACCGGAATTAGGGACCAACAACACCTGCCTGTTGTTCTCCGATCATGGCAAGTCGCTGTTCGCTGGCACCCAAGACGGTGAAATCCGAGTGTGGTCCCTCGACCGTCGCGTGCTCGAGCGTTGCCTGCGCGGTTCAACCGGTTCCGTGACCACTTTGCGGCAGGATCGACACGCCCGCACGCTCGTGGCGTTTCATTGGCGGGGTCGAACGGAAGCCGATGGCACTCTCCGGCCTCGGATGGATTCCAGCGTCGAGGTAGAAGTCTGGCGGACCGATCAGTGGCGGGTTCGCGGAACGTGCACCATCGCAGGTCCGTGGGCGGTCTACGCGGTTTCACCGGACGGCCAGTGGTTGGCGGCAGACTCGGCTCCCGGAACGATTCAGGCGTTGAGTCTTTCGCGGCTCTCCCATAGCTACACGCTGCGTTTTCCGGGACAGATCCGCGGCCTGGCGTTCTCGCCCGACGGCCGGTTTCTAGCGGGGGCCACAACCGAGGGCAGCGTCAGAGTCTGGGAACTGCCGATGTTCCGCGAGACGAAGGGATTCCGTGCGCGCCCGCACGGCCTTTCGGCCCTGGCGTTTTCGCCGGATAGCCGGCGGTTGGTGACGGTGGGTGATGGCGCGGAAGCGATCAAGCTCTGGGATGTGGCCACCTGGCAGGAGTTGATCACACTGCCTTGCGAGGGTGGGAACCTCGGGGCGGTGACCTTCATCGCTGATGGCAACCAACTCGTCGCGGGTAATGCGCTGGGCGGCTTGTTCTTTTGGCGTGCGCCGTCGTGGCCGGAGTTGGCGCACCGGGAGAAACGGATGCTCATCGGAAGGTAGCCGGTCCGGTCTTCGGTAACCTTTTCCCGGAAAATCTGATTTCAAGGAAAGGCCGAACATTGTGGAACTCGGACCAGGTAGAAACAGCATCAAATACTATGAAAACCATCTCCCGGGGCTTCGTGCCTCTCCTGGCTTGCGCGCTCGTGCCGCCAATCGCGGCTCTGGCGCAGACAACACCTTTCACCGCCACCGGTTGGGTCAATGGACTTCCTTCGCCGGGGCTGATCTGTACGAATGCCGCCGGCCAAGTGCTCCTTCGTGGGATCGTCCATACGTGGGGAGTCGCCGGGCCGGACGCCCGGATAACGGGCCAGGTGCTCAATATTGGCGAGGGCGGCTACAATCTCGATGGCACCGCCAACACCCAAGGCCCGGCTTATCTGCAAGTGGGCACGTGGGACTCTTCCCGAACCAGCTTCACCCCCACAGCCGGGATGTGGGATTTGGCCTGGCGCGGTGTGTTACAGACCAACAACAGCTTTCTCGCAACCTTCGCCGGCTACGGGTGCGGCGGGGACATTGACGGACTCCGCTTCGAAGGAACGCTGACCCGGGGGCCGGCCGCTGGCCCGATTGATCCGCTAGTGCCTTATACGGTGACCGGGACCATCACACCCTCGCCGGTCAGCGCAACTCTGCTCCAGGACGAGTTCGCGACCGCCGCCCAGGGCTGGACGATGTGGGGCGTGGGGGCGATCGAAACCGCCGACGAGCAACTTGTCGCGCAGACGGATGGAACGGCCGGTAGTATGCACCTGCTGCGTTGCCCCGCGCTGGAGTGGAGCCTGGCTGACGGGCAGACGCTCGAATCCCAGGTGGACCTCGCTGGTATCACTTCCACAGGCGTGAACTCCGCCAGATTATGGGTGGGGAATGACGATACCGCCGGGTATGAGTTGGACCTGGGGCCGGGTTCCGCCGATTTACTCAAATGGGATATGCAGCAAGGGATGAGGATCACGTGCTTCTGGGCGACCAACAACCTGCCGTGGCAGCGCACCAATGTCGTGCTTTCCCTCGCACTTACCCGGGACCAGGCGAGCCTGATCCTCACCGCACGCGTGCTCGATAAAGCCAACCCCAGCCGCGTTCTTCTCGAAACCACGTTCACGGATACGCCCGGAGTGGATGCGGCGCTGACGCAAGCCCAGTTCGCGACCTTGACCGGAGAATTGGTCCTGCCCGTCTATCCTGACCGGGGAGCGCCATTGCTAGCGGGGACGGTCGGGGGCGTTGGATTGTACCAGCCGAGTGCTGGTTCGCCAGTGACTGCCGTTTGGGACAACTTCGCCATCCGTGTGCAGGGTGCGCCGCCGATCAGCGTTGCGCGGGCGGTGCAGATCTCGTGGCCTGCTTCGGCCAACGGCAACTACGCTGTCGAAGGTTCGCCCACGATTCAAGGGCCGTGGCTGCCCTGCAGTGATCATCGTCCGCCAGGCCTGCTCCAAATGGCTTTCCCGGCCAGCGATGGGAACAGATTCTTCCGGTTGCGGAAGGCGCCGTGACTCAGTGTGCTGGCGGAAGCGTGTTCGCCTCCCAACAAGGCGGGGCGCTTGAGCGCTCCGCTATCGTGCGCCCTGTGAGCGACGTCACGCGCATTCTCGGTCGCGCGGAGCAAGGCGGCGCCAGATCCGCCGAGGAACTTCTTCCCCTGGTTTACGAAGAACTGCTGTCGGACCCGGGGTCGGACCTGGAGAACCGGTTGATTGACTGCTGCTTAGGCGATCAGCGGCCGGTGCCAGGGCTGCTTCCAGCTCATTTTCACCCGCGCGCTGTGGCTTCTAAGAAAGCGGCAGAACTGCGATTCCTCTACCCGTGCCAGAGGCCAATGGCGATCTTGTCCCGGGAAGGCCCTCATATCCGCTATGACAAAGGCAGGTTGCCTGAGCACGGCATCGTTCACATCCGGTCAGATGTGCACGCTTTTCCACCAGCCTCTGTGCTGCCTCTGAGCCGGGAGCAGATTACCGGACTTCTGCGCAGCTTAGACCGTTCTACGGCCGTGGGACGGAGAGACTTCGCAATCACGCTTTGCATGACCCAATTGGGGTGGCGCATCGGTCGGCAATTATCTCACCACCCTCAATCAGCCGGTCGAACGCGATCTCCAGATGCTCAAAGATCTCGGCCTCGATCCCTGCTGGGTCAAGCACGGGTTTTCGGACCAACCGGATTGCGCCCGGCCTCAAGCACGGTAAAGCATGGAGGGCGAGGCGTGACATTTTCATTCGCAACCAGCTCGACACGCGCATCTTACAAAAGTGTACACATCTGTGTACAGTCCGTGCCCCCGGATCGGCGCTCGTCGTTCCAGAATACGCCCCCTTTATCCTTCTGGTCTCCTCGCCACGCCGCTTCCACGGTCCGGTCTTGGATCGTCTTCGATCACGGCCGGGAGACCTGGATTTGACATCATTATCCCTCGTTCCATACTCTC
>CAZODO010000153.1:0-10012 GCA_964578605.1 uncultured Verrucomicrobiota bacterium | reverse complement strand
ACTCCCTTCCCTCCCCAATAATGAGAAAACCCTGGAGACCGTGAGTTGCACCCGATGGCACCGGTGCGCTTGTGCCGCGCCTCGTGCGCTTGTGCTCCGCCTCCTGGCCCTGGCCTGGCGGTTCATCGACAGCGTCCGTGTCGCGGCGCAGGACGTAGCCTTTGTCGTCACGATTCAAGCGGTGCAAATAGGTGAGCTGAGGCCGGGGTGTTTGGTTGGATCAGCCGGTGTGAGTCCAATTTAAACCATTTCTTGCCACATTGTAGACATATTATAGCTATATTCCAGCATAGGGCAAGCATATAGCAACCATATAGGAACGATATCGTAACAAGCCATGCACAGCGGTTGCACTGAGGCGGACAGTCAAGTCACCGCCGTTCACCATGCGCCCGGCGACTATCCCAGCGGCAAGGAAGGCGATGGCGAGGCTGACGCGAACACGCCGCTGTCCTCGGCAGCGTCAGCGTTGGACGCACCAACGGCGGACTGCTACCCTGCCGCCCATGACGCTTCTGGCCATTGAGACTTCCTGCGACGAGACAAGTGTCGCGATCGTCCAGAATGGCCGGGTTTTGTCGAATAGCGTCTCGTCCCAGATCCGTTTGCACGCCGAATACGGAGGGGTGGTGCCGGAATTGGCCGCGCGAGAACACCTGCGAAACCTTGAACCCGTGGCCGCGTTGGCCCTGAAAAGCGCGGGAATTGAGGCGTCGGGGATCGAGGCGGTCGCCGCCACGCGAGGGCCGGGATTGCCGACCGCTCTGCTGATAGGCTTCCAGGCGGCGCAATCCTTTGCTTTTGCTCTGAACAAGCCTTTTTTGGGAATCCATCATCACGAAGCGCATCTTTATTCCCCATGGATAGCCGGGCACCCGCCGCAAGCGGATTTCGCAGCCCTCCAGCCGAATGTCTCCTTAATCGTCAGTGGCGGGCATACCTTGCTGGTTCATGTCACGGGTGAGCTTTCCCATCGCGTCCTGGGGTCCACGGTGGACGATGCCGCGGGCGAATGCTTCGATAAAGTCGCCAAGCTGATTGGGCTCCCCTACCCTGGCGGTCCGGAACTGGACCGGCTGGCTGAGGAGGGCAACCCGGCAGCATTTGCTTTTCCGCGGCCGTTATTGAACGATCGCAATGACGATTTCAGCTTTAGCGGATTGAAGACTTCGGTGCGCTACCATGTGCGCGATCACCCGGCGATTCTCGAGTCCGGCCAAGGGTTCCGGGATCTGTGCGCCAGTGTTAGGGCCGCGATCGTCGAGGTGCTGGTTGGGAAGACGATCCGGGCCGCCAAGCGGCTCGCGGTCCGGTGCGTGACCGCGTCCGGAGGCGTCACGTGCAATATGGCATTACGGCGCGACCTTGGGGCGGCCTGCGCGAGAGAGGGAATGGAATTGCGCCTCGCTTCCCGGCCGCTTTGCACCGACAACGCGGCGATGATCGGCGTCCTAGGCGAACGCAAACTGCTCCGCGGGGCAAGCCTGACAGCCTTGGGCGCCGAGATCCTGCCGAACTGGCCGTTGCCGACGGAAGGAAACAGGTTGGATGGCGAACGAATCTGAGTCGCTCGGATACTGCGTTAGTCGGCTCCCGGGTTCGTCATGAAGCGCTCCCAACCCATGACCAACCGGGAAAAGTCGCTTGACCTTTGTTCTGCCCAGGGGTTGCTTTGGGCGTTTTGCAGCCAAATGAACCGCATGGTTGACCTGGTGCCTTTATGAAACGACTTGCCCCGCGAGCCGCGCTTCTGGCCGCTTGCTTTTCCTTCCTCTGGATCTGCCGATCTGACGCGGCCGATGTTCGTGAACAACTGCGCTCCGTTCCCTTCAAGGTCGCTTACGAAGCCTACACCAACGGCAATTGGGAGATCTTCCTCGCGAACGCGGACGGCTCGGAGCCGCTGAACCTCACGCAGACTCCCAAGGATCACGAGCACTACCCGCAAGCCGCGCCCGACGGAACCAAGATCTGCTTTTCCGTCGACACGGGCGAGGGCCGCGACACTGTGCGGAGCTTGTGGGTCATGGACGTTGACGGCCGGAATCGGCGCAAGCTCGCCGACCATGCGCGCGAACCCTTCTGGGCTCCCGACAGCAAGGTCATCGGCTTTTTGCCGCAGGAATTTCCCAGGTTCAATGTCATCGATTTTTACACCAAAGGGATGCGCTTCTACCATTTGGACTCCGGGGAAACCAAAGAGCACCCGAACAGCGCCAAGCTTCACCACCTTTACAACCCTTCGTTCGCGCCCAACGGCAAGTGGATCGCTTCCACCGTCCACGCCGGGATGGGTTACGACCACGCCATCCTTCTCATCGAGTCGCACGGCGACAAGATCATCAACCTGAACATTCCCGGGTGCCGCCCCTGCCTGAGCCCGGACGGAAAGCAGATTGCCTGGGGCCCCGGCGATCACGAGATCGCGACGGCGCCCATCGATCTCGACGCTCCCGAACCCGCCGTCGGTTCGCGGCGCGTGCGCATTAAGGACGAAAAGAACAAGATTTACCATGTGGACTGGTCACCGGACAGCCGGTTCCTCAGTATCAGCCGCGGGCCGGAAGGCGATGGCGACCTCTCCAAGCCGGGCACGTTCAAATCCGCGTGCGAAATTGTGGGAGTGTACGCGCCGGGCTGGAACATCATCGCGGTTTCGGCGGAAAAAGCGGGGATCCTCGATCTGCAACGGGCGACCGAAAGCGATTACTCCTCCATCACGACCGACGGCTGCAGCAACAAGGAATCGTCCTGGGTGGCGATTGGCGGAAAGGAGCGCCCGTGACAGTGCGGGCGACGGTCGCCCCTTCCGTCCGTTCCAGCACGGCGCCGGAAGCACCCTGCACGGGAGCCGCCCCGATCCTCGCCGCACTGGCCCTGTCCCTTGTCGTCTTTGGGTGCGGCAAGCCTTCGCCGAGTCCGGACGAGGCAGGCCAAGGGCAAGCCACCTCGACTGGTTCCGCCCAAACGCCGTTCGAAATCGTCACCAAGTCAGGCGTGGAGATGATCTACCTGCCCGGGGGCGCGTTCATGATGGGCAGCGCCCAGGGGAATCCGGACGAAGCCCCGGTTCACAAGGTCGAGGTCAGCGCCTTTCTAATCGATAAGGTTGAGGTCACCCAGGAGATGTTCGCGAAAGTCCAACTGCCCAATCCGTCTCACTGGCAGGACAGCCCGCGCAAGCCGGTCGAACGCGTGCGGTGGCGCGACGCGAAACAGTACTGCAACGAGCGCTCCCTGCTCGAGGGCCTCAAGCCCTGTTACGACGAGAAGACGGCAGACTGGGATTGCGATTCCTCGGCCAGCGGCTATCGCCTGCCCACGGAAGCCGAATGGGAATACGCTTGCCGCGCCGGTTCGACCGAATCGTACGACTTCGGATCGGCCGACAAACTGCGGCAGCACTCGTGGTTTGCCGATAACGCCGAAAACAAGACCCACCCAGTCGGTCAGAAAAGGGCGAATCGGTGGGGCATCTTTGACCTCTACGGCAACGTTTCCGAATGGTGCGAGGACGTCTATAGCCCGACCTACTACAAGGAAAGCCCTCCTTCCGATCCGCTGGGGCCGTCCAACCCGGGCAAGGACGTGAAGCGCGTCATCCGGGGTGGTTCGTGGAAATCCAGCGCCGATATGTGCCGCACGGCGTTTCGCCAGGGCGAACGCACCGGCAATACGGACGCCTGTTTTCTGACGGATTACTGTGGCTTTCGCTGTGTCCGGCGCGCGAGCCTGGACGAAGCGCAGCAGCTCAAAGTCGCGGCGAAGTAGCGTGTCGGGGCTTCCATGCTTTTCCACACTTGGCCTTTCCTGGTCTTCATGCTGGTGGTTCTGCCGGTGTTCTTTGCGCTGCGCGGAACCCGTCTGTGGATTCCATGGTTGATGGTGGCCTCCTACTTCTTCTACGGGTGGTGGAATCCCTATTACCTTTTGCTGGTGGTCTACTCGACGTTCCTCGACTACTTCGTCGTCGCCTTGATGGATCACTGCCCCAGGGAAGGCGCGCGGGTGAATGTCCTGGCAAGGCTTATCCGGCTGGAGTTCGACGATTGGGTTCTCAAAACCGCGTTCCTCATTTCCGGTTTGGCGACGCTGATGCTGCTTGGAATGGCCCTGGCTGGGCCGGCCACCTTGCGGCCCACCATGGCGTTGCTCAGCCTGCTGCTCTTTTTCATGGCTCTGGGCGCCCTGTTCAGCAGCCGCAAGATCTGGCTGGTCATCAGCCTGTTCAACAACCTGGCCCTCCTCCTGTTCTTTAAGTACGCCCGGTTCGTTATCGAAAACCTGAACGCCTCGTTCGCCTCGCTCCATCTCGCGCTGAAACTGCCGGACCCGTCCGCCCTCATGCCGTTCGGGTTCGAGTATGTCCTGCCTGTGGGCATCTCCTTCTTCACGTTTCAGTCGATGAGTTACAGCATCGATTTCTACCTGGGCAACGTGGCCCGCGAACGCAATTTCCTGCGCTTCGCCACCTTCGTCTGCTTCTTCCCGCAGTTGATGGCGGGACCGATTGAACGCGCCAAACATTTGCTCCCGCAGTTTCAACGGTTTCCTCCTTTCCGCCTCCAGAACCTGACGGATGGGCTTTCCCTTTTCCTGGTGGGATTGTTCAAGAAACTCGCGCTCGCCAACTATCTCTCCTTTTACGTCGAACGCGTCTACGAGAATCCCGGGATTCAAAGCGCGTCCTCGCTCGTGCTCGGCACGTTCGCGTTTGCGTGGCAGATCTTCTTCGATTTCAGCGGCTACACGGACATGGCGCGGGGCGTGGCGCGAATGATGGGTTTCAGCCTGATCTTGAATTTCAACAATCCCTACCTGGCCACGGGCCTGGGGGATTTCTGGTCGCGGTGGCACATCAGCCTGTCCACGTGGTTCCGCGACTACGTGTACATTCCGCTCGGGGGCAATCGGAATGGCAAATGGGCCACTTACCGCAACCTTTTCCTGACCTTCCTCATCTCCGGGATTTGGCACGGCGCCGCCTGGACCTTTGCCATCTGGGGAATGCTCCACGCGATTGGAGTGATTGTGACCCGTGAATTGGAGCGGTCCGAATTCTACCGCGACCGCGTGCCGAAGATCCTCAAGCAGATCGCGGTCTTCGCGTTCGTTTGTTTCGCGTGGATCTTCTTCCGTGCCGCTTCGCTTGGCGACGCCTGGTTGATCGTCGCCCGCATCTTCACGGGCGCTTGGAGCGATCCATCCATGCCGGCCCTTATGCTGGCCCTGGTTCTAACCGTGTGGCTCTATCAGTTCCTCCTCGAATCCGACTTCCGCCCCCTGCTGCGGACGAATGCGGTCCGCGTCGGGTTGGGAGTTGGCATGGTCGTTTACATGTGCCTGTTTTCGTCCGGCGGCGGAGCCTTCATCTATTTCCAGTTCTGATATGGGCGAAACCACGTTAGCCAGACCGCCGCAAAGAGCCCCCTTGCCCTCCTTTCCCGGGAGTGATGTGCCGTTTGGGGTGAACGAAATGCGGTTGGGGATGCGCCAGTGGCTCTTGATCGGCGCCCTCCTCGTCTTCATTGCCCTGTGCACCCCCCGTTTCTGGAAACATATGGAGCGTTTCGAAACCGGGCCCGATTACCGGATCCCCTACGACCTGAGCAAGGACTACTGGTTGTACGAACGCCGCCTCGAGAGCCCCGACCAACCGGGCACGGTGTTTGTGCTGGGCGATTCGGTGGTCTGGGGCGAATACGTGCGTCCCGACGGCACGCTCTCGCACTTCCTCGGCGCCGAAGGCGAGACGCATGACAAATCCCGCCCCGCCCAAGGCGCGAACGGTTCCACACAGTTCGTCAACGCAGGTGTGAACGGGCTCTTCCCGCTCGCCCTTGAAGGTTTGACCCGTTACTACGGCAGCCCGCTCGCCCGCCGCAAAGTCCTGCTCCAGTGTAACGTCCTCTGGTTAAGCAGCCCGAAGGCGGATCTCCAGGTCACGAAGGAAGAAAAGTTCAATCACTCGCGTCTCGTGCCGCAATTCACTCCCCGGATTCCTTGCTACAAGGCGGACGCCAACGAGCGCCTCGGCGCTGTCGTGGAGCGCAACGTCGATTTCATCGCCTGGGTCGGTCATCTCCAGAACTGTTACTTCGCGCAAAAGAGCATTCTGTCCTGGACTCTGGAGGAAGACAGCGGCGATCCCCCCAAGCGTCCCAACGCCTACAAAAACCCGCTCGCCCGGATCAGCCTGGAAGTCCCCGCGCCTCCCCCGGACGATTCCGAGCGGGGACCGCAAAGCGCGCGTCACAAAGCATGGAACTCCAGCGGCGGCGCTCCGGTCCACTTTGATTGGGTGACGCTGGATTCCTCGCTGCAGTGGGCCGCCTTTCAACGCCTGGTCGATCTGCTGCAAGAGCGAGGCGCTGACGTTTTCGTGCTGTTCGGGCCTTTCAACGAGCACATGATCGCCAACGAGAGCCAACCCGGCTTTCGCCAAATCCGGGATGGCATCGCCGCCTGGCTGGCTCGCAAAGGAGTCCCTCACCTGGCGCCGGAAGCGCTGCCCAGTGATCTCTACGCGGACGCCAGTCATCCGCTGACAGAAGGTTACGCCCTGCTCGCCAGGCGGCTCCGCCAGGACCCCGCTTTCACAGCCTGGCTCGCCAACTCACGGTGAGCCTAAGCTAATCCCCGCTCGTCATTGTCCACCTTCTCAACGGCCAGTGGGGCGCGACGCCGTTACTCCAACTCAAACGTGACGTGGACGGTCACCGGAACGCTGATGGAGCCGGGAACGAACGTGTCGGTCGCCAAATCGGCAGGCGGCGTCCCCTGAATGAAGTTTGCGTTTGAAAGGGGGCTTCGCCAAGGCTCGGCGGACGAGTACTCGTTAATGGTCAGCACCTTGCCCAAACTGGCCCCGAGAGCCTCGGCCATTGCTGCGGCTTTCTCTCTTGCGGCCTTTAGCGCCCTCAGGCGGGTCTCGGCGCGGATCTCCTGAATGCGCGAGGACTCGTAATTCATGAAGACTTCCATGTCGGTGCTGGCCAAGAGCGTTGCGAGGTACTCGTCGAAACGCTTCAAGTCCCGTTCGCGGATGGTAATGCTCCGGCTCACGACAAAATGTTTGAAGTTGCCTCGTTGGCCCCGCTGATCGCGTTCGTACTCGCGGCTGACGCTGACGAGTCCCGTTTGCAGGTCGCCCTTGGCAATCCCCAGCTTTTCCTGCAAGGCGACCACGGCTTTCGCTTGCCCGTCGCTGCGCGTCTTCGCGTTCGTCAAGCTCGGATCGGCAGCGGTCAGGCTGATCTGCCAAGTGATCTGGTCCGGCGCGGCCTTGGTTTCAACCGTGCCAGAGACGGAGATGCTTCGCACAGGCTTGTCCTCGGCCTGCAAGACGGCGCTACCCAGCAAGAACATCAATCCCACGGCGAAACCGACCGTCTTGCTGATCGATGGTATTTTGGTTTGGCGAGAGCCACCCAGGCATTCACAGCTTTTTCGCATATCCATTCTGACGGAATTCAGCCGGGAACACTCTCGCCCGAATCGTTTGCGGATCCATCGAAGAAAGGCAGAGGCTCGAGCCGTATGAAAAGAAATCAAGTCGTCTGAACCTCCCATGGCAGCCTCGATCCTCGGGCTTCGGACTATAAAGAATGGTGGAGCCGAGGGGAGTCGAACCCCTGATACGACTCCTCACTAAGAATCTGTCGTTTTCCGCATAAATGTGGCATTCTCTGACGTTCTTGACATCCTGGTTGGTTGTAACTATTGTAGTAACAATATGGCTTCTCTGAGACGCCTACCCAACTCACCTTATTGGATTGCTTGTTTCACCCTCCCGGATGGGACGAGAACCCAGCGAAGCACCCGCGTGCCGGTGGCTGGTATCCGCGACGGTGACTTTAGATCACTCAGCTCGCTCCTGGAGGAGATCACGAAAGGAACCGTCACGATCCAGGAACCGCGAAAGGGAGGTATGGAGTTGAATGCGAGGGACGCGAAGCGCCTGGCCCAACGCATCGCCAGTCAGTTCGAGGAATCGTCGAGAGAGGCCAGAGCACGGCGATTCACGGAAACTGCCGCTCGCCGCGTCATATCCGACATCTACGCAAACAGCAATAGGGGAGAGCTCCCCTCGTCCGCGATAGACAGCTATTTCCAGTCCTGGCTCAAGAGGAAGAAGCTTGAGGCTGGAGACAAAACCTATCAGCGGTATGAGTCCGTGGTGACCCAGCTTAGCGAATACCTCGGAGGTAAAGCCTCGATGGATATAACCCATCTCGACTCCAAATTGATCGCTGGCTTCCGAGACGCCCTGGCGAAGCGAGTAACCCCTGGAACCGTGAACGTCTCACTGAAGATCGTTCGAGCAGCCTTAGCTCAGGCGAAGCGCGACGGACTCGTGGACGTCAATGAGGGCAAGCGTGTGACTCTCTTGAAGCGGACCCGTGTCTTTGAACGGCGACCTTTCACCTTGCCTGAGTTGGCGCGGATTCTTGAAGTAGCGAGTTCTGAGTGGCGGGGCATGATTGCGTTCGGACTCTATACCGGTCAGCGATTGGGGGATATCGCGGATCTGTGCTGGAACAACATTGACCTCCAGCGGTATGAGATCCGTCTTTTGACGGAGAAGACCACTCGGCGGCAGATAATTCCAATGGCCAAACCCCTTGTCCGCTACCTCGAATCCCTTCCGGTTGCAGATGATCCGACCGCCCCTCTATTTCCGAATGCCTACGCAACCCGTCAACGCAATCAGCACAGTGGAACACTGTCGAATCAGTTCTATCAGATTTTGGTGGCCGCCGGTTTCGCAAAAAAGAAGGAGCATCGCAGCACGGGAAAAGGCCGTTCTGCGAAACGTGAGCAGAACGAACTTAGCTTTCACAGCCTACGCCACACCGCAACAAGCCTCTTGAAAAATGCTGGCGTTAGTGATGCCGTTGCCCAGGAGTTCATTGGGCATGATTCAGCCGCCGTCAGCAGACAATACACCCACATCGAGACCGCTAGCTTGCGCAAGGCTGCTGATGTGATGCCAGATATTTTCGGTTTATAGGCACGCCCGGGTGATCGTCACGCACTGCACACATCCTGTCCCGAAGTGCCGACCTAAATGGTGATTTGGAGACGCCTCGCGGGCGCGTTGCGCGGATCACCACCGGATTGAGCCCAGAATACTCGGCGGCGGGTTCAACGCGCCGGGGTGAAATGCCGCCTGCCGCCCATCGGCAACCCGGATAGACGTTTGAGTCGAGCCAGAAATCTGCTGCTGCGGCTGACAAGCTCGATTGTCGCGTAAAAACCCCGTGGCGGGTCCCCAAGGCGGCAAGCTGATCTTTACCCACCCGGTTGAATCAAACCCCGTGGCAAGGCGATTAGATGGCATAACGATGCCCTCGGCCTGGGGTCGTAGCAAAACTACTCAGACGAGTAGCTACGGCCGATGCGTGAAAGCCATTGCTGTCCGTCTGCGCCCCGCCACGGCTCCGCCCCGAAAGCTCCCAGACGGCGGGCAGCTTCTGTCATCGGACTATCGTGGCGCGATGGAGCAGTTGGTGTTCAGGAAACCGCTTTTCACTGCAATGGTCCCTTTGGTGGACGTCACCTGATACCCTCTAAACCAAGGGTATCGTAACTTCTTACGCCTCAGTTTGTTACGAATTTGACACCGAAGTAGAGTGGCGTTAACTTCCCTCGCTTTCTGCCGGTAGCAGAGGGCGACAAAGCACACAGGAATGATAAAGTTAAACTTAGACGAGTCGACTGAATGTATAAGATTGCCTTGGACTCCAACAGGCGTCATGGGAACTCACCCAGGAGCCGGAGACGGAAAAGCGACCTGACCACCGTTCCCGCTGCGGAGGCAGTCAGCGCTACCCTTGATCTCCGGCGTCCTCCGGGCGTCGAACCCGAGTTCGTCCGGATGGGAGACCTTCGGAACTTGTTCGGAATCCCTCGATCCACGGGGTATCTCCTCGCGACTCGGGGTTTGATCCGAACCACTACCATCCGGACGTTGAGCGTGCCAAATGCAAGAATCGTCAATGTTTGCAGG
>CAZODO010000152.1:0-10041 GCA_964578605.1 uncultured Verrucomicrobiota bacterium | reverse complement strand
TGCCGCCTGAACCCGCCAATACCGCGGAGCTGGAGCGCGTCCTCGTGTCGATCCGAGCTGCGGCCCGATATTGGCCACCAGATGCAGCCGGGCGCGCCGCTGGTTATCCTGCCAGCCGATCCATCCCTCGCGCCCCTTCAAATGATAGGCGGCGGCGGACCAACCCAACAAGGCCATCCAATCCCCCTCATACTCGGCCACGTAACGCGGGTGAAATCTTACATAAACGATTGCAGGCCAACAGTGCGAAATTGGTGACTATTTGGTCCCATTTGTAGCTTTTGGCGAGTTGCGCGACCGCTTTTCCATCGCAGACTTCATTCCGGCCAGCCGGGAAAAACGTGCGCGGTTATAGCGTTGGGCGAGAATGCACGGACCGTTCGCGGCCAAAGCATAAGCGACCATGATCAGGTCGCCCCACCACGGGTTCCAAAGAAAGAACAGCGGAACGAAGCCGAGAGCCATCCAGTGGCAGAGTTCGCCGCGCCAGGTTTCCGCGGCGAAGCGCTGGAGGTAATCCGGCCTCCTGGCGGAGAGGTTCGCTTTTGAGAAACCGCCGGCGAACCAAGCGGCACCGTCCGGCAAACGCTCTTTCCAACGCTTGATCCCGAACAGGCGGTCGTAAATGCGGCCGTCCTGCTCCCATTTGAAGGGTTCCCCCGGACGAAACCATGCCAGAGGCAGCCGGATGAAAAGCCATGCCAATCCCAGCTGGATGAATGGCCAACCGGCCACGTTCAGCACCACGATCCAGCGGACAGGCAGTTCAATCAGCACGGATTTCGCGCCCTTTCCAAACCACGGGTTTGCCCGATCGCGCCGCGGACCAACCGAAGAGGAGGAGGAAAAAGGCCAGGGATACCGGGTAGAGCAGGGGACTGCCCCATCCGAATGCGCCGATCTTGCGACTGACGGCCCAGACTTGGGCGGCGCCATACAGGCAAGGGCCACCCCAGGTCAGCCAGTCGCCCGTGATGCATCCAGCTACCGGCGCCAGCATCAGGCCCGTCATCCACCCGATGATCAGCAGCAGCAAGCCTTTTGAGGTTTGGGCTGCCCCGGACACAAAACCCTTTGCCCAGCCCGCAACGAGCTCACGCACGCCATTCGGATACATCCGGAAGGACAAGGCACCCTTGCCGATGGCACTCCGCGCCGGAATGCCAGCGGCTCGGAATTCGCGGGCGAGGTGGAAATTCTCAAGGACGCGGCCGCTCGCTCGGCTATGTCCGCCGATTGCCCAATAGCTCTTGCGATCGACCAGCAGCATTTGACCGAACAGCCCGTTGGGAACTGTGCCGGCGTTCATGTTGATATTGAAGAACAGCGAAAGGTGCTCGTAAGCGTCGCGAACGGCGTGATACGGGCCGATCGAGAAAGCGCCACCTCGGTAAGCGGACAGGATACGGGCCAGGCCGTCCGGTTCGAGCCAGGTGTCGGCGTCCAGGAAGAGAAGAAGTTCGCCAGTGGCCGCGCGGGCCCCTTGCTCGCAGGCCCAGGGCTTGCCCCGCCAACCGTCAGGCAGCGTTTGCCCGGCAAGGACGCGGGCGCCCAATTTGCGAGCCACTTCGGCCGTGGCGTCGGAGGAAGAATCGTCAACGACAATAATCTCGAACGCCCCCACTGTTTGGAGCGCCAGGGAACGGAGCAACGTGGGGAGATTATGCTCCTCGTTGCGGGCGGGGACGATCACCGTCAGGGACGTTGGCTGGAAATCAGCAGGGGGGCCAAGAGGCGGCCCCAAACGCCTTGCCAGGATGAGCCCTGCCGAACTCAGCAGCAGGGTGGCTATCAGGAGGAGGAGCATCGGTCCCAAGCTGCCACCTTCTTGGCCACGTGCTGACCGCACAGAACGACCATGGGCATCCCTCCGCCCGGATTCACTGAGCCTCCGACAAAGAAGAGGTTGGGATAGCGGGGGCTCTGCTTGGGGGCTTTGAAGGCGAGATTCTTGAATCGATCGCTGACCACGCCGTAAATCGAGCCCCGGTTCGAGTAGTACTGTTCGCGGATGTCGTAAGGCGTCCAGAAATGCTCGAAGACGATATGCTTCCGGAGATCCGTCAGGCCCATACGTTCCAGCTTTTCGATCACGCGGCTCTTGAGCGCCACGTAAGCGTCTTTGGGCAAGGGATTCGTCTCATCGATCGGCGGGATATGCGGCAGGATCTTCAAACAATCGCATCCCGGCGGCGCCACGGTCGGGTCCGTCCTCGACGCCGCCACAAGGTAGATGGTGGGGTCAACCGGCAATTGGTGCTTTCGGAAAACGGTCTGGAAATGCTCGCGCTGGTCGCCGGAGAAGAAGAAGTTGTGGTGGGCGAGTTGGGGATACTGGCGATCGAGGCCGAGTTCGAGCACCAAACCGGAGCAGGCCGGTTCGAGCCGTCGGAGGGTGCGCATGAAAGCGGCGTCCTCCTTGAGAAGCTTCTGGCAGGCGGGAATGACTTCCATGTTCGAGACGACGATGTCGGCCGGATGAAAGGCGCCATCTTTGGTCGTCACACCCGTCACGCGCCCGCCTTCTTTGCGAATCTCGGTGACTTCAGCACCCAGCTTCACCGTCACGCCGATCTCATGCATCAGCCGCTGGAGGCCAAGCGCGATGTTGTACAGGCCGCCGTCCACGTACCAAAGGTCGTATCGGAACTGGATCGTCGGCAGGCAGTTCATGAACGCAGGCGCGTGGTAGGCGGAAGAGCCCACGTATTTGATGAAGTAATCGAAGATGTCCCGCATGTGCCGGGTCCTCAGATACTTGCTCACACCGCCATGCATCGTGCGGAGAAGGTCGAATTTCGGAAACTTCCATAACCCGTAAAATTGGGCGAATTCGCTCGAGGTATCGAAACCCTGTTCGAAATATCCGGAGTTGATGAGGTCATACAGGTCCGCGGAGTATTTCAGGAAACGCTCGACGTTCGCAGGGTCTTCGCCAACCTTGCGCGCCTCCTCCGCCAGGCGGTCGGGGTCGGGATGCAGATCGACCACCTTGCCGTCTTCGAAGAAGTTGCGCCAATGAGGCCGGAGCGTGCGGATGGGGATGTAGTCGCGCATCTCTTTCCCGGAACGTTCGAAGAGCCGGGCGAAAAGATGCGGCAACGTCAGGATGGAAGGCCCCAGGTCGAAGGTATAGCCGCGTTCGGTCAAGACGTTGAGCTTGCCGCCGATCTTGGCGTTCTTCTCAACGATCGTGACGGCGTAGCCCTCCTGCGCCAGCGAAATCGCTGCGGACAACCCGCCCAACCCGGCCCCAATCACCAGCACCTTTTTGTTCATAGTTCCGTCACTTGGTTGCGGACACGCGAGCCAGACCGTTTCCGGCTATATGGTTCCCCGGCTGCAACATCAAAGCCCGCCGATAGTATCCCCCGGCTTCCACTCTGTGGCCCAGGCGCTCATAGGACCGCCCGATAAAGGTCAGGCAACTGCTTCGGCCCCACCGCGGTTCCAGCGGCCATGGATCCTTCTTGGCTTCCTGCTCGAAAAGCTTCTCCGCGTCCAGCAGAGAAGCGAGGGCTTCCTGGTGCTCGGCCGGTTTGTCCGCAGTGTGAAACTGGCCGGTCCCCAGCAGGTAACGCACCCGCGGGTTGTCGGCGCCAAACTCCAGTGCCTTCTTAAGGTGCCGTTGAACGCGTGGCCCAAGCTGCAGAGCGCGAAACCAGCTCTTGCCGATCCGCATGCCGTGCAGGGTGCCCAGGAGCGCGTGACTTTCCGCATCCGTATCGTTGAGTTTCACCGCCTCGGAAAGAGCCGCTATCGCGGCGTTCATGGCGGCTTCAACCCCAGGATGGTCCACGGCTGGCATCGATTCGAGTTGGAGCATGCGGTGAAACTCCGCCACGCCGGTCCAGTAATGGTAAGCACTCGTTTGCGGAGCCGCGACGGCCGCTTTGCGAAACAAGTCAGCCGCTATGCCGAACCGGGCGCCATCCCAAGCCTGTTCCGCGACGGCAAACTCGGCGCAACCCTCCGCGGCCAACTGGGCCGCGCGGTCCTCCGCCTGCACCAGGGGAGCGCAACACAAGCCCAGAATCGGCAGCCAGCCACGCATGCTTGACGGACTTATAGTCGCCGGAGGATGCTTATCCAAGTCGATTATGGACTACGCTGCCGCGGTTCGAACTCAGCGAACCTTCTTCCTATCGGGGGCCACACGGCCGCTGTCGTTCCGTCGCGATCAGTTGCGGAAGCTGCGCGAGGCTATCGAACTCCACGAAGCGACCTTGCTGGCCGCCCTCCACTCCGACCTCCGCAAGTCCGCCGCCGAAGCTTACACCACCGAGATCGGCCTGGTCCTGAGCGAGATTCGCCACGCTGAGCGCAACCTGGCGCGCTGGACCAAACCGCAACGCCGGCGCTTGCCGCCGCTGGCCTGGCCCGGACGCGGGCATGTTCATCCGGAACCGTTTGGGGTGGCCTTGATCATCGGGCCGTGGAATTACCCCTTTCAATTGCTGCTTGCACCGTTGGTGGGGGCGATCGCTGCCGGTTGTTGCGCCGTTCTTAAACCTTCGGAGTTCGCACCGCACACGGCCGAGGCGGTGGCGCGAATCATCGGGAGCGCCTTCGCACCGGAGTGCATCGCTGTTGTCCCGGGCGACCGGGATGTTGCCGAACGCTTGCTGGGCGAGAAGTTCGACGTGATTTTCTTCACGGGAAGCACCGCGGTTGGACGCGCCGTGATGTCCGCAGCGGCCCGACACCTCACGCCGGTGACGCTCGAACTCGGCGGGAAATCCCCGTGCATCGTCTGCCGTGACGCCCCCCTGAATATCACGGCCCGCCGGATTGTCTGGGGCAAGTTCCTGAACGCCGGCCAGACCTGCGTGGCGCCGGATTTCGTCCTGGTGGATCGCCGGGTCCGCGACGGGCTTCTGGAGGCCATGCAACGCGCCGTGCGGGCTTTTTACGGTCCGGACCCCCGCCAAAGCGCAGACTACAGCCGCATTGTCAACCGCCGGCACCTCGATCGCCTGGCAGATTACCTCCCGTGCGGCCGGATTGTTTGCGGCGGACAACAGGACCCCGACGATCTTTACCTTGCTCCGACCCTCCTGACCGACGTCCCCTGGGAAGCCGCCGTCATGCAAGACGAAGTGTTTGGCCCGATTCTGCCGGTGCTGGATTACTCTGACCTTGACGAAGCCCTGACGCGGCTCCGGGATCGTCCTGTGCCTCTGGCGCTCTATCTTTTCACCGGCGTCCGCGCCATCCAGGACCGCGTCCTAGCCACCACGCGCTCCGGCGGGGTATGCATCAATGACACCGTGGTTCACCTGACCGGCAAACAACTCCCCTTTGGCGGACTGGGCGACAGCGGGTTGGGCGCGTACCATGGCCGCGCCAGCTTCGACGCCTTTACGCATCGCCGCTCCGTTGTTCGCCGTCGCTTCTGGTGGGATCCAAAGAACCGCTACCCGCCTGTGCCCTTGCAGTTGCCCGTCCTCAAGCGCCTTTACGGTTATCTGCTGGGAAGGTAACTGAGGTGAGTTCGGCCTTAGAAAAGCGGCGTTTACCATGGGCGCTGGATCTGATATCAAGGGCCCATGCCGCAACGGGTTTTAATTGTTGGGGCCGGTCCTGGTGGCTTGGCAACGGCCATGTTGCTGGCCAAGGCAGGACTGGACGTCACTCTCGTGGAGAAACAACCTCGCGTGGGTGGCCGGACCTCGCTGATCGAATCGGACGGCTATCGCTTCGATCTCGGGCCCACCTTCTTCCTCTACCCGCAGATCCTGGACGAGATCTTCGCATCGGTCGGTTCCAACCTCCGCAAGGAAGTGCCGATGGTCAGGCTCGACCCCCAGTATCGCCTTGTCTTTGGCGGAGGCGGCGAATTGCGGTGCGCGTGCGACGTCGAGCGCATGGTGACGGAGATCGGCAAGCTTGCCCCTTTGGACGCACCCGGCTTCCGCGATTTCATGGCTTACAACCGCGTGAAGCTCGAGAAGTTCGCGCCCTGCTTGCAGTCGCCCTTCTTGAGTTGGACGGATCTGCTCCAACCCCGATTATTAGCGGTGCTTCCGTACCTGAAACCCTGGAAATCCCTCTACGCCGAGTTGTCCGGCTATTTCAAAGATCCGCGTCTCCAACTGGCTTTCACGTTCCAATCCAAGTATCTGGGCATGTCGCCATTTCGGTGCCCCAGCTTGTTCTCCATCCTGTCGTTCCTGGAGTACGAATACGGCATTTGGCACCCAATTGGCGGCTGCAACGCCCTCTCTGAAGGCATGGCCCGCATCGCCAAGGAACTGGGCGTAACGATCCGACTGAACGAACCCGTCCAGGAAATCCTCTTCGAAAACAGGCGTGCCGTCGGCGTCCGCACGGCTTCCGGTGAACTGCGGGGCGACGCCGTTGTTGTGAATGCCGACTTCGGCCACGCCATGACCACGCTCGTGCCGCGCCATCTGCGTCGCAGGTGGACCGACGAGACGATCTCCCAAAAGAAATTCTCTTGTTCCACCTTCATGCTGTATCTCGGCGTGGAGGGCCGATGCGATTCCCTCGCGCACCACAATATCTATATGTCGCGCGACTACCGGCAGAATCTCGACGATATCGAGAATGGCCATGTCCTGACCGAAGATCCCTCCTTTTACATCGCGAATCCGTGCTGCAGCGATCCCACCATGGCGCCTCCGAACCATAGCGCCCTGTACGTCCTGGTCCCCGTCAGTCATCAGCATCCCAGTATCGATTGGAAGAAAGAGAGCGCGCGTTACCGCCAGGTCGCTCTCCGCCAGCTCGCTAAACTCGGCCTCACAGATCTCGAAAAGCGCATTCGGTTCGAACGCATGGTCACCCCCCTGGATTGGGAGAACAAACTCGGCATTTACCGGGGCGCCACCTTCAATCTTGCCCATAACCTCGGCCAAATGCTCCATCTCCGGCCGAGGAACCGCTTCGAGGAATTCGATCGGATGTATTTGGCCGGCGGGGGCACCCATCCTGGCAGCGGACTTCCCGTTATCTTCGAATCAGCGCGGATCAGTTCGCGGTTGCTGTTGGAAGACCTTGGGCACACTTAGGAAAGAAGCGGTCGGGGTGGCTGCAGAGCGGCTAAGAAAAGATTTGGTGCGCATAGCAGGACTTGAACCTGCACGGGTTGCCCCACTACCACCTCAAAGTAGCGTGTCTGCCAATTCCACCATATGCGCAACTTCGATATATTTGATCACGGTGGGGACAAATCGCAAGCTCTTTCTAGATGCGCGATTGTCATTTTGCCCAGGAAAATGCAGCCGGACCGCCGGGCCGGCCATTGGGTATCGATGGTCTCAACGCAACGGGCCAAGCCGAACCCACGCTGTCCAGCTTCGCGCGCGCCAAGCTCGCTCTGCTGTCGATGACCACATCTTGTTCTGCACACCTCGTTTTACGGTAGGAACAGCCCTCGGAGTTCCTCGCTACGAGGGATTTCACGCATTTCGCGTGAGAATTACGCACCGGATGCCTTCCAGAATGGCGCCAAAGCAGCGGGGGCCGGTCCACCGAGGATTTCGAAGTCGTTTTCCCCGGGTAAGGCAAGGCGTCACGATGGTTGGCATAGGACCTGCTTAAAAGCTGAACCGTGGGGATTGAAGAAGTGAGTCATTAGGTTGTTGTTGGTTGGTTTGGGAAAAGCGCCCTGTCCTTCGAGTAGTTGGACAGGGCGCTTTATTTTTTGCCGTCCCGCCTTTTTCACGGTCCGTCCCAGATGTGCGGATTGGCTGTCTTGAACCAGAGCAGAGAGAAGGAGGACTCTCCGCGAACCTGGACAGACCGAGGGGGAAAGAGACGGTTCACATTTGGACCCTTTACCTCTTGCCGTTCCGGCTTACGTTGTTTCGCGACGCGCCTCTATGAGTTTGGACTCTGAAACCATCTTGCTTGTCGAAGACGATTCCAATGACAGAATCATGCTCGAGAGGACCTTCGGCGCGTTCAACTTGGCGAAGCAGATCCAGGCGGTGCCGAACGGCGAGGACGCCATCGCTTATTTGGTTGGAAAACACCCCTTTGCGCAGGGTAAACACGCGTTGCCTACGGTGGTTTTCCTTGACTTGAAACTGCCCGGAATTTCAGGATTTGAGGTTCTCACCTGGGTTCGGCGGCAACCGCGCCTGAAAGATGTCCGGGTCGTTGTCCTTACCGGTTCCAAGAGAAGCCTCGACCTCTATCGGGCGTACGAGTTGGGCGCGAATTCCTATTTGGTTAAGCCGGTGCGTGCGGAAGATATTGCGCGTCTGGCGGAGAGTCTCAAGCTCCCATGGCTGGCCCTGACCAAGCAGGGTGGCCCTCGGCATCCCCTGGCCTCGCGGACGGCTGACTGGAATCCAGCGGGATGATCGCAGGGTTAAGCGCCGTTCTGGCCGACTTGAGGCTCCTTTTCGGGGAAACCCTGAGGCTCGCGATATCAGGCGCCCTGATTGGCAGAAATAAGCGAGCCGATAGAATCGCCAAAGCTCTGCAGAGAGAGTTGATCCGGTGATGGTGGGGAAGGTCTGGCTGTAATGAGCAGGCCGTCAGCGCGAGCGTGTCCCAGAGCCGCTCGACCGCTCTCGACACAGTTCCCAACTGAGGGGCGCAGAGTTTTCTGGCAGTGAGGATGTTGAATGGCCATGGCAATTCACTCGGAACCCGCCTGCGCCCGCGGATCTGACGCCGCGGTCGAGACCCTTGAGAGCCCCTCGCGGGAGCTTGTGATGCGCCGCAATCGTTTTTTTGATCTGTCGGTCGAATTGCTGGGTGTTGCGGATCTGGAGGGGCGAATCCTTCAGGCAAACCCCTCGTGGCAGCGTGTTCTGGGGTATTCCGAAGAGGAACTTCTTCAAAGGTCGATCCTTGAGCTGATCCATTCCGAGGACCTTGGCCATTTCCGGGAGTGTCTTGGGCAACTGCGCGAAAAGGACACCATGGCGTGCACGGAAGGACGTTATCTGTGCAAAGATGGCACGTATCGGTGGATGGAATGGACAGCCGCGTCGGTGACGGCCGACGCCGTCATTTTTCTCTTCGCGCGCGATATGACTGCCCAAAAGAATGCCGAACAACAGGTGCAGCGTCTCAATGTTGCCCTGGTGAACCGGGCGGCCGAATTGGAGTCGGCCAACGCGGAGTTGAAGCGGGAGATGACCGTTCGGCAGCAGGCGGAAATCGCGCTTAAGGAGACCAATGCGGAGCTGGAAGCCTTCGCCTATTCTGTATCACATGATTTGCGCGCGCCGCTGCGGTCGATGCAGGGTTTTGCTCAGGCCCTGATAGAAGACTGCGCGGAGGAGCTCGGGTCGGCGGGCCGCGATTATGCGCGCCGGATCGTTTCAGCGGGCGCAAGGCTGGATGCATTGATCCAGGACATGCTTCTTTACAGCCGGATTGCCCACCGAGCGCTGGATTTGTCGCGCGTGAACATGGCGGAGGTGGTGTGCGAAGCCCTGGGACAACTGGAGGCTCTGGTCGGGGATGCGCGCGCCACCGTTGCTTGTGAAGAGCCGTTCTACCCGGTCGTCGGGCACCACACGACCCTGGTCCACGTGGTTGGCAATCTGGTGGCGAATGCCATCAAGTTTGTGGGGCCGGGCGTGCAACCCTGTGTGCGCATCAAGATGGAGGCGCTCGGAGAGAGGACCCGCTTTTGGATTTGCGATAACGGGATCGGGGTGGCGCCGGAGTTTCACACGCGGATCTTTCGGGTGTTTGAACGGTTGCACGGAATGGACGCCTATCCCGGCACGGGGATCGGCCTCGCGATTGTCCGCAAAGGCATTGAACGGATGGGGGGCCACGTAGGAGTGGATTCGTTTCCGGAGCAGGGGAGCGCCTTTTGGTTCGAGTTGCCGCGTGCCATGGATGTCCCTGCCCTCGAAGGCGCGGCGTGATCCTGAGGCGGCCATGGCTTGGTCCGGCCGGAACGGGCGGACGAAGGGCCGGTTGCTTGACGCCCCCACGGCCGTGGCCGATAGTGCGCCCGCTAGTTATCCGAAACAGGCGGCCTAGGGTGCGGAACGGGTTCCGACTGTGCCCGAGAGTCGAGCAAACACCCGCTCAGTCGCGGAG
>CAZODO010000151.1:0-10178 GCA_964578605.1 uncultured Verrucomicrobiota bacterium | reverse complement strand
TCACCACGGAGAACACGGAGGACACGGAGGGGGGCTGCGGTAAGAGGTAAGAGGTAAGGGGGAAGCGGACCGGGCGGGGCGACCACCACGGAGGACACGGAGTTCATGGAGGAGAGGTTCAACCTGAAAAGAACCCCGTTTTCTGCTCTTCTTTCTGCGGCCTGTTTCCCTCCCTCCGGACCTCCGTGTTCTCCGTGCTCTCTGTGGTGATCTCGGGCAGGGGGGGGCCGGGGGTGCGGACGGAGGGCGGTTGCCCTCTGAACACGCTTACCGCCTACCGCCTACCCCATACCGCCGAGTCACGCCGCTTTCAGGGCGCGTAATTCTTGGGGAATAGGGAACCCAGGGCGACGTTCGTCCGACTCACTCTGCCCCGGGCTGGCGACCGCTGCGCCGTTGGCGCGGGAATCAACACCTTACCCTCTACCGCTCCACCCCGAAGTCGGCGGTCCGTCTTCCGTCCTCCGTCATCTGGGCAAAAAAAAGCTGGCCGTTGTGATCGGCCCGCTTTCGTGGAATGCGGTATTTGGAATTGGCCGCTTAAGCTTTCTTGCGCAGGACCCGGAGTGCGCTCACGCCGAATGGCAGGAGCAGGAGTGCGCCAGCGATCAAAGTGGAAGGTTCGGGGACCACGGGCGAAGCGGAAGCCCATTCTTCAAACCCGTCATTGTTATCATTCGCTCCTGGAGGGGTCCCGAACTGTGAGAAAAGCACTACGTAATCTCCACCAACGAACAGGGAGTTCGGAACAGACATGAGCATGTCTGCAGCACCGCTACCAGGGTTCAACGCGTAATCTAAGAGGATTCCATTCCCAGTACCCCCACTCGGGTTTAGGTCCCAGATCTTGTTGAACCCGTTCAGGCCCGACAATTTATAATCTGCGTTAAGGGCGCCATCACCTCCGGCGGGGGCCGAGCCGATCCAAATTTGGATTTGATTCAGCGATAGCAGGGAGTCCGAATTCTGCTGGTTGATATCAAGCACGAATTGGCGGTAGCCATTCACCACTCCGATCTCGGAGAGCTTCAGGTCTTTTGTCCAGGCGTCATCATTCTGCAGAACTTTCTTTACATCTGTGTTGTATCCGGCGACAGCACCCGCATTATCTTTGATGCGCAAAAACGGGTTCAATACGCCGGTGCCAGCGGCTTGTTGGTTGATTTGCTGAAAGAGAGCCCCATTAACCGTGCCCGAGCTTGCAGGCTGCGTTAGGTCCACGATGACTCCGAAGGCAGTTGTGCTACTCCCTAAGCATAACCCTGCAATTCCCAGCAGGCCAAGCACTTCACAATGTCTCCTCATAGCGTTCCCTCTTCTTCCTGATTTCTTTGTTGCTTTGAATCGATTCTTTACAACCCAATTTAGCAAGAGAATGCCACGAACCGGGGCAACCTGTCTGTACAATCCTGGGACAAGCATGATCACTTTTGGGACATGGCCTGGCGGTGGGTTACGGCCGCTTCTGAGCGGCAGTGTGATCGAAATGGCGAAAGATTCTTGGGGCATGGCCGATGTTGGGAGTTTCGACGGCGGGTTGTGTCCGGGCTCGCGACTCTTTTCCAGGTGTGTCGGCGCATTCAGCAGATCAGGTGACTTCTGCCGGGGATCTCGCGCGGCGAAGCGGCCATAACGCGGAGTTCGGTCGGTGATGATCAGTTCGGGATGCGCGTGTTGATCAGCCCGATCAGTTCGTACTTCGGGAATTACGGCGGCATTGCTTACGTTGGGGTGTTCGATTACGCGGGCGATTTTTAGATTACGCAACTCCTTCGGCGCGAACGCATTTGAGGAGGAGAATCAAATCCAGCGTCGCGCGGGAATCGCTCACGTGTATTGTCCCATCCGCCCTCAATGAGAGTGGGACGGTTTGACTTCTTTCCACGGTCACCATCGTCACCAACATAGACCTATAAGTTGGCCCAGTCACGTGAAAGCGTCAGGTCGGAGGACGGCTTGGCGGAGCGCCGGCTTGAACCCGGCTTGGTTTCCGCTTGCGGTTTTGGATAACAGGGCCGGCCGTTAAGCGGCCTTTGCAGGAGCGCAAAATTCATAGGTGGTCGGCCGTTTCGTTTGAACGACGCCTGTCCCAAGTCCGCCGTCCGCGCTCAGAGTGGTCAGTCGTCGACAGCTCCCAATGTCCCAAATGTGATTCAAGATGTCCCACCACTAGATAGACCAAACATTTGGAAAACGATAGATTCGATAAGTGGAAAGTGAATTCTCCTTGGGTTCAAAAGGGAAACAAAGTGGCTGGCCCTCTGAGGACTCTGGTTAGGACGTCAAATCAGAAATTAACCTCGGCGGAGGTCAGTAAGCAGAAAAAGAGAAAAGGTTGAGGGAAAAGAAAGGTTAATAATGAAACACTTAAGTCTAGCAATAGCCTTAGCAGGGCTGTTAGCGTCTGGATCGAGCGCCTTTGCTGCGCTTCTTACTTACGAGGGCCTAGGGTCACCCGTTGGCACTGTCCACATCACAGGGTCTGGTGACGCAAATGGCATCAACAACACCTATTACGCTGGATGGGAAAAAATCCGTATCGACAGCGGTCTAACGTTCCAAACAATGTGCATTGACATAGGTGACTTAGCGCAAAGTGACGCCAATGCAACCATCATCTCCCTCGCGGGTGCACCGGACGCATGGGCCGGTCCTATGGGTACCACTGCAGCACAGAAAATTCAGTTGCTCTGGGGAACCTATGCTGCTTCGGCCACCACAGACGTGGTGGATGCAGCAGCATTGCAGATCGCGATCTGGAAAGCGATCGACGAAGCTATGGGCGGCTATTCCCTGACATTCACTGATGGAACTCCCGGTGCAGTTGACCGCGCCGATTATATGTTAGCTAATCTTAACTCGACTTCTGCTAACCTAATGGCAATTACTGGCGTAAATCAGGATTTCCTCGTCCCCGTCCCCGAGCCGACGACAATGATTGCTGGTGCGTTGTTGTTGCTGCCGTTTGGGGTAAGCACGCTGCGGATTCTTCGGAAGAACCGTGTGGCGTAACCGCCGCTAACGTTTCAGTCGATTGCACATCAGGCTGTGTACTTCGACGGTTTTCGAACACGGTTCCGGGCGCAAATCGGACCGTGTTCCGACTGAGTTCGGACACCGTTCTGATGGAATTCGGACAGTGTTCCGCCGGGATACCGGACAGTTTAAGGGCACAATTGGCATTGGAATTGTGCCCGTAATGGTTCGGTTCGGTGTCCGGCTTGCTGCGGAGGAGTATCCGGATGGGTTCGGGCTCCTGCCCGAATGAGCCTTGGCCGTCAGCCCAAGGAGTGGAGTGACAAGTGGCCTCTAGGCACGCGTGGGACATGTTAGATCACACTGTTCGTTGTCGGTTATCGGGTTACTGATTGTTGGAGGCGGGGACGGAGCGCCGGCTTGCAGCCGGTTTGGGATTTCCTGCGCGGGTTCCCCCTGACCACCACGGAGGACGCGGAGAGCACGGGGGCAAAGCCGAAAGTAAATCGGCGAAACGCATTTCTGTTTTCCGCGTTTCGTTCGCTGGTTTTCCTCTCTTAGAATCTCCGTGCCCTCCGTGTTCTCTGTGGTGAAGGCCGTCCGCCAGGGCATGCACCTATCGATATCAACGGGCGACACACGCCTGGACCAGCCGGTGCAGGGCTTCGACCTTCTGAGTCAGGATTTCGTGCGAGGCTCTTCGGCTTAGAAGCGATCAGGTAGTACACCTTGGCATGCTGCATCTCCCATTTTGACTGGTAATAAGCTTCGAACGAATCGAAATCCTCCCTGAACAGCTGTTTGTCGCGGATATTCGCCAGTGCCAGGCCGACTTCGAAGAACGTGAGCGAACCGTGCCGAATGACTGCTTCGTTATCCTGGAGCTCCGCGCGCTCGGCGTCGGATAGTGTGTCCACGACCCCAAGCACGCCGTCGATGGGCGACGTGTTGAGCGGCTTTTTGGGAGCGTCATCGGCCGCGGGCGTGTGATTCGTCGGTTCGATGGTTGGGGTTTGGGTGGGTGAGTTCGCCAGCGCAGCGGGTTCCGGCGCGGGCGCGGTTTGTGTGGTGCAGGGTGTGTTCATGATTGTTGCCGGCTAAAGCCATGGAACCTAAACAATATTCGTAATCTTGCTCGTACTCGTAATCGCAACAGCCCCGGGTTTTGCTCTTTCAGAGCGGGTTGGTTCGTGGGGGGGGGGATCGGACCCAGGGCGTCGCTTCGCTGTGTCTTGGGCTGACGAGTTGCGCGCCTTTGGCGCGGATTCCGAGCCACAAAGAACGGCGAAGTAATGTAATGCTTGTTCACGATAAAACACGGCCCTTGTCTTAATCGAAATCGCAACCTTCCGCAATTGTGGAAGGTCTGGAAAACATTGTTATTCAGCGGTTTCCGACTCGAGTTCGCGCGTTGGAAGCACGGACGACCCGGAAAACGGCATCCACGGACACGCGTTAGAGCCGGGCAAGGAATCGGGTCCCAGAACGGCAGGATCAGTGGATTGGCGGCCGGCTTCGGCTTCATTTTTTGCATGTCGTTTTTGAGGAATTCGCGGCGACCCCTTGGTCGCTGCGCGGTCCCCCCTTTTCTTCGATTCTGATAGAGCATCACGTGTGCCAAAATGGGGCAGGGCTGGGCCGACCCGCTCTACCTGGATTCGGAAATGGGCAGGGCAGCGCGCTCCGTCGCGCGCCGTGGTTTTCTTCCGCTTCTGAAACTGCAAGCTCGAAGGCGCCAAACAGGAAGGGAATTGGCGAAGAGGAAGCAAGCAACGGCGGTCGACGGAGCGACTCGTCCTGCCAAAGCGGATGGTGCGCCGCTGACGCTCTGCCGCTGTAAACACGGTCGTCACCCGTTGATCACCCGTTGATCACCCGTTCCCGAACGGGTCATCAACGGGTGAACTACGGGTGAACTACGGGTGAACCCCGGATGGAGGACGGAGGGCGGAGGACAGAGGGCGGAGGACGGGTTTCCAGCAGGCTGATGAAATCTCGGGAATCGCGTGGTTTAGGGTCCATTCGCGGTGTGCCAGACAGATGCGGCGATCGTTCGCGGTTCGAGGCTTATCAAACGCCTTCCAGGAACGGCCATTGTTGTGGGAGAACCCTCCACCTGCGGCGGTATGGAGTTGCGATTGCCTCTTTTTCTCGCTGGCGCTAGCGTGCGGCGGATCACTGATACGGCGCTGATATACGGCGCTGATGAACGTCCGGTTGCTGAAGATGCTGCGCACCGAAACGCGGTTGACCTCACGGCTTGGCCGAGTGCCGTGCGATGATTCGTTTTCAAAACGGGGCTGGCGGCGCGAGAAGCTGGACGTGGCCGAGGGGATCTTCGATGGGGCGGAATACGTCAAGGACGGGCTGCTGCCGTGCGAGGTGCTTTATGATGAAATCGCTGTTGCTGTTCGCGCAAATCGTTGGGCTCGCCTTGACAGGTTGTTCCAAGCGGCCCGAAGCCGTTACTGAAACAGCCGCTTCCACGGGCGTCGGGGCGGTTCACCTCACGCCTGAGCTTCGGGAAAGAGTGATTCAGCGCGGGCGCGCTATCGCCGGGGAGACGTTCAGCCTGCTGAGTTCGAATCTGCAGGGCGCGCTTGCGTCTGGAGGCGTTACCAATGCACTGCCGTTCTGCTCGCTGGCTGCCTCGCCACTGACCGCTTCGATCGCCGAACGTCACGGGGTGACGCTCCGCCGGGTTGCCGATCGGGCACGGAACCCGAAGGCCAAAGCCGACGCGAGGGAATCGGCTGTTCTTGAAGGCTATCGACTCGCGTTAAGCCAAACCAACAGGCTGCATCCGATCGTGACCAACCTCGTTCCTGACACGGTGACCTTCTTTGCCCCCATTGTGCTGGCCAACGCGCTCTGTTTGAAGTGCCACGGCCATCCCGGCGAAGACATCCCCGCCGACGGACTCGAGTTGGTCCGGCGCTTGTATCCGCAGGACGAGGCGGTCGGGTTTCAGATTGGCGATTTGCGCGGGGCGTGGCGCATCGATTTCCCCAGAAGCTCGCTTGTCGACGGTTCGCGTCCCGTTTCGCCATGATCGAGCGGCTTCCTCGGGTTTGGAGTTGCCCAGGGCTTTCAAGCGCGCGTGGGCGGCCGGTGAAACGGCCGTGACCGGCCCCGGGGTGGGGGGGCCACGCTTTGCACCCCGCAAAGCGCTTGCTTCTGCGCGCAATCTCTGCAAGGACTAGGCGCGTTCAGAGATTAATTGAGCAGGGCGGGATCTCCCGGCCGGCATGAGCCGGGCTCGTTGAACCTTTGGTTGAGCGCGTTGGCCCGGCGGTCCAATCCTACTCAGGCCCAGAATCATTAGAAAGTATGACCAACTCCAAGAGTCCATCGCCACCCGTCATCGCAACTCAAGATCGCTCCGCTGCCGCCGGGGTGCTGCGCACCGAAGCGGTCACACGGCGCCAATTTCTGAAAAGCGCCGTCCTCGCGGCGGGTGCCGCCACCCTGCCAAGCATCGTGCCCATCTCGGTGCTGGGCCGGAATGGGACGGTGCCGCCAAGTGAACGGATCGTTCTGGGAGGGATGGGGGTGGGAGGACGCGGCTCCTACGTGCTTTCCTGGATGCTGCCGGAGCCGGATGTCCAATTCGTGGCGATCTGCGACGCCAAGAAGGCTTCACGCGAATCCGTCAAGAGAATGGTGGACAACCGCTATGGCAACACCGACTGCGCGATGTACCGGGATATGCGCGAGTTTCTCGCGACACGCACGGATATCGATGCGCTCTTGATCGCCACGGGAGATCGGTGGCACGCGCTGGCTTCGATCATGGCCATGCGCGCCGGGAAAGATGTCTATTCGGAAAAGCCGTCCTGCATGACCATTGCGGAAGGGCGCGGCGTGGTGGATACCGCGAAGCGCTACGGGCGGATTTACCAGACCGGCGTCCAACGGTTGAGCGAGGCCAATTTCGTCTTCTGCATCGAGAGCGCGCTCAACGGCCGGCTGGGCAAGGTGCACACGACCTATGCCCATATCGCACCCTGGGACGCTGCGGAGATGCGCCATGACTGGCTTCCGGCGGAACCGGAACCGCCAAAGGACGAGTTGGATTGGGATGAATGGCTGGGCCCGTGTCCGTGGCGGCC
This sequence comes from uncultured Verrucomicrobiota bacterium, assembly GCA_964578605.1. Classification (GTDB taxonomy): domain Bacteria; phylum Verrucomicrobiota; class Verrucomicrobiia; order Limisphaerales; family SIBE01; genus JAXMHN01. Next base: position 3,090 of record CAZODO010000151.1, on the reverse strand, counting down.
GTACAATTCGGCTTACACCCGTGGCGCGTGGCGGGGCTATTATGATTTCCATACCAGTTGCATTGGCGAGTGGGGGGCGCACACGTTCGCGCAGGCCCAGGCCGGGATCAATTCCCTGAATACCTCCGCTGTCGAATACCAGTACGTTCCCAACGAGAGCGCCGACGGCATGGTCACCACGTTTGCCAACGGCGCCAAGATGATCCTCTCGCGCGGCGACAAGTACTGGCATGGCTCCTGTGGCATGCGTTTCGACGGGCCCGAGGGCTGGGTTTCGGCGGCGGACGGCTATTCGAGGCCCGAGGCTTCGTCCCCGGCGTTGCTCGCGGATTTCTCCAAGATCGTTCGCGATTACATGGCGCGCACCCAGCGGCCGATGAACCACGTCCGGAACTTCTTCGATTGCGTGAAATCGAGGCGGCAGACGGTCACGAATCCGGAGGTGATGTATCACTCCATGACGACGGTTCACGCGGCCAACATTTGCATGTGGCTCAAGCGCGACGTGAAATATGATCCGGACAAGGAAGAGTTCATCAACGACCCGGAAGCCAATCGGTTGCGGTCCCGGGCGATGCGGGAACCCTGGACCCTCTAACCTCAACCTGAACTCGAACTGAATGCTCCCATGAAACTTGTGAAACTGAATATCGCCCTTCTCGCCACGCTGCTCTGCGCTGGTTTTCCCAACGCCCGGGCACAGCAGCCGACGCCTCTCCTGGCGCAATCCGCCGAAGAGTCGCTCGCCGCGCTGAAATCGCCCGATGCCTCGCTCAAAGCCAAAATGGACGCCTGCCGTCAGCTGGCTGTTCTTGGAGGCAAAGACGCCATTCCTGTGCTTGCCGCTTTGCTTCCGGATGAAAAGCTGAGCCATATGGCCCGGTATGCGCTGGAGCCAAACCCGGATCCTGCGGTGGACGAAGTTTTCCGGCAGGCGCTCGGCACGCTCAAGGGCCGCCCCCTGGTGGGGGTCATCGTCAGCATCGGCGTCCGGAAAGACCCGCAGGCGGTCGAGTCGCTTGCCCGCATGCTTTCTCATGACGAAGCCGACGTTGTGCAGGCCGCGGCCCGTGCCCTGGGCAACATTGCCAGTCCTGCCGCCGTGAGCGCCCTCCAGCGCGCCGTGGGGAGCACCTCGGGAGTGAATCAACTCGCTGTCTGTGAGGGTTTGTTCCGCAGCGCGGAGAGCCTTCACGCCAGGCAGGAACGCGCCCGGGCGGTGGCCATCTATGACGAGCTCAGGAAGGTCGAAACCGCCCACCATATCCGGACCGGCGCCCTTCGCGGCGCCATCCTCGCCCGGGGGGCTGATGGACTGGGCCTGCTGCGCGAGCAGTTGCGCAACGAGAATTATCTCCTATTTGCCGCCGCAGTCCGGTCGACTTACGAAATCCCGGGGCGGGCTGCCACGGAAGTGCTCGGCGAACGCTTGTCTCAACTGGACGATCCTGATCGGCAGCGCCTTGTCATTTTGGCCTTGGGCAAGCGAAGCGATGCTGCGGCCGTCAATGCCCTGGCTGCGGCTGCCAAGAATGCGGCCAAACCCATTCGCGTGGCGGCGATCAAAGCCTTGGCGGAAACAGGCAACTCCGCCGCGGCTTCCAGCCTCTCCGATCTGTTGAGCGCGGACGATCGGGAAATCTCCCAGGCCGCCCTCGAGAGTTTCGCCAGCCTGCAGGGCAGCCCGATCGATGCCGCCGTGAAGGAAATGCTCGGCAGTTCCGACAACGCCCGGCGCGCCGCCGCCATCGAATTGGTCGGGCGCCGCCGCATGAGCGCTTGTTTGCCCGATCTCCTGAAAGCTGCCGGTGGCTCCGACGCGGCCCTTCGCCCCCTTGCGTTGAGCAAAGTGGGGGAACTTGGCGGACCCGACAACGTCGCCGCCGTGTTGGATCTCATTCCCAAGCTCAGTTCGGGTGACGACCTCGACGCCGCGGAACAGGCCCTGACAGCCCTCTGCGCCAAAGACGAAAAGCCGGAAGCGTGCGCCGAGCCCGTTGCAGCGGCCCTGGACCAGGCGCAACCGAAACAGAAAGCGACCTTGCTGCGGGTTCTTGGCAGCGTGGGCGGACCCCGCGCGCTTCGCGCAGTTCGGGCGGCCGTGAATGATTCAAACGCAGAGGTTCACGGCGCCGCGATCCGGACTTTGGGATCCTGGAAGACCGCCGATGCCGCCCCGGCTCTGTTGGAACTGGCGAAGAACGTCAGCGATGCCACCGATCGGACGCTTTCGTTGCGCGGTTACCTGGGGCTGGCGGCAAATCCCGATATCCCCGCCGTCGAACGCTTGACCATGTGCGGCGAGGCGTCCGCGCTCGTCAAGGATGACGAAGAGAAACGCCTTTTGCTGGCGGCTTTGGGGACCAGCACTTCCGCCCGCGCAGCGCGCATGGTGGCGCCTTACCTGGATGAGGCAGGCATGAAGGAAGAAGCCAGCGCCGCATTGGCGGCCATTGCTGATCGAGTGCTCAAAGGCGAACAGAGCGCCCAGGCCGCACCGCGGCTGATCGAGCCTTTGGAAAAGGCGGCTAAGACGGCCAGCAACGAAGGGCTCGTCAAGCGCCTGAACTCCTTGCTCCAGCAAGCTCGCGCGAAGGGCGCGCAACAATAACCGGCACCGGTTGAGGGAGCAACGCCTCCGCACAATGACGCCACCGGCCGAAGGTTCGGCCGGTGGCTTTTTTCCGCCCGCAATTCCGCGGCGGAGAAGGATGAAATCTTTCTCTGTTTTCAGTGGACGACGGCTCTCCTTAGACTGGAGATCGTTAGGCCATTGAGGCGGAATGCCTCGGCCATCGCAGGCGGGGGCAGAGCTCTTATCCAAAAAACGGCGGATCTGTTTCGCACAGAAGGCAACAAAGGTAACGAAGGGAATGGCTTGGACAGGATAGGCACGGTCTGGGCGCTTCACCCGCCGGGTGATCGCCCTGCGCCACAATCCCTCTCCAAAGTCCTGGTTCATCTGATTTTCAGCACCCAACACCGCCAACCGGTCATTTCCGAAAGGATCCGCCCGCCTCTGCACGCCTATGGGGCAGCCATTCTGCCCATGAACCTCAAAATGGTTGGCTTGATTACCAACTATTTGCG
>CAZODO010000150.1:0-10497 GCA_964578605.1 uncultured Verrucomicrobiota bacterium | reverse complement strand
AACAACCGAGCGTTAGTGCGCTCCTTTTTTTGTGCAGCTAGTGTAGCCTATGCTAAGGACTAGGCAGTATGCGCGCTATTCACACCGTGATAGAAGAGGTGCCATGCCCCACCGTGATGAACGATTTGGCTCGGGGCGTAAATGCCATACGAATCCACCTGGCTTTGGTCCCCGCGCGGCAACCAGGCTTTGCGCTGGGGCCGGTGCCATGTGATACCGTCCGGCGAGAAGCACCACTCCAGATCCATGGTCTGGGCCTGGACGCGATAATGACCGAGCATCCCGACACGCCCCTGGGGGGTATGGGTCACCGACAGGTAGTAGAACTGTTGATCCACCGGATCCTCCGCATCCCGTTGAATCACCCGCTGGCGGCCTTCGAAACGCAGACCGTCTGCGGAGGTGTAGCGGTCAATTACCCGCAACAAGCCTGGCGCATTGTCGGACGCCACGTAGGCTGGATCGCTGCTGGGCACGCGGAGAAGGCCGACGGAAAACATTTCAAACGTGCCATCGGCGATTTGATACACATTCGTAGCGTCGTTGGAGATCAGGTGCGACTCAGCGGGCGGCTCGTCGGCGGGTCGACTGACCGCCCCGTAGGGCAGCGTCACCCCATCGGGTGAAGGCACGCCATGGGCAGCCCGGTCGCTGGGGTGCCAGAGCACTGGCCGCAGCGGGTCAACAACGGTATAGCGTTGGCCATCATCGCTCTCCGCGGCGAGGTAGCGGCCAATCCTCGGACCATGCGCCCAGAAGTAAATGCGGTGCCGACCATTCTTGAGGCGCATGTGGACGACCTGGACAGGATTCCATCCAGCCGGCAAGTGACCGATGACAAACTCGCCCTGCCCGGGATCACCGGGCATGCATTGGGCAACAACCTTCTTGAACGGCTGGCCGGGAATGCCCTCGGCATAAGCAATGTTGAACTTGAAGTTTCTGCCGTGGGAGGAATACCAAAGACGCCAGCGATTGTCCCCGATGGGCTCCGCGGGACAGGTGAAATTCTGAATGGTCCCCCCCTCCCAATCCTCCGTCGGTCTAAGCACGACGCCGTGCTTGTGCCAGGCGCCAGACGGGCAGGGCTTGGGAACGGAGGGTGAAGCGATCGCGCTCACAGACGCGATCAAGCCACCGGCGGCGCCCATGCTCAGACGCAGAAAATCTCTCCGGTTCATGAGAAGCTGACGAAGTCGGCGACGAGAGTCTTCATTCAACTCCGAGTTCCGAATCCGAGCTCCGAAACGGCCTTGAGGGCGTTAATTGGAGGCGTTTCGAATCTTTTCGGCGATTTCGGTCTTCGGATTTCGGATTTACAGTCGGCATTCTTTCGTATTTCATTCGGATCTCGTTCGGAATTGCTTCGTAATTGGTTCGGACATGATACGGCAAATACCGATTGAAAGCCGGATCAAATACCGAGTAAAGCCGGTTTACTCGCGTAACGGTCGCTCCGTCGACCGCCGCTGGTTTGCTCTCTCTTTCTCTCTGGGCTGACGGCTTACTGCGCCCTTGGCGCGCACCTGCAGGACCAAAGGAATTTCAGATCCGTTTGGCTAGGATTGCGATTAGGCGTGGGAACACGAAGGTATTCCCCAGCCGGAAATGTTTGAGTTGCGGCCAGCTCGGCCAAAATGGGGTTGCCCGCAGACGCGCCGCCGGTAGCATGCGCCCGCATGATCCGCAATGCCCGCGCGCTGTTTGCTGCCGTCACCGCCTGCTTTCTCGCGTCCGGTGCGGCCGGACTGATTTACCAGGTGGTATGGTCCCGGTATCTCGCGCTATTTCTCGGCCACACGAGCTACGCTGTCGTGGCGGTGCTGGTGGCGTTCATGGGGGGGCTGGCGCTGGGCAATGCCCTTTCGGGAGGGTGGGCTGACCGCAGCGAGAAGCCCCTGGCGTTGTATGCCTGGCTTGAAATTGGGATCGCAGTCTGTGCGCTGGTTTTCCCGGGCTACTATGATATGTGCCATGACGGCTTCGTTCGACTGGCGCGTTCGCTCCACCCGGGATCCACCGGGCTCCTGGTGTTGAAATTCCTCTTTAGTTTCCTCCTGGTCCTTCCCCCTGCCGTGCTGATGGGCGCGACATTCCCTGTGCTGACCCGCTTCGTGACGCGGTCCCTCGCGGAATTGCGCGAGCGTGTGGCGGCGCTCTACGCCATCAACAGCGCCGGGGCGGTAGCCGGTTGCTTGATCGCGGATTTCTGGTGGATTCCACGGCTCGGCTTGGAGCTGACCACTTATGGCGCCGCGGCGTTGAACTTTGCGGTGGGGCTTGTCGCCCTTGTCTTGAGCATTCGTTTGGAAAAGGACGCCGTGGCGCCGAAACCGGCTGCCAGACCGTCCGTCGCGCAGGCGGATGAAGAGTATAGCCCTGGTCAGTTGCGCCTGGCGCTGGTGGCGATCGGGGTTTCCGGGTTCGTGGCGATGCTGTACGAGGTGGCCTGGACCCGGTTGCTCGGGCTAGCCTTGGGCTCGAGCACGCACGCGTTCTCGCTGATGCTCATAACGTTCATTACCGGGATCGCCGTGGGCGCGTGGATTATTTACCTGTGGAAAGGGCTGCGGCGGACGCTCACGGCTTTCGCGTGGGCCGAGATTGGGCTGGCGTTCTCGCTGTTTGTGTCGATGTTCTTCTACCAGTATCTCTCGTTTTGGTTCGTGCGGCTGGCGGGACTTCTGGCAAGGCGAGATGAGGCTTACCCCATCTATGAGTTTCTCCAGGCCAGCATCTGTTTCGGGGTGATGCTCATCCCCACGATCTGCCTGGGAATGACGCTGCCCTTGGTCAGCCGCATTGCCACCGTCGAGCTTTCCCGGACCGGACGTTCGGTTGGCAAGGTGTTTGCCATTAATACGCTGGGCACGGTGCTCGGAGCTGTCACCACCGGGCTTTGGCTCATGCCGCAGATCGGTCTGGCGCGGACCTTCGCGGTTGGCATCGCCCTGAACGCCATGATCGGCATTGCGGCTCTCATGTGGACGCGCGCGAGCGGGCGGCAATGGCGGCCCTTGCTCCTTCCGATCGTCGTTGGGGCAGGCATCGTGTGGTTTGTCGGAGCCAAACTGGATCCGATGTGGCAGCGGTCACTCTCGCTGGGCCTGTGGCGCATGGGGAATCCGCCCCGGACACTCGGGGAGTTCCGCGAGACGGCTCACGCAGCCGAGATCCTGTTTCATCGGGATGGAGCGGGCGCGACGGTCGATGTCTTGCGTTTTACCAACTCCACGCCTCCCAGGCTGGCGCTTAAGGTCAATGGCAAAGCCGATGCCGGGACCGACACGGATATGATTACCCAGCTTTTGTTTGGCCATATCCCCATGCTCCTGCGACCCCAGGCGAAAGAGGCCCTGGTTATCGGTTTAGGCAGCGGCATGACCTGCAGCGCGGTCGCGCGGCACAGCAGCATCGAACGGTTGGACGCGGTCGAGATCTCGCCGGAGGTAGTGGAAGGCGCGAAGCATTTCGCGGATTTCAACGACAACATTGTGTCGAACCCGAAACTGCACCTGTCAATCGAAGATGCCAAATCGTTCCTCAAGACGACCACTCGCAAGTACGACCTGATCGCCAGCGAACCTTCCAACCCCTGGATGGCTGGCGTCGCCGCGGTGTTCACGCAGGAGTACTACGAAAGCTGCGCCGACCGGCTGCAACCCGATGGCCTCTTAACGCAATGGGTGCAGATTTACGAAACCACAGACGAGACGGTGGAACTCGTCCTGCGCACGTTTCTTTCCGTGTTCCCTTACGCGAGCGTTTGGCAACCGTCGCTTGGCGATCTGATCCTGATCGGGGCGCGCCAGCCGCTGAGAGTGGATCTTGAGGCTATGACCCGCCGGTTCGAGGAGCTTCCTGTGCGCCAGGATCTGGCACGCGTGAACTTGCTCACGCTCCCCGCCCTTCTCGCACGCGAATTGATCGCGCAACAGAACACGCTCTTCGTGATCCCGCCCGACGGCCCCGTCCATAGCGACTACTTCCCCAGGCTCGAGTATCTGGCGCAGCGAGGCTTTTTCTTGAACCGCCTTGCCCAGGGCATTCGCCGGTTCCGCGAAGACGTTTCCCCGCGGCCCTCGACGTTGCTAGGCGCCTATCTCCAGCGGCATCCGCTCACCCCGGACGATTTCAGGGCGTTCGTGCGCGATTACCAGGCCAATGGCATTCCCGAAGCAGCGATCTTTCGTTCCATCCTTTTGCGCTGGCAGGGCGATTCCGATGTGCCCGCGTTCCCGCTCGATATCTGGAGTGCCGCCTCCGATGGGATTCACGTCTCCGAATTTCAGGCCGCAAGGCTCGCCACGTTCCAAGACACGCTCTTGCGTGACGCCCCGTCCAATCCGGAACCCCTCCGGACGTATGCCTCCGATCTCATGGAAGCCTACCGGGCCCAGCGCTCCGCCTTCTACGTTCCGTCGGCAACCAACGTTCAGCGGGCGCTCAACCGTTTGATCGAGACGGACCCATCGCAAGTCCGGATCTCCCGGCTCCGCCTTGCGGAAATCGCCTGGGACCACGGCGACGACGCCCGCTGCATTGAGTTGGGCGAAGCCGCCTTTGACCCGGACGTCTCCAAGGCCGGTCCGGTGGACTTTTCCAAGGATGCGGAAGCGCCTTACGCGGTCCTTTACCGAATGGCGGAGAGCCTCTGGCGCAGAGGCCAGGTGAAGGAAGCCTGGGCCGTGTGCCAACAGGCAAAAGCTGGCGGATACGTGGAACGTTCGCGCTCCGTTTTCCCGCACCTGGAGGTGACTTACCGCCGCGTCGAAACCGCCGTGTCCCAAAGGGCGCTTCCCACGCCTTAGTCTCTGCCCCAACATCCGTCCAAACGCCGGTCATCTGGCGGAGCCAGCGCGCGGGTTTCTGATCTTGGCCAGAAAAGTCTTGTGGAGCAGGTCAGTTTCCTCCAGCAGGGCAGGTTCCAACTCCGCCAGTCGATTTGGGAGGTCCAGGCTGCCGTGTTTTACGGTCAGCAGGTAAACATTGTCTTCCACCAGAGCGCAAACCAAGTAGTGCCGACGCATGCGGAGGAAAGGGAAATGCCGCGAAAACTCCGGTTTAGTGCGGAGCAGAGTCGGATCTTCCCGCAGCCGCTGGAGAGCCTCTTCGATATGGTCAAGATATTCTTCTGCCACTCTGTTCCCCCAAGGCTCCACTGAGAAGCTGCGAATCTCCTCAATGTCGCGTGCAGCGCGGCGGGAAATCCCAAGGTAAGCCATTATTTCCAACCCTGTTTCTCACGACGCTGGGCCTCTCGAAGAGTCGCGCGCAGGTCGCCCTTGAAGTCGATGACGCGTCCTTGGATAAGATCGGCGCAGCCTTCCAGAATGGCATCCCGCATTTCAGCAGCTTCCATGCGCTCCTTCTTCTCACGGAGCAGGTCGCGCAGAAATTCGCTGGGGGTGGCAAATAGCGTCCCGTCACCGCAATTGCGGTCAATGAATTCGCGGAGTTCGTCCGTGAGAGATAGATTGATGCGGTCGGAACCGGGCTCGGTCACAGTCAGGGCACGGCCTTCGTCTCAGCCATCGAGGTGGTTGAAAACGGCTTGCTTGTTGGCGGCAGTTTCACGACTGCGGGCGGCAAAGCGGCTACCAATGTCGTCCGCCGCCCAAAGGCCGCCACTCCTGGCCGGTCCATTGTGCGATATTTGTTGCCGCTATACCGCCAATCTCATGGAATGCGCCGCCAATGATCAACCCATGTTCCGAGGCATTCAGGGCCCAGACGACGGGATTGGACCCCGCCTCAGGCATCTCCCCAACTCCTCTCCACAGGGTGCCGTCCCACTGGGCAATCCCTCGGATTGCAGATCCAGCCACCTGGCCACGTTCGTCGCCTGAACTCCACCAACTTCTGAGAAAGACCCACCGATGATGAGCTTGTTCTCAAACCAGCACATCGACTGGACGGCCCCGCGAGAAACGCCTGGTTCGCCGAAGCCACGATCCCAGTATTCCTGCCCTTCGCGATGCAGCCGGAGCAAGCTCCTAACGACAGTGTGATCGCAATCCAAGTTGACGCGCGGTTCTTCGGCGGCTTCGTTGTCATCCTAGAGATCTAGATTAGCTCTGGTCGGAGTTTTCCGCGAATTAGATTCTATTGACTAATCCTGGAAGCGAGTGTTGATATGACTTCAGCGCAGGAAAGACCCGGCGTTTGTGGAAGCCGAGCAGAAGGCCACGCTCTGCACTCTCTCCCGAGGGTTTTTGAAGCCGAACTGCGGAAGGATCCAGAGTTTGTGCGCCGGCAGGAAGCTGGGGGCTGGCGCCAGCCAGTGAGATACCCTGGGAGGATGCCATGCCCTAAACCTGCACGATTCCCCCAAATGGGACGCAACCGTTTGGAACCGTCCGATTGGCCATTCTGGAATCGGTGGCGCGGGCCCTATTCTGCGTGATTCCTTGCAGAAAATCCGGCTGGAAGGACCGGGCCTGTTGGCGTGCGCTCTGGCCGCAGAACCAAGGCGGATCAGTGGATTCGACCGATGCACGGTACGGTGGTTAGGGCGCTGTCTTCTCTCGCAGCCGGAAGAACCGGTTGCTGGAACCGACCCGGTTGGTCACCGTCAACCGCCCCTGAACCAATGCCGGCGCGGATTCCACGGCCGACCAGTTCGCTGAGGGTACGGCGCCGGACGCTTCCAGGATGAAATTGGTGTCCGCCGCCGGCCAGGAGACCTCAAGAGCCGAGTTGCGGAACCGTGTTTTAAGCTTGCGCGGGAATTGCCACATGACTATTTCACGCACTGGCTGGCCGCCAGCTGTTGTTGTCGTGCCCCCTACAATCAACTCGCTTCGGGTTGGCGCCAGGGCGCCTGCACTGTCGACGCCGCTGCCCAGAGGGTGCCATGTCGTTCCATCCCATCGGGCAACGCCATTGACACTCACGCCACCGATGTTCTGGGGACCTCCCGCCACGTAGATGTTGTTCTCCTCGTCGGCTGCAACGGCGTAAAGCGGATAAGGGTTGATTTCCTGAAGCCCGCCAGCGAGAGACCGCCAACGTTCCCCGTCCCATTCGATGATGTTTCTCGAGAAGACACCATCCCCGTGCCGGAAATCGCCGACAACATAAATGGAGCCGCCCACCGCAGCAATGGCGTCGACCGGCCCGTCAACGCCGCCACCCATGCTCGACCACGCTTCTCCGTTCCAGCGGGCGATGTTGTCGGCCGCAACCCCGCCCGCGCTCCGGAACTCGCCGCCGACGTAGAGATACGGAGCTGAATAAGAAAGAGCCCCCACCACAGGTCGGAATTCCGGGAACGATACCCCTCCTCCAAGAGGAGCCCATCGATGACCATCCCACTTCGCAATTTTGTTGGCGGCGACCTCTCCAGCCGCAGTGAAATGTCCTCCGGCATAGACGTTCGTGCCGTCGCTGGCCAAGGCGAAGACCAGTGAATTGACGCCGTTCCCCAACGCGTGCCACCTCTCTCCGTCCCATCGGGCAATATTGCTGGCGATCACACCTCCCGCCTGGGCAAACAATCCGCCCACATAGAGGTCCTGCCCGAGGCTCTGGAGGCTCCATCCGTAGGACGGCGTGCGACCCAAGAGCCCCCCGCCCACTTCCGACCAATTCCCGCCATCCCAACGCGCAATGTTCGTGGCCGCCACTCCACCGGCGGACGTGAACTCACCCGTGACGTACACCTCGCCGAGATGCACAGCGATGGCCCTCACTTCGCCGTTAATTCCCGGGCTGCCGATTCGCCGGTCCCAATATTCATCACCTGGAGCGGCCATTCCCAAACTGCCAAAATACGTCCCTGTGAGGAACGCAGCCAAAACAAAGATGCGCTTGATCTCTCTCATAACCGAACTCTCCTTCCAGCGGCGGTGCGCGCCATGCAGTGTGAATACTTTCAAAAAATGCTTGACAACCGACTTTTGTTCAAATTAGGTCACCTCACTCTGAGGTGTCAAATGATCAGATCTCCAAAGCATCTCTTTTTTCCCCTCTGCTCCCTGTGCATCGCCGCTTTGCAGCCCCCGTGCGCAGCTCAAATCAATGTCGAGAGTCATCTCCCCGACGTTGACAAGCGGCAATTGGTCGTCGCAGCGAAACCGACTATCGCCCAGCTCGAGTCCGCGCAACGGCTGAGAGCCCGAGCGCCTGACGTCAGCGTCGAACTCAGCCCTCTCCCCGGCCGTGCAACGGCAGTCTACACCCGTGGCGCCGGTATTCCAAAGCCAGCCTTCAGAAATTCTGACGACGGCCAAGGAATCGTCAGAGACTTCCTTGACGAGAACAGGGATCTCTTCGGATTTGGCTCTGAGGTGTTGAGAACAGCCCGGCTTCTGGACGATGGCGCGGGCGGCCCTTATCAAGTGCGGACGGTAAGATGGCAACAGGAGTTGGACGGCATCCCCGTTTTCCAGGGGCTGCTTACTGCGATCCTGTCGAGACAGGGCGATCTGCTTGACCTGTCCAGCTTGTTTACTCCGGATCTTGAGCGGGATTCGCGAAAGACGAGTGCGGATCGTATGACCCTTTACCGAGAACCTCCGGTTTCCCCCACAGCGGCCGTGGTCCTCGCCGCGGCCGACCTCGGTGACGCCTTAGCGGTTGGTGAATTGGTTACAAGCATCCGTGGCCAACCTGAGCTGGTGTCTGCGGTCGTGAAGTTTGAGTCACCAGCGTTGAACGGCGGAGCGGAAGCAAGGATGGTCTGGCTACCAATTGCCCCTGACCATGCCCGCCTTTGCTGGGACGTCGTCCTGGTGCGAACCGCAGAAGGGGATCGTTTCCGGGTGCTTGTCGATGCTGAGACAGGAGAGGTGCAGTTACGGCATTGCTTGACGAGCCATTTACAGGCCGCCAGCTATAAGGTGTACACGGGCGAAAGTCCGACTCCCTTCTTGCCGGGATACGCGACGGACCAAAACCCCAACCAACCCACGAACCTTTTGACTCCCGAACCTGATTACGTTAGCCAGACAGAGCTGAGCAATTTCACGGTTGTTTCCGCAAATGGTTCTCCGAACGGGTGGATTGCCGATGGCGATAATCGCACGCGCGGGAACAATGTGGACGCTTACTTGAACCCATCCGATCTCCTGGACCCGCCGATACCTTCTTCCTCGAACCGTCCTCCAGGATCGCCATTTCGGGTATTCTACTACCGGTCAGACCCTACCCTTGATCCCACTTACGTCGATTCGTTAGATCCGATGTTCAACAACCGCTACGCAGCCGTGGTGAACGGGTTCTACTGGGCCAATTGGATCCATGACAAGCTCTATGATCTTGGTTTTACCGAAGATCCGGTGAGCGGGAAGAATTTTCAAGGTATCGATCCAGTTCGGCTTTCGGTGCAGACTGGATCGGACCTCGGCTATAGGAATGGGGGCTCCATGGAGAATACTGCCGACGGCACTAGCGCGCGTCTTCGTCTTTTCATCTGGTCGGCGCCCAATGGCCCCGTGCCGCGTCGCGAGGGGGCTTTTGACGCGGTCACTCTGGCTCACGAATACACGCACGGGCTTGTCTATCGCCGGCCAGGAGGAGGCCAGGGCGCGGGAATCACGGCCCAGGAGAGCAGAATTCTTACGGAGGGCTGGGCCGACTTTATGTCCTTGGCGCTGCTCGCCCCGGCAACGGGCGCCGCGGAAGTTCTCGATGGAACGTACCCCTACGCCGCCTACTCTGCCTATCGCTGGCAAGGGACCAGCGATCTCCAAGATCCACTGACAGATAATTACTACTTTGGCCTGCGCGACTTTCCTTATTCGACCGACATGACCAAGAACCCCAAGACCCTGCTCGACTTGGACAAATTGAACAGGGTCAATCACAAGACCGCGCACCGGTTCCCTATTCCGGTCAGTCCTTTTCATCGGGGCTATCTGCCGCCTGACCCACTGTTGTTTCCCGACGGGTTTGATCCGTATTCTTCTTCGAACGAGGAGCATAGCGCTGGTGAGATCTGGTGTTCGGCATTGTGGGATGTCCGCGCCAACCTGATCAGGGAGCTGGGATACAGTGGGATCAATGGAGGGCAGACGACGGTTCTCCGGCTGGTGATGGAAGGGATGAGGAGCGGGTCTCCAAATCCCACCATCTTGTGCTCGAGGGATAGCATTCTTTCGAAGGCGGCTCTGGAACCTGACGCGACGACGGTCACGAAGGAAGTCTGGGCTGGGTTTTACAAGCGTGGCCTCGGGCCTCAAGCAAAGGTTAACTATGATAGTGGCGACTTGCGGTTTACCACCGTCCCTGATTTCAACCGGGCGGACTTCGATCTCAACGGGAAGGCGGACATCTTTTTTGAGGCACTGGATACCACGCTGAAAGCCTGGTCTATGAACGGGACCACTGTTTCGGAAACTGGATTTACACCGAGTACACTGGGCGGTTCGTGGTGGGTGGTGGGCACGGCGGACATCAACCAGGATGGGAGGGTGGATTTCTTTGCGGAAGACAACCACTTTACGGTGCGCTTCGGGAAGCCAGGTGCATCCGAGGGTGAAAGTCCCTCAAGTC
>CAZODO010000149.1:0-10534 GCA_964578605.1 uncultured Verrucomicrobiota bacterium | reverse complement strand
ACAGCTCTGCTGCAGAGATCAACTGGTAAACGTGCCGTCGACCGTACTGCCATTTCTCACGGCAATACACCTCGAACGAGTCGTACTCCTCTTTGTAAAGCCGGCTGCAAACCGGCGCTCCGAATTGGCAAGAAGTCCATGGCAGTTCCGACAACGGCGCCGTTCCGGGTTCCAGCGCGCGTTTCCCCGCTCGATTAACCCGCCCCTTTTCGGCGCGGATCGACACGAGGACGCGCTCCAGCTCCGCGGTATTGGCGGGTTCAGGCGGCAACGGCCCTCCGGCCGGGGTTCACCCGTAGTTCACCCGTAGTTCACCCGTAGATGACCCGTTCGGGAACGGGTGATCCACGGGTGATCACCGGGTCATCAACGCGGCGTCCCCGGACCCAGCGGCCATTGGGACGCTTCCTGCCCCTCACCAAGGATTGATGCGAGCGGATATACGGGGGAAGTTGGCGGCGCTCAGGCAACCTCCTTACTGCAACAGCAAGCGAACCAGGCCGTAGGCAACCCCGCCCGCCACCGGGATGGTCAGCACCCAAGCCCACGCCATTCGTTCCACCACCACCCAACTGACCGCGCTAAGCCTCTTGGCGGCGCCCACGCCCATAATCGCCGCGGAGATGTTGTGGGTGGTCGACACCGGGATGCCCAAGTGCGTCGCCGCAAAGATCACCGCGGCGGAGCTGGTTTCCGCGGCGAATCCATTGATCGGGTGCAGCTTCACCATTCGGTGGCCGAGCGTGCGAATGATCCGCCACCCGCCCGCCGCCGTTCCGGCAGCCATGGTCAGCGCGCAGGAGACCTTGATCCAGACGGCAATCTCCAGGTCGCTCCCTTTCGTTGGTTCAGGTGTATAAAGGAAGTGAAGCCAGTTCGGCAGGTTCTCGAACGTGCCCGCCTTGGTGGCCGCGACGAGGGCCAGCGCGATCATCCCCATTGTCTTTTGGGCATCGTTTGTGCCATGCATGAATCCCATGGCGGCGGCGCTCAGCATTTGCAGTTTGCCGAACGTGTTATTGATCACTTGCGGCCGCAGCCGGTAAAGCGTCAGGTAAAGCGCGGCCATCACCAGGAACCCCAGGATCAGGCCGCAAAAGGGAGAACTGACCATCGGCACGATAACCTTCCACAACAATCCCTTGCCATGATACCAATGATCGGCGGCCGGCTGTGACCAGATGATCACGTTCCAATTGTTGTGTGACGCCGCCAGCGCCGCCCCGCAAAGGCCGCCAATCAGAGCGTGGCTCGAGCTGGACGGGATGCCCCAGTACCACGTGATCAAATTCCAGATGATCGCCCCCGCCAACGCGCATAGCAGGATCTCGTTTGTCAGGGCAAAGACCTTCGTGTCAACAAGGCCCGAAGCGATCGTCTTGGCCACCGCCGTTCCCCAGAGCGCCCCGATCAGGTTCGTGCTCGCGGCCAGCATCACCGCCTGGCGCGGGGTCAGGACTTTTGTCGAAACGACAGTCGCGATGGAGTTCGCGGTATCATGAAAGCCATTGATATACTCGAACACCAGCGCCACCACGACGACCGTTAGAATAAGCGTCATGCGCTTCGGGTTGGGGGAGACTGTTGCGTCCGGGCGACCGGATGCCAATTCCGATCTCCCATTCTCCCCCAGGCCGTCAGGTTGAGCGGTTAATGTGACAAACAGGTGACGAGATTGTTACAATTGTGTGACAAACCGCCATGAACAGCCGCCCAGCAGGGCTAGACACTTGGTTCTTTCCGGGTGGGAGCCCCGGTTGGCAGCCGGCTTTACCCCCTCCTCAGATATCCATCGCCATGCTGTCCATGAGCACCGCCGAATGGATCCTCTCGTCGGCCGCTCTGGCAAAGAAAGCCTCCAGGTCCGGCCCTCCAAAGTCTCCCCAGGTCTCCAACCCGCAAAAGCGCGCCTCCCAGGTCCGCTGCATCAGGCGTCCGAGGCTCAGGTGCACCCAGGGGCGATGATCGCGGCGGAATCGCCGCAGTTGCTGGGCAGACAGGAACATGCGGGCAGAAAGATAGCGGAATTGCGCCTCCGTTCGGGTCCGCAGTTCGATTTCGTCTGAGGCCAGAATGCCGACGCCGTAAGCATAGGTCAGGGTGGTGAGGAGAACGCGGGGCAATCCTGCCGGCAAAGGGCCGTGCTTCCGACCCGCGTCCGGGTTTTGGATCTCCTGCACGGCGGCGAAGACCATCGGCACAAGCGCGGGTTCCTGCACCCAGGTTCTCAAATCTCCGGGAACCTCGGGCAACCCGGGCCAATGGGATTTCAGCTGATTCATAAACCGTTCCTTTTGTTTTACGAAAGGGACTTTGGCCTAGGGATGTCACAGTTCCGTGCCGGGCAAGTGACAATTGGGTGAAGAAAAGGCTCTGGACCCACTGAACCGAGCCTGAACTGGCGCAGTTCCGGAGGGGCGGATACGTTCTAAAAGCACCTGAAACTCATGTCACACTCACGCTAAACGCATGTCGACGTGCGGTTAGCGTGCGTTTAGCGTGTGTTTAGCCTGCGTTTGGACTGAATTAAGGGCGGCATCAGGGCGGTTCCGGTAGCGTTTCGCTTTGCATTCCGCTCAGGCTCGCGTAAAAGTCACGTTCCGTTTTCTGGCGGAAATTTCGATGAAACCTGAAGTCGAGCTTTATGACACCACCTTGCGCGACGGTAGCCAAGGTGAAGGGATCAATTTTTCGGTGGCCGACAAACTGCGCGTTGCCGAAAAGCTGGATGCGTTCGGGATTCATTACATTGAAGGCGGCTGGCCCGGTTCGAACCCCAAAGACATCGAATTCTTCGCGCAAGCGAAACGGCGGACCTTTAAGAACGCCCGGTTGGCGGCGTTTGGTTCGACCCGGCGCAAAAACGTCGCGGTGGAGAAGGATGACCAGGTCCGGCTGTTGCTCGAAGCCGAAACACCGGTCATCACGATTTACGGCAAGACCTGGATGCTGCATGTCAAAGAGGTCCTCAGCACGACGCCGGCTGAAAACCTCGCGATGATCGCCGATACCGTCCGGTGCCTTCGCGCCCACGACCGTTTGGTTGTTTACGATGCCGAGCACGCTTTTGACGGGTTCAAAGACGATCCGGACTATGCGCTGGCGGCCTTCGAGGCGGCGGAAAAGGCCGGGGCGGCCATGGTCGTGCTTTGCGACACCAATGGCGGTTGCCTTCCGGGGGAGATCCGCGAGGTGATGGAGGCCGCGAGGCGCAAGCTCAAAGGGCCGCTGGGCATCCATACCCATAACGACATCGGCCTCGGGGTGGCCAACGCGCTGGCTGCGGTCGAAGCGGGAGCGGTGCAGGTCCAGGGCACGATCAATGGCTACGGCGAACGGACAGGCAACTGCAACTTAACCAGCGTGATCCCCGCGCTGGCGCTGAAAATGCGGAAGAAATGCCTGCCGGAGGCGGGGTTGGCGAAGTTGAAGGAGTTGTCCCAGTTCGTCGATGAAATCGCCAATATCCGTCATGACCCCCGCCAGCCGTGGGTTGGGTCAGCGGCGTTTGCCCACAAAGGCGGCACGCATGTCAATGCCGTGCAGAAACTGATCCGGAGCTATGAGCATATCGACCCCGGGTTGGTGGGGAACACCCGGCGCGTGCTGATCAGCGACCTGGCGGGCCGAAGCAACATTGTCATGAAGGCCCAGGAACTGGGCTACCCACTCGGGAACGACACCCCGGAGCTCAAGCGAATCCTGGCCCGCGTCAAAGAATTGGAGCATGAAGGGTGCGAATTCGAAGCAGCCGAAGCGTCGCTGGCGCTCTTGATCCGCAAGACGCTGAAGCAGGAGCCGCCCCCGTTCAAAGTGGACGCCTACCACGTCTCGATGCGCCGTGACTCCGCGCTTTCGGTCTGCGAGGCCACGATCAAGGTCCACGTTGGCGAGAAGCGCGCCCATACGGTGGCCGAGGGCGATGGCCCGGTGAACGCGCTCGATTCGGCCTTGCGCACCGCGTTGATCAAGTTTTATCCGCAGCTCGAAAAAGTGCGGCTCACGGATTACAAGGTGCGCATCTTGGACTCCGCGACCGGCACGGCTTCCAAAACCCGGGTCCTCATCGAGACGAGCGATGGCAAGGGCGAATGGGGCACGGTGGGCGTCAGCGGGAATATTATCGAAGCCAGCTTGCAGGCGCTCGTCGATAGCGTGGAATTCGCGCTGACGAGGAAATAACCTTCGCCGCGCCACCCCCACTGGAACTGACTGGAACGTTGCCATGTCCGAAATCCCTAAAGTTTACGAACCCCAAGCGGTCGAAGCCAAATGGTACCAATATTGGCTCGGCCGGAAGTACTTTGCCGCCAACCCGGCGCGGGTGAGCCCGAAGCGCCCCGCGTACTCCATCGTCATTCCACCGCCGAACGTCACCGGCGTGCTCCATATGGGGCACGTGCTCAATAACACGATCCAGGATGTCCTGGCCCGCAAAGCGCGCATGGACGGCCACGAAGTGCTCTGGCTGCCGGGGACGGACCATGCGGGCATCGCCACCCAGGTGATGGTCGAGAAGGACCTCCGAAAACAGAAGCTCACCAAGCATGAGCTTGGGCGTGAGAAGTTCCTCGAGCGCGTCTGGCAATGGAAAGAGAAGCATGGCGGCATTATTATTCAGCAATTGATGAAGCTGGGCTGTTCGTGCGACTGGTCGCGCGAACGGTTCACCATGGACCCCGAATACTCCCGCTGCGTGCAAAAGGTCTTCGTCGACCTTTATCGCAAAGGGCTTATCTACCGCGGGAACCGCATGGTGAATTGGTGTCCGGCCACCCTGACCGCCCTCTCGGATGAAGAGGTGGAAATGGTGCCGCAAAAGGGCGCGCTTTATTACTTCCAAGTCGAAGTGGCCGAGCAACCGGGGACCTTCGTGACCATCGCGACGACTCGGCCGGAAACGATCCCGGGCGATACCGGCATTGCGGTCAGTCCCAAGGACCCCCGCTACGCGGGGTTGATTGGCAAGCATGCCGTTCGCCCCCTCCCGCCGGAATTGCCCCGGGAAAAGAAACTCATCCCAATCGTGGCGGATGAATTGATCGATCCGGAATTTGGGACCGGAGTCCTCAAGGTGACGCCGGCGCATGACAAAGTGGACTTCGAGATCGGGCAACGGCATGGGCTGCCGGCGGTCGATATCATGACGCCCAACGGCGTGATGAACGATTTGGCTGGGGTCAAGTTGAGTGGTCTGGAGCGATTTGAAGCGCGAACCGCCGCGGTCGAGCAACTCAAGGCCGCCGGCGCTTTCGTCAAAGAAGAGCCTTACGAGAACAAGGTCGGATTCAGCCAGCGCGCCCATGTTCCGATCGAGCCGCGCTTGAGCGAGCAATGGTTCCTTCAATACCCAAGCGTGGACAAAGCTCGAAGGTGCGTCGAGCAGCGCGAAGGAGCGGGCGAAGCCGCCGAGGATGTCCCGGCGGCCGCTGTCGAACGGAATGGCGCCGCGCCGTCCGCCGATGCGACGGCGAATGCGCTGCGCTTTCATCCGCAACGCTGGGCCAAGGTTTACGACCATTGGATGGGTCATATCCAGGACTGGTGCATCAGCCGCCAGCTTTGGTGGGGACACCGCATCCCGGTCTGGTACCGCAAGGGCGGCAGCGGCAAAGAGAGTGCGGACATTTGGTGCGACATGGAGCCGCCGCCGGATCCGGAGAATTGGACGCAGGATCCCGACGTGCTGGATACCTGGTTCAGCTCCTGGCTCTGGCCGTTCGCGACGATGGGTTGGCCCGAAAAGACGCCGGCGCTTCATGCGTTCTATCCCACCACCGACCTGGTGACGGGCCCGGATATCCTCTTCTTCTGGGTCGCCCGCATGATCATGGCCGGATACGAGTTCATGGGCGAGAGGCCCTTCCGCAATGTCTATTTCACCGGGATCATCCGCGACAAACAGGGGCGGAAGATGTCCAAGAC
This sequence comes from uncultured Verrucomicrobiota bacterium, assembly GCA_964578605.1. Classification (GTDB taxonomy): domain Bacteria; phylum Verrucomicrobiota; class Verrucomicrobiia; order Limisphaerales; family SIBE01; genus JAXMHN01. The sequence goes on along the minus strand of CAZODO010000149.1, from coordinate 4,609 downwards.
GCTTGGCAATTCGCCCGATCCGCTGGAGTTGATCGCCAAATACAGCGCCGACGCCCTCCGGTTCGGCACCATGCGCAGCGCGCCTCTGGGCCAGGACGTCCTCTTCGACGAGAAGGATGTCGAGCTGGGACGCAACTTCTGCAACAAGCTTTGGAACGCCTGCCGGTTCCGCCAGCTGCAAAGCGGCGATAGCGAAGGCGAAATCGATGCTCGCCTGCTGACCAGCGATCAGAAATGGATTCTTCTGCGTCTCGACGCCGCCATTAGCGAGATCACAGGCGCGCTCAAGGGCTACAAGTTCAACGAGGCGGCGCAGGCCCTTTACCGGTTCTTCTGGAGCGAGTTCTGCGATTGGTTCCTCGAGGCCAGCAAAGCCGGCGCCGGCGGCAATGCGGCCCAGAAGGCGAACAGCCTCGCCGTAACGGATTTCGTCCTGTCGAACACGCTGCGGCTCTTCCATCCGTTCCTCCCGTTTATCACGGAGGAATTATGGCACGGGCTCGGCTTCAACAAAGACCTGCCCGCGGACCAGGGCGGTGATTCCATTATGTTGGCGCGTTGGCCTAAGGCGCTCGGACCGGAATTCAAGGAGCATTATGGCCTGGACGAAAGCGGCGAGCGTTTCGTGAACGCCAAATATGACCTCGTCACGCAAGCACGCAATCTCCGGCGCGAAGCCAATATCCCCTCAAGCAAGAAGGTGAAGTTCGTCTTCAAACCCGCCAACCCGCCCTTCCCGGAATACGAAGCGGACGTGCTCAAGGTGCTGCTGAATGCCGAAGCGCTCGAGGTGAACGCGGGATTCGAACCGGCCAAAGGCACGCCGGTGGTGCATTCGGTGCTGGGCGAACTTCATCTGCCGTTGGAGGGACTCATCGACGTTGGCGCGGAAAAGGCCCGCTTGACCAAAGAACTGGCCAGAATCGCCGCGGAAATCCAAAAGGTTCAGCAAAAGCTCGCGAACCCGAACTTCGTCCAAAAGGTGCCGCCCGCCGTGCTGGAAGAGCACCAGAAGCGGCTGGCAGACTGGCAAGCCAAGCACGAGCAGGTGCAAGCCTCGCTCCAGGCGCTCGGATAGGCAAGGCCGGGCGGCTCGCCCGGCCCTTTCAGATTGCACAATGCCGGATTTCCGATCCCACCCAGGTTCCATTCTCTCAAAGGTGGGGCCGGCTAAAGTAGTACAGCAGCGAACATAGAATCAGCGACACAACGACCCCCACCACCAACGCGGAGCGAAAGTACTGCTTCCGCTTGCGGCGGTTCGAGCGCCCCATTCCGGGGAGCAGGTAATACCTGTGGTCCCCTCTGTTTCGCTTTCTCCAGAACACAACCAGGCGGATTATAGAGTTCGGCCTCGCCCTAGGCAAACGCGGAGAGGTTTGATTCGAACACCGGGCGATGCCGTTCTTTGCCTCGCTTCAAGCCCAGCTGCGATAAAGCTCTTCAATTCCGGCTTCCCGCGGTTCTCCCGCGAACAGGACCACCCGGTATTTCAGGCGCACCGACATCCCCGCCGCGAGTTTCCACGGCGCCTCGATCCATTGAAACGGCATCGGCGAAATGAAGCCGTAATCGCGCGTGAACCAAGGGCAAGGCGCCCACGGATTCGAGGGGTGATCCATCAGGGCAATTCCTTCCACGAGCCCGCTCTTCTCCGGCCCACGCTTCCCAAAGAACGCGCACCAGCGCGCGGGTTTGCCAAAGGTGTCTTTCTCCCCACGCGGTCCTTCGCTCGAGACCAGGGTCCCGCCGCCCCACGGGGAAATGTCGGTGGCGGCACGGATCGAATAAAGGGCGTGGTTGGTCTTTTGCACAGTCACGTCCGCTTCCGCGATCCAATCGATCTCCGCGTCGATCAGGCGCAAGCGGGGGCCGGGGACGGACACCGTGAACTTGCGCTGGTCTTTCATCTGGACCGGTTGTCCCGGGACGGCCCATTCGCACTGGTCCACGATCACGGCGGAGGTCTTGGTGCTCTCGGACACGCGCGGGCCGCTCGAGATGATCTGGCCGCGCTCGAGATCTTCCTGCCAGTAATTGCCGCCATTGACGCGATCACACGCAAAGTAGAGCGACCGATGATGCGGCCAGGGCAAAGCCGTTTCCGACGTCAGCGACAGCCCGGAAACCGGTCCGCTCAACGGGTAGAAGTAGGGGTACTTATGCTTCGGCTGGGCCCGGTAGCACGTTAGCGGCGCGTTATCCCAGCGCAGCCAGATCTGCGGCCCCAATTGGTAATGGGTCAATTGCTCGCCCTCCGGCGGCGGGTGCTTCTGTGCGAGCGCCGGTTGGGACCGGGAGAAAAGGAAGGCAGGCACGGCCCCGACGGCCATGGAGAGGCGAAGGAATTGGCGGCGTTTCATACGCGGAATGATGCCCGTTGCTTGCTTGTTGATTTTGGCCATCACCTTGCGCCAACCGCAGCTTCCGGGGAAGCTCTTTCACGACGCCGCAATCTCTTCACCGTTGTCAAGCGGCGGCGCACCCTGATCACGAAAGATCATGGATTCTTCAGCCGCAGCTCCTATAATCGCGGCAAACTCCGGGCCGGCTAAACGCTGCGTTCGGACGGGCACCAAAGTCTATGAACTGGATCTCTTCAACTCTCCCCGTCGTCCTTTTCGCCCAACTCGCGATTCACGCTGCGGAACCGGTCGCAGCCGCCCCGCCCCGCCCGTATCCGGACCGCCTCCAATGGTGGGCCGAGGGACGGTTCGGCATGTTCGTCCATTGGGGGCCGGTCAGTCTCAAGGGCACCGAGATCAGTTGGTCGCGCGCCAATACCAATCCCCAGTGCCCGAACCGCGGCGCGATCGCGGCCGACGTTTACGACAACCTTTACCGCGATTTCAACCCAGTGAAGTTCGACGCGGCGGAATGGGCTGCCCTGGCCAAAGCCGCCGGCGCGAAATACATCGTGCTAACGGCGAAGCATTGCGACGGCTTCCTGCTCTGGCACTCGAAGACCAGCGACTACAACATCTCGGCAACCCCGTTCAAGCGCGACGTTTGCGCCGAACTGGCGGACGCCACTCGCGCCCAGGGCCTGCGGATCGGATGGTACTTCTCGCCCATGGATTGGCGCGACCCCGACTTCCGGACCGAGCGCAACGGGGCGTTCCTTGCCCGGATGCAGGGGCAATTGACCGAGGTCCTGAGCCAATACGGTCGGATTGACCTGGTGTGGTTCGACTGGGATGGGGGCGATCCGATGTATGACCAGGCGCGCACCTATGGGATCGTCAAAAGACTCCAGCCGCGAGCGGTGATCAACAACCGGCTCGACCTCGCAAAAGGCAGCAGCGATCGCCAGATCCTTTCGCCCGACGCGGATTACTACACGCCCGAGCAACACATCGGCGCCTACGATGATCAGCGTCCGTGGGAATCCTGCATGACCACCTCGCGCAAGGACCAGTGGGCCTGGGGCGGCGCCGAGGACGGCGTCAAAACATTCGAGACGTGCCTGGGCATGCTGATCCGCTGCGCGGGCGGCGATGGCAACCTGCTGCTCAACGTCGGGCCGACGCCCGCGGGCGAGATTGCGCCGGAACAAGCCGGCTTGCTACGGGCCATGGGCCATTGGCTGGCGGAAAACGGCGAGAGCATTTACGGCACAAGGGGCGGTCCTTACAAACCCGGCGAGTATGGCGTGTCGACCCGCAAAGGCCGGCGCATCTACCTCCATGTGCTGGATGGGGCAGAGCGCACGCTCAAACTGCCGGCGCTCTCTGCGAAAGTCGTCCAGTCGCGTCTCCTCGGTGGCGGCAGCGTTGACGTTCAGCAGAGAGACGCGGGCCTCGAGGTTTCGATCCCGAAAGACAGCTGGCGCCCTTTGGATACCGTCGTCGTGCTCGAACTCGACCGCGATGCCTTGACGCTGGGCTCGATCGACGTGCCCGGGCGCAAGTCCCTCACCACCGGCGCCAGAGCTACCGCGTCGAACGTCCACCAGGGCCTGCCGGAGTTCGGTCCGGACAAAGCCGTGGATGGCAATGGTGAGACCCGTTGGGCGACGGACTCCGGGACGCGCTCCGCGTGGCTCGAAGTGGACTTTGGCAAGCCGGTCACATTCAGCCAAGCGGCAATCAAACAGGCTTACCCTGAGCTGAATCGGGTTCGGAAGTTCGCCATCGAGTCGTGGCAGGACGGGCAATGGAAGCCTTGCTATGCCGGGGAGAACCTGGGCGCGCGGCTATCGGTCCAGTTCGAATCGGTCACGGCGCAGAGAGCGCGCCTGAACATTGCCGAAGCCACCGACGGCCCGACGATCTGGGAGTTTCAACTGTTCCGGTAAGGGTCTTGGCGGGGGGGTAACATCGTATTTTCGAGGACCCGCGACAGATTTCAGGCTCCGTACAGGCGCTGCATACGCTCAAAGCTCATGTTGAACCCATGACAACTTCATGGTAAACTCATGCCAACATGAGGTTAACGTGCGTTTAGCGTGCGTTTAGCGTGCGTTTAGCATGCGTTTACACCAGGTGCACGTCGAATCCGGTGCCAAAACACGCACGCGGCGGGTCATTCTGAGATTCGGCTCGGAAGCATTAACCTGCTATGGGTTTTGTCAAGTGAGCGTCGATCAGTTCATGGTTTTTCGGTGTTT
>CAZODO010000148.1:0-10706 GCA_964578605.1 uncultured Verrucomicrobiota bacterium | reverse complement strand
TCATCTGCAACTCCCCGCGATTCAGTCCCCTCCTTCAAATACGAATCCACCATATTTATCGGAGCGAATCCCAATTTCAGGATTGACCGATGGCTTGAAAGGAGTTGTCGTAACGTGAAATCACAGGCGCTCCGCGGCCGAGCCATCAGTTGCGCCGGTAATTCGAGCATGTTACGTTGACGCGACTTAAACCTCAGACGCGTTCACGCTGATTAGAATGTCTGACGACAGCAAATCCACCGGCAACGGGAAAAACGAGAAGAAGAGCGAAATCAAAGTGCCTTCCAGGAATTGGCTGCTTTGGATTTTGATTCTCGGGTGTATTCCCCTTCTGATGGTCTTCAAGGATAACCGCGAGGCCAAGTACTTGGATATCAGCCGGCAGGATCTGATTCAGCTGGTATCGAGCAACGCCGTCCATAACGGCGTCATTCACTACAATCCGCAATCCTCTGTCCTCAACGAGATCACGGGCACCTACGCCAAGACCGATCCGGCGACAGGCAATGATGTCCAGGTTCCTTTCCGGGTTAAAACGAAACTGACGGAGGATTTGGAGACCAACCTTCTGGACAAAGGATTCGCCGTCCGGGAACCGAATACCTTTCTCTTAAATATCTTCGTCACGATTCTGCCGATTCTGTTCGTCGCATTCCTGATCTACTTCTTCTTCATCCGCCAGATCAAAATGGCCGGCAAAGGGGCGCTCAGTTTCGGGAAGAGCAAAGCCCGGATGCTTAGCAAAGAAAAGAATCGCACGACCTTCAAGGACGTGGCCGGCGTGGAGGAGGCGAAAGAAGAAGTCTCGGAACTCGTCGAGTTTCTGAAAGATCCGAAGAAGTTCCAGAAACTGGGCGGGCGGATTCCAAAAGGCATCCTGATGGTCGGGGCGCCCGGCACAGGGAAAACGCTGCTTGCCAAAGCCATCGCGGGCGAGGCGGATGCCGCCTTTTTCAGCATCAGCGGCTCGGATTTTGTGGAGATGTTCGTGGGCGTCGGTGCCAGCCGTGTTCGTGATATGTTCGAGCAAGCGCGAAAAAACACGCCTTGTTTGATCTTTATTGACGAAATCGACGCGGTGGGCCGCAGCCGCGGTCATGGCTTGGGCGGAGGCAATGACGAACGCGAGCAAACCCTGAACGCTCTGTTGGTCGAGATGGACGGCTTCGACACTCAGGAAGGCATCATCATTATCGCCGCCACCAACCGGCCTGACGTGCTCGATCCCGCCCTGTTGCGCCCTGGACGCTTTGACCGCCAGATCACGGTTAACTTGCCCGATGTCCGGGGACGCGAAGCGATTCTCAAGGTGCACGCCAAGAACGTGAAGCTTGATCCGAGCGCGGACCTGGCGGTCATCGCGCGCGGCACCCCCGGCTATTCCGGTGCGGAGTTGGCGAATGTGCTGAACGAAGCCGCGTTGCTGGCCGCCCGGACCAATAAGCGCGCGATTGGGATGCACGAGTTGGAGGAAGCGCGCGACAAGGTGCGTTGGGGCCGGGAACGCCGCAGCCTGGCCATGACCGACGAGGATAAGAAGCTCACCGCATGGCACGAGGCCGGGCATGCTTTGGTCAATGTCGTGCTCGAGGATACCCATCCCCTGCACAAGGTAACGATTATCCCCCGAGGACAAGCCTTGGGCTCAACGATGTCGCTGCCCAAACAGGATGTGCTCAATCGCCGCCGCAAAGAGATGCTGGCAATGATCGCGGTCACCATGGCCGGCCGAATCGCGGAAGAGATCGTGTCCGGCGATATCTCGACGGGTGCGGCGGGCGACATTCAACAGGCCACGCAGTTGGCGCGTTCGATGGTGTGCCACTTCGGCATGAGCGACAAGCTGGGCATGGTCCAGTACGGAGACAATAACGAATATGTCTTCTTGGGCCGCGAGATGATCCGGAGCAAAGATTACAGCGAGCGCATCGCGCAGGATATCGATGGCGAAGTCAAACGCATAATCGACGAGCAATTCAAGATCGCCAAGGACATCATCGAAACCAACCGCGACAAGCTCGAAATGATCGCCCAATCCCTCCTGGAATTCGAGACGCTCGAAGGCGCGCAAGTTGAGGAGATCGTGCGAACCGGGAAAATGACGCCGCCACCGAAGAACCTTTCCAACTTGCAGGCACCGACTGGCGCCCCTGCGGGAACGCCCCTGCCCGAGGTGCCGAAACCTGCACCCCCGCATCTGCCCGGGCTTGGGACTCCCGCTCCCGCAGCCGCGTGATAGAAGGCAGCGGTCTGCGTTTGGAGTTCCTGCTCCTTGGAATTCGAGCTGTTCTCCAGTTCAGTGCCCGACCAGACGGGCTTGGTTCGATTTGAGGAAGTCCTGAACGGTCGATCGAGTCGCCATATGAACCCGGAGGCCACGCTGCCGCGGCTTTGGAGACATGGTGTAGTGGATCAGGGTTTTCCCGGCATCGACAATCTGGACGTAGGTGTCTTTGACCTTCCACACCTGGCCTTTCAGCAGGTTTTCCAGGCTCGCGCTGGCTTTTCCCCTGGAAGATGGGGCCTTGACGGGACGCGCTTCTGCCGCCCCCGTCCTGCGCCGGCTGGATACTTGAGTTGTCCCTGCTGGTGACCGTTGTTCCATAGCAGCTACCATTATCCTCCTAAATTGGCTACAGAGCAACTCCGGTGCGAAGGCAGTTGCAGCTTGGCAATTTGCCGGGGTTTGGCAGGGCGGGTCGCCTCGCCCTGATGTGTCCACTTGGCGCCGCTGTTTTAGAGGCTGTAGACGGAGCCGCAACCTTAAGTTATTCACAGGCCCATCCAAGTTGCACGAACGTGGCATCCGCCCCGGACGCCCTCAACTGCTCGCACACCTTGAATCCGGAATCCGGTCGTCGAGCCGCCAGGAGAATACGGAAACGTCTCGCCGCCAGCTCACGGCAGATCTCCAACCCGATTCCTTTGTTGCCTCCCGTGATAAGGGCCACCTTTGATTCTGCCATAGGGAAAGACTGGTTGTCTAGAATGAGCTTTGAAGCAAGCGAGAGCCGGTCTTTCTAAGGATTGGCGCTCTTGAACCTCTTAGGTCATGCTAAGCCGTAATGGTGCCCGGCACTCCCAGTCCAGCCCAACAAAGACACCCGCATGATCCGCGTGCCCGAGTCCGGATTTTGGTGCGCGGCGCCGTGCAAGGCGTCGGCTTCCGGCCGTTCGTTTACCGGCTGGCCCGCGAATTGGGGCTGACGGGCTGGGTCACCAATTCCGCCGCCGGAGTCGGGATTGAAGCGGAGGCAACCCCGCCACGGCTGGAGACCTTCGTCCAGCGCTTGGAGGCGGAAAGGCCACCCCAATCCGTGCTGCGCACCGTGGACTGCGAATGGCTTGAGCCGTTGGGGTACGACCGCTTCGAGATCCGCTCCAGCGAACAGGACGCGGCGAAGACAACGCTCGTTCTGCCGGACATTGCGACTTGCCCCGCTTGCCTTCGCGAAATCCTCGCGCCTGGCAACCGGCGTTTCAATTACCCGTTCACGAACTGCACCCATTGCGGCCCGCGATTCACGATCATCGAGCGGCTCCCTTACGACCGGGCGAACACCTCGATGAAGGCTTTCACGATGTGCCCCGAGTGTCAGAGCGAATATGACGACCCTGGAGATCGGCGCTTTCACGCTCAGCCTAACGCCTGCCCGCGCTGCGGCCCCATGCTGCAATTGTGGGACCGGGAAGGGAAGCTCCTGGAAACCGGTGGGGACGCCCTCCGAGCCGCCGCAGCAGCTATCCGGGACGGCGCCATCGCGGCCGTTAAGGGGTTGGGCGGCGTCCATCTGATGGCGGCTGCCCATGACAGCGAAAGCGTTGGCCGGCTGCGGCACCTTAAGCACCGCGAAGAGAAGCCGTTCGCCTTGATGTATTCCACTCTGAACCAGCTGCGTCTTGACTGCCATGTCTCCGAACCGGAAGCGCAACTGCTTCACTCCACGCAGGCTCCCATCGTCTTGCTGCAGCGGAATGCCAAGGCCCAGGGCCAGACGCCGGGTCTGTCGCCCCTGGTCGCGCCAGGCAATGCAAACCTGGGCGTGATGCTTCCCTACACGCCGTTGCATCATCTTCTGATGGGCTTGCTTGGGTTTCCGGTCGTTGCCACGAGCGGGAACCTGGCTGAGGAACCGATCTGCATCGATGAACGGGATGCGCTCGCACGACTTGGCGGGATCGCGGACCTTTTTCTGGTCCATGACCGGCCGATTGTGCGGCACGCTGACGATTCGATCGTGCGCGTGATGGCTGGCACGGAAGTGGTGCTCCGGCGCGCCCGCGGGTATGCCCCGTTGCCTGTGGCAATTCCGGAAATCGGGGGAAGTGCCGGGACGGAGTGCGTCCTGGCCATGGGCGCGCATCTAAAGAACTCCGTCGCGCTTTCGATCGGGCCGGAAGTGTTCATCAGCCAGCATATTGGCGACCTTGAAACGCCCGAGGCTTGCCGGGCCTTCGAGAACGTGATCGCGGACTTCACACGCTTTTACGAGGTGGTGCCGGAGCGAGTCGGAGCGGACCTTCATCCGGATTATCTCTCGACGCGCTTTGCACGAAAAGCTGGCCCGCCGGTCCTCGGCGTTCAGCACCATTACGCGCATGTCCTTTCGTGCATGGCGGAACACGGCGTCAGCGAAGATGTTTTGGGAGTGTCCTGGGACGGAACGGGCCTGGGGACGGACGGAACCATCTGGGGCGGCGAGTTTCTCTCGATCACCCCGTCGTCATTTCGGCGAGTGGCGCACCTTCGAACCTTCCGACTTCCCGGCGGAGACAAGGCCGTGAAAGAGCCTCGCCGGGCAGCCTTGGGCTTGCTTAACGCCTTGCAGGACGACGCCGCTCTCGAACGCCTTGGATCTCCTGCCCTGCGCGCCTTCTCCCCCGAAGAACTGGGTGTCCTCCGGAGAATGCTTAGCCAGGGGATCAACGCGCCCCTGACTTCCAGCGCAGGCCGGTTGTTCGACGGGGTCGCCGCTCTTGTCGGCTTGCGTCAGCGCTCGGCGTTCGAAGGCCAGGCCGCCATGGACCTCGAGTTCGCCGCGGAGGGATTCGAAACCAACGAGGCCTATCCCCTTCCCGTTCGTGACGGCGAAAGGGAGGCCCCTGCCATCGTCGACTGGGGCCCGATGTTGACCCGGGTCATGGAAGACGTGCAAAAGGGGTTGCCTCCAGGGCTAATCTCCACCAAGTTCCATAACAGCTTGGTCACAGCGATCGTTGAGGTCGCGGGGAAGGTTGGGAGAAGGAATATCGTGCTCACCGGTGGGTGCTTTCAAAACAAGCGTCTTCTTGAGGGCACCGCAACCCGCCTGCAGCGCGCCGGTTTTTTCTCTTTCTGGAATCGCCAGGTGCCGTCCAACGACGGCGGGATCGCGCTGGGCCAAGTGCTGGCTGTGCGGCGGGCTTGCTCCAAGAAAGACTAATATGTGTTTGGCTGTCCCAGGAAAGATCTTGAGTGTCGCGGGTGAAGATCCGCTGCAGCGGGCGGGGCGCGTCAGCTTCGGCGGCATCGTCAAAGAAGTGAACCTGGCGTGCGTTCCCGAAGCCAGGGTGGGCGATTACGTCATCGTTCATGTGGGGTTGGCCATCAGCACCGTGGACCAGGAAGAGGCCGAACGAACTCTGGAATATCTTCGGGAGATGGGCGAACTGGCCGAACTGGAAGAAGAGTCCGTTCGAGGATCCCCGGCAGAAGCACCATGAAGTATGTAGACGAATACCGCGACTCGGCGGTGGTTGAACCGCTGGTGAAGGAGATCTTCGCGAGCACAACTCGGCCATGGACCCTCATGGAAGTGTGCGGCGGCCAGACGCATTCGATCGTCAAGTTCGGCATCGACACGCTCCTGCCCGAATCCCTTCGCCTGGTTCACGGTCCGGGTTGCCCGGTGTGCGTGACCCCGCTGGAACTGATCGACAAGAGCATTCAGATCGCCTCCCAACCGGACGTCATCTTCTGCTCATTTGGGGACATGCTGCGCGTGCCCGGCAGTGAAACGGACCTGTTGTCGGTGAAAGCCAATGGCGGAGACGTCCGAATTGTCTACTCGCCCCTGGACGCTGTGAAGGTGGCGCGAGAGCATCCTGGAAAGGCCGTGGTCTTCTTTGCGGTCGGGTTCGAAACCACCGCCCCAGCGAATGCGCTGGCGGTGGTGCAAGCCAGCCGATTAGGGCTCAAGAACTTCTTTGTGCTGGTGTCGCACGTCCTGGTTCCCCCCGCCATGAAAGCGATCCTTTCGTCTCCGAAAAACCAGGTGCAAGGCTTCCTGGCGGCGGGGCATGTCTGCAGCGTCATGGGCTGCACCGAGTATGTCCCACTTGCCCGGCAGTTTCGCGTCCCCATCGTCGTCACGGGGTTCGAGCCCGCCGATATCCTTCAGGGCATCCTGATGTGCGTTCGGCAACTCGAGTCGGGCCGAGCCGAAGTCGAGAACCAATACGCGCGGGCCGTGCGTGAGGAAGGCAGCCGCCCCGCCCAAGAACTCATCCGAGAGGTCTTCCGGGTCACCCCGAGGAAATGGCGCGGCGTGGGCGAAATCCCTGAGAGCGGTCTGGGTCTGTCGGAAAAATACGCCGCGTTCGACGCCGAAACGCACTTCGGTGTTGCGGACCACCGGGCCGACGAGTCTCCGGACTGCGTGAGCGGCCTGATTCTTCAAGGCTTGCTGAAGCCCGGCGAGTGCCCGGTATTTGGAACTCGCTGCACTCCGGACCACCCGCTCGGCGCCACCATGGTCTCGTCCGAAGGCGCCTGCGCTGCCTATTACCGATACCGCTTCGTGCCCTCGCTCCAATCCCCGAGATCTGCCAGCAACGCTAGCCCAAGCCCCGCGTCCATCCCTTCCGAACCGTCCGCTGCAAACCGACCCTGAAACCCGTGGATGCCTCCTTCACACCAAGCTGCCCAATTCCGTTTTCGGAGTATCCCAAGGTGCTGATGGCTCACGGCGGGGGAGGCCGGCTGACCCAGCAACTCCTCGACAAGATTTTCTTCCCCAGCTTTGACAACCCGCTCCTGGGCCAGCGCCATGACGGCGCGGCCTTTGAGACGGGCGGCCAGAAGTTCGCTTTCACGACCGATTCCTATGTGGTGCAGCCGCTCTTCTTCCCGGGCGGCGACATCGGCGCGCTGGCCATCAACGGGACCGTCAACGACCTCGCGATGTGCGGCGCGCGTCCCCAGTGGCTGAGCGCGGGCTTCATCCTCGAGGAAGGCCTGCCCATGGAGACGCTTTGGCGCGTGGCGCAGTCCATGAAACGAGCGTCCGAAGCGGCCGGCGTCTCGCTGGTTACCGGCGACACGAAAGTGGTGGATAAGGGCAAAGGCGACGGCTTGTTCGTCAATACTGCCGGTATCGGCCGCATCGAGCATCCGTTCGCCATCGCCCCGAGTGAGGTGCGCCCCGGCGATGTGCTCCTGGTGAGCGGGGATTTAGGGCGGCACGGCATGGCCATCATGTCGGTTCGTGAAGGTCTGCAGTTCGAAAGCACGATCGAAAGCGATTGCGCTCCATTGGCGGCTCCAGTCCTTGCCATGCTCGATGCCGGCATTCGCGTGCATTGTCTGCGCGACCTCACTCGGGGCGGGCTGGCGAGCGGGCTCAATGAGATCGCCGCGGCCGCAAAGGTCCAAGTGGACGTCGCGGAGAAGCTCATTCCCGTCCGCGAGGAGGTTCAAGCCGCCTGCGAAATTCTCGGGCTCGACCCGCTTTACGTTGCCAACGAGGGCCGGTTTGTGGCTTTCCTGGCTGCCGAAGATGAACCCCGCGCGCTGGAGATCCTGCGCGCCCACGAAGTCAGCCGGGGCGCTTGCCGGATCGGGACCGTCACCTCCGGAACCGCTGGACTTGTGACGATCCAAAGCCGCATTGGCGCCCGCCGAATCCTCGATCTGCTCACCGGCGAGCAGCTTCCCCGGATTTGCTGATCAGAGCTTCCAGCCTTCGCGATACTGGTGCTGAATGAACGAGTCCGCCTCCGGGCAATGGGTTGCCTTGAGGTTCTTTGGATCCCACTCGAGCTTTCTGCCCAGTCGATAGGCCACATTCCCCAGCAAAGCCGCTTCCGTGAGCGGGCCGGAATAATCGAAGTTGCAGGTGGTCTGGCCTCCCGTCTTGCAGGCCTGGATCCACTCATTGTGATGCCCGATCGACGGCTCAAGGAAGCGCGCCGGCGGTGTGAAGCCCGCGAAGTCTTTCTCCGGCAAGAGCACATGGCGGCTGTAATCCGAGAGGAGCATCCCCTTCTCGCCGATGAACAGGACCCCGCTGTCCCAGTCCTCAGCTTGCTTCTTCGAGAGCAACGACGGCTTTTTCCCTCCGTGATACCAGATCAGCTCCACGGGGGGTTGTTCGCCGCGGGCGGGGTACTGGTACCGGCAGATCATCCAGCGCGGTGTCGATTCCGGGTGAACCGGAGGCCCATCCAGAGGCTCGGCGCTCAACGGTTGGCGCAAATCAAGCGCCCAGTGCGGCAGATCCATATAGTGGCAGCCGAAATCCGCCAAGGCTCCTCCGCCAAAAGCCCACCAATTCCGCCATCGGCCGGGCACGTAGCTCGGGTGATACGGGCGCGCCGGAACCGGCCCCAGCCAAAGATCGTAATGCAGGTTCTCCGGGACCGGAGGCGTCTCTTGCGGCCGTTCCATGCCGCCATAGACGGCGCTCACCCAAACGTGGACCTGCTTGATTTTGCCCACGGCGCCGGTCTTCACCAACTCGACCACCCGCCGATAATTGTCGCCGGCATGGATCTGGGTGCCGATCTGGGTAACGCGGCGCTCCTTTCGCGCCCTATCCGTGATGACGCGCACCTCGGAGATCGTCCGGGCAAGGGGCTTTTCGCAATAGACATGCCGTCCGCTCCGCAACGCGCCCACCGCCGCCACGGCATGGGTATGGTCTGGTGTCGCCACCACCACGGCGTCGATGCCCTGCTGATCCAGAAGCCGCCTAAAATCGTTGTACGTCTTGGCCTTAGGAAACTTCTGCGCTGCGGCCGACAGATACTTGTCGTCCACATCGCACAAGGCGACGATGTTCTGGCTGGCTACATTCGTCAGGTTGTAGTTGCCCTGGTTTGCAATCCCGATTACCGCGATGTCCAACTTGTCATTCGCGGACGCCCCGCGAATCGTTAACGAACGCGCCGCAAACGGGATGGCCAACCCGGCCGCAGTTGCCCGTGTGAGGAACTGACGCCGTGTGAGTGGAGTATTCATGGTTTGATTCTGGATGTTGCCCGTCCGGGGGACAAGCGTGGATTGACCCGCGCCGGAAACGGCTCAATGAGATGGAATCTCCCGCAGATAGATGTTCTTGAACGAAAGCACGTCCCCGTGGCTTTGGAGCTCGATCGGGCCGCTCGGGAAGATCGGTTGGTCGCGATCCCAGTAATTCTCCAGCGTGACGTTGTTCACCACGAGTTCGCCATTGAGGAAGACATGCACCTTTTCTCCAGCCATCACGATCCGGAACCGATTCCACTCCCCCACCGGCCGATCGGCCACCTTGAGCGGATTGGACGGGTTCTTTTCGTTATTATAGAGGCCGCCCGATCCGACTTCGCTGCCGTGCCGGGCCGGTTTCGTGTGCGGATCCCAGATCTGCACCTGGGGTGTGCCGCGCAGGTAAAGGCCGCTATCTGCCCGTGCCGGGATCTTCCAGTCGACCAGCAGTTCGAAATCTGCGTAGTCCCGGACCGTGCACAGGCTTCGGCCCTTCCCGTCGAAGCGGATCTCGCCACCCTCGACTTTCCAATGCGCGCGCATCTCGGCATCGGCCTGCTTCTGTTTGGCGGCGTGTTCGTCCGCCGTCAGCCTGGCGCGGCGAATCGGGTTGTCAAACGGCGACGCCAGCAGACCTTTCCATCCCGCCAAATCCCGGCCGTTGAAGAGAGCGGTGAAACCGTCCGGAGGCGTGTTATCGCGCTCTGCGCGCGGCAGTTCTTTCACCCGGATATTGCGGAACTCGATATAATCATTGTGGCCCAGGAACCCGATATGCCCGCGCTCCCGAAGCATCCCCGGGTGCTTTTGCAGCGAGGCGGGGTCGCTGACGGAATTCAGATCGGCATCGACGACCGTTTGGCCGTTCACAACCACCCTAATCCGCCGGCCGCGTGCCGTAATCTCCTGCTCGTTCCATTCGCCCGGCTTCTTCAGCGCCCCTTTCTTGGCCGGCACAAGGTCGTAAATCGAACCGTGATACTGTGCCTCCCGGAGTGGACCCCATTTTCCCGCCAAGGCGGCTTGTTCCTCGAGAATCTGGATTTCCATGCCCAGCGACGAAGCCCCGCCTTCGAGCGGCGCCCGAATGCCAACGCCGTTGTTTGAGCCCGCCTCGAGCTTGAATTCAAAGCGAAACACGAAATCGGCATATTCCTTCTCCGTGTAAAGGTTCCCTCCACCGCCTTGGGCACAGTAAATCACGCCGTCTTTCACCCCGTAACCGCCGCCGCGCTGGCCCATAAGACGCCAACCTTGCAGCGATTTCCCGTCAAAGAGGCTCACGAACCCGCTTTCATCTTGCGCAGCCTCCCCGGCGAGGATAGCGGACCCAGCCAGAAGCAAGGTGACAATGAGAGAGAGCGCGGCGGGAAAGCACTTCTTTTGCATGTTCTCGATCCATCGTTTGTTGAAGCCCGAGGGTGGCGTCTGAGGGCGCAAGTTGCAAGGCTGGCCTGGAAAGGGGATGAACGCCGAACTC
>CAZODO010000147.1:0-10801 GCA_964578605.1 uncultured Verrucomicrobiota bacterium | reverse complement strand
GTCATGAAGGTAGCATGCCTCACAATGTGTGTCTAATCCCATTTACTTGTGAGTACGACCGCTTCTTTGACCAGTGGGTCTACCACGCCCATCATCCCGAACTGGACATCCGTTATGGCTGGGACGAACGCGCCAAACTTGCGAAACTCTCGATCAACCAGGTCCAGAAGATCAGCGATACCGTTCTGCTTTTCCAGTTCCCGTTGACCGTCCGGTTCAAAGGCAAATCGGGCACAGCCGTCGACCGCCAGATCAACATCAAGGAGAAGAGCGAGGATTTCTACTTCTCGCTGAATGAAGCGCCACAACTTGTCCGGGTGGACCCGGAATTCACGCTCCTGGCGAAGATCAACTTCAGCCTCCCGGACGCCATGATCCACGAGCAACTGGCGGACAAGACGGATGTCATCGGCCGTCTGCTGGCCATCGAACAACTCGCCGGGAAGAACGACCGGACCACCCTCGAAAAGCTCAAGACCGCCCTGAAGGAGGATCCCTTCTACGGCGTTCGAATTGAAGCGGCGCAAGCGTTACGCGGGATCGGCTCTGACGACGCGTTCGCCGCCCTGACCGAGTGCCTGCGCCAACCCGACGCCCGCGTCCGGCAACAGGTGACCAGTGCCGTCACGGGATTTTACTCGCCTGCGGCCTGGGAAATCGCGTGGCAGCAGCTTCACCAGGAGCAGAATCCGGATATTTTGACGGGGCTGATCCGATCTCTGGGCGCCTACCCGAAACCCGAGGTGCGCGACGCCCTCATCCGCTTCCTCCATTCGGAGTCGTATGGAAACGCGCTGGCCGAGGCGGCCGTCGGCGCCATGCGAGCCCAGGCGGATCCGGGGTCTATCGAGCCACTCCAAGAGACCCTCCGGCAGCGTGAGGCTGAATTCACGTCCGCCGGTCTGGGGCACGCCCTTGACACTCTGGCCTACCTGGCCCGAAACGAAGAGCAGAAGGATCGCGTGCGGGAATTTCTCTTGGGCTTTCTCAACAGCCGGAAGCGCGGTGTGCAAACCGCGGCCATCGACGCGCTTGGATCGCTTGGTGACCCGAAGGCCATCCCCGTTCTCCAGACCTTCACCCGGGCACGCGAGGGCAGTCCCTCGCGCGAAGCTGCCAACCGGGCCATCTCCACTCTTCGCGCGGCGAAGAAGCCGAGCGATGAATGGCGCGATCTCCGCGCTGAATTGCTCGATTTGAAGAAGGATAACCAAGATCTCAAACGCCAGATAGAGGATCTGAGAAAGAAAGTGGAAGCGACGGCCAAATAGGCGCGCACAGGACGGTCCTCTTGAAAAGCAGCAGGCGGCTCCAGCCACAGAATTGGCGGGAGCACAAGACATTTTGCCGCGGGCGAGAGGGCAGAATTTCATCGGCGAGACACGGACGGGCTGCTAGACTCAAACCACCATATGAGCGCCGCACCTTCGACCAGGAGAGCTGTCGTTTACTTTTGCGCTATTGTGGGCGCAGTCGCGATCGCGTTTCTCGTGGGCTACTGGCAGGTCCTCCGCAGCCGTCTTAGCGACCAGTACCTGCGGCTCATGAACGTCGGCAAGAACTACTACGAGCAGGGAAACGCCGCCAGAGCCGTCGAGGCCTTTGCCAAAGCGGCGTCCATGAATCCCGCTGCGGCTGACGTCCAGATGAACCTCGCCAATGCTCACCTGCTCGCGGGCAATGCCCTGCAAGCGGTCCAGCACGCCGAGGAAGCACTGCAACTCGAACCCGGGAGCGCCGCGCCGCATTACGTGATCGGATGCGCCTATTTGCGGCTGTCGCGCTTCGAAGACGCGGTCAAGGCGCTGCAAGCGGCCAAGCAGATCGATCAAAGGGTCAATGCCGTCAGCTTTCAATTGGGACGCGCCTGCCAGGGATGGGGCAAGTTCGAGGAAGCGGCCACGGAGTTCCAAGAGGTGATCCAGTTTGAAGATCCAACCGCCCCGGCGCACCTCGCGGCACAGTACAACCTGGGACAAGTCCTGGTTCGTCTGGGGCGGATGGACGAGGCCAACGAACAGCTTGCCCAGTATCAGAAGCTGATCGCGGAACGCCCCAACCGGCCGACGGACATCTCGACTCTGGAACGGTGTCTCTACACGCAAGCGCGGGTTCCGTTCACCCTCGAGCAACCGGACCGCAAAGGCATCGCGGTCCAGTTCGCCGACGCGACCCAGGCCTTTTTTGGGAACGACGCTTCGAAATTCCGGGGGCCGGCCGGCGTGATCGACATCAATCATCGCGGGACCAATGACCTGTTCGTCGCCGAAGGTTCCGCGGGTTTCCGCTTGCTGATCAACAGCAACGCGGTCTTCCAGCCGCAAGGGGAACTGCTTCCGGCGACAGAGGGAGCCCGCTATTACAAATGCCTGGTGGGCGACCTGAACAATGACCGATTCGAAGACGTGGTCATGGTTGGCGACAAAGGCGTCCAGGCGTTCCGCTTCGCCACCAATGGCACCGCTACCGACGCCACCGTCTTCTCCAATCTCCAGGACGCGCCCGCGATCGATGGCGCGCTGGTCGATCTCGATTTCACGGGCAAGCTCGATCTGCTCCTCATCCCGCCCGAGACCCGGTCCGTCCGCGTGCTGCGCAACCTGGGGAATATGTACTTTAAAGACACCACCTCCACGTCCGGAGTGACGGCATCGCTGAGCGCCGCCCGGCGCTTGCTTGTTGAGGACTGGAATGCCGACGATATCATGGACGTGTGGGTCGCCCGTGAAGGCCAGCCACCGCTGATCCTCGTGAAAGAGCGAGGCGGCCCTCTCACCGATACAAATTCGCCCTCCGGCTGGCCCCAGGGCACTGCCTTGGCCGCAGGCGACCTCAATAACGACTTTCGCAACGACGCCGTGATTGCCGGCTCCTTCGGGCTGGAGTGCGTGTATGCCGGCATCGCCAACCGGGTGCGCCTGCCGACGGGTGAGTTCGCGGTGACTGGGCTGGCCCTCGTCGACTATGACAACGATGGCTGGCTCGATATCTGCGCCCAAGGCGCCGGGGTGCGCCTCTGGCGAAACCTGGGACAAGCCGGGTTCCGAGAGGTGACCTCCGAGGTCGGGCTGGACAGGGTCAAAACCGGGCCGGTCGAGGAGATAACGTTCGCTGATCTCGATACCGATGGCGACACGGATTTCCTTGTGGCCGTGCATGGAGCGGGGCTCAAGCTCTTTCGAAACGATGGCGGAAACGCGAACCAGCAGATCAAACTCCGGTTGCTGGGCAACCGCTCCAATTTCAGCGGTTTAGGCGTTCGCGTCGAGCTCACCGCGGGCAATTGGCGCACGATTCGCACGGTGCGCGAATTGCCCGTCGAGATTGGGGTTGGGAAGCGGCAACAGGTGGATTCGCTCAACGTGCGTTGGGTCGATATCGCCGCGCCTTCGGCGGAGGTGCCAGTCGATCCGAAGGCGACGCTGGACATGATGGAATTGCTCCTCCCGACGGGGTCTTGCCCTTATCTCTATGCGTGGGACGGGACGCGTTTCCGGTTCGTAACGGATATCCTGGGCGCTTCCCCCGCCGGGCTGCCCATTGCCGAGGGGCGCATGGTCGAAGCCGATCCGGACGAATTTGTCTGGATTGGCAGCGAAAGCCAATTCCCGGTTCGCGGCGGTCGATACGTCCTGCAGATCACGGAGGAACTGCGCGAAGTGCTCTACTTGGACGAAGCGAAATTGGTCGTGGCGGATCACCCGGCGAACACCGAGGTTCATCCAACCGACAAGATGCTTCCGGGCAGGCCCTTCCCGCCCAGCGCGCTTCATACCGTTTCCCGGCGGCATCCGCTGCTGGCTGCCACCGGCCTGGACGGCAACGACGTGACTCGCCTCGTCCAGGAGAATGACGGAACCGTCCTGTCCCCTCCACGACTTCGCATTCCCCAATTGCGCGGTCTGGCCGAGCCGCACGGTGTGGTGCTTGATTTTGGCGAACTCCCGTCCAGCCGGCCGCTGGTTCTGGTGTTGTCGGGCTGGCTTCGTTTCGGCGGCGGGATGGCCAATATTGCGGCGTCGCAGGACCCGAATTTGCCCTTTCCATTCCCGGGACTCGAGGTGGAAACCTCGGAAGGGAAGTGGTCTCCCGTGGACGTTACCGTAGGCGTGCCGGCGGGCAAGACCAAGACCATTCTCGTGGACCTCGCAGACAAGCTGCCCGAAGGCGCCCGCCGTTTGAAGCTCTCCACCGCCTATGAACTGCATTGGGACCGCCTGGCGCTGTTCGAACGCGACACCGCGGCCGACACCCGGATGACCGCGCTGGCGCCGGTGCAAACAGACCTGCACTGGCGCGGGTTTAGCGCGTTTGAAGACCTGCCGTGGTTTGTTCCGCTCACACCCGCCTACGACCGGGTCAAAGCGATGCCGAACTGGTTGATCACTCCGTCAGGCTGGTGCACGCGCTACGGCGCCGTGGACGAACTCACGGCGCAGCGTGATGACGCCATGGTGTTGCTCAACGGAGGCGATGAACTCACCTTGTGGTTTGATCCTGGCCAATTGCCGCCCAAAGCCGAAGGCTATGTCCGGGACTTCTTCCTCTTCTCCGTGGGGTGGGATAAGGACTCGGACTTCCACGTCCTGGCCGGCACCACGGTCGAGCCCATCCCGTTCGAAGGAATGGACGATCAGCGCTATGGTCAACCACAAACCCCGCCGCGCGGCCGCCGGTGGTGGACCGAGAAGTACAACACGCGCTGGGTTGGTTCTCGCCCGTTGGAAAGACGAGAGCAAAGAACCGCTTCGGCATCCGCTCGGCCTTAAGACAGAGCTAGCCCCTCTCCCCAGCCCGGCGGTCAACGAAACGCCCAGAAGGTCCGGGTGTAGGACCCCAGGATACAGCGTCTGGGCACCGGCCCGTAAATGCGGCTGTCGTAGCTGTCCGATCGGTTGTCGCCCAGCACGAAGTACTGATCGAGTCCGAGCGCAACGGCTCCGCACGCGCCGCCGGTGATCGTGCGCTTGGGCAGATACGATTCTTGGATCGGACGGCCGTTGATGAAGACCTGATCGTCCCTGATCTCAACGGTCTCTCCGGGCAACCCCACAATCCGCTTCGTTGCGGTGCCGCCCAAACCGTCCCGCACCAGCACAATCTCGCCGCGATCGAAACGCCCCCGGCCCCGGACGAGCATGTTCACCAGCGCTGTGTCGCCGTCATTCAAGGTCGGCGCCATGCTCCACCCATCGATAATGTAGACGGCAAAAACGTAGCGATGCAGCAGGACGGTCAGGAGGACCGCGCAGACTGCTGCCAGGACGAGTAACTTCGCCGGAGTGCGGCGGCGAGGCCAGCTCTTATGCATCGTTCGGTCGTTTCCGGCCGGTTAACCGGCCAGGTTCGCCGTTTTCAGCAGCCCTCAAGCCAAGGCCGCTTGGGGCTTGCACGGCGCTGATTTGGCGAAAACCGTCGCAGAATTGAGAACCCGCCTGAGGAAGGGCGTGCCCGGGGCTCGAACGCGCTGTCTGGCTTCAAGTCACTTGTCAGGACGCATGGGATTGGGGTATTACGATATGCCTAGAAGCCGGGCGAGTCGAAAGCGCGTTGTCCCGAAGGGTTTTCCAGCGCTTGCGCCTCTGGCCCGAGAGCGTGAAGCGCTGGGCGCTTGTTGCCAGCCGCGCTCATTATTGCTCGTGAAGCTATGCAGACGAAACCCAAGGCAGCAGCCGGATGGATTGCGGGCTTCTGCGGACTCCTCCTCGCCAACGTCCCGCTCGCGGCCCAGCAGGCGTCTGACTACGCGGTTCGAGTCAGCGCAACCGTGCAGGCAGATCCTCCTCAAATCGCCCTGACCTGGCCGGCGATGGAACATGCCAGCGAATATCGCGTCGCCCGCAAAGGCAAGCATGAAGAGACCTGGGGCCCGCCCGTGGTCCTTCCAGGCTCCGCCTCGGGTTACCTGGACCAAACGGTGACGGTCAATGTGCCTTATGAGTACCGCATCTCCAGGAAGGAAGGGTCATCGACCGCGCATGGGTATGTCTCCGCCGGCATCCAGACGCCTCTCGTCGAAGGCCGCGGAAGGCTCATCCTGATCGTCGACGCCTCCCAAGCCGCCAGCCTGGTTTCGGAGTTAAACCGGTTTCAGCAGGACTTGGTTGGAGATGGATGGATGGTCGTGCGGCATGACGTCCCGCGCATGAGTGTGAGCGCCGACAACCCCGACCCGTCCCTCTGGTCGGTGCGGTCGAATGAAGTGGCCGCGGTCAAGCAACTGATCAAGGCGGACTATGCAGCCGATCCTGCAGGGATGGAGGCGGTCCTTCTATTTGGGCATGTGCCAGTGCCGTACTCCGGGGCGCTGGCTCCGGACGGGCATCCCGACCACGTGGGTGCCTGGCCGGCGGATGTCTTCTACGGGGATATGAGCGGAGTCTGGACAGACTCGACCGTGATCAATCGCGGTTCGGCCGATCCGCGCAATCATAATGTCCCTGGAGACGGCAAATTCGACCAGGATTACATCCCGGGCAATGTCGTGCTCGAGGTCGGGCGTGTTGACCTCGCGAATCTCCCTGCCTTCGCCCCGGAAACGACCCTCTTGCGACAGTACCTGGAGAAGGACCACCGCTTTCGGCAGAAGCTGGTCTCGGCGGAGCCCTGGGGTTTGGTCCAGGACAACTTGGAACTGCTCGGCGGCGAAGTGCCTGCGGCGGTCAGCGGATGGGGCAATTTGTCGGCGCTGCTGGGAGCCGAAAATGTCCAGGTCGGCCGTTGGCTGTCCGATCTTATCCAAGACGAGTACCTCTGGGGTTACGGTTGCGGTCCGGGAACCTTCACCCGGGCGGCGGGAGTAGCCGAGTCCGTGCACTTTCTCGTGTACGACACGCGCGTGGTGTTCACGATGCTCTTTGGGAGTTACTTCGGGGACTGGGATTCGGAGAACAATTTCCTTCGCGCCCAGCTGGCCACCCCGAGCTACACGCTCACCTCGGCATGGGCCGGGCGCCCGAACTGGTTCTTCCATCCGATGGGGATGGGCGAAACCATCGGATTCAGCACACGGTTGACGCAGAACAACACCGGCCTGTACCAGGGGCACACCCTGACGAATGACGTCGGCATTGTCGGGCCGGGCGATCCCCGGGGCTTTATGAACCAGGTGCATATTGCCCTGATGGGCGATCCCACCTTGCGGCTTCATCCGGTAGCGCCACCGCGCGAGTTGACGGGCCTTACCAACGCCTCGGGCGGCATCGATCTGAGATGGGCCGCCCCCGCCGAAGGCGTGCTGGGCTATCACGTCTATCGCGCGCCTGCCGCAGGCGGTCCTTACGCGCGCCTGACCGGCTCGTTGGTCACGGGCACGGCGTACACAGACGCCACCTTCACGGCGGAACGGTTCTACATGGTGCGTGCCATCACCCTGCAACGATCGGCCAGTGGCACTTACTACAATGCCAGCCAGGGCGCCTTCGCCGAAGTGGATCGTTCGCCCGACGCCGTTGAACAGGGCATCTGGACGGGACGCGGTGAACAGAGTTGGCGGATTAGCGACGTTATCGGGACAGCGGGATCGCACCCGGGGTGGGACCAGGTGACCTTGGATGGCAGCCTGATTGTCAGTGCCACCTTCGCCAACCAGTTCACCGTCCGAATCAGCTCGTTTGATCCGAGCGGGAACCCTGGACCGGCGGCTCATTTCGACAGGGATAACCGCTACCGGTGGCCCATCCTGACGGCTCCCGGGGGCGTTCTGGGGTTTGACCCCGCCAAGATCCGCTTGCTGACCGACGAGTTTGAAGGGGACCTGGGCGGCGGCGTGTTCGGTGTCGAACTCTCGGATGACGGGACGACGATCTACCTTGTTTTCGACCCCAACCGCAGCCCGGAAGCCCGGCCAGCCGAGTTCTTCCGGGCGTGGGACGTCCCCTTGCGGATCAAGCTTAGCGACTTTATCCGTGAATTCACCTCGGATCCCGATGGCGATATCCGCACGCTCGTGCTCATTGGCTCAAGCACCAACGGCACGGAGATCTCCTCTGAAAACACAGAGGTGGTATTCACTTTCAAGAACAACCAGCGCGAGACGATCTCCTATTGGGTGCAAGACGCCCGCCCCTATCGGATCGGCGATACGGTCCGGGTCGCCCAAAGCACGATTACCATACAGCCCCTGCCCATCGCGCCGCCGTCCACCGCATACCACGCCATCGAAGTCGAATGGCAGACCGAAGCCGGCAAATCGTACCAGGTCCAGTTCCGGCTCGAGAACGGAGGCGAATGGACCGACCGCGGCGGTCCGATCCCCGGCAACGGCGAAAAGATGTCGATCTTCGAGCGGGCTTCCGACCCGGCGAAGTTCTACCGGGTCATCCTGGTGCGGTAACGCCCCGGGTCAGATGGACCAAGGAGCGCGAGGCTCACGCCGAAGCATCCGGTTGGCCTCTTCGTTATCGAAGCGCTCCTTGACCGGGTCCCAGCGCAGCTTCTTCCCAAGCCGCAACCCAATATTGATGGTCTGGCAGATCGTCTGGGCCCGGTGCGCCGCTTCCGGATGGCAAAGGGTTGGCTTCCGGCTGCGGATGCACGACAGGAGATTGCGGACGTGATCACTGGCGTTCGCCCAGTCCACACCCGCGGAACCGCGAAGACTCAGGATGCTCTTCGGCTCGGCGGTCACCGCGTTCGTCTCGTCATCCACTTGAATCCAGCCCTCATCGCCAATGTAGCGGATGTACCGGTCCGCGAACTCCTTCCTTGAATACA
This sequence comes from uncultured Verrucomicrobiota bacterium, assembly GCA_964578605.1. Taxonomy (GTDB): domain Bacteria; phylum Verrucomicrobiota; class Verrucomicrobiia; order Limisphaerales; family SIBE01; genus JAXMHN01. Next base: position 2,086 of record CAZODO010000147.1, on the reverse strand, counting down.
TCGCGCCCACAATGCCGTCGGCATAGCGGCAGCGAACCTCCGCGGTCACGGGCGTCTCGCTCATGAACCGTTCCGGATCCGGCCAGGTGCATTGCCCCTCAAACTCGACCGGCCCGGTATCGTCCCGTTCCAGCGCCCATTGCATTTGGTCGGTGTAATGGCAGCCCATGCCGCTGATCGGTCCTTCGCCAGTGTCCCAGAAATAATTCCAGTTCCCGCCGTCCACCCGCCCAGGCACAAACGGTTTCCAGCGCACCGGACCCAGCCAGCGATCGTAATCCCAACCCGCCGGAACCGGGGCCGGCTTGTCGTGCGGCACGGTCGGCCCCGTCCAGACCTGCATTTCCACCGTCTTGATCCGACCAATCTTGCCCTGCCGCACCATCTCGGCCGCGAACCGATACGAGCCGGTCGAGCGGCGTTGCGTTCCCGCCTGGTAGACGGTCCCATACCGTCGGCAGGCCTCCACGAGGGCGCGCCCTTCACTGATGGTCATGGAGACGGGCTTCTCGCTATAGATGTCCTTGCCCGCCCGCGCCGCATAGACCGACGCGGTCGTGTGCCAACGATCGCCCGTGGCGATGAACACGGCGTCGATATCCTTACGCGCCAAGAGCTCAAGGAAGTCCGGATACGCCCGGCAATCCTGATTGCCATAATGGGCGTCCATCAGCTCTTTCGCCGATTTCAGCCGGTCTGCACGACAGTCACTGACCGCCGTGAACTGGATCTCCGGCTGCGCCAGGAAGCTCGGCATCACGTGCCTCGCCCGCGGCCCAACCCCAATGCACCCAAAAGCGATCCGGTCGCTGGGCGCGACCGCGCCATTCAACCCCAGGACCGAACCCGGAAGGATTAATGGGGTGGCGATAGCAGCGGCAGTCCCTTTCAGGAAGTGGCGGCGAGTCAGGCCAGTGCCTGTTCTCTCAATGGATTTTGAGCGTAGCGAATTCATGGCGGTTATGCAGAAGCGTACCACGGCACGCGTGGCACACGCCAGATAATCATTCAAATCATGCAGGACCGGACCGCCAGGCCGACCATTGAAATATTGAGGATTATCAAAGGCGCGCCGAGACGACCCGCCCTACGGGCAGTGAGATCGCCTGCGCAAGATCCGCAACGCGCTCGCGCAAAATGGCAGCAGCAGAAGGCTCCCGGCGATGAGGGTCGAAGGCTCTGGAACAACGGGCGGGGTATAGGAAGCCGTCACGCCATAGAATTCAACGTGGGAAAATGCATTCTGTTTAAAGACGTCCTGGATCAGGATGGGATCGGACCCATTCCACGTCGACACATCCCATAGGTAGCTTCCGTCTTTCTTACCGGATTTGGCCAGAAGAAATGTCGCATCGGCTACCTTCGTGTCGACCCCCGAGCCTGTCCACGTGATCGTCGCTGTCCCTGTCCCATCAGCCGGACTATAGACTGTGTTGTACTCGATCTTCAATGCGCCCTCTTCTTCCCCCTCCGAGCGCTCGTTCTTGTAGAGCAGACCGCCAAGTGAATCTGGATCGAGGCTCAATGATTCAAGCGCATCTCTGATTCCGTTTACGCCCGGATTGCTCGGATTCGTCCAATGGTAAATCGGACCGATAACAGGCGGATCGATCTCAGTGTTAGACTCCAAGCCCAGGACAAAATCTGCGTTTACACGGTTGGCTGTCAGGATGGCACTTCCTGCGAGGATGATGGCTAGAAATGGGACACTTCGGAACGTCATTGATCTATCGGGATATGGGTGTTAATTCGCTACCGGCACTTCATTCAACGTTTGGCACACTCAACCGCACAATCTTTCCACACAATCTGCCGCTTGTCTGTACACATTTCGGACAAGACCACTCACTTTTGGGACATCCTCCTATCCCGGCACGAACTGTCCGGCGCCGAACAAGGGTCAGCCATTAAAAGCTAGCGTCGCTGCGCTGGTGAGACGCGTAATGATGTCTTATTGACATGCTGGCTTTCATTTTGGAGGGTGCTTCGCCATGGCGAGGTTGCTCCGGGTCCAATTCAATGATGCCCTTAATCACGGGATGGCACGCGGCAACGAACGGCGGCGCATTTTTCGTGGTGATCCCCA
>CAZODO010000146.1:0-11000 GCA_964578605.1 uncultured Verrucomicrobiota bacterium | reverse complement strand
CATTCCCATCGGTCAGGGCATCAGCAGCTTATCGCTCTCAAGAATCAGCCATATCTCCTTTCAGGGCGACGCGCTCCGTCGCGCGCCGTGGCTAGCTTCCGCTTGACCGTGATTGACTCATCCCTCATCCATCCCGCCCAGTCTGCAGAATGTTTGAAGCCCCCACCCCCGCGCGCGGAGGCTGATCATACAAGAAACTCTCAGCTGAGGGCCATTGGCCTGCAATAACTTACAGAATGAGTTTCTTGAGAGGAGGGCATTGGCGCTTTCGGGGGGGGGCCACAACCGGATTGACCCGAATTCGCAGCTCAAACGGAGTCCGGACGTTCCAAACGCACGCTAAACGCACGCTAAACACATGATAACCCCATGTTGACATGCGGTTATCATGTGTTTGCAGTGAGTGTGTCATGTGTTTAGTCCGAATGCATACCCGGTAAATTGACCATCCAAAGACAGAAGTCCCGGCCAACCTTGGCCTCAGCCGAGTTCATCACAGAATAGGCGGCGAACGCGAACAGGCGGCGAACCCGCAGGTTTGGTGCACCAAAGGTGAGATCTGGCGGCTGGTGAAGATAAAAGGTTGCCGTCCTGTTGCGCAGCTCTGAGAACCACACCGATGCCTGCCGCGCTACACGGTTTCCAACGAGCCCTGTCGTGTTACCCGGTCAATGGGGACTGGCTGCGGGGCTGGCCGAGAGCGCGGGCTGACGAGACGGTTTTGCGTGCAGGGCAAACCGCGCGAAACGACGCCAGAGGCGCTGAGCGATGCGCCGGGCTTTCGCGGGTGCGCCTTTCCTTCGGATGACATCCACCCCTGGATTCCCGCTGATCCGGCGTGTGCCAATTCGGATCCCATGCCGCACGTTGATAGGATGGGGATGATGGCTGAATTCGCTGGTGAGCCCAAAAAGGCGGCGCTTGGATCCGGGCCGAGTTCCCTTGGTTTGCGAGCGCTTCATGGCAGGGCCTTTCGCGTCGGTGCCCAGGATCTCGTTCACGGCTCGGGCGCGTCGGGACCGTCCCCCATATCGGTGTCCATCTCGCGTTCGGCCTGGAGCCAGTCGTCGAGTTCTCTTCCTGGGCCTCCGCCGCGACGGAGGTGAATTTCGTGAGCCCGTTTGCGGATTCGATCTTCCCGAGCGCGTTTCTCGCCCTCCGTCAGCGAGTCCAGGTCGTCTTCGGACCGTTTTCTGTAATGCTTCCTCATACTTGCCCCTCCGTCGCTGCGTCGGTTAATTCATCTACGACTCTCTTTTCCGGTGGGCATGGAGGCCATGGTTTCCATGCCCGGAGCTACTACGGCATCCCAACCGCCTCCCAAGGCGGCGTAAAGTCTTATCTGGCTGGCGACCTTGGCCAGGCGCAAAGAGACCAGCCCTTGCTCGGCGGTGTAAAGCGATCGCTGGGCGTCGAGGACAGCAAGATAGCTGTCGATCCCCTGTTCATAACGGGAGGTTGCGAGCCGGAACGTTTGCGCGACGGCGCGGACCAGCGATTCCTGGGCGGCGACCTGTTGATCGACGGTGCCGCGGACGGCAAGGGCGTCGGCGACTTCACGAAAGGCACCCTGGATGGCCCGCTCATATTCAGTAACGGCGATTTCGCGCTGGACCTTGGCGGCCCGGTGGGCCGACCACGTGCGCGCATCAAAGATGGGCATGACGATCTGCGGCGCATAGCTCCAGGTTCCGGACCCGGATTGGAACAGGCCGGACAGCTCGCCACTGGCGGTCCCGAACGACGCCGTGAGGGAAATGCGAGGGAAGAACGCCGCTCGCGCGGCGCCAATGTCGGCATTGGCCGCCTGCAGCAGGTTTTCCGCCTGCAACACGTCCGGACGGCTCAAGAGCACCTCCGAGGGCAGGCCCGCGCTGACTTCCCGGGGCGGAGCGACTGCCGCCAGCTCGCCTGGGAGGAGGTCCTTGGGAGTTTGAGAGCCGAGCAAGAGGGTAAGGGCGTTTTCGTCGAGGGCCACCAGTTGGCTGAATCGGGCGACGTCGGCGCGGGCGGACTCCACCTGGGTCTGGGCGCGGTAGACGTCCAGTTCAGGGATAAGGCCGAGTTGGTAACGACGATTCACGAGATCGTAGGCGCCGCGTTGGTTCTCGAGCGTGGTGCGCGCCAGTTTCAGGCTTTCGTGATCGGCAGCCAGGGTCAGGTAGGCGTTGGCGACGGACGAGATCAACACGATTTGGGCGCCGCGCCGGCCCTGTTCGGTGGCAAGGTACTGCTGCAGGGCGCGGTCCCGCAGGCTGCGAATGCGGCCGAAGAAGTCGAGTTCCCAGGCGGCGACCCCGAGGTTTACCTCGTAACGTTCCACCGTTTCACGCTTGCCGCTGGGCGCGAGATCCGCGGGCAGGCGTTGCCGGGAGCCAAAACCCGACGCGTCAAGGGTGGGCAGCAATTCGGCGCGCTGGATGCCGTAAAACGCCCGGGCTCGTTCCACATTCAAGGCGGCGACGCGCAGGTCGCGGTTATGATCGAGGGCGATCTGGACGCATTGGACAAGCTTTGGATCGGAGAAGAACTGGCGCCAGCTCAGGGCGGGTGCGCCGGGCGAGTTCGTTCCCGAGACCGGCGGCACGTGGGCCGGAGCGCTTGGCCAAGCGACAGGGACCGGGGCGCTGGGGCGCGAGTATTTCGGGGCCAGGGTGCATCCGGCCAGCGCCAAGGCAAGGCCTGCTGCAGAGTAGACAGCGTTGATCTTCATTTTAGGGGTGTTCGGGCGCAGTGGGTGGAGCGGAAACGATGGCAACAGACTTGCGGCGTTTTCCGAAACTCTTCTCGATCCCGACGAAGAACAGCGGGGCAAAAATGGTAACAAGGAAGGTGGAGGTGACGACCCCGCCTAACACCGCCGTGCCGATGGCCACCTGCGCCCCGGCGCCGGCCCCGTTGGCAATGGCCAGGGGCAGGACGCCGAATCCGAAGGCGAGGGAGGTCATGACGATGGGGCGGAGCCGAAGTTTGGAGGCTTCGATTGTCGCCTCCATCAGTCCCATTCCTTCCTCTACCCGATGCTTGGCAAACTGCACGATCAGGATCGCGTTCTTGGTGGTCAATCCCAGCGTCGCCAGCAGTCCGATCTGGAAATAGACGTCGTTGGGCAGCCCACGAACCGACGATGCAATGACTCCCCCGATCACGCCCAAGGGCAATGCCAAGAGGATGGAGAGAGGGATTGGCCAGCTTTCATAGAGGGCGGCCAGGCAGAGGAAAATCACGAGGATGGAAAACGCGTAGATGGGAATCGATTGCCCACCGGCCTGCCGTTCTTGATAGGACAGGCCCGTCCAATCATGTCCAATGCCCTGCGGCAGTCTTTGAATCATTCTCTCCATTTCTTCCATGGCCTCGCCGGAACTTCGGCCCGGAGCGGGCTCCCCCATGAGGTTCATGGATGGAAATCCGTTGTAACGCTCGAGTCGGGGGGAACCGAAGGTCCAATGCCCGCTCGCGAAGGAGGAGAAAGGCACCATTTTGCCCGTATTGTTGCGAAAATATAGCTTTTCCAGATCCTCGGGGCGCATGCGGTAAGGGGCGTCGGCCTGGGCATAAACACGCTTGACGCGGCCGCCCTGGATGAAGTCGTTCACATACGCGCTGCCGAAGGCCGCTGAGATCGTGTGGTGAATGGAGCTGATCGGCACACCCATAACGCCCGCCTTTTCCCAATCCACATCAATCCGAAACTCCGGCACGTCCTCCTGGCCGTTGGGCCGGACCTTCGTCACGATTTTGCTCCGGGCGACCATGCCCAGGAGTTGGTTGCGTGCCTCCAACAGTTTTTCGTGACCCAAACCGCCCCGGTCGAGCAACTGCAGATCAAATCCCTTGCCCTGGCCCAGTTCGACGACGGCCGGCGGCGAAAAGACAAACACCATTGCGTTGCGAATCTGCGAGAACTCGGCCATGGCCCTCTGCGCGATGGGGCCCACCTTCCATTCCGGCCGGTCGCGCAGGTCCCAATCCTTAAGCTTGGCGAACGCCATGCCCACGTTTTGCCCCCGCCCAGCCAGGCCGACGCCCGAGATGGTAAACACGGCTTCTACGGTATTGGTCTCGCTCCGCTCGACGTGGCTCCTCATTTCCGTGAGAACGGCCTTGGTCTGCTCCAGGGTCGAGTTGGCCGGGAGCATGACTTGGGCCAACAGAATGCCTTGGTCTTCGTCCGGCAGGTAGGCAGTCGGCATTCGGTTGAAGAGAAAACCCAGCGCGCCGACCATCACCAGGAACACCATCACAAAGCCGAATTTCCTGGTGAGAGAGCGCGCCACCAGGGCCACGTAGTAATCCCTGGCCCGAAAGAAGATGCGGTCGAACCACGCGAAGAACGGGCGCAAGAGCCAGATGCCCGACTCCGCGGGTTCATGGCCCTTAGGCACCGGCTTGAGCAGCGAGGCGCACAGCACCGGCGTCAGAACCAAAGCAACGACGACCGAAAGCAGCATGGCGGCGATGATGGTGACCGAGAACTGGCGGTAGATGACGCCGGTCGAGCCCGGAAAGAATGCCATCGGGCCAAACACCGCCGAGAGCACGAGACCGATGCCGATGAGCGCCGGGGTGATCTGATCCATCGATTTCCGCGTCGCCTCAAAGGGTGGAAGTCCCTCCTCGCTCATGATGCGCTCCACATTCTCGACAACCACGATGGCGTCGTCCACGAGCAGGCCAATGGCCAGCACCATGGCGAACATCGTGAGCATATTGATCGAGAATCCGAATAACCCGAGCACCGCGAACGTTCCCAGGATCACTACCGGCACGGCGATGGTGGGAATCAGCGTGGCCCGCATGTTCCCCATGAACAGATACATCACCAGGAAGACGAGCAGGACTGCTTCAAAGAGAGTCTTAACCACCTCATTGATGGCGACCTTCACGAATGGAGTTGTGTCGTACGGGTAAACCACCTTCATTCCCGGCGGGAAGAACTGGCTCATTTCCTTCAACTTGGCACGGACGTTGTCCGCGGTATCCAGAGCGTTGGCGCCCGCAGCCTGGCGCACCGCCAGGCCGGCCGAAGGTCTGCCGTTGTAGTCAACCTCCACGCTGTAATCCTCAGACCCCAACTCGGCGCGCCCGATATCGCCGACTCGCACAATCGAGCCGTCGGGGTTGCTGCGCAGTGGAATCGCGGCAAATTCCTCGGGCGTCTTGAGCATGCTCTGAACAATGATCGACGCGTTCAGCCGCTGGCCTTCGACGGCGGGAGCCCCGCCAAATTGTCCTGCGGAGATCTCCACGTTGTAAGCGCGCATCGCCGTGACCACGTCCGAAAAGGTCATCCCGTACTCAGTCAACTTGTTCGGATTGATCCAAACCCGCATGGCATACTGCGCGCCGAAGATCTCCACCTCTCCAACCCCCGGAACCCGCGAGAGCACTTTCTCGAGGCTCGATTTGGCGTAGTCCCGCAAATCGTCCCCGGTCATGCTGCTATCTTCGGAAACCAGGCCAACGACCATCAAATAGTTGCGGGTGCTCTTGCTCACCATGACACCCTGGCGTTGCACCACCTCGGGCAGTCCGGACATGGCGAGTTGGAGCTTGTTCTGCACCTGCGCCCACGCGAGGTCTGGGTCTGTCCCGGGAGCAAAAGTCAATTCGAGGCGGGTCATCCCCGCCGAATCACTGGTCGCGGACAGGTAGAGCATTTTGTCGAAGCCTGTCATCTTCTGCTCGATGATTTGCGTCACGCTGTTCTCCACGGTCTCGGCGGAAGCGCCTGGATAGATGGCGGTGATGGCGATTGAAGGCGGCGCAATCGGCGGGTACTGCGAAATCGGGAGTCTATAGATGGCCAGCACGCCCGCCACCATCAGGATGATGGCGATCACCCAGGCGAAGACCGGACGCTTTAGAAAGAATCTGGATAACATGGCGCGCCTCTCTTCAATTCACGCTGCCAGCAGGCCGGGCAGGTTGGGCTGACTGGGGCTGTTCTTTCGGTTCCTCGGCAAGTGGCGTTTCCCTGACGGTGTCCCCTGGCCGCACCTTCTGCGCCCCCTCGACGATCACACGGTCGCCCAGCGCAAGACCAGATCCCACCATCCACTGATTGCCGATCGCCCGCTCCAAGGTGAGCATCTTCTGTTCGACTTTCTTTTCGGCGTTCACGACCAAAGCAATCGGGTTCCCTTTGGGATCGCGTGAAACAACCTGCTGCGGAATGAGAATGGCACGTTCGTTGACGCCTTCCTTCACGATGGCCCGGACAAACATTCCGGGCAGCAGATCACCCTTTGGGTTTGGAAAGACCATCCGCAGCACAACCGACCCTGTGGTGGGGTCTACGGATACATCGCGGAACTGGAGGGTGCCTTCGAGCGGATACTTCGTGCCGTCCGCGAGGACAAGTTGCACATTTTTGAAATCGGCCCCGCTTTGCTGGAGCAGCCCTCCCTCCAAACGACGTCGAAGCCGCAGTTGCTCGGAGGTGGACTGCATCACATCCACGTAAATCGGATCGAGTTGCTGGATCGTGGCGATCGGCACGGGCTGAAACGCGGTAACAATGGCGCCGTCGGTGACGCTGGAAGTGCCGATGCGGCCGGGGATGGGCGAAGTGACCCGTGCGTACCCCAGGTTGATCCGGGCGGTGTCGACCATCGCTTTGTAGTACTGGACTTCGGCTTGCGCCTGCTTGAGGGCGGCGTTGGCGTCATCAAAATCCTGCTGGCTGACCGCTTTGTCGGCCAAGGCTTCCTGGTACCGCTTCACCCGGATCTGAATGGCTGGCAGGTTCGCTTCCGCTCTGCCAAGCGCTGCCAATGCGTTGTCGAGCGCCGCCTGGAAGGGCGCCGGGTCGATCTGATAGAGCGGCTGTCCGGCCTCCACGTCGGAGCCTTCGGTGAACAATCGTTTTTGGATCAGGCCATTGACCTGGGGGCGGATCTCCGCAATGCGAAACGGCGCAGTGTGTCCCGGGAGTTCGGTGGTGAGCAGAACCTTCTGTTCGGTGACGGTGACCGTGGCGACTTCGGGCGGCGGCGGCGGCGGAGCTTGCGGCTTCTGGCCACACCCGGACAGCAATAGACTGCCGGCGAGCGCCGACAGGAGTGACGTCACAGAGAGAGCCAGCGTGTGAGGTTGCATGGAGAGAGGTAGTATTCGGTCGATACAGATTGGGTTATTCAGACGGTTGAAAGGGATGAGGCAGTCACCGGACCGTGATCAGTGCTTCTAAGAACGGCGGTGTCGGCTCGGAGCTCATTGGGTGTGTTCGCATTTCCACGGCGATCCAAAGCATTGTCCTGGCTCACGATTCAGCGGCCCACCCGGAGACTTTGGACAGAATGGCTTGTTTGCTCGCGAATCCCACAATGCGTCCCCGGACTTTCCCATCCACAAACCAAAGGACGGTCGGAATCGATTCAATTTCATACACCAAATCCAGATCCGGGTTGTCATCGGCATTCACCGCGAAAATGCGGAGTCGCCCTTCGCACTCGGCCGCAATTTCCTCCAGGACCGCCTTGAGGAGTTGGCAAGGCTTGCTCCATTGCGCTCCGAAGGCGACCAGAGCGGGTTCCTGGCCATGGAGCACTTCGTCTTCGAATTCCTTCTCGTTCAATTCGCGGAAGGTGACTTCGCTGTGCCAAGAATCCATGCCATCGACGATTAGATCAGATTCCGTGCCAGCCGAATGGAAGAAATGCAAGCTGTTCCTCATTAGTATTCTGCGCCTTCTGCAGTTCCTTCCGTGTGCCCCTCGATAATTCGTAGATACGAATTTTAGCTCGTCGCCCCTTGATTTTCCGTAGTCGAAAGTCTAGCCTCCCCTTGTGGAACCCCTGGCCGATCGCAGGTTTAACCCCAATCTCGTCGCGCATCTGCTTCTCGAGATGGCCCAGGAACGATCTCTGGACCTCCTTCTCGATCGGCTCGTGCGCCGCGTGGTGGAACGTCCGGATGTCGCCTGCCTCCAGATCTGGTTGCTCGAAAAGGGTGACGGCCGTTTCCCCTGTCCAAGGCGTCCTCCCTGCGCGGATCCGGGACGCTGCCTGCACCTGGTGGCGGGCATTGGCAAGTCGATGGATGGAAGCGTCTCCGAAGCGCCGCATTTCAGCTCCCCGGACCAATGCATCCCGCTCGGACACGGTTTGCTGGGGGCGGTTGCCGAGACGGGCGAGCAGATCATTGTGCGAGACGCGCTGGCGGAGCGAGAGCGCGTGGGCGACATCGGTTGGATCGAGCGTGAGCGGATTCGTGGATGTGGAGGGACTCCCATCCAGTTCAAAGGGGAGATTCTCGGTGTCATTGCGGGCTTCACGCGGGATGTCTTCCCGAGCGATCGTCACATGTGGGGACAAATTGTCGCCGACCACATTGGCGCAGCGATCGCCAACGCACGCGCTTTCGAGGAAATTCAGCGCCTCAAATCCCAACTTGAACTGCAGAACACCTACTTGCAGGAGGAGGTGCTGGAAGCGAAGGCCTTTGGCGATCTCGTGGGCCAAAGTGCCGTGCTGCGCCAGACCATCAGCCAGATCGACCTCGTCGCGCCCACCGAAGCTTCCGTGCTGATCCTGGGTGAGACCGGCACGGGCAAGGAACTGGTGGCCCATGAGATCCACCGCCGCAGCCAGCGCAAGGACAAGCCTCTCGTGCGCGTGAATTGCGCGTCCATCCCCCGCGAACTGTACGAAAGCGAGTTTTTCGGCCATGTCAAAGGCGCCTTTACGGGGGCGCTCAAAGATCGGGCGGGGCGGTTTGAGACCGCGGACGGCGGTTCGCTCTTCCTCGATGAGGTGGGCGAGATCCCGCCGGAATTGCAGGGCAAATTGCTGCGTGTTCTGCAAGAAAAGCGTTACGAAAGGGTGGGGGAGGACCGGACCCGGTCGGCGGACGTCCGGATCATCGGGGCAACCAACCGTGACTTGAAGCAGGAGGTGGCTGCCGGCCGGTTCCGCCAGGACCTCTATTACCGGCTGCATGTGTTCCCGATCCATGTGGCGCCTTTGAAGGAGCGCCTGGAAGACATCCCCTTGCTCGCCCAGCACTTTGTCAACCTCTCGGTGCGGGAGTTGCGATGCCCCAAACCGCGGCTGACGCGTGCGGCGGTGGCCCAGCTTCAGGCATACGATTGGCCCGGCAACATTCGCGAACTCCGCAACGTGATTCAGCGCGCGGTCATTCTTGCGCGGGGCGGCCCCCTTTATTTCGATCTGCCGTCGACGAGCACAACGCCGAAACCCGCGCTGCATAAGGCGGTCCATCTTGCGGGGGAAGGCCGGAAGTTCCTCACGGAATCGGAAATGATGCAGCGCGAACGCGACAACCTGCTTGCCGCGCTCGAAGCGGCAGGATGGAAGGTCATGGGCGCCGGCGGCGCCGCCGAACTCCTGGACGTCAAGGCCACCACTCTTTTCTCCCGCATGAAGAAGCTGGGGCTGCGGAAGCCCGGTTGAGTTGCCGAGACGAACCGTTACGCCCCGCAAGGAAAGAGGCAGCACGGCCTGAGAGACCGCGTGCCAATGCGGCGCGACCAGCAAAAGGACTGGTCGCTTCGCATGCCGCAGATGTCGTGGTCATGGACCATTCGCACGTGCGGCTTTCTCGAATTCACCAGGGCGCCGCCGCTCGAGCGGACGATTTCCTACGTCGAGCTGCTGGCGGCCATTTCCAGCCGTGCTTCGGATCGGCAAGCGCGCGGCCGGGGGGGAAGGGCGGCCGTGGCGCGTTCCAGTTCGGCCGGTGAAATCGTGTGCGTGCTATGAATGCTAAACCGGCAGCTCAGGTACTCCTCAAACGAAAGCCATTGCCCTTCGTGCTCGATGCGTTTCGACCAGGCGCAAATGCGCGCCAGCGACTGGGCTTTCTCCAGGCGCCGCAGCAGGAACAACGTGCAGACCAGGGTGGCAATGTTCAACACGAGCAGCCCGTTCAGCCAGCGCGCATGGCCTTGGCGCCTCTCCGCCAGCGCGCGATCACGTCCGATAAGCGAGACGGCCTCTGCTTCGCGCATCTTATCGGCAATCGCCTGAATGCGCTCCAAACCCTCCTGTTTTAACAGGGAACGGGCCAAGGCGTGGGCGGCATCATGTTGCCCCAGCTTCTTGAGCTCGACCGTTTCGCGAGCGGCATCCAGGCGCCTCATGACCAGACCCTGCAATTCCAGGAATCGCTCCCGCTGGGCACGATTCTCCCTCGTATCCTCGCCCAACGCCGCCAAATCCGTCGGGACCCGCGCCATGGCAGCGCAGAATGCCTCCCGATGGGAGCGCCGGCCGGAGAAGAGATAGCCACGCTGCCCTCCCTCAAACTCTGAGATGTCGACCACCAACCGGTGAATCCGGTTTTGCACCTGGAGCGCATTCCGGACCCAGTCGAGTGCCGTGTCCATCCTGCGCAAGTCTTGCACCGTGAAAAGACAAGCGACAGTGACGAGCACGCTCGGTGCCGTCATTCCGAAACAAACCAGCAACCGGGCGGCAGGCGAAAGCGGTTTAAGAATCATGGCACCGCGCAAGCCGCTGATGGCGAAGCTCCGCCAGGAACATGGAAGCCTGCCCGGAATTGGACACTCTGTCCAAAAACCGGCGCACAGGGCCGGGTGTCGCGCGGCGCACAGCCGTCCTCGCGGCTGCTGCCGGGGCTCACCCTCGCGGTCATTCTGGTTGACGAGGCCGACATTCTTTCCTTTTGTCTGAGCAAACCCACCAGGGGCATCCAAGCCAGATGCAGTTTGCGTGCCGAATTTGGAACCCCGTTGAGGACCGCAGGAATTTAACACGCAGATACCACGATTATGACAGGCATATAACACGTTTCGGAATCGAGTGAAATACGTGTTAAATACCTGTTATATACGTGTTATATCCGGAAGGACCCCTGACCGAGGGGCGCGGGGCCGGAGGCGCAAACCGGCTTGTCCAGCGTCGATTTCCGTCTCGTCAACGCCAGTTTTTCTGTCAGAAAGGGTGAAAAGCAGCAACGGAATCCAGAACTCCTGACATGGGTCTGATCAGATCTTCAAGATTCTTAGAATT
>CAZODO010000145.1:0-11139 GCA_964578605.1 uncultured Verrucomicrobiota bacterium | reverse complement strand
CCGTTGCCATTGAAATTAACCTCATAACGGCACTGGTGTCAATTGAATAGCCCGATTCTTGAATTCTTCCCGCTGCCGCAAGGGCAGGGATCATTTTGTCCGATTTCCATGTTCTGCTTTCTCCTTTCACCAACTTTTCTCGACCAGGATGGGGCGGTCAACCCGGATTTTCAACACGCCTACGAATGTCCTTCCACCGTTCGGCTCCGCAAGCTTCAACGCAGAGCTCATTCCGTCCGGATAATGCGCTGGATGAGGACAGGCGGATTCAGGCTTTGCCCTTCGGCCGGTGCGTCATGGATTTTGCGGACCACTTCCTGTCCATCAACGACCCTGCCGAAAGCCGCGAAACCCTGACCGTCGGGATTCCGGGCCCCTCCAAAGTCCAGCGCTGGCTGATCGTCAATACAGACGAAGAAATGGTCCTGTGCGCTGTCCGGTCCGCTGCGGGCCATCGAGATCGTGCCATCGAGGTGCCGCAGCCCAGTGTCGCGCGTGCGCTCGAGCGCGATGGGCGCGAAGAACTCGTTCGTCTTTGCGGGATCGGCCGACGCTTGGATGACCTGGATCTTGACCGTGTCATTTGGTTGGTTGGGCAGCGTGACGGTCCGATGGAAACGGCCATTGCTATAAAGCCCCGCCTGGGCGTAGCGAAGGAAGTTCTTGGTCGTCACCGGCGCATGTTCGGCATCCAGTTCGACTTCGATATTCCCAATCGCGGTCTGGATTGAGACCCTCGGGCGCGCCGCGAGGGGCTCTTCACGCCAGACGAATCGGGGCGCTTTTGCCAGGTCAAACCCAGCCAGGTGCGTCCGGTCGGCAAAGTCTCGTTCGGCTGGCTTCTTGTATCGCCAAGGGCCATCGCCAAAGATCTCAGCGCAGAGCGCCGCCAACCCGGGGTCGTACGCTTTCAGCTCGGACCGCGTGTTGACCTGGTTGTGCAGCGAATCGTTCTCGCGGTTGTTATCGAACCAGTTCTGCACGCCTTCGGCCCAGTACTCGGCGCGGTTGGAGCCGGCGTAGGTGCCTTGCCACAGGTCCTTTTCGGTCGCCTTTTCAAAGGCCGCTTTCAACCGCTGATCGAATGTCGGGTCAAGCCGTCTCAGGCCTATCTGATGGATCGTATGGGCGAACTCGTGAATGAGGATGTTCTCAGTCGAATAGGGGTCGCCAGGGTAACAGAGCAAGTTTTCCTCGGCGCAGCTCACCGCGGGTCGGGCCCTCGTGGCACCGAGGCCACGGGCGCGCCGGTCCCAGAAGACCTTGGACGTGAGGTCGGCGTGCTCAGGAATATCAGTGGTGTATTCGTTCCACGCCATCACGGCCAGGCGGACACGGTTGGCGGCCATGGCGCGCAGAATGTCTTCCCGCCCGGGCAGCATCTGCCGGATGATCAACCCGGCTTCCAGCAGAGCGAAATCGGAGACGTTGCTGGAGCCCACGACAGGAAAGCCGCTGACATCGAGGTGCTTCTGGCAAAATGGCGCCAACCCCAGGCGCTCGCGCAGTTCGGACGGCACCGGCTGCACGGAATCGGAAGCACCAGCGGGCGTCCCCGAAGCCGCCCCAGCACGAATCATCCGGATCCCAAACACGGCGCCCGTTTCGTTGCCCTGGGTAGCCCGGAATTTTACGGTCACCTTTTCTTTGCCCTTCAGGGCCTCGGGCGGCACTGGGTAGTGAATGTCAAAGAAGCGCATCGGGCCGCGCCGTTCGATGGTCTGTTCGCCGATGCGGACGCCATCCACAAGGATTTCAAAGGTGCGTTCCTGCCATTCGTCATGGTTGTAAGTCACCACCAAGCCCATTGGCTGCGCCGGATCGACCGGCAAATCGAACGAAAACCATTGGCTGCTCCGCCGGCCTGGACGCCCTTGGAGGCGGACCGGTTGCGTCTCTTCGCCTTGCATGTTCGCATCGCGTTCCGCTTGCATCTCGCCGGGCTGGACGAACCCAACAGTGGCAGCTTCCAGTTGACGCTGCCGTTCGCGCTCGGCCGCGAGCTCGGCAGAGTGCTTCTCCCATTCCGGTGGCGTGAACAGGTCCCAATAAACAGCGTAGGTTCGCCGGTGGAGACGGTAAAATGGCACGAAGTCCACGTCGCGATCCTTGCCGACGCCCTCGGTGCGGAAGCTGCCCGGGCGCCCTGGCATCGGTTTCAGCCAGTCCTCCACAGGTCTTTCCGCGGCGACAAATACCGGCACGGCCTCTCCCCAGGAACCCGGGCGCCGCTGCTCCGGCCCAAGATCTCCCGCCAAGACCAAGGGTCCCCAAAGGATCGCGACCCGGCGCGGATTATCCGGGAGCGGTTCGAGGCGCAAGGATTTCGGCAAGGTGACTGTGACATGGTCGCCGCTCTGCCAGGTCCGTTTCAACTCGACAAACCAACTCGTGTTCGGTTGAGCGGCCGGCCTGCGGCGGTTGGAGAGTTCCGATCCTGGGAGCGCGAGATGCTCCGGATCGACCGGCTTGCCATTGATGCTCACGGAGAAGTCCGTTCCTGTCCAGAACGGGCGTCGAAGCAACAACGTGAATTCCTTTGGACTAACCATCCTGAGCGTGATGGTTGCCGATTCGCCTTCGGGGAAGTCGGTCGCCGTCGTGAGTTGCACGCCAGGAGCGTGCCAATCCGCGGTTGAAGGCACATAGACATTGATCCAAAGCTTGTCGCCGGCTTCGTAATAAAGGCCGTCAGAATGGAGCGCATGGCTTTCCATGCTGGAACCGACGCAGCAAGTGAAACCGCCGTCGCGCATGTCGTGCTCGTACTCGCGTTGCACGCCACGGCCAACCGGGACCATATAGCACGCCCAGCCATCCTCGGGGTCTTGCGAAGCCAGAATGTGGTTGAAGAGCGCGCGCTCGTGGAAATCAGCGTAATGGGCGTCAGGACGGAGCGCGAAGAGCGCGCGTGTCATCTTGAGCATGTTATAGACGTTGCAGTTCTCCGCTGTCCGGCCATCGACACGGTCATTTAGCTTATCCGGTTCACCAAAGTATTCGTCTTTTCCATGTCCGCCCGTGGCATAGCTATGGTGCTGCACAACCCGGTCCCAGAAGAAGCTTGCCGCGAACCCGTCCCCGGGATCCCCCACATAACCGAACCGGGCCAGCGAACCCAGCATCTTTGGCACCTGGGTGTTGCCGTGCTTCCCGGCGAGATTGTCCTGGTGCCGTTTGAGCGGATCGGTAAATGCGCGGTGTTCGAACTTGTAGGAAAGCTCTAACCAGCGTCTGTCGCCGGTGTCCGCGTATAGGTCGGCGAAGATCTCGCCCATGCCGCCGAACTCGGTGTTCAGCATTCTTTGGATCTGGGAATCGTTAAGCCCCGAAAGGGTACGTTCCGCCCAGGCGGCAGACTTAACCTCAAGTTCCAGCGCTGTCTTGTTCCCGGTGTGGCGGTAGGCATCGCGAAGGCCAGCATAAGTCTTGTGCAGCACGTACCACGGTGACCAAAGGCCGTTCAGGTCGAACCCGCCAGAACGGATATTCCCCTGAGCAACCTCAGCAAACCTCTCCTTGCCATTCGCCAACGCTCCCAAATAACCGTCGCCGTGCCTGTCTTGGACTTCCTTAAGCTCGGCGACGATGTAGTCCGCCCGCTCCTTGAAGCGAGGATCGCCCGTGGCGGCGAACATCAAGCTGACGGCCGAGAGGTAGTGACCGCCGATGTGCCCGGTGAGTTGCTTGCCCTCGACTGAGTCCCAGCCTCCGTACCCTTTCGCCTTCGGTTCCAGACCGGCCCGGATTCGGTAGCCTGCCAACATCCGGTCCGGTTCCAGATCGAGCAAATAGCGGGCGTCGATGTCTTGCGACTTTTTCAGAGGACCGCCTGTAAGCCGGACCGCGGTTAAAGGCAAAGGCCGCGCGGCGTTCGAGATGACGGGCGTGATCACCTGGCCTGCCGATATGCCGAAGGGGCCTAGCATCGCCGCGACCACAACCACCGGGCCCAGCGTGTTGAAGGGGAATCGAACAGGGCTCATGCGCCGGCAGTATGCACGACCGGCGATTTCGGGTCACTGAAATCCTGCACCGCCGCCACGCGCCATGCCGGTCCTGGCTTCGTGCCAACGCACGCTGGTCAGAGAGTCTCGGCAGGGAGGCTGTTCGTCGCCGGGTTCGCTTCCGGAACCACCGGAACATCCAGGACCTCCGGAACGTCAACCGGATCGGTGCTTACCGGCGCGGGATCCACCGGGGCATTAGTCTGAATCGTCGAGACTGCATCGCTGCCGGCCAGTTCATCCGGTAGGATTGTGATGGCGATGCGCCGGTTCGTCGCCCTGCCTTCCAGCGTTGAGTTGTCCGCGATCGGACGATGCTCCCCGTATCCAAGTGCACCCAACCGGTCGGGGGCCACACCGGCTTCTTCGGTCAGGAAATGGACGGCGGCTAGCGCCCGAGCTGTGGAAAGCTCCCAGTTGCTGCTGAAACGGTTGCGGATCGGCACATTGTCGGTATGTCCAATGACGTGGATTTTCAGCTCCGGATGGTCCGCAAGAAGGGATGCGACTTTGCGCAGGACCGCTTTGCCGTCCGGTTTCAGAACAGCCTCGCCGGAGTCAAACATCACGCGGTCGACGATGCTTACGGTGAGCTTGCCCTGGAGCTTGGAAATGGTGACGTCCTTGGATTCCAGGTCCGCCCGCATTTCGTCCTCGAGCCGTTTTGCCGCGTCGCGCGTCGCCTGTTTTTCCTTTTCCACATCCTGAAGCCGACTCTGCAGCAGACCCAGCTCGGCTTTGGCCCATTCGATCTGTTCAAGCGCCTTCGACTGGCGTGCCTCGGCTTCCGCAAGGACTCTCTCATGGAGGCTCTCGAGACCCAAGATCGTCTCCGTGCTCGAATTCCAGATCATTACGACCACCGCTAAAGCCGCGGCCAGCAGCAGCGCAACAATCCAGCCGCCCAGTCCGGCCCCGCGCCGGCGGCGCTTCTCGATTTCCTCTACGCCGAAGGGATTTCTACTTTCGCTCATCCACCTCCGGTGTAATCAAACGGAGGAGTGGCGTCCAGCGGAAGAACGCAATCCAGGCACGATTTGATTTCCGGAGCGCCAGAGATTGGCTCTCCTCCGGCCGCAGGGCAGGGGGCGGGGTCTCTCTGAGCCTCAAGCGCACCCAAGGCTTATTCAGAGCGGGTTTCCGATTCCCAGGGGACCACCCACTTGTACAGCGTATGCTCGCCGCTATCCTGCTCGGGTTCCTGGTCGGGATTGAGCCTGACCTGCTCAACTTTCACCGGCTTGGCGCCGCGCATGTCGAATTCGTGGGAGACGATTCGGGAGCCCGGCTTCAACTTCTGGAGCTGGGGCATGAGTCGCACGTTGAGTTCCGGGAGAAGGTACAGCGTCACAACGGACGCAGGCGTCAGGTCCAACTTGAAGATATCCGCCTGCTTGATGGTGACGAGGTGCTCGACCTTGTTGGACTTCACGTTGGCCAGCGCCTCCTGCACGCGCTCCGGATCGATATCGAACCCGGCGGCTTTTACGCCGTACTTCTTGGCCGCAGTCACCACGATCCGGCCGTCGCCACAACCCAGATCGTACACAACGTCGCCCTTCTTGACTTCCGCCAAGGCCAGCATCCTCTCGACGAGCGCCTGGGGAGTCGGCACGAATATGACATCGGGGACTTTCTTCTCCTCTGCCTGGGCGGTCTCACCGAGTCGAAGCGCACTCTGCCCGGTGAACGGAGCTTGCAAGGTAAGCTCAGCCGCCCTGCCAGGAGACGTCGCGGCCCAAGCGAGGGCCAGAGTCAAAAGGCTGAGGCGGACTTCCCGTGAGTTCAGTTTGAGGCTCATCATAATGATCGATGACATCGGTCGGTTATCCATCCTATCTCGCGCCGGCTCCCCGGAGGACGCTTCCGAGGGCACACCGCGACCCCTTCATGCCCGGATGATTACCATGGGAATCGGCCGCGTGAAATCGGAAAAGTGATGAAGAGGGCGTTCAGTGACCATCAGGGGAGGAGTCGCGGGTCGAAGGGCAATGGCGAAGGCTTGCTGAGCGTGATCTTCTTGAAATCGGAATGGGCTGGATTCAGGACGTAATTCGTTTCGTCGGGAAGGGACTGTCATGGAGAAGTTGGAATGGTGGAGGCGGCGGGAGTTGAAGCCGACCAGGGCACCCCCCAACTTCTCCTTCAAACTGAAAGAGAAATCGGTCATTCCTGATCCTCGCCGATTTCTCGGTCTTTGACGAGTCCTTTGTCGGAGAATGGGATGTCGGAAAATCGGCCTGTCTGAAAGTGTCTGATTTCCACGGCATTTGCAGACAACTGATTGCGAATGCCGAAAACTGGCGATCAATCCGGCATCAGTTCATTCCAGGCGCAGCCCAACGCTCGCTGAATCCGCATCACGGTCGT
The DNA here is from genome assembly GCA_964578605.1 of uncultured Verrucomicrobiota bacterium. Lineage (GTDB taxonomy): Bacteria > Verrucomicrobiota > Verrucomicrobiia > Limisphaerales > SIBE01 > JAXMHN01. The sequence goes on along the minus strand of CAZODO010000145.1, from coordinate 4,762 downwards.
CACGAGCATGTTCATGTCACCAGCTTCGATCTTCTGGACCGAACGGATGTTCACCCCATCAGTTTCGGTTTACCACGACCCCACCCGAATGGCTCCCCCTCGTCCGGTAGGAGCGTCGTTCTTTGCTGCAAGCAACCATTGCCGGTCACGTCATTTTTAGATATGCTGGTCCCGAAAGTTAATGAACGACTTTATGTAAACAAATCAGTCATTTTGCGTAGCTTCGGCTACGGCCTCACGAGAAAACCGCGAATTTTCAATGTGCAGAGGCCAGCCGTCGAGACGCGCCCCATCGGGCGCGGCTTGGCGTATTCTCTGCACAGGCGCTTCGCGGTGCCTCTCGTGGGGGTGCGTTAGGTTCGCGCCCCTTCTTTTGGCTGTGGGTCGGCTGCGTAAGGAACACCTTATGCGAAAAATTAACCACAGCATCCTGGCAATCCTGCTCACAGGAGTAATGTGCGCCTCGGCCCAAAATGCCAACTGGGACTCCCGATTCGCCACAAACGGTCCCGATAGCGTCGTCCGCGCCCTCGCAGTCAGCGGCAGCAATGTCTATGTCGGCGGCTACTTCACCAATGCCGGGGGCTTGACCGCCAATGGGATTGCCAGATGGGACGGCAATTCATGGTCGGCGCTGGGCACGGGTCTCACCTGGGGCAGTTCCAGAGGCACTGTCAACGCTATCGCTGTCCGGGGAACTAATGTTTACGTCGGAGGCCATTTTGACCGAGCTGGCGGTATCCAGGTTGCCAATTTCGCCATTTGGGATGGGGTTCAGTGGCACGCGATGGACTACGGCTTCAACGACGAGGTTTATGCCATCGCAATCGAGCCAAACTCTCCCCGCTTCTTTGTAGGAGGCGCTTTCACCAAGGCTGGAAACGAATTGAATACCCCCATACCCGGCCATTTGGCAGTTGGACCCAGCTATTGGGCTGCCTACGGAGGATCGGGCAACATCGGGGAACAAGCAGTTCTCAGCCTGGCGGCGGGCGGGGCTTGTCTTTACGCTGGCACTGATAGCGGATACCGGATCATTGGCAACGACAATTACGATCTCGGTTTCCCGTATGGGCCTACAGTGGTTCGTGCCTTCCAACGCGGCTACTCCACAATAGTTTACGAGGCTTTGAGGACTGGTGAATTTCACCAGAAGCACGGGCCGATACAGTTCCGGTCGTCGGGACTCGGCATCTCGATCAACGATTTCGCGCTGACGGGCGATGAGCTTTATGTGGCTGGGTTCTTTGTTCAAATCCGAACCAACGCATCCCCAAATGATGTCCTGGTCAATGCCAACAGGATCGCTCGCTTCTACAACAACACTTGGTCAGCCTTGGGCAGCGGTCTGGATGGTGGTGTCAATGCAATCGCCGCGAACGGCAATAACATTTACGTTGGCGGTTCCTTTCTAAATGCAGGAGGCAAATCGTCTCCATACTTCGCCATCTGGCACGCCCCTCCCGTGGACCCCAGATTTACGTCGGTCGGACTCACAGCGGAAGGGAATCCCAAGTTGACGATCTTGGGAAGGAACGGACTCGACTGCCGTGTGGAGTGGAGTTCCACGCTGACCAACTGGACGCCTTTGGCAACCACGCCCAACCCGGAAGGGGAACTTAATGTAACGGACACGACGGCTGCTGGTGTTTCCAGCCGGTTTTACCGCGTTGTTCAGCCCTGAACGCCCCACACCCCATGCCTTGCAGACAACGCCGAATCCCGGATGAGGACGACGCCGAACAGGCGAAGGACATTGCCTTGGGCGGAATGAAGCGCCGTGACGAACTCATCCTGGAGCTGTTGAAGACGGAGGGATTCTGCCTGGCGTTCCTCCCCCTGATTGGCCCTCCGCCAGACTTTCCAATCGACTTCACAGTCTTCCTACCCAAACTCGATGGCAGCCCGAACCTTGTCGTGGCCGCGCCGAACTGGACGCTGGAAAAGGTTTCAGAGATGTTCGATCAGCTCCCACGTCGCCAGCTCGCGCATGAGACGACCATCCAGGTAATCGACGACTTCGAGCCAGCAGCCGATGACTGGTTCCCCCAGGTGACCCCAATCATCTACGTCGCCGGGCACGTTTTTGAACCGCATGATGGGGTCGCCAACCATAGTCGGTGGGCACATTGCGCTACCATCGACCTCCACGGTCCCGGAATGGAATCCCGGCTGCGTGTCATCCATGTCGGGCTTGGGCCTGGCCGCGACTCCGTTTTTGTAAACTTTCTGGCACCGCACGGCCTGGTGCCGCGACGACTGCTCCTATGACCACCGTGAAGCCAATTCTACAGGAGTTCGTGGGCTGGCTGGAAACCGCCTACGGCAACGCCGAGCGCGGCGCGGCCAGCGCATTTGCCCATCAGCCGTTACCCGGAGAGCTGGCGATGGCCGAGGTCGCTCTTGGGGCAGCCGTGGATGGCGACCGACCGGTCCTGCTGGCTACCTCGTCCCCAATGGAGTGCGTGATCGCGGGCCTTGTTCTCAAACGCGCTGGTGTGTCCCTGGATGCGATCTTTGGGGGCGGCTTGACGGACGAACAGTTTCAGCGGCTGGCGGACACCCTGATGGAAGTGAAAACGTCCAAGCTCCTGATCGAGTCGCCGGTTGAGCAACCGGGGTTCGACGCCGGGGCAGATTATTGAAAGGACCACGCATCATGCCAAAGGAAACAGTCATTCGGGATCGCGTCGGGACGCGCCTGGGCGCGATCATCGACGATGGACGCGAAATGGTTGCCCGGAACCGGGTCGGGACGCGCCTGGGCCATTACGACCGGGGAACGAACTCCACCCGCGACAGGTGGGGCAACAAGATCGCCGAGGGGAACGTCGTGGCCGGTTTGATAGTGGACGATCAGAAGTGCGGATGATCGCACGACCGTAAGCGGGTGTCCGTGCCGATCTCGGTCATTAGACTCTGCTCGCCTCGGCTGCTGATTCCTTCATGGATTCCCATCCCCGCTCAGCCCATTCGACGAGACTATGGACCGAAGAAACCGGCATTTTCAAGCTGCGGGCGATGGCCCGGATGCCCAAGCCCTGAACTTTTAGCTCCATGACCTCCGGTGCGCGTGCCTTGAGTTTGGGCGGTCGCCCCAGCTTGACGCCTCTCGCCTTCGCCGCCGTGACCCCGGCCTTGACCCGTTCCCGGATGATTCCGCGCTCGAACTCGGCCACGGCCATGAGCACGCCGAGCTGGAGCCTGCCAGCCGGGTTGTCGTCGCTGGTGTCAATGCCCTGGCTACTGGCGATCAGGGGCACCTTGAGCCGGTTCAGCTCGTCGAGCATCAGTGCCAAGTGGGTCAGGCTCCGGCCCAAGCGGTCGAGCTTGTAGCAGACGACCCGTGCGACGTTTCCCGCCCGGACATCCTTCACCATCACGTCCAGCTCTGGCCGGGAGCACGACGCGCCGGAAATCCGGTCGGTGTAGAACTTCACGTCGGTCCAGCCCCGCTGGTCGCAATACCGGCGCAATTCCAACTCCTGGGAATCGACCCTCTGGTCGGCGGTGGAGACCCTAACATAAACAGCGGTCCATGTTTTCATGCCCGACCTCCATGTTCCTGGCCGAGGATACCAAGAATGTTCGCCCCTTTCGGCAGAGGAGGCGCAAACGATAACACCGACCACGCCGCAGCAGTTGGCTCGTAAACCTCCGCAACGGTGAATCCTGGCACCCAATGGCCTACCCGCCCCTTCCGGCCCGTAGTGGTCAAGCCCAAGCTCTTGGCGCGGACCTTGGTTACCGCGCCCAGGCACTTCTTGAGGAAATCGTTCCCCTCGATGGCGGCTGCGAACGTCTTGTCTCCTTTGAGGGTGATACCGGCTGGCACGATGCCAGGCACCCCAAAAACCGGTGCCAGGACCATGCCCACTACAACGTCGGGCCTGTCGAGGGCATCGAGAAACGCCTCAACAGCGGGAGCTGGCTTGACCAGCAGCTTCTTGAACTTCATGAGTTCAGGATCGACCAGCAGGTCTCTGATCGGCTCGAACGAGACTGTGATTTTGGTCATGGGATAAAGCTACTTTGACAGCTCACGATTGTCAACTGTCAAAATCGCTTTATCCCTGCAATTTGTTCCGAACCTGGACCGGAGGCTCACCCCGCGTGGCGTCCAGAAAAGCAAAGGTTCCTGGACGCCTTGGCTGGTCAACGAATCCCCGCCAAAATCAAGGGTTCCGCCAAGGCCAAAATGGGGGATGATTCCTGAACACCGATCAGGACATGGCAAAGGCGGTCTGGTCACTTCCTGGAGCTGCTGCTCTCAACTGGCGAACGGGTTGCGCCGTGGGAGAATGAACAACGTCACTGCTCTGACGGCGGCAGCAAGTCCTTATACTGCTTGCCGCAGACCTCCTCCGCCTCCAGGAGAGCTTTCACAAATCCCAAGGCGAGCGCAGTTATTCTTTTGGAGTATGACGAGAGCGTGTCCTGGTGTATGGGTGGATTCACGTTTTTCAGAGCCTGAAAAGCCAGTATCTGGTTGTAGAGAAAGCCCGCCTTCCTATGTGCAAAAAGGAGCTTCTCCATTTCACCTGGTGCCAGGTGACGAGAATAATTGCCCATGATGGAGTCCATCAACTGGGTGAAGTCATGCAGATTCGTGGCGATTGCGTCATAGAGAGACAACGCCCTGGGCAGAACCAAATCTTCAACCCTCGGAATCAAGTCTTTGCTCAAACGCTCAACATGGTGCTTTACCTGCGGATTCCGATGAAACCGGACACCGATTCCGATCCGTGTCGGACAGCGTTCC
>CAZODO010000144.1:8180-11846 GCA_964578605.1 uncultured Verrucomicrobiota bacterium | reverse complement strand
GTGCGCTCCTTTTTTTGTGCAGCTAGTGTAGCCTATGCTATGAACTAGTCAGTAACCTCAAACACTCCTACGGCCCGCCTCGGTCGGAAGTCCTGTACGCCACCACCGAATCCATCTGGGCAGCTTGAACGGTGGGCCCTCTGGTGGTGCCGAATTGGCCCTCTGGTATCGCCGAAGCAAGTTGCTGGTGGCATGGATCTTCTCCATTTCGTTATGGTTACAGGCGGCGCTTGGGTTTGCCTTGCGGGCCTGTATCGCCGGTCGTTTTCCGCAATTGTTGAAGGTTCGGATCTAGCTCATAACGAACCGTTTACAACACGAGTTTGACCGAGTTCCGGGTGCACCAACCACCGCTCAGAGCAAGAACCCCGTCGGTTTGACGACGCGAAAACCAAACCAGAGGCACGCCGGAAGCCCCGATTCGATTTGCGGCCGCGCCAGGCGCAGCCTGAGGTGCCAGTATGTCGTGCGCTTGGTGGCGATCACGTTTCTTTCCCGAGGCAGCACCGTTTGTACTTCTTGCCGCTTCCGCAAGGGCAAGGTTCGTTGCGCCCGATCTTGACAGCGCGAGCGGGAAGAGTAGCCATACTGTCAATGGATTCCTCGATCTCGGCGATTTTGCCACTGAGCTGGGAAGCTTGCCGCCGGAGATAGAGCGCTTTCAGAATGGTGTGTCGCGTCTCGAGTTGCAGGCGCAGCGAAGGCGTGGCTTGTTCGAGCGCCTGGATCAAGACGGTCTTCGACGGGGCATTGGCGGGCCACACCCCGGGAACGCTGACGGCCCGGTTCTTGTAGTTGTACATCAAGGCGGGCGGTTGGGTTAGAACCTCCTCCTGGACCTCGGAATCCCCCCGCAAGAAAAGGAGCATCGCCTCTTTGCAGGTGCATCGCGGCTCGACACAATATTGTTCGTGCACGGTCCACGGCACTCCTTCCAGCGTACACTCGAGCGGGCACCCCCAAGGGAAGATCTCGGCGAAGCCGACCAATTCGCCTGGGTCCAGGTACGGAAGCTTGGCCGTGTCGATCTCATCGAGGGGGCAGGTCTGGATGGCATAGGCCTTCATGAAACGGAACCAGCGAAACAACTCCCGCCAATCCGAATCGGTGAGTTCGGATGTGATGGCTCGGGCCAGGCGAGCCGATTCGGAGTCTTTGCGCGGCGCACCCCGAGAAGGGATCGGCTGTCTGTCCAGAACCTCAATCCAGAACTTCCGCTTTGGTTCCGGGGATGCGCTGGACGCGCCTTCATCGGCGGGCTCGCACCGGAACTGGACACTGGCGCACGCACAGAACGGGTCCTGGCAAACGCTGAGCTGGGCTTGGAACTTGCGGCCAGCGAACTCGCCTCGCTGGAGGGTCAGCAGGCCGCTCTCGGGAGGAAAGCGGACGGCACCCCCGCAATCTGGCGCCGGATCGGACTGCAGAATGGTAAGGTTAAGGGTTGTGCCGTTGGCCGTGTCCATGAAGCGTATTGTTTGCCGCCACCGCGAAAGTCGCAAGCCGCGGATTGCCCGGCTTGCCCGCCCTTGCTTGCACGATTCCTCCGTTCCGGGGAATACCTGGAACGATGGTTGGAAAACGGACAACCCCGGCAGCAACTTGGCAGTTTTCACAGCTTGAATCGATTGCTCTGCAACGCGAAGCTAAGCCCATGAGGCTTGACGAGTTGAAGCTCCAGTTGACGGCCGTTTTCGAATCGGCTCCCGAAGGTGGTTTCGTGTGCCACTTCGAGGAACTGCCGGAAGTGTTTTCCGAAGGCGAGACTCTCGACGAAGCGAAGGCCAATTTGCTGGATGCTCTTGCGCAGGTCATGGAGTACCACCGGGAGGAAGCGCGGAAGAACGCCACGCCGGGTGCGCTGCGTGAGGAACTGCAATTGGCCGCCTCGTGAAACGGTTCGATCTGGAGGAGCACCTTCGCGCACACGGGTGCTTTCTCGCGCGCGAGGGCGGCAATCACACAATTTAAAGGAAACCCACCAACGGCAAAGTCGCCCCGATTCCGCGGCATCGCGAAATCAAGGAAGGCACGGTTCGCTCTGTCTGTCGCCAACTCGACATTCCGAAGCCGGAGTATAGAGCGCTGACTCAAACCGCGAACCAGGCGAACCACGCAAAACCGAGTTGCTCGATACCGGGACCTGTGTTGGTGTTCGGCGAGAGCGGCTTGGGACGATGTTGCGGTTAGGTCAGCTTGGGTTTTGAGCGGACGGCCGTAAACAGATCGCGAAGAAAATGAGAAGCGCTTACTCCCTGACTGGCGGCATAGCCCACAAAAGGAAAAACGCGGCGCCTTTCACAACGGTAAGGCGCCGCGTCCGACGAGGCAGGTTCGTCTATTTCGGTCCCACAAGCTTCCAAGTGCCGGCCGGCTCGATGGGAGGCAACCGGCAAGGCTCCGCATAGCCGGTCCCGTCCATGAGCCAAGCCGCGAGTCCGCCTGTGCCGCGGAACTGGAACACGAGGTCCGGGTCTCCGTCCTTGTCAAGGTCAGTCACAGCGCCAACTCGCCAACTGGCGTCGTCGGGACGGGGTGGAAACTCGACTTTCTGCAGACTCAATCCATTCATGATCCACACCGCGAGTTGGCCATCCGAGTATTGGAACACCAAGTCACGGTTGCCATCCCGATTGAAATCCCCACTGCCCACGACCTGCCAGCCTGGATCACCCGGGTTAAGCGGATTGATGAGAACGTCCGACTGCCAATCTCCGTTCTGCATGATCCAGCAAACCATGTTGCCCTTGGTATGCTGGAACAGTAGATCGGGATCGCCATCGCGATCAAAATCCCCGGCCGAGGCTACTCGCCAGCCAAAAGCGGGGTCGCGCCCAAAGGTGATCGGAAACCCCTTGCGCGCAGGTCCATCCATATGCCATAGATGGACTTCCCATTCGACTGCCTTCGGATCCTTGTGCTGGAAAATCAAGTCCGCTGCACCATCTTGGGTGAAATCCCCTGCAGCGCACAACGCGCGCTGAGGATCAACTTGCATCGGCTCAAAGCGACCGGTTGAGCGGCGTTGGCAGCCCTCCATCGACCAGTAAGCGATTAGCCCGTTGGCATCTTGAAAGATGAGGTCCGGCAACCCGTCCAGGTTGAAGTCGATAATCGGAGGTTGATCCGGATACCCGGTGTTCGGGAGCACCGTTATGTTGGCGGTGTTCTCGTTATTGCCTTCGTCGGATTCCGGCACGTCCTTTTGCGAGTCGGCCACCGCTTTGACGGTGTACGGACCCGCTGTAGGCGCGGTCTTAGAGTTTGAGGTGAATGTGAACTCTTGTTTGACGCCAATGGACGTGCATCTATCGCTTTCACCACCGAGATCAGTCTCTCCCAGGTAGAACCGCATATTGATGTACTGGTCGAGCCCGCCCGGGTTTGCCGGTGTAGTCCCTTGATTGAAGACGGTCGCCTTCACAACGTAGGCTTGGCCTTCTACCGGTGACGTCGGCTCCGTCCAAACCTTCGTCACAATCAGGTCGGGCACTTGGATATGGTTCGGGAGCACCGTTATGTTGGCGGTGTTCTCGTTATTGCCTTCGTCGGATTCCGGCACGTCCTTTTGCGAGTCGGCCACCGCTTTGACGGTGTACGGACCCGCTGTAGGCGCGGTCTTAGAGTTTGAGGTGAATGTGAACTCTTGTTTGACGCCAATGGACG
>CAZODO010000144.1:0-8080 GCA_964578605.1 uncultured Verrucomicrobiota bacterium | reverse complement strand
AGAGTTTGAGGTGAATGTGAACTCTTGTTTGACGCCAATGGACGTGCATCTATCGGTTTCGCCCCCGAGATCAGTCGTTCCCAGGTAGAACCGCACATTGATGTACTGGTCGAGCCCGCCCGGGTTTGCCGGTGCAGTCCCTTGATTGTACACGGTCGCCTTCACAACGTAGGCTTGGCCTTCCACCGGTGACGGCGGCACCGTCCAAACCTTCGTCACAATCAGGTCCGGCATTGGCGGGGGCTGTATCACAACATTTTCCCCGCGGAATTCGTTGTTCCCTTCGTCGGATTCATCGATTTCAACGTTTGCGTCGACCTTTGCCGTTAGCGAATAGGTCCCTGACTTTGGCGCCGTCAGTTCACGCGAGCTTACCGCAACGCTACGGTCACTGGGCAAATCATCGAAATTGCCTTCGCCAACCTTGGAAGTGCCCAAGAACATGAAGCATTCGATATCGCCAGCACCCGCGGATGCGGTGGCTTTGCCCTTGTTCATTACTGTTGCTTTGACGAAATAAGGCTTGCCTTCCACAGGTGAACTAGGTTCAATCCAGAGCTTGGTGATGACGAGGTCTGGCTTCCCATACTCCACGCGGACCTTCTGTATGCCTGTGCTGCCGCTAGGATTGTAACCATTAAAGTCATTGTCATCTATTTCCGCCAAGGCATAAAGCTCAATACCATCGCCACCATCGTCGAAGTCGCTAAGCCTGACGTTGCTGAAGGTGTAGGGGTACCACTGGCCCTGCCTATCAATCTTGAGCGGGTTCTGCACTGATCGGATCGTGGTGTGCGCAGGCCATATGTCATCATCGCGAAGCGCGATGCTCATCACCTGCCACGGACCATCGTTGTCATCGCCTGCAAAGGATAGGCGGACAGTCACGTTAACAAGTTGATTCGGCTGAACAACAGAGGGATACTCAAGCAGTTCGACACTCAGAGTCCCACCGGCATACGACGTCCCACATGTGAGACCAATAGCAAGCACCGTGACCAAACAAGTTAATGCGGTCCGCATTATCTGGGCAGCGTTTCTGTGTTCCGATCGGAGGAACACTTCGCGTGTAATTTGATGGGGGATCTTCATATCAGCGTCGCCTTCACCCGCATAGCTCTTTTTGTTCGCTCGCTCGCGTCTTCGTTCCGCTGGTATTTACCCGGGGGCGCCGCAGATCTTCTTGTGCGGCGGAGGCGTTTCTCGGGTTATGATGGCCCTAGAATTGGTGCCTCGGCGGGGGCCCGGGGGCCCTGTCGGCGCGCTCCGGCGTCCTGGTGTCCATCGACGCCTCGTGTCGCCGAGACAACTGGTTCTTGGTGAACGGCTTTGCTTTTTTGGTAACGTTAACCATGCTGGTTGCGGCTGCTTTTTGGCACGGGAAATCGCGTCTAACAAGGAACTCAGAAGGGAGGTTTTATCGAAGCGCAAAGCGCCCGGGTCAGCCAGGTTGGGGTAATACAAGTGTTATAACTTCGGGTGTCGACGACGGACGACAGGATCGCCATTTCATTGATGATGAGTCGGTTAGAGCGATGATGACTTTTTGTCATCATTTCTCGGTTTTGGATTCTTGGCTGGTTTGTCTCGTTGTGTGCGAGCGGCGGAGGTGGTTTCTGAGGTTATGATGGCCCCAGAAGGCTCTGCATTGGTAGCGGTCAAACATGAGGCCTCGATCGGCGCGCGGGCGTCGGGCCACTTTCCACTGTCCACTGCGAGAAGCTGTCAGACGGTCGGAATCTGGAATCCGAAGATCCGAAAGTCACCGGGATTCGCGGTGAGGAGCAGGCGCACCCCCGAAGTCCAGAGGATGGCGGCAAGCTGGGTGTCGAGGATGCGTTTGCGGCCAAGTTGATGCCGCTGCATCCAGTCGAGGAAAAGGAAGGTGGAGTCGTCGCTCGGGAAAACGTGTTGCACCTCGGCAGCATTCCACCAGAAGGTGGCCTTGGCGATGGCGTCAGCCGTCGTCAGCGGTGTTTGGAATCGGCGCGGGTCAGTGACGACGTGGATGAACTCGGCTAAAACCTGCGGGGCGAGCGCAAGGCGCACCTGGGGCTGAAGGACTTCGCGATGCAGGAGCGTGTGTGCGCCTTTGTGTCCGGGTAGTTCGACCAACTCGAGTTGAACCAGAAAGGTCGTATCAGCGCCGATCATGGTCGCGGCTGGAGCATTTCACCGAGAAGGTCGTCCTCCCGAGAAGGGAATGGCTGGAGTATTGCCCCCACCGACTGGGGCTTGAGGTCCCGCAGGGAAGCTTGAGGGGACAGCGGTAAGATCTTGGCGACGGGTTTATCGGCGTCGGTGATCACGAGTTCGCCTTTGCGCGGGAGGTCGCGTATCAGTTCCGGCAGGTGCTTCTGAGCGTCCGGCAATGTCACCGTCTGCATGGGTGTATTATGCCACGAGCGCGGGGCGAAGCCAACTGAGAAACCGGGCACGGCGACGGGTCCGGTGTTCTGTGCTCGGTTTTGGATTCTTGGCTGGTTTGTCTCGTTGTGCGCGAGCGGCGGAGGTGGTTTCTGAGATTACGATGGCCCCAGAAGGCTCTGCATTGGTAGCGGTCAAACATGAGGCCTCGATCGGCGCTCGGGCCTCGGGCCGCAGCCTTTCCTGGCGGCACTCCCATCCGCTGTGGTCAGCTAGGCCCCAATCGAGTGATATTCGTTTGCGGACGATCCGTTTTTCAGATATTCTGCAGCCATGGGTAAAGGAACATCAGCGACAATTTCAACAGGTCAGGTAGGTCGCCGCGGCACCATCGTGCTTTCCGCTGCTACCCGGCGGAGGTACGGTCTTGAAGACGGCAGCCTTTTCATTTCCGAAGAGCGCGAAGACGGCATCTTGATACGTCCTGCGGTTGCCGTGCCGGCAGATCTTGAAGAGGTCCGCCGCAAAATCAAGTTAGGCTTGGATCAACTCGACCGCGGAGAAGGAGTTCCTGGCAACCAGGTTGAAGCTAACATGAAGCGGGTCGGCGCTGAGTTTCGGGCAAAATCGAAATGAGCGAATATGTCCTGGCTCCTGCGGCCGAGGAGGACTTGCTGACGATCTGGCATTACTACGCCGAAGAGCACAACGATCCTGACTTGGCTGACCGGATGATCGGTGAAATCATTTCAGATTTTCATGCCGTCGCCAGAAATCCAGGAATTGGGCACCTGCGGAGCGATCTCTCAGACGAGCCGCTTCGGTTCTGGGCCGTCAGAAAGTATTTGATAATCTACCGTTACGAGAAGACGCCAATCGAAGTCGCCCGTGTGCTGCACGGCGCTCGTGATGTTCAGTCAGTGCTAGGCGGCGAGGCTTACAAATGTTATAACTTCGGGTGTCGACGACGGGGTGGAGGATAGTCATTCCATTGCTGCTGAACCTGTTAGGGCGATGGTGACTTTTGTCACCATTTCGACGGGTACGGCGGTATCGCCAAGCTCGGTCCATATGTTGCTCCCTCGTCCCTACGTTACTCTCCGGGCCGGAACAAATTGTTCTGGTTGGTGTAAACTGCACAGAATCAATCGGATCCATTCGGTTTTCTGCTCATCTGGCGCTGACTGCCGCATTGACTGCCGGTCGAGCGGCGGCGTGGCCTGGCTGCTCGGCTGCCGAGGAAGCGCGGGTTGGGACGACTTCGAAGCTGGTCTCGGCCCAGATGCCGAGGCCGGGGTCATAGGCGCCGTTGTGCTCCTTCCCGTAAAAGACGGAGATTGGCCTGAAGGCTTGGGTTAGAATCCAGCGCAATCGGTAGGTGCCAGGTGTCTTGGGAGCGGTGAAGGAGCAGGTTTTCGTCACGGTCCAACCCGGTTCGCCCTGATAACCGTGGTGCACCGCCAAAGGCTCTTCGGGAGCCCAATCGCCAATGATGGAGACGTAGACGCAGGCGTTCGCATTGCCAACGGTCGTTCGCCAGGAAGCCGGCGCATTGACGCGCTGCCCTGGGCGGACGGTTTTCGGCACGTCGAACCGAAGCAATTGGAATTGAATGCCGCCCGCGGGCAGCTCTCCAGGATGGAGGCGGGCATAGGCGCGTTTCTCCTGCAGCAAGTCGATTTGGGCGCCTGGCCGGGACGGCGCGCGCACGGGCGAGAGCGTCGTCACGTCGAGGTCGGCTTCCGCCCAGACAAGGCGTGATGGGTGACGAGGATCAGGCGGATTACCGTTGAACGAAAGCACGGGGTCGACGGTGTCGCCGCCGAACACCAGGACCCACCTCAGCCGGTAAACTCCGGGCCGGTCAGGCGCTTTGAACGTGAACCGTCTGGCCACCACGGTCCCAGGTTCGTCCCGGAAACTGTCGAGCACGCCGAAGATAGGTGTGGACGGCTGCCATTCACCAAAAATGGCGGCGCTGGTCATTTCGCCCGGATCGCCCTGCGCGTATTGCCAGCCGATTTCGACCGTCGCTTCTTGTCCCGCGACGACCGACTTCGGCACGTCCCAGGCCAAAAGCCGGCAATCGTTGAAGGGACCACCGCCCGGCGTGAGGCACGCGCCTTGGAAGTGCTCTGCCAGGTTGTCCGGATTGAAGCGGTCTGAGGCGGCAGCGGATAGGGAAACGGCCGGGAAGCTCTGCAAGCACAGGAAGAAAGCGAGACCAAGAGACTCGCCCCGAGCACCGCGACGGTTGCGCCTATTCCAAAACAATCCGGCTGACCTACGACAGGCGGTTGCAAACGAGGTCGAGCTTGTCCTGCAGGCTTTCATTGCGGCGACGGGTTTGATGGCGCGCTTTTTTCCACGGTCCACGGCAGGGCAAGGTGTGTCCGAGCCGCAGGGGTAATACCCGAGCAGACGAGCGCAAGGCCGTCCGGACTAAAGCGAGCGCAGTAAGGGATATCGCCATGCGGCAGCACGAGCAGCAATTCGTTCACCTCCCAATCCCAGACGCGCACTGTGTGGTCGAGACCACTCGACACGAGCCGCCGGCCGTCCGGACTGAACTCGAGGCTGGTCACGGAGGCGGCGTGCCCCTTTAGTGACGCGGAGACACAGCCGTCGTCCAGATCCCAGATGGAGATGCTGTGATTAGCCGCGGCGCACGCCAAGACGCGCCGCGAGGGATGGAACTGGAGCACTTCGTCACTTTCGAAATCCTCGGACAACGTGCGATGCCATGAACGGGCGGTATCTGTCCCGGAGAGCTCGAGGCGCTTGAGCGCGGGGGTCAAGATGGCCAGGGTTGACCCGTCCGGCGACAGTTCGACAATGAGGCGTTGGTTTCGCTTGCTTTCCAGGAGTGGAATGGGCCGCCGCTCCCCTGCGGAGCCGATGGCGAAGACGTCGGCGCCCATGGCTTCGCCCTTTCGGGAACCGTAGCTCACGGCCAGGAGTGATCCGCGCCGGTCGAAGACGACGCGGTCGGGGTATCCCCGCGTGGGAACGTCGCGGACGAGCCGCAATTTCCCCGATTCTGGCCGATAGAACCGCACTGCGCTGGGACAGGCGACGGCTATTTCGTCCGTGGCCGGGCGGAAGCCGGCAACTCCGGTATCACCGGCGGGAAGGGAATAGAGCCAACCTCCCGCGTTGGTAATGCTCCACAGAATGAGCCCGGGGGAACCAGCCGTTCTGGCGAGAACCGATCCTCCCGAGGAGTGGATCGCAAAGTGTCGGATTTCAGCCGCTGCCCCCGGAGCGACTTCGACGGTGACTGGATCCGGCGGAGCCAGGCGATCGGCTCTGATGGCGCCATTCGAGAGCCCGGCAAAAACGTTCGCGTTCGAGCTGACAGCCAGTGCCGTAACATGGCCGTCGTAGGGCAGCGTTAATGCGAGAGAGGCATCGGAAGATCGCAATGCGCGCACCTCCCCAGCCACAGAGCCCGACAGGACCCAACCATTCTGCCGCTCGACAGCCAGAGCCGACGTGGGAAAGCCGGAAGCCTCCTGCGCATTGAAAACCTCCAGGGAGAGTTTGGGCCACCCGCTCCACTTCCCCTCCGCCGCTGTAACCGACAGTTGCCCTTCCCAGTCCGCCAGCCAGCCTGGAACTGTCACCAGGTCGAGGATGCGCCCAACTGCCAGGACGGCGCGGTGGCTGAGGGGTTCGAAGACGGCGCTTTGGAGAGCACGCTCGCTACAGTAGAACCTGCCCCGAGGACGGAGTTGTCCCTGAGAAGTGAGCGCCATCAGAAACATCGGCAGCTCGGAATCCTCGGTGCCGGTCAAAATGAAGCGACCATCCGTTACCACGAGCCGGCCGTCGCCCTCGGGAAGGCTGATTTCCGAAACCCGCGTCCAGGTGGCCGCTTCGAGAACTTCGAGGCCGCCACGCCACGCCACGCAACAGAAGCGCCCGCTCGGCTCGAGGCAAAAGGCCATGGTGTCCCGGTTGGAGAGCTCCGTGGATTGGCCCGACGACAGCTCGAGTTTGAGGAGGCCCTGACGGGAGCACGCCAGGATCGCCTGGCCGTCCGGGGTGAACGCCAGGCTGTTCCTGAACGGCCAGCCGCAAGGCCAGCTTCCCAAATCCTGTCCGGTGGCGGCATCCCAGACTTTCAGCACGCCGTCCTCTCCAGCGCTGGCGAGTCGGCGCTCGTCCGGCGAGAGCGCAAGGGCGGCCACAGGCTTCGCGTGGGCCTTCACGGTCCAGATCGGCGGAGGCACATGTTTCCGGAGATAGCCCCATTCCCAACCGCGCAATTCCGGGGCACACGCATCAAGCATCGCCCCAACACCGGCGAGCTTGCCGTTGTCGACACTCGCGGCCGCGACGCGGATGACGGCGGCGTAGCGCTGGCGTTCAGCGAGTTGGCGGGCCTGAGTGGCGGCTTGGGCGCTTTGAAGGGCGAGGTTGCGCTCCTGGGTCAGGTTTCTTTGGTTCGCCACGATAAGCGAGAGGATAGCGACCGTGGCGCAAAGGGTCACAGCCAGAAGGGCGGCGAGAGCGCGGCGGCGACGGATCCATTTCACGGTGCGATCCCAGGCGGAACAAGGGCTGGCTTCGATGGGCTCGCGACGGAGCCAGCGTTCCAAGTCCTCGGCGAGGGCTTCCGCGGTTCCATAGCGGCGGTGCGGGTCTTTTTCGAGGCACTTGAGCGTGATCGTTTCGAGGTCGCGATCAAGGTCGCTCCTCAGCAAACGCGGCGGGCGGCAATCGCCCTCAATCACCCTTTGCAGAGTTGCCCCGTGGGTATCCGCTTGGAAAGGGGGTCTGCCAGTAAGGACTTCATATAAAACCGCACCCAGGCTGTAGATGTCCGCGGCGGTGGTGATTTCGGCCTTTTTGCCGGCCGCCTGTTCTGGCGACATATAGTTGGGCGTGCCGATCACCGCACCGGACAGGCTCAGATCCCCGTCGCCGCGCAAGCGCTTGGCCAGTCCAAAATCCGTCAGATGCGGCTGGCCATCCGCATCGATCAGGACGTTGGACGGTTTGATATCGCGATGCAGGACGCCGCGTTTGTGGGCGTGGTGAACCGTGCGCGCCAAAGCCGCCAGCATTTCGGCAGCGGCGGGCTGGTCCTCAAACCGCTGGCGGTTCGTCGCCAGACTGGCCCCCTTGATCAAACGCATGCTGAAAAAGGGCAGCCCGTCAAACTCCCCCACTTCGTAGATGGGCACGATGTTGGGATGATCAAGCGCGGCGGCGGTCTCGGCCTCGAGTTTGAAGCGTCTCCGTTCCGTTTCGGTCGCCAAGCCGCTCGCCCGGATGACTTTGACAGCGACGAACCGATTGAGCTTTGTCTGGTGGGCCTTGAATACGACCCCCATTCCTCCACGGCCGATCTCCTCCACCAACTCGTAATCACCGAAACGTGTGACCACGGGTCCGCGTCCCCCGGCGAGTCCGCCGTTGCCCGGCTCGTTGGTGCCCCCCTTGCTGACGGCGGGCAGTCCAGGCGATGGACGGCCATCTGGGGCGGGGTTGTCAGGGGACAAAAGCGATTCGTCCGGAGGCGGCTGTTCCCCCGACCGAGAGGCCGAATCGCTGCTTCGTTCCGTCTTCACGCCACCATTGTTCAAGGCAAGCGGCAGGAGATTAAGATCATGGCAATCTTTGCGAGGGGTTCAAGGTAAAACCCAAGCTGTGTCGCGTAGTTTTCAAAACAGGAATTTTTTGTAGTTAGCAAAACAGGACAGAA
>CAZODO010000143.1:0-12131 GCA_964578605.1 uncultured Verrucomicrobiota bacterium | reverse complement strand
CCATCAATAGCTTACAGCGATTCTACCCAGACGAATTTCCGCCGTGGTGTACTAGCGAAATGCCGGACTTCCTCAAGCTCGGAAACGGACGGTGGAGAGGAGCGGAGGGGGCGTGGTCGTCTTGGATGAATCGTTGCATCGGCTCCCCGCCCTATGGCAGCCTCACGGCAAGCGGGAGCGGTTCGTGCGCACTTCCGTCTGACTGGTTAGTGTGAATTGCGGAACTGCATACTGAAAATTGCGGAACTGCATACTGAATACTCTTATGTCAACGAAGCCTTTCTTGCGGATTGCGGCTGTCCTTATAGCGGTTGGCGCGTGCCCCTGGCAGCCATTCGCCGCCAATTCCGAAACCAGCCAACCTGCGCCCCCGCTCTCAGAGCTCATCCTTTACTCCAGTGGGATGGGGTACTTCCAGCGTGACGGCCATGTGGACGGGAACGCATCCGTCGAGCTGCAGTTCAGGGTGGAGGACATTAATGACTTGCTGAAAAGCATGGTGGTTGCGGATCTTGACGGCGGGGAGGTCAGCACCGTGACTTATGGTTCGCGTGATCCACTCGAAAAGACCTTGAAGAGCTTTGGAATCGACCTTACCTCCAACCCAACCCTTGGCCAATTGCTGGACCAGTGTCGCGGCGAACAGATTGAGGTGGCCCTTCCCACGCCCCTGAAAGGAACCGTCCTGGGAGTGGAACGGAGAACAGAGCGATTAGACGAGAATCGAACCCTTGAACGCGAGTATCTAAATCTGCTCAGCGTCAACGGGCTGCAAGCGTTGCCCCTCGATGAGGTGAAAACGATCAAATTGCTCGATGAACGGCTGAGTTCCGAGCTTCAACAAGCCCTGCAAGTGCTCGCCGCCGGTCACGATACTCAGAAGAAAACGGTCTCCATTAGGTTCACGGGCCAAGGAAAACGGCGGGTCCAGGTCGCCTATATCGCGCAGACGCCGGTTTGGAAGACGAGCTACCGGCTCGTCTTAAGCGAAAAAGAAAAGCCCTTCCTTCAAGGCTGGGCGATCATCGAGAACACCACCGATTACGATTGGCAGAACGTCAAACTGTCCCTGGTTTCGGGACGCCCGATCTCCTTCGCGATGGATCTTTACCAGCCCCTTTACACCACCCGGCCCGTCGTCATGCCGGAGCTTTACGAATCGCTCCGACCCCAGGTGCATGGAGAGGCCATGGAACGAGCGTCTGAGGCGCCCGCCGCCATGCAGCCGGCCTTGATGGAACGTTATGGCCTAAAGCCAGCGGCTGGTGCTGTCGCGACCGGCCTGAAGGTGCCGGCATCCATCGCAGCCGCCCGCGGCGGTCTTGCCCGCGGCGAACGCTTAGGGGACGAAACTCGGGAGGGACTGGCGCTCTTCGCCCAGCAGGCGGTCACGGCCGCTGCGCAAGGCGCCCAGGCGGGCGAACTCTTCCAATACGCCATCAAGAACCCGGTTTCGTTGGCCCGCCAGAAGTCCGCCATGCTGCCGATTGTGACTGAAACGGTCGACGGCAAGAAGGTCTCCATCTATAACGAGCGTGTTGAAGCCAAGCATCCTCTTAATGGCTTTCGCCTTAAGAACACCACCGCACTGCACCTCATGCAGGGACCCATCACCGTCTTCGACGCCAACGCCTACGCGGGAGATGCGCGAATAGAAGATCTCGCGGCCGGACAGGAACGCCTCCTGAGCTATGCGCTCGACATCAAGACTGAGGTCGAACCGCAGAGCAAATCCGGCCCGCGCGACCTTGTTTCGGTGAAGCTCCGCAAAGGCACCATGCTCATCACGCGCAAGGCTCAGGAGGAGAAGACTTACCTGGTCCGGAACCGCGATCAGAAGACGAAGACCGTCCTGGTGGAGCATCCTTACAGGGCGTCCTGGGATCTGGTTACCCCCAAGGAACCGACCGAGAGAACGCGCGAGGTGTATCGGTTTGAAGTCAGCGTCGATCCGGATAAGACGGCGACGTTAACGGTTGCCGAACAACAACAACTGAGCGAGACGCTGCAACTGACCGATGCCGGACCGGACGTGATCGCGCTCTATGTCAGGGCGAAACAGGTGAGTCCCAAGGTGAAGGCGGCGCTGGAAAAGGCCGCGGCGCTTCGCGACGCGCTTTCCAAGACGATCGCGGAGAAGAATCGCCGTGAACAGCGGGGCAACGAAATTGCCCAGGAGCAGACCCGGATTCGGGAGAATATGACTCGCCTAAGCCAGTCCTCCGAGCTTTACACCCGATACGTGAAGAAGCTCGACGCGCAGGAGTCCGAGTTAGAAACCCTGCGCAAGGACATCGAACGCCTGAAGAACGACGAGGCGCGCCAGCAACGCGAACTAAACGATTACCTCCTCGGCCTCGAGGTGGAATGAGTCCGGAACTCCGCCAATGCGGGAGTCCAGGCGACGTTCCAACCTTGCTCGCCGATCAGGTGTTCTTGAGTCGCGGAAACTCGGTGACGCGAATATTGGTGCAGCCGTAGGGAATGAGCGTCAGGTCTTCGAGCGGTTCGTCGGAGGTCTGTTCTCCGGCGGGAACGTCACCGGCCCAGCCGTGCTGAAGCTTCCAGCCGGGGAGCTTGCGCCCTTTCACTTTCGCGATCACACCGGCGCCTTCGGGTGAGAACGGTTTGGCGCCCACTGGTTGCTCCTGGAAGGTGAGGTTCGCCTCCGGTTTGGACTCGTCAACAAGCAGCGCGTAATTCCATGGTGTGGTCGGCCGGACTTCGAAATCCCCATGCGGAAGGTCGCGATGGGGTTTGTCTGCATTCACACGTGTCCGGGTTTCCCCAAGCTTGAGGGAGTAGACCAATGGGCCGCGCTCGATCGCGATGGCGTCGTTGTAGCGGCGCGACGTCGCGACTTTCATCGGGAAGCGCAACTGCAGTTCGGTATCCCCGCGCCACTCCTGCTCCAAACGGTGGAACGTCCCAGGGGTCAGGCGCACCTCGGGACCTCCCGGCGCTCTCAACGTCGCGTCTTCAGCCCAAGCCGGGACGCGTAGCAGCAATGGGAAACGCACCGGCGCGCTCGCCTTCACGGTGACGGTTAACGTCTCCCGGAAGGGGTAATCCGTGTCCAAGGCGACGCCCACGGGAGTCCCGCGGATGTCGCACTGGACGGAACTCGGAGCATAAGCAACGAGCGCCAGGCCCTCATCGGGCGTCCGCATCCACAGGTGCGCGGCGAGTTTCGGCCAGCCCTGGTGCATGTTGGCTGTGCAACAACCGTAGTTGGGTTCCAGGCCGTAGATATTGGATTCGGGTCCGTTCGTGCTCCACATGTGGTCGGGGTTGATCGTGCACTGGACCTGGTTTACTTGCTGGTCGTACTGGTGGGACCACATATCCGGGGCAAAGGTCGCTGGGAGCGCGTTGAAGGCGATCCGCTCCAAACGGTCGGCATAAGCTGGCTCGCCGGTGATCGAAACGAGGTGTTCGAGCGAGTAGAGCGCTTCGACCACGGCGCAGAGTTCGGTTCCTTGCGCTGGGTTTTTGCCGGAGAGACATTCGTCGCCAGTGAACATCCCGGTGACCTGCCCGTGATAACGATCCAGAATCTCCAGCATCTTCGCCGGAAAAGCGCGCTCCGCTTCCGAACCGGTCAGCCGCCATGACAGAGCGTAAGCCTTCAACGCCATGGCCGTGTTGACCACATGCTTCTCCCAATTCCACTTTCCACGGCGAGGCGTGGGACGCGTGATTTCCTCGGAAGCGTAGAACTGCTGGTAATCAAAGCCTTGCTCGCAAAGCTTGCGCGCCAGGTCCAGGAGCCAGTCATTCCGGAGGGATTCATAGGCGTAGAACACGGGAATGAGCCCTTCAAACCAGCGGAAGCGCCCCCAATCAAAGAGCGGCTTCCTTTCGAGCGACTGCGCGACGGCCTTTAGATTCCGCAAAACGCTCTCCAGGACCAGGAGGTCTTTGGTCGCTTCATGATATTGAACCAGGACTTTGTTCGCCAGCAGGATGGACCAAATATCGTAAGGCTTGGCTTTCGGGTCAGCGGGGTAAGGCGCAAACCAGCCGTCCGGCCGCTGGTGGGAGACGATGTAATCAACATAGCGCTTGCATCTCCTTTGAAGCGCCTCATCACCCAGAACCCACGCCAAGGGAATAACGCCGTCGAGCCAGTAAGGCGCCCGTTCCCAACCTTCGGCTTTGCCTCCAAACCATTGGCTGTTCGCCACATCCGGCCAGAACTCGTCCAGGTGCCCGCTCAACCCGTCGGCCTGCAACCGAAGTTGGCGGAGGAGCCACCCTTCGGGCTTGACCGTGCCCAGCGGGAGCGGGCGGAACGCGGGTTCACCGAGGGCCTTGCCGGGAAGGCCGCCGCCCCCCGCCGGCCCAACGGCCGGGGTTTCAGACGGCTCGACCCGAAGCGGCCATGCGGCGGCGAGAGCGGTCCCTGCGCCAAGGCTGGAAAGAAAAGTGCGGCGATCCATAGGCAACGTGCTCATACGTGAATGGGCTTGAATGTGGCAAGACTCCCGTGCCCGGGCAAGCAAACCCATGCTATTCCTCCGCAACGTCAGGGATTCTTATGCAACGTTCGCCCGACCGGGTCTCGCCAGAGTTCCCGAAGTCCGGCGGCCCTGCGCTGCCAAGGATCAAGTTTTTGCTACCGGACGGCGAACATCGATTGAACTCTCCAAGGCTTCATGTCAATCTCTGCGCAGTGGACGTGCGGACCGAACGAGCTTGGCTGAGCAAGCCTTCCTGGAGGTTTGTGTGGCTCGCGCTTGTTCTCCTGATCCTCGTTGCCGCGTCGCAGTTTCTCCCGGTCCGCGACGGGATCGACGTTTTCACGAGTTGGTCGGCAACCCGTGGCTTTACCGGCGTGCTCCTCTTTGGCGCGGTCTACGTTGTTGCCACCGTGCTTTGCCTTTGGGGCGCGTTGTTCACCATCGGGGCCGGCGTCGGCTTTGGCTTTTGGTGGGGCATTATCATCTCCTGGATTAGCACAAGCATCGGATGCGCTTTCGCGTTCCTGATCGCGCGGCATCTGGCGCGTGGCCTTGTGGAACGATGGGCTCACCAGAGCGAACGGTTCAGCGCGGTGGACGTTGCCATTGGCAGGTTCGGCTGGAAAATGGTGCTGCTCCTGAGGCTGAATCCCGTGATCCCGTTTAACCTGAGCAACTACGCGTTTGGCCTGACGCGGATTGGTTTCTGGCCATACCTCCTTGCTTCAATCGTGGGAATGCTCCCAGGAACCGTGTTTTGCGCCTACCTGGGCCACGTCGGAAAAGTGACGCTGACCACCGAAGATGCCGGGACTGGCCTGGGACACTACGCCATGCTGACGGGCGTTTTGGTGGTAGCCGCCGTCACGAGTTACATCGTCTGGCTGGCCCGAAAAGCCTTGCCTGATGACCAGGCGCCCGCGGAACCTGGTTCTGCCATTTAGACCTTGCCGCCCGCCCCTCGGGCAGGCCAGCGTCCCGCAAACCTAGTCGCTTTCCTCTTCGTCGCCCCGCAGTTCCTTGATGATATGCCGGTCGAGACTGCTCAGAGCGCCGGCGCAAGTGGCTTCCTGGACTTTCACCACGAGTTTATCCGACCAAGCCTCCTCTTCGACCTGCTCATTGATAAACCAGTGAAGCATCACTTGGGTGGGATAATCCTTGGCGCACAACGCCGTTTCATAGGCTGCATGAATGCCGGCCGTGTTCGCCCGCTCCAGATCATAAGCCCAGCGAGCCACCTCGAGAAGGCTCGCAAACGTGTTGCGCGGCGATTCAAGCGTCCCGATCGTGGGCACCACATCCCGGTCGGCAAGAAACTGGAGGATTTTCGCCGCGTGCTCGCGCTCCTCAGCCACCTGCAAATGGAAGAACCTCGCGAACCCCGAGTACTGGCGAACCTCCGACCAATAAGCCATGGCCAAATAACTCTGGGCCGCGTGCAGTTCATGCGTCGCTTGTTTTTCCAGGGCTGCGATGACTTCTTTTTCCATAGATCCATGTTTTCGCAGACTCGCGGCTTTAGTCCAGCGTGTTTTGCCTGGGTCACGCCCCAACACCCAGGCAGAGGATGCTGGTGTGCACTCCGTCCCTGGGGTACCCTGTGGCCGCGATGCCCTTGATCCCGCATCGCCATTCAGTGCAGGCTTATGAATTCAAAGCGCTCGCAGGCGGCGTTTGAAGCCGCCCGACCGGGACTCCCAAGAATGCTCTCGCGCCGTTTGGCCATTGGCCTTGGCATCGGGGGAACCGTTGGCTTGGCCGGCGCGGCTTCCCTTTTCGATTTCTTCAGCCGCTGGCGCGAATCGGAAGCCCCCGCCGATATCTTCAAGGGCGACGCCCCCCAGGGCGAAGTCTGGGACCTGTGGCAAAAGCGTGGCTGGGTCAAGGAGGGCCGGCATTACCTCAAGCTTGGCCGCAATGTGCAATGCAAAGTCTGCCCAAACAACTGCGTCCTGGCCCCCGGCGACCGGAGCCATTGCCGCAACCGCATTAACCGCGATGGAACCCTTTACACGCTGGCTTACGGCAACCCTTGCACCTTCCATGTCGATCCGGTCGAGAAGAAGCCTCTGTTCCATTTCCTTCCGGGTTCGCCAACCTTCTCGCTGGCCACAGCAGGCTGCGTGTTCCGCTGCCTCAATTGCCAGAATTGGGAGATCTCCCAAAAGAAGCCGGAGGAGACCAAGAGCCCCCGCGGTCCGGAATTCCGGCTGAGACCTCCCCTGCCCCCCGTCCTGACGCAAGACCAAATGGCCCGCTTGAGCCTGTTTCCGGACGACGCCGCGCTCGTCGCCGCTGCGCTCCATTGCCCCTCGATTTCCTATACCTACTCCGAGCCGACGGCCTATTACGAATATACCCAGGATACCTGCCGCGCCGCGCACGAACACGGCCTCAAGAACATCGTGGTCTCCTGTGGATCAATCGAAGAACGGGCTGCCCGGGACTTGTATCAGCATGTGGACGCCGCCCACGTGGACCTGAAAGGCTTTGACGAAGCGGTTTACCGAAAGCTGAACTCCGGCAAGCTCGAGCCGATCCTGCGCACGCTCAAGATCCTTCGCGAACTGGGCGTCTGGTTCGAGATCATCAATCTCATCGTGCCCAGTTACACCGATAACCTCGATGCCATCGCCCGGATGTGCGCCTGGATCGCCAAAGAGCTCAGCCCGGATCAGCCGCTCCACTTCTCCCGTTTCCATCCCCAGCACAAACTGACCCATCTCCCGCCCACGCCGGTGGATACGCTGGTCAAAGCGCGCGATTCGGCCCGGCGCGAAGGCCTGCAATATGTCTACGTCGGGAACGTCCCTGGACTTTCAGATGCAGGCACAACGTGGTGCCCCAATTGCAAGAAACCGGTGGTCGAACGCGATATTTTCGCCGTCACCAGGCTGGACCTCGCCCAGGGCAACTGCCGCCATTGCGGCACGCGAATTCCCGGGGTTTGGAGCTGAACCGGGCTGGGTTCGCCCGGCGCCTACTGGAACCACTCCCGCAGCTTCTCGAGCGCCCGGGCGCGATGGCTAATCTGGTTTTTCGCGTCTGCACTCAGTTCGGCAAACGTCTCGTCAAAACCGTCCGGAACAAAGAGTGGATCGTAGCCGAACCCATGGGTGCCTTTTGGATGGTGTCCGATCCGCCCTTCGCATACCCCCTCGAACAACTGCGCTTGAAGCTCGGTTTCGTCCGCATAACAGACCGGCGACGCGCTCTCCGGCTCCGCCAGCAACACCGGCGTCAGGGCAATGCAACACCGAAACCGGGCCGTCCTTTTCTCCGTGGGCACAGCTTCCAGAAGCCGGAGCAGCTTGGCGTTGTTGCTGGCGTCGGATGAATTGCCCGCCGCCGCCGTGTCCAGCGCGGCAAACCGGGCGGAATGGACCCCTGGCGCGCCCTGCAGCGCATCCACTTCAAGGCCGGAATCGTCCGCCACACAGTAGATCTCCGAATCGGCTGCCGTCCCCGCGAACTTCCCGAGCACCAGGGGCGACCCGGCAATCCCGCGCGCCAGATGCACCGCTTTCTTCTTCGCGTTCCCGGCGAACGTGTCCGCATCTTCCACCGCCACGGGTGCGGAGGGGAAATCATCCAGCGTCAGGTATCGAAAGGCATTCGAGAGCACCGCCCGAATTTCCCCGACCTTATGCGCATTTCGCGTTGCAATGATTAGGGTAACCACCCCCCCAGCTATCCATCGCGGCGGCAAAAAGGAAAGAACGTAAACATTCGGCGATCCCAGAGCGAAGCGAGGCACGGGAAAGACCGACGACCGACGCCCAAAAGTGCCCGAAAGAAGTCCGAGTTCCGGAATCCGAGTTCCGAAACGGCCGGGGTGTTTGAGGGGCGGTCACGGAGAGCTTGGTGCGCAACCCCTTTGGCGTCTCGGGATGGGCGGGCGACCGTTTGCCACCGGCCTGTTTGTTCAGACGTCAATGACCGCGCGGCTCGTCTTTCGCGCGGCCCTGCGTTTGGCTTTCGGTTTCCTGGCGGAGGGGCTTTTGCGTCGCTTTGGAGCTTTCGCCCCGGGGGCCGGTTGGGGCTTGGACGGCACAACAACCGCCGGCGCTGCGGAATCGATCTCAATCCCGAAGACATTGGCCGCCTCGGCTTCGGAAAGCTCAGGAGCCCCTTCCGCGCCTTTGGCGGTCAGCTCGGAAACGTCGGCGGCTTGGGTGATCAGCTCCTGGTGGTCGACAGACCGCAGCACAAAGAGCAACTCGGGCGACTCATCCAGGCGAGCGCCAATCCCGTAGAACACCGCCGCAAGATGCTTGCATAACCCAGCCGAATCCGGGCACGAACAACTCATCTTCACTTCGCGCGGCGCCGGGAAGAGGCCGGTTTCCCTGCGGGTGATAATGTCCATGACCCGGTCTGAGAGCCGCCCCTGGAGCAACTCGACCAGCGATCCGATGCCGCCCGCGCACTCCCGGCAAAGGCCCTTCCACTTGGGTGCCGCCACGGGGGTAATGCTGATCTTGACGCGGTAAAGCTCCGTGCCGCTGACCATGGCCTCGACATACCCGGGCTTCACGTCCAGGTGCACGACAGAGCCGTTGCGGACGTAAGTCCTTCCGCGCGGCAATCGGTTGGCGTAGTCCATGTAGGACTCGAGGTTATCGCACCAGGCTTTGCCCCAAAAGGAGCGGGCGATGGTCCGCCCCTCGATGCGGATCGGCTGCACTACCAGGCCTTTCTTGGCGAACTTCGCCATCTCCTTCTGCGCCCGGCGCTGACGTTCCGCGACCGACACGTAAGGTCGAAAACCGTAGTAGTTCCAGCTCATGTTCGACCAGTTATGATTCTTCGGCCCGCTGCAAGTCAAGCGCGACAAAGCGGAGCAACTCTTCGTTATTCATTTCGGTAAGCAGCTTTTCGCCGCCGCCCTCGAGCAACTCGGTGCTGAGCGACTTCTTGCCCTCGATCACTTCGTCGATCCGCTCTTCGATCGTGCCGCGGCAGACGAACTTGTGCACGAGCACGTTCTTGCGCTGGCCAATGCGGAAAGCGCGGTCGGTCGCCTGGTTTTCCACCGCGGGATTCCACCAGCGATCGAAGTGCATTACGTGCGACGCCTGCGTGAGATTCAACCCGGTGCCCCCGGCCTTCACCGTCAGCAAGAAGAAGGGCGGGCCGTCATCGCGCTGAAACGCCTCCACCATCCGACGCCGCTGGACAACGGGTGTGCCCCCGTGCAGGACCAGCCCGGGGCGCCGGAAGATCTCACCCAGGAACCCTCCGAGCGGGCCGGTCAACTCTCGAAATTGGGTGAATACCAATGCCTTTTCCTGCCGCTCGGCGATTTGTTCCGCCAACTCGCGCAGCCGGGCGAATTTTCCGCTTGCGCCGGGCAGGTAAGCATTGTCATTCAGCCATTGCGACGGGTGATTGCAGATCTGCTTGAACCGCATGATAAACGCCAAAACCAGCCCCTTGCGCTGAATGCCTTCGGCCGTCTCAAGCGCCTCCGCCAGCTCCGCGACCGATTTCTGATAGAGCGCCGCCTGTTCTTTCGTCAAAGAGCACCAGGCGCGCACCTCGGTCTTGTCCGGCAGATCCGCGATCACGCGCTTGTCCGTCTTCAGCCGCCGCAGAATGTATGGACGCGTCACGGCGCGCAGCGGCCCGTAATCCGGCACGGGCGCGGACTCCCGGGCGCGGATGAACTTGGAAAATGCCGCCGCCGAGCCGAGCAGCCCTGGATTCACGAAGTCAAAGATCGACCAAAGATCCGAAGCCCGGTTCTCCACCGGCGTCCCTGTGAGCGCGAAGCGAACGTTCGCCGTGAGTTCCTTGACCGAGCGCGTCTGGCGCGTTTCGGCATTCTTGATGGCTTGCGCTTCGTCGAGAACCACAACGTCCCACTTCCTGCGCCGAAGCTCCTCCAAGCGCGAAAGCATCCCGTAAGTGGTCATCACGAGGTCCGCCTCCCGTATCTTTTGCGAACGGAGCAATGCCGCCAGATCGCCCTGCTCAGACGGATGCACCACCACAACGGTCAAGCTGGGAGTAAACCGCGCAATTTCCGCCCGCCAATTGGCAAGAAGGGAAGCAGGCGCCACCAGCAGGTTTGGCGATCGCTCGCCCGCCTTGTCTTCGGCCGGCGCAGAGTTCGAGGCCGATTTGCGCTTGAGCAGCAGCGCCAAGACCTGGACCGTCTTGCCCAGCCCCATGTCGTCCGCCAGGCAACCTCCAAGACCCAGGCGCGAAAGCAGCCACAACCATTTCACGCCCGCGAACTGATACGGGCGCAACTCGGCGCGCAATCCCGGGATCACTTCCGCCGCCGCATCGCTTGCCGGGTCACGGAGTTCGGCGAGCACCTGGTCCAGCCAGGCTCCGGGTTCCACACCCACCCATTCCTGGGCTGCCGCAGGAGTGGAATCGCCCTGAGTCTCCACCGCGCCGGAGAAGCCCGCGATCAGCCGCATGCCTTCGAAGAAGGTCACCCCGTCACGGCGCGACATGGCTTCGACCTTCTTCCAATGCGCGAGCGCTTCCCGCAGCTTTTCCGGGTCAACCTCGACCCATTTTCCGCGCACCAGGGCCAGCCCTTCGGCCGCGTTAAGCAGCTTCTCCCATTCGTCTTCGGTCAGGGGCTCGCCATCCACGGTCGCACTCGCGGAGAAATCCAGCAGGGTCCCCGCTCCCAGGCCCGGGCCTCGGTTCTGGCCAATGCGCACTTGAACACGCGGACGCGGCGGGCGCCCGCTTTTCCACCAGTCAGGCAGCCGGACAAGGATTCCGGATTCTTCGCAGACCTGCGCCTCTTTCAGGAACCGGTAGGCTTCGCCAGGCGTCCAAGGGAGGGCTTTGAAGATCCGGCCCGAATCAACCAACTCTTTGATCCAGGGGCCTTTCTCCGCCGCTTTCTGGATCGGTGCGAGCAAATTGATCAGCGCCTGCTTGTTTCGTGCCCCCGCATACTCCTGGAGCGCGCGGCCCAAGGGAAGGTGCTGCACCCGGGACTGGCTGGAGATCCGCGACGCGTAAGTCGCCATGAACGCGAACGGGTGCGCCGGGTGCCGCTTGTTCTCCGCCAAATGAAAGCTGACTCGCCCCACCATGCGCCAAAGCGGATGTTTCTCTCGGAGCCAGGCGCCCGCTCCACCCTTGTGCTGGGCGATCTCCGCGCGCACGCAATCGTCCAGGGCCGTCCAAAGGGTCCGCACGAGGTCGACGCTCAGGTATTCGCCACCTCGCATGAGAGGCGCGGCCTGGATCAGGTCAGAAAGCTCCGGTTCCGGCGGCGGGGGAACCCCTTCGACCTGGAGCGCCTCGTCGAGGTTTGGCGTGTGGCAAAGTTGTGTCAGGTGGCGCCGGGCAAGCTCCCTCCACCAACCTGCGGCGGCGGGTAGCGCCGTGTTCAGCTCCCGGGTCACCAAGTGCAGCAAGCCCGGTCCGGGCCCTTTTGCCAGGGCGGAAGCGAGCCGTTGCGCTGCCTCAGCATCCTGCCAAATCAAGCCCTCCGGCACCGGCTCCATCAGCAGCAAGCCGTAGGGCGTGATCACGATATCGGAAAGGTTGGAGCTCGGTTCTTGAATGGACATGACGGACGCCGAACGTACAGGGAGAGCCGGGCACTGGCAATCGCCAGCCTGTTGCGCCAGCGATCTCGGAAGGTGGCCTAGGGTCTTGCCTTGGGAGGTTGACGGGAAAAGT
>CAZODO010000142.1:0-12180 GCA_964578605.1 uncultured Verrucomicrobiota bacterium | reverse complement strand
TTGGCGTGGCGGATAGTCAACACCTCGGCCGGCCAGTCAATGTCCTCATCGGACAGCCCCAGGGCTTCGCCGATGCGCAAGCCGGTGCACGCCAGCAAACCCACCAGCGTGCTGAAGGTCGCGGCACGGAGAGGGTGAAGGCGCCCAAGTTCAGCGGAGGCTTCCTGCAAGGCGCCGATTTCCTCAAGAGAATAGATATGCACGACCCGACGCCGACAAAGCGGACCGAAGCAGCCTCCCCGGAGGATCTCAGTCCGGGGATCGTAGGGCCACCAGAATTTGGCAAAGCGTCGGACGATGTCCAGGCGAAGCGCCCAGTAGCTGGGAGCGCAGCGTTGGGGCTGTTGCGCCCATTGCAGGGCGAGCGAGGCGGTCAAAGGCCCGGTGTGGCCCACCTGCTCGGCATACCGCACCAAACCGCGCAGTTCCACTCCCACTTGCACCAAGGCGAATCCGAACTTGCGGCGGCTCTCCAAGTAGAAATCGACCGCTTGGGAAAGAGACTTTTTCATGATTTCGTCTCCTTGGGCCAGGGTTGCGCGACCGAGCGTAGTTGCGGGAGGTCCACATGGGCGTAAATGGCCGCGGAGTTGATGTGGCGATGGCGCAGCACATCGGCCACTTCCTTGAGAGTGGCTCCCTTTTGGACCAAGTGGCTGGCTAAAGTATGACGCAACAGATGCGCACCCGATCGTGGCACCTTAATGGCACACGCTTCCAACGCGCGCCGGATTAGCCCGCTGATCGCTTGGGAGCTCAGAGGACGGACCGTTTGATGAGAAACAAAAACCTGTCGGCAAGAGCAAGCCGGACGCCCCTGACGCAGGTAGTTGGCGATGGCTTCCCCAACCTCCGCTAAAAGGGGCAACTGCGCGGCCTGACCATTTTTGCTGTGGCTGAGCCGCACAAGGCCCTGCCTCCAATCGAGGTCCTCCAGCACCAGGGCAGCCACCTCCCCGGCGCGCAGCCCCAACCGGGCCAGGCACAGACCGATGGCTAAATCGCGCTGCCCTTGGGCCGTCGTGCGGTCCCAACTGCCCAGAAGCAATCTGAGCTGCTCTTCGCTCAAGTAGACCGGCAGATCCTTCTGAACTCGGCAGGCCATTTTGGGCACTGCCAGACTGATCGCACCGCTGACCCAACCTTGGCCGTGCGCAAATCGTAAGAACTGGCGCAAGGCACTGGCAACCTGCTGCAGGGACGACGGCTGACATTGAGCGCCCCGATCCGTGAGGTAATCGGTGAGATCCCTCGGGGTGAGTGTCGACAACTTCCCAACTTCCTGGATCGACACTGCATCCAGGAAACGGTCGACCTCACTGGAGTAATCCCGGCAGGTGCCAGGTGACAAGCCCACCACCTCGCACAAGTGGCCTCCAAAAGCTTTGACGATTTGTTGAGGGGATTAAGGGGGACGTTTTTTCATGCCCCCCAGAATGACAGCCTGAGTCCTACCGCCAAAGACCCAGAGAATTCGCCTGCAACCCCCCATCAATTATGCGGACCTCCACTTCGTAAAAACCTGAATTCACCGGCTCTTTTCCATCCATGTCCGCATAATTATCATGTCCGCATAAGCTACATTCGTGCCCAGTTGCACTGCAACCGGTCTGAACTCGGCCCAACGTTGGTGGACCTGCCGCAGGTCAATAATTGTGCATTCTCTGCTTAACAACGGCCTGGGAAGCTGGCAGTCTCGCCCCCCGCATGAATGCCTACATCGTAGAAGTCCTTGACCTGGTTGCACGTCGCAACGCAGGCGAACCCGAATTCCTTCAAGCCGCACGCGAGGTCCTCGAAACGCTTGGACCCGTGGTGGACCGGCATAAGAAATACCGCGAAGGACGCATTCTCGAGAGGATTGTCGAACCCGAACGCCAGATCATCTTTCGCGTGGCTTGGCAGGATGATGCCGGGCGCGTGCAGGTGAACCGGGGTTTCCGAGTGCAGTTCAACAGCGCGATTGGCCCATACAAGGGCGGCCTGAGGTTCCATCCGAGCGTCAATCTTGGCATTCTTAAGTTTTTGGGCTTCGAGCAGGTATTCAAGAATTCACTGACGACGCTGCCGATGGGCGGCGCGAAGGGCGGATCCGACTTCGATCCGAAGGGCAAATCGAACGCGGAAGTGATGCGTTTCTGCCAAAGCTTTATGACCGAATTATTCCGGCATATCGGGCCGGACACGGATGTGCCAGCCGGTGATATCGGGGTGGGCGGCCGTGAGATTGGATATCTCTATGGCCAGTACAAGCGGTTGAAAGCCGAATTCTCCGGCGTCCTTACAGGAAAAGGACTGAACTGGGGCGGATCTCTCGTCCGTCCGGAAGCCACTGGATATGGCGCGGTTTACTTCGCCGAGGAAATGCTCAAGACACGCGGCGAATCACTGGCGGGCAAGACCTGCACCGTTTCGGGGTCTGGGAACGTGGCGCAGTATACGGTCGAAAAGCTCTTGGAACGAGGAGCCAAGCCCGTGACGCTGTCGGATTCAGACGGTTCCATCCACGATCCGGAAGGGGTCAACGTGGAGAAGCTGGAGTGGCTCAAGGATTTGAAGAACGTGCGCCGGGGCCGGCTGAAGGAATACGCCACCCAGTTCAAGACCGCCTACTTGCCCTTGCAGCGCCCGTGGACCGTGCCGTGCGATTGCGCGTTCCCCAGCGCCACGCAGAACGAGATCACCGGCGACGATGCTCGCACGCTGTTAAAGAACGGCTGCAAGCTCGTGTCGGAAGGCGCGAACATGCCTTCGACGCCTGACGCGATCGACGCTTACTTGCAGGCCAAGGTCCTTTACGGGCCAGGGAAGGCGGCCAATGCCGGGGGCGTCGCCACGTCCGGCCTGGAAATGAGCCAGAACTCGATGCGCCTGAGCTGGAACCGGCAGGAAGTTGACCAGCGATTGCACCGGATTATGGTGGATATCCACCACAATTGCCAGATGACCGCCGAGGAATATGGCGCACCCGGCAATTACGTGGTTGGAGCCAACATTGCGGGCTTCGTCAAAGTGGCTGACGCCATGGTGGACCAGGGATTGGTCTGAGGTCCGCCCAAGGGTCCGCGGAAAACGTTGTTGTGAGCACAAGACACCGGCCTTCCGCCACCACAGGTTTGCCCGGGCTCGATGCCGTCCTGAGCGGGATCGAGCCCGGGGATAATATTGTCTGGGAAATCGACGCCATCGAGGATTACCAGGAACTCGTGGCGCCTTATGCTGCCGCCGCCAAGGCGGCGCAGCGGCGCTTGGTCTATTTTCGGTTCGCAGACCACCCCCCCTTGCTGCCCCCGCAACCGGGCATTCAGCGGCACGATTTGGACCCGCTGGAGGGGTTTGAGGAGTTCGTCCGGGGCGTGCATGAGGTGATCGAGGAGGCTGGGATGCACGCGATCTACATCTTCGATTGCCTGTCCTTCCTGGCGACAACCTGGGCCTCCGATCAAAGCCTGGCGAACTTCTTTCTCCTCACATGCCCGCGGCTGTTTCACCTCGAGACGGTGACCTACTTCGGGCTGTTCCGCGATCACCATTCCTCCTACGCGTTGGAACCGATCCGCGGGACCACACAGTTCATGCTGGACATCTTCCGCCTGGACGGGCGGTTGTACGTGCGCCCGGTAAAAGTCCAGCACCGTTCCCGCGACGTGATGAACACCCTTTACCGCCGCGACGGCGAGGTGTTCGTCCCCGTGAAGGATAGCGCCGTCATCTCGCCCATCCTTTCCCATACGCAATGGCCGCGCCTGCAAAGTGACCGGCGGATAGGGCATTGGCGCCGTTTGTTCCGCGAGGCCGAAAGCGCCGTGGAAGATTGCCGCGCTGGGCGCGCCGCCCCGGGGAAGTGCGAAGACGTTCTCCGGCGCGTGCGCTGGGCGTTCCGGGTGCACCGATCGGGCATCGCGTCGCTGGTGGAGCGCTACCTGACACTGGAGGATTTCCTAATTATCCGCGATCGCATGATCGGGATCGGGTCTGTGGGAGGCAAAACGCTGGGCATGCTCGCGGCGCGCGCCATCCTCCGCGAACGCGACCCGGACCTGGCGAGCCGCCTGGAGGCCCACGACTCGTTCTTTGTGGGCGCCGAAGTGTTCATTACCTTTCTGGTCCAGAACGACGTCTGGTGGCTCAGGGAAAAACAAAAGAGACCCGATTCGTTCTTGAAAGGCCTTGAAGAAGGACGCGAACGCATCCTTCATGGCACCTTCCCGGAGGGCATCCTTGAGCAATTCCAGGGGATGCTCGATTACTTCGGCGAATCGCCCTACATCGTCCGGTCCAGCTCCATCCTCGAAGACGAGCGAGGCAATGCCTTTTCCGGCAAGTACGAAAGTGTTTTCGTTGCCAACCGCGGTTCCCGCGAGAAGCGCAAGCAAGCGCTGCTGAACGCCGTCCGCCTCGTTTACGCCAGCGTCCTGGACGAGGAAGCGCTTGGTTACCGCAAGCGGCGAGGTCTTTTGGAGAGCGAAGAACGCATGGCGCTGCTGATCATGCGGGTATCCGGGGCGCCCCACGGGCACTTTTATTACCCCCAAGCGGCAGGGGTGGGCCTTTCGTTCAACCCCTACGTCTGGCACAAGGATATCGACCCGGAGGCAGGCGTCGTGCGCTTGGTCTTTGGCTTGGGCACGCGCGCTGTGGACAGGTGCGACGACGATTACACGCGGCTCGTTGCGCTCAATGCGCCCAACCGGCGGCCGGAAGCCGACTTCGATGACGTGTGCGAACATTCCCAGCGCCGCATGGACTGCCTGGATCTGCACGACAGCCAGTTTGTGTCACTGCCCTTCCAGGATGTCATTGCGCGCAAGCCGGATTTCCCGGTGGATCTTTACATCAGCCGCACGGCCGAGGGCCATTCGTTGATCACGTTTGACCGGCTTCTCACCGAAACGCCGGTGGCTCAGGACTTGCGCCGAATGCTCGAGATTCTCGAGTCCGCTTACGAACATCCCGTGGACATCGAGTTTGCGATCAACTTCCTGGCCGACGGCTCCTATCGCATTCATCTGCTTCAATGCCGCACCTTTCAGATTCGGCGTGAGATCGCGGAGATCCCGCCGATCCTGGACGACCACGCCACGCTCGTGGCGGCGCACGGCGCGGTCATTGGCGTCTCGCGGGAACAGCGCCTCAGCCGGATCGTCTACATCGTGACGGAGCGCTATGCGCGGCTCAGCCAGCAGGAACGCTATGGAGTGGCTCGACTGATCGGCGAAATCAACCGGCAGCATCCTGCGGACGACCGCGGACTGATGTTGATCGGTCCCGGCCGCTGGGGCACGCAAAGCGCGTCTTTGGGGATTCCCGTTTCGTTCAGCGAGATCAGCCGCGCTTCCGTGGTGTGCGAGGTGGTGGCGATGCATGAGGCGCTCATTCCGGACGTTTCGCTGGGCACTCACTTCTTCAATGACCTGGTGGAGCACGACATGCTCTACGTGGCCTATTTCCCAAAGCGGGCCGACAACACCATCCATGACCAGTGGTTTCGCAATGCCCCAAACCAGCTGCTGGATCTTGTTCCCGGCGCCACCGCCCTGGCCGAAGTCGTCCGAGTGATTGATTGCGGCCCGGCCGCCCAACCGGTTTGGCTTCGGGCAGACGCGACGGCCCAGGAAGCCCTGGTCTTTACGCGCAAGTGGCGGCCTTGACAATCCGGCCCACTCCAGCGTTATTAGCCGCGTTTTTTCATGGGTTCCCAGACTCTAAGAACGTCAGCCGCGGCGGCATGCCTGGTCGCCGTGTTTCTGACGCTGGGGCTTCATTGGCATCTCCTGCAGTCGATCGCCTGGGCGCGGATGCTGGCGGACTACTCGTGCTCGGCTTCATGGAGCGAGGCGGTCGAGAAGACCTTTGACGGGGAGCATCCCTGTCCGCTTTGCCTCCAGATCAAGAGCGGCCGGCAGCAAGAGGAGCGCGAACGCCAGGAGACGCCCTGGAATGTTGTGGAACGTCTCTCGCCTCTCTTTTGCGAGGGGTCGACGGCGATGGCTCCGCCGGCACCCCGCTTCTCAACAGCCGCGGTTCCGTTTGTGCCGCTTTGCCATCCCTGCCCTGCGCAAACCCCTCCAAAACCGCCTCCTCGCCAGCCTGCGGCGGTGTAACGGTTTCATCGGTCTGGGCTGACGACTCATGCGAGTCGCGGCCGTTTGGAATTCACATCCGTCCCTTAACTTGAGGAGACCGCCTTGCAGGGGGTCCTGGTGGACCTGCCCTTCCGGGGGTGTCCCGAACGCCTGGTTATTGAATGAACAAAATTGAAATCAGATCTGTTGTCTTTGCCGCCAGTCTGGTTGGTCTTTCCGCGTCCGTTTCGGCCGCAACGCTTACCAACGTGCCTATGCAAGGCACAATGGTGATGCCGATGATCAAGTACGATGCCGCCTTGGGCCGACTCCAGGTCACCGTCGATCCCACGGTGCCGGAATTGACGCCCTTGCTGGCCAGCAATCCCAGCGACCGGTTCGATCCCGCGGATCCCTGGTTCGACGTCCTTGATCCCTCGCGGCAGGGATTGGCATTCAGCCGCCGGTACGGTTTTGTCATGGACACCGTGACCGATCCGCTCCCCGAGGGGACCAGGATCTGGTTGCGGAAGCTTTCCAGCTCCGACGGGCTTGGGATCTATCGTTACCGCGCCAGCGAACCCAAGCTTTGGGAACCCATCTTCGGCACAGCCGGCTCCGCCAACGCCCTCGAATGGAACGGGATGATGTTCCATCCGGGTGTTGCCGCTCTGCCGGGTTCGGGGAGCTACCAGGCGAGCTTCGAGGCGGTGCTGGTCAACTCGACCACCGGGGCGGAAGTCCCCGGCAGCGGAACGGGTCCTTTTGAAATGAACTGGACCACGGCATCGGATGGCCGTCCTGTCGTGAGCATCGGATTGAAAGTGGTGGTCGCTTACCCGGACACCCCCGGCTACATTCTCGAATGCGCTAAGATGCTCGAGGGCGGCAGCTGGTCCGCGGTGACCAACCCGCCGGTGATCATTGACGGCCAACTCTCCGTGGTGCTCGATCCTTCCGAAGCCAGCCGGTTTTACCGCATGCGACAGGCGCCCTGACCCCCGAGCCATGAGTTCCGAGCGCCGGTCCAACGTTTGGCCAAGGCGGCACGCGGGCGTCCGTGCCGCCTTCACCCTGATTGAACTGCTGGTGGTCATTGCCATCGTTGCCATTCTGGCCAGCCTGCTCCTCCCGGCGCTCGGGCGCGCGAAGCGACTGGCCTCGGCGGTGCATTGCCTCAACCAAATGCGCCAGATCGGCCTGGCCGTGATGTTCTACGCCGACGAACACCAGGAGACCTTCCCGCGCAGTCAACATTCCGCGTTCGTCCATGGCGAACAACCTTGGGGTCGAGCCGTGGCCCCGCACCTGAACGGGACCGCGGAGAACTGGACCAACCTCCTGACCGGGATCTATAAATGTCCCAAAGACCTGCGCCGGACGCCCTGGAGTTACGGCCAAAACGTCTATTTCGAGCTGGACCCCGAATGGGACGATTACACCGGCAGCCCGCAAACCTGGCGGCGAGTCGGCTCCGTCCCCCACCCTTCCGCCAGCATTCTGCATAGCGAGAACGCCAGTGCCGCCGACCATATCATGCCGCACTTCTGGTTCAACCCGGCCGATACCGCCGACGTGGCCAAGACCCGGCACGGACGGACGTCGAACTATGCTTTTGTGGACGGTCACGCTGAGGCGAGGGAATTCTCAAAAACCTACACGCCGGAACGGCAAGTCGATGCCTGGAACCCGGCTCTCGCGCAACCGTAGCGGATTGCCTTCGAACCCCTTCCAACTCCTCCTTAGCCCTCCTGACCAGCCCTGGGGACGCTTGCCGCTCGCCAAGTCAATCCATTTCGCACGGGTGCGACAGGCTCACGCGGCATGGCAACTGCATCGCCTATTTTACGGTGGCGCGCAGGCGCGAGTGAAAGAGCTGCCTGCGCACATCCCCCGGGAACGTCCGGCCGGTGCGGGAGCGGGCAACCTTACCTATGACCATTACACAGCGGTTGCGGGCCTTGGTGAACTCAGCGGAAACTCTCGGGAACACGCTTGTGTGTCAGCACGCGCTTGCCGTGGAGAAGGAAGTCCTCGCGGCGCTCAACCAACGCGACGGGACGGACGCCCGGAGGAGCCAGCTCCACAAGGAATTGAGTGCCGTGGAACAAGACATGGCCGCCGGGACGTTAGACTACTCGGAATTCAGCGTCCTCTATGTCGACGACGAAATCACTTCGCTGAAATGCTTCGCCCGCGCTTACGGCCAGATCTTTCGCACGCTGACCGCCTCGAACGCGGCCGAAGCCCTCAAGATCATCAAGGAAGCCAAACACCGGATCGCCGTCACCCTCGCCAACCATCATATGCCCGGCAAAGATGGCCTCTGGTTGCTCAACCAGATCCGCCAGATCCAGCCCCGGCTCACGCGCATTCTCGTCAGCACCTTCCCCTCAGCCGCCGATCTTTTCGCCGCGCGTGCCGCAGCCAACTCCGGTGCGATCTATAGCTATATCATCGCGCCTTGGGACCCTCTGCAGATGGAGCACCTCCTCAAACGCGCTCTCGAGCATTTCATACTCCGCGAAACGCTTCATTCCGCTGCCCGCGCCCTGACCGAGTGACGACCGTGTCTAGACCGGAGGGAGCTCCGTGGGAAGGCTCGAGGCCAACGGTTAGACAGGCAGCTGAGCATCACCCGAGATGCTCTGGGATATGTGGAAAGTTGAAGAGTCGACAGAATCCGCCTCGCGCTGAAGTTGAAACCCAGCCACGACACAGTTTGGGGAGTTTTCTTATGCACTCCCTGACTTTCTCCAGTTCCGGAGCCGCCGCAGCGCCAACGGCAGCGGCCCCCACCGGATCCGAAAGCGGGTTTGTCACCACGACTCGAAGGACACGAAGACCTTCGTGGTGACGGCTTCACATTGCGGCAGGACGGCTTGTTTGCAGCATCGTCTGGATGTGGCGCTGGAGGGCTTCGAAATGCTGGAGAATGGGATTCACGATCGGGTTTGCAGTGTGCGCAAACTGCGCACAAACGCGTAAACAGCTCTGCTGCAGAGCACTTGAACGGCAGAAGGGAGCCGGAAAGGAACGGCTCGCGGTTCCGGTTACCCCGACCGTCCGGCTTCGAGCCCTCTGGCCCCGTGCATTACGCCGACGGCACGTCTCGATGATGATCTGGCATGGAGGATTTGGCGGCCGACAATCGGGTTCCGAGATGGCTGGGCGCGGGGCTGGTGATTAGGTCGGTGGTGAGTGCTAGACGGCAGCTATTTAAGGTTTTCTTCCGTGTAAAGCGACAATTCGATCAGCCGCTCCAGGAGATCCGAGGGCGCGCTTCCCGCAAAGTTCTTGACGACGAGTTCCTTGGCAAACAGGCGGCAGATGTAGCGAAGCTTCAATGCCTTGTTCCGGGATGCGAACACGAAATCCCGGTGCCCGTTATTGATCACGACCAGGTTCTTGTCAGCCTGGTACCGCGAACGCCAGAGTTCGCCCGGCGCCTTTTCGAAGGTGTAACTGGGAATCCCCTGCTTCAATCCGTCGCCCGTTTGGGTTTCGGTCAGCAGGGACTTTGTGACTGTGACCAGCGCTTCGCCGCTGCATTCGATCTCGCCTTGCCGGGCCGTGACGCGGATTTTAACGAGCCCGGGCTCTTCCGGCGCTTTGAACGTGGCAATTTCACCATCGGCATTCTCCAAGGCGCCATCGCCCTCCACAATGGCCCATCCAAACCGCACGTCCTGCTCCACCAGCCGGTTGGATCTGTCCCGGGCCACCGCCCGAAGGTTCTTCTCGCTCGAGACCGCAACGACGCTGGACGCAGGCGAAATCTTCACGCTGAACAACGGCCCGGGAAACTCAAAGAACTGCTTCTGTTCTTCTCCGGCCGTCGCGTCCGACGAATCCTCCACCGCCTCGTGAATCTCGAGCGGAGCGCTATTTTCATCCGGAGCCGGGGCTGGAGAGCCCGGTTTGGGCCTCTTCTTCCCGTCATCACCTCGAATATCGAACCAGTCGTACTCCTCCGCTGGAAGGGCGAGCAAGGCCTCTTTGATCGCGCGCTGGATCGATCGGAGGACATCCCGGCTGGTGCGCTCTTCTTCCGCCCGCTGTTGTTCATCGACAATCTGGACCAGCGCGCTCTCCACGGGCGCGAGTTCGTGAATCATCCTTTGATACGTCTCGTCCTGGATAATGCCAGACCGGGTGCCCGGCGTGAGGTTGAGGTAAGGAACATCGATCAGACCTTGCAAGTAGCCACTGGTCCATGGCGGCTTGTTGAAATCCTCCAAACTCGCGAGGTTTTCGAGAACCCGCGTTCCGTTCCGGGAGAGTGAAATGGCGTTCGCCGGGTTGGGCGTGGCCAGGTAAAGCTCCAGGTAAAGTTCGGACAACCGGTCCAACTCGTGCAGGAGTCGCCCTTCGAACTTCCGCGGCTCCACTTTGTACTCCGCCCGCGCCGTGCGGTCGACGACGCGGATCTCCACGCCGGAATGGCGGATCCGGTCGCGCAGTTCCGAAGCGAGATACCATTGGATCTTTTCGCCGCTGAACTGCTTGATGCCCGGCAGAATGGCGCGAATGAGCAAGTCAGTCCCGGGTTCGGGCATCAGGAATCGGCGGTGAGTCACGCGATATCCCGGCTCGCCCTTCTTCATGTGCATCTGGTAGGTCCTGCCGTCCTGCCCGGTCGAACTGATCGCGAGTTCTTCCCCAACCGTCCAGAAGCTTAGCAGACCGATCCCGAATTCGCCCTGGATCCCGGAAATCCCATCCGCCTTAAGGCGCCGCTTGATGGAATCGCAGATGTGCGTGGCCACGTACTCGAAATCCGGAATGCCCTCCTCGTTCTGGCGAATGCCTTCCCCGTCATCTTTGATCCGCAGGAAATGCACCCCCTTCTCCTTCCCCCGAATCAGCGTCACGTGTTTGGCCTTGGCATCGATGCTGTTTTCAACGAACTCCGCGACAGCTTTCAGTGGGTTGCTCTGCGATAGGGCAATGATGCGAATGGCGTTCCAATGATCGCCAATTCGCAGCTTGCCGGACGTCTCGGTGTCTTTGGGGGAGGCGCGCTTCACGCCTTGTAGAAAGAGGAACGACGGGGAGGTTGTCAATCATCGGTGCGTAAATCCGAAGACCGAAGCCCGAAGGCGCCGAAAGAAATCCGAGTTCCGAAGCCGAACTCCGGGACAGCTTTGGGAGGTGACGGGCGGACAGCAATAGTGAGGAGTCCAGCCGAGGCCCGACACGACCGTGCGGCTTCTTGCCTTTGCTCCTCCCAAGGAATTTCAAAACCGTTTGGCAGCGGTCACGATACCCCTTACAGACGCGAGGACTTCCAGCGCTATTCCGTCGTGCCCGGGCGGCGAGCAATCCGCCCTGAACCTGAGATGTGAGACTCCACGGCGGCGGCGCCATGGTACTCGATCTTGCCGCTGCCGCTGATGTGAGCGGTCAGGATCTCATCGACCCACAGGGAAGCGTCGCCGGAGCCGCTGATGTGCACGTCGGCCTGGGTGCTTCTCAGTTGCCCGGCGCGGTGATCGCCGGATCCGCTGATGCGTACTTCCTGCTTATCGGCACGCCCGGCAACGGTCACCGTTCCGGAGCCGCTGATTTGACACGAGAGGGAGGAGGTATCCAGATCGGAAAGGCTGACCGCCCCGGCTCCGCTGATGCGCAACGCGAGCCGGTCCGTCGCGAGGCGGCCGCCCTGAGCTCGAACAGCACCCGACAGCTGCAGCGCCGTCAGGCGTTTGAACACGAGTCGATACCGGATGGGGACCTGGGACCGGATGCTGACGTTGTCCGGGCCAATCCGAAGCTGCCCGTTGGAGATCTCGGACCGAACGAGCGGGAGGACATTATCGTCCGCCTCGATGGTCAAAGACTCCTGGTCTCCTTGGAGAAGCGTCATCTCGCCCATCCCGGAAACAACCACGCTGTCAAATCCACTCACCGGCCGCGTTTCCGTGGCCATGTGGCCCGAACCTGTCACGGTCCGCCAGCCCGTCCCCCAGCTTGGGTTTTGGATGCAGCTTGTCAGGCTGGCCGTCAGCGCGAGCATCGGCAGGAGGGCAAGCACTTTGAAGGGAGTGTTCATGGGTATGATTCCAGAACTCCTGACATGGGTGGTTTAGAAAATGTCCGCTTTTTTCCGTCA
>CAZODO010000141.1:0-12230 GCA_964578605.1 uncultured Verrucomicrobiota bacterium | reverse complement strand
CCGCAAAGATTATCTGAAAAATCGTAAAAAGGTGGTCGTTTGCTAAGACCTCTGAATGTGAATTCCTGACCAGCCGCCCGGAAGACTGGACAGTTCACAAGGCTTCTGAGACGTTCGCGGTGCACCATGAGAACGCCACTTCCCAAGCGGATCGGGCATGTCCCGCTTTACCTTCGACCTGCGGTCAGGAACCTGGGGCTGCTCATTGCCCTGGCGTTGCGCTGCCTGGCTATACAAGCGCAGGACGAAACCACGGCCGGCCGGTTCACGGTCGAACACCCTACCCTCTTCAACCTGGGGTTCGAATGGCGGATCGAGGGTGACGCCAATCGCAATGCTACCGTTGCCGTGACATTCCGGGCCGTTGGCGAGCCTCAGTGGCGGGAGGCTTTGCCTCTGGTCAGGATCGGAGGCGAACGCGTTTACCGTCAGCGCGAAAATCTTGATTATGTCGTCCCTCATGGCTTCGCAGGTTCGATTCTGAATGTCGGTCCCGGGACCGAGTACGAATGCCGATTCGTGATGAGCGACCCGGACGGTGTGGAGGGCGAGGCAAGTCGGACGGTCAAAGTCAAGACCCGCACCGAGCCAAAACCTTTTGAGGGCGGCCGTGTACTGCACGTTTACCCGCCGGATTACTTCGGCCCGCGCCAAGAACCGGCCTTTACTGGCATTCTCCAGGCTTACTACGGGGCCGGTCTGGGAGATTGGTCGGTGGTCTGGGAGAGGCGCGCACAACCTGGGGACATCCTCCTGGTTCACGCCGGACTGTACAGGCCAGAAAGGTTCAATTATGTGGACCCGATGATGGCGCCCTTTGACGGGAGCATGTCCTTGACTCTGAAAGGGACGCCGGACCGTCCCATCACGATCAAGGCCGCCGGCGATGGCGAAGTCGTCTTTGATGGCGACGGCAATCACCGGTTGTTCGATGTCATGGCTTCGCAGCATCACATCTTTGACGGTCTCACCTTCCGAAACAGCGACGTGGCGATTTTCGCCGGTCAAAAAGAGGTCCTGGGCGCTGTGGGACTCACGGTGAAGAATTGCCGGTTCGAGAATGTCGGATTCGGCGTCTGGACGGAGTATGCAGGATCGAGCGATTTCTACATCGCGGACAACCTCTTCCTCGGACGCGACGATCGATTCAGGTTGGTTGGATGGGGCGGCGTTCAACGGGAGCCCGGGGGTCCTTCCTGGCCAGCGCCAGCTTACGGTTCGCACCGCCTGACCAGCTATTACGCGATCAAAGTGTACGGCCCGGGCCATGTGATCGCGCACAATGCCATCGCGTATTTTCACGACGGCATCGGAATCTCGACTTACGGGACGC
Organism: uncultured Verrucomicrobiota bacterium; assembly: GCA_964578605.1. Taxonomy (GTDB): domain Bacteria; phylum Verrucomicrobiota; class Verrucomicrobiia; order Limisphaerales; family SIBE01; genus JAXMHN01. The sequence continues at coordinate 10,897 of CAZODO010000141.1, read as the reverse complement.
CAGAACCCGACCCGGAGCACCAGGCTTCCTCGATCGACATCTATAATAACGACCTGCACATGTTCAACGACGACTTCATCGAAACCGACGGAGGCGTCCATAATGTCCGCGTTTACCGCAACCGCGGTGTGAACGCCGCCCAGGGCGGCTACAGCGCGCAGCCCGTGTTCGGCGGACCTGTCTACTTTATTCGAAACCTGCTCTACCACGTGCCGTCAGGGGTGGCGTTCAAGTTCTCCGCCAAACCCGCAGGCCTGTTTGTGTGGCACAACACGATCATCGGAGAGCATCTCCTTGGCGATCCATCCGCGAACATGCATTTCCGGAACAATTTGTTCCTGGGCCGCGACACTCCCGGACGGGGCATCCTCGTCCTCGCCAATTCGGACCCAGGCAATTCCACGGACTACAATGGCTACCGACCGAACCGAGGAGTGCGCGAGCAATACCGCTATTTCAAACCCAAGTCGCGGCCGAACATGACGGAGCTCAGGAGAGAAGACTGGCAGATCTTCTCGACCCTGCAGCGATTTCAGGCCGACACCGGCCAGGAAACCCACTCTATTGAGGTCGATTTCGACATCTTCGAAAAGCTCTCGCCTCCCGACCACCGCAACCGCTACGCCGTTTACCATGCGATGGACCTGACTTTCGGTTTGAAGGCGGAAAGCCAAGCCGTGGACGCCGGCGTCCTAATCCCCACGGTCAATGAGGATTTCACAGGAAGAGCACCCGATCTCGGTGCACTAGAGACGGGCCGTCAAGCGCCGCACTATGGTCCCCGCTGGCTAACATGGCAGCCTTTCTATCGATAGACCGAATGATGGGAACAAATTGTCACCATCGACAGTCGATTGGTATCGAATACCTTACGATGGTTTAGGCCGCCGTTTAGCCCGCGTGTTATAACATTTGTAATACGGGGGACCGTAGTGGAAGCGTGGATTTCTGGCGGTGTCGGTGCTGCTACCGGTGTGGTTTTTGCTTTCGGCCGGAGGCAGGTTGGGATAAGAGATTGACATGGGCGAAGTGGCACCGTCTCGGGCGAGTGCACCGCGAAAACCTCAATCAGCCGCTCTATCTCGTCGAGCATTTTGGATTGGAGCAGGGTCACGCCGGCTTTGATTATGCCAGCGGACCTATCGCACCAGCCGCCACTATTGGCAAGTGCGCTCCAGCGATTCCCATCCTGGCCACGTTCAGAGCGCCGGATCCGGAGGCCCGGCCTATCAACCACTGCATTCTCGGGTGGTGAAGGCCGGATGCCCTCACGCGGCGGCAAGGCCCTGCACCCAAAGTGAGAACTGCTTTGCCCGCACCAACCTTGCAATTTGTTCGGTTTTGAGCGAAGCATGATCCGTGAGTTATCCCGGAACCGTAAAGAACGGCGTGGTGGTGCTGCCGCCGGACGTGAGACTCCCCGAAGGGGCGGCGGTGGATGTCGTGCCGCGCGCGCTGGAGATTAATGAGGACCCGTTCCTGCAGGCTGTGTCCCGGGCCGTTCGGCCCCGACCCCATTGGCCCAAGGACTACGCCTTGAACCACGGTCACTACGTCAGTGGCGAGCCGAAGAAGAAATGAAGGCGGTCTTCGCCGACACGTTCTTCTATCTGGCTCTGATGAACGAGGAAGACATGGCGCACAGCAGGGCCGTGGCCGAGTCCAGGTTGAACCGCCCGATCGTCACGACCGAGTTTGTCATTCTGGAATTGGGGAATGCCTGTGCTCGGGCCAGCGATCACACCGATTTTCTCGCGCTGGTGAACGGCATGAGAGTGAGTTCCCGCATTCGGATCATCCCGCTGAGTTCCGGACTGCTTCAACGCGGACTTGAACTCATGCGGAGTCGTTCGGACAAGGATTGGTCGCTGACGGACTGCACCTCGTTTGTGGCCATGGAGGAGGCGGGTCTGGAGGAAGCTCTCACGGGCGACCAGCATTTCGAGCAGGCGGGTTTCAAGGCGCTTCTCAAGGTTTAGCCGCGCGAGCGGAGCCTCAACCCCTACGCTGCCGTAATCAGCCTGGGCTTCGGGCGAAGTGGCACCGTCTGCACCAAACGCCGACGCGGGCCCCGTCTTCCCGACCACCCACTTTGGGGGACTGGCCGGGCCGGAGATGGCGGCACGCTTCCGTCGGGAGGCCGAAGCGGCGGCGCAGTTGCAGCATCCGAGCATCGTGGCCGTGCACGAAGTCGGGGAGCACGAAGGCCAGCAGTATTTCTCGATGGACTACGTAGCCGGGCCGAGCTTGGCGGGGTTGGCAGGCAACACTCCCCTGTCGGCAGGGCGGGCCGCGCGGTACGCCCGACGGGAAATGGCTGGTGCTGCCGGGAGCCGACGCGAGTATTGAAATCCGAGAGACAACCGGCTGGAGCGTGATGCTGGGCACGCAGAGGCCATCGCCACCAACCAGCAGACGCTCTGTTTGGATATCTCGCCGGACGGGAAGTGGCTCGCCTCGGCGCATTTTTCTGGTGAGGTTTGTTTCTGGAGTATGGCGAGCAAGCGACTGGTCAAGCGGTTTGCCGCGCATTCGGGACCGGTCTATTCAGTGAGCTTTTCACCCGACAGTAAACGCTTGGCTACTATTACACCACGGCGGAAATTCGTCGGTGGGTCGGATTATCGAAGTAATTGGCTTGAGTCTGAAGCGGCTATTTCTGCCGATTTCGATGAAGAAAGCGGCGGATCTCGAGTTTGGCACAATCCGGCAGGCAACAAAAAAGAGAGCAGAGGGGAAATTTAAATCGCGGCTATATCTCTGCTTTCTGCGTCGGTCGGTTCGAAGAGCGATCAGGTCAATCAGGTCGTCAAGCCGTGCAGGGCCTTACCCTGGTAGGTCCAGCTGTTTCAACTCCGCCTTGGATCGGAACTGGCCACGACGAATGACTTTGCGGGCCAGGATACCGAACCAGATTTCAATCTGATTGAGCCAGGAAGCGTGCTTGGGGGTAAAGTGAAACACGATGGCGTGGGAGGGATCGCAGAGAAAAGCGGTGCGACTGGCCAGATTCTTGAGCACGCCCTGGCGACCTTTACGGCCCAAGTTTTGTTCTTCGATCTGGCTGGCTTTGGCCACGTGACGAACCAGGCTTTCGGATTGGCTTTACACGTGTTCTGAACCGGTTGTGAGTTTGTGGAGGATTGTTTGTGCGGCACAACGCGGCACAGCCTAGAGCATCATGGACTGCATCCGTCCGAGTTGACTGACGCAGAATCCGACGTGTCGTCCCCGCCACTCTGAGCACAAGTGGTGGAAGCGGATGGGATACTCCACCCAGTCATGATTGCTGAAATAGGCAGAGCCGCCGTCGCAGGCCCAGGTCCGGGTCCAGGTGGGCAAAGACGGGCTCATCGCCGCCGTCACGCTGCAGCACGAACGACGCGCCGCCGCGGTCGTGAATGGCGGGATCGAAGGCGCGGCACAAAGCCGACATCAGGGGATCGACTTCCTGCCGCACCGGGGTTCTGGAACTCCAGTGACGGTCGACAGCAGCCGGGATTTGACATATCCGCCCGCCGCTTCAGTCACGGATCATGGCAGGTTGATGACCACCCGATAGAACTGTGCCTGCCGCGGATCCGCGTCGAAATAGAGCACCCGCACTGCACCATGGCCCTCAAACGGAGTCCCAGTGTTTTCCCACGGTCCATCCACAGTCGGAGCCTGCTGGAGTTGGTAGACCGCCCCAGCGAGTGTCGGGTAATCGACTCTGACCGCACGGCGGATGGAGACCGCCACCTCGGGCTTGGAACTGGCCACCCCAGGATCGGTTTGAAAGATGTACTCCAACCGGTTAACGAATCCGTCACCATCCGGATCGGCGGTGGCATCCGGCACCAGCGGTTGGGTGCCGTGGCCGACCTCCCACGCATCCGGGAGCGTGTCGGCGTCGGTGTCAGGATCGTTGGGTTCTGTGCTGGCGGCGAACTCCTGCTCATTGCTCAGTCCGTCGGAGTCCGGATCGGCCACCGCGCCGGTGATAGCCGGGTCGGCTAGTTGCGCTGGGGTGAAGAAACCAGCCAGCCAGCGAAGGAGAGCATTCGGACCGTTGATCTGAGTTGTTGCGCTACCCGCAGCCGTCGTTCCCGCGCGGGGGACCCGTAGGATGACAAAGGTGTGCAAGTCCGGCGAGACCGACGAGGTCAGCTTGATGGTAAGATTCGCATTGGTTGTCCCGAACGTCTTATACCCAGGTGCCATCGCCTCGACCCAGTAGTTGGTGTACGGCAAGCAATGCTCCCACGTTTCGTGTGGAATCTGCTGTTCCAGCGGGATGCCCTCCTCGTAGTTCGTGGTCTCTTGATACACCGGCGTCTCCTGAAACTGGAAATACCCACTGGCATCGGCCGTCATGCTCTGCCACTGCGCCCCGGTAATGCCCATCGCTACCGTCGCTCCGCCGATTCCCCATCCAGTGTCCTGGTCAACGACGACACCGCGAATGAAGCCGTTGCGCGGGACCATCTGGACCAGCGTCTCCGTCGGCACTGACGTGATGCGGTAATTGGTAAAGTACTTTGGCGCCGCAGTTCCTTCAAAGCACGTAAGTTGGTAGTACACCCAGGAATTCAGGTCTAGGGCCGTTTCGTAGGTCACAGCAAACTCGCCGATGCTGCTGGTGGACACCCTCGGCGTCAGGTCTTGCCGTCCCTTAGCACCGCCGTCCACCTTGATGTTCGGGAGGCCAAGTCCGGTCCTGATATCGACCACTCTGCCGGACCAGACGACGGCTGCTTCAGCGGACGAAACGAAGGCAAAAGCTGCCGCCACCAGAGCGATGGTGGATTGAATCCTCCAACTGAGAGTGATGTGCTTCTTCATTAGGAGGAATGATGAACGTATGGGAGGGGCAGTCAAGGAAACACGGGGCTGGATTGCTGCCCACCCCTCCGCGTAACACTTGCCCTTGGCGTACGGGGCGCCCACTCTCTCGAAGCACTGCCCAGTGCCGTCATCCGTGTCTTGCAGGCCATCAGCGACCCACCCACGCACGCCGAGCCTCCAAGTGGTCCATGACGGGCTGGTCGCTGCTGTCACCCTACTGAACGGGCTCAGGGCTGCCGTGGTCGAAAAGAGCGGTAACCCTGTCCCACAGCCCCTCGCCAAACCGGGAGGCCTTGTTCGTGCCCGGGCGCTTTCGAGATCGACCGCGAGCACGCGAGAACCGGCGTAGAGGCGGTTTTCGACCCCGGTCCGGGGGTAGACGACTGCCCGCAGGTCGCGCCGCACCTCGCCGCGACCTGCCCGGAACCGGGCGCCCCGTTTTAGGCTGGCGGCGGCCGACGGCAACGCACAGGGGCGTTGTCAGCGAACACCCCAACCACCTACAATCCCGAGAGAAACGACCGGATCGCGCGCTCGGCGTCCCGCGGTTTGTCGTTGCGCATCACGTGTCCGGTGCCGTCGATGTGCACCAGCCTCCCGTGAGGCAAGAGGTTCGTAATCGACCGGTAAACCAAGAAGTCTGCAACTCCTGGCCGATTTTCCGTTAGTAAGGAAACGATGGCAGAAGATGCACGCCTCACACGCTCCGCCGCCGGCTGTAACCGGAGTGGCGACGCGCTCGAATCGCAGAAAACAGCCTCTTCCGGGTTTTTTCGGGGATTTTACATTGGTCAGATCGAGACCGAATGCCCTTCCGACCCGATGGATGCTGCCTGCAATCTATGGTGCAAAGCGAAAAACTCATCAGTCCGTTGTCCGACCAGTTTCTTCGCGGTCTCCTGAGGCGCATTGCTCCGTCACTGAGCCTTGCAAGGTCCTGATAACAAGTGGCTTACAGGACTCCAGCCGCGCATGGAGGCCGTGCCGACCGACCAAGTCCAGTGAAAAACTCCTAGGAGATTCCTGAAGAACCAGAAAACACAACGCGGAAGAATCGAAATCAGGGCATTGTCCCTCAAAAGATGAAAGGAAAATCATTTGACACCAAAAACGAACAAAAAACTGAGTCTCGGCCTTGCAGCAGTGCTGTGCGGCCTCCTGATACCCCATCCGCCGTAGGGACGAGCGGCAAGCTCCCTGTTCCCAAGAACAGTGTTACACGACCGGTGAACATGCAAGCCCACAGCCAAATGGTGCTGAGTTTGGCCGACGGCAGCTACAATTCCAAGGCGGAGATAATTGCTTCCCATTGCGGCAAGTCGGTTGGCCTGGGGTGGGGCCTCTTCGGAGGCGCCGGCGCAGGTAAGATCATCGCGGCCAACGGGGATGAGACCTTCTTCGACTCGCCCACGACGGTTCTCCAGGGCATCATCACCGGCGGCACCGGCCGATTTGCGGGCGCCAGCGGTGAATTCAACATCGTGGCCTTAGAACAGACAGGCACGGATCCCGGCCCGGATCCCGGCACGGTCAAGCTTTCCTTTGTGTGGACCGCCACGGGAACGATCACCTACTGATTCGACTTTACTGCATCCAGGGCTGCCAGCGCGGTTTATTGCCCGTGCGCACCCCAGGAACGCGCGGCTCCACTGGAAGACCGGCAGCCAGTGGGAGCCCGCGCCGAGGCATGGTTGGAAAGGGCGTCGGGCGGCCTCCCGCTCGCCCTTGGTCATGAAGAACCTCTTTACATCCAAATTGGCTGGCAGGGGCCACCCAACTGAAGTTGGGTGCTGCCCGAGAAGCGTTGAAAGCGGCTTCCTATCGGTTGCCACTACGGCTTGATCGTCGCAAAATCCCAGCGTGCGGACGCAAACACCATCTTCCGGACCTGAGGCGCACGCAGGCATCTTCGCCACCACCTACTGGAGCGTGGTGCTGGCGGCGGGTCATCATTCCTCGCCCGATGCCCAGGCGGCCCTGGACCAACTCTGTCGGACTGACTGGTATCCGCTCTATGCGTACGTCCGTCGCCAGGTTTACTGGCCCGAGGATGCGCAGGACCTGACCCAGGAGTTCTTTGCGCGGCTGTTGGCCGGCAATTACGTGGCGGTGGCACAGCCCGGCAACGGCAGGTTCCGATGGTTCTTGCTGTGCGCCGTGAAACGGTTTCTGCTCAAGGAGCGCGACCGGGCGGGAGCCCTCAAGCGTGGACGCAATCTCACCTTCGTCCCATTTGACGCTCCGCAGGCCGAGGGTCTCTATCGACTCGAGGTCGCGGACTCGAGCGCCCCGGACCAACTCTTCGACCGGGCCTGGGCCGTTGCCCTGGTCAGGAAGGCGCACGAACTTCTCAGGCAACAGTATCTTTCAGAAGGCAAGCACGAGGTGTAAACTTCCCTTGCTGCATTAAAAATGTGCAACTCCCGGACGATTTTCCGTTAGTAAGGTGTGGAACGTGAAAACTGCACGCTTCTGCGCTCAAGCGCCGAGAGGTTTCGGTGATGAGCGATGTGCTCGGCTCGCAACGAAAACAGAACAAGTTCCAGCGACGGTAGGTTTTCGGGCACCGGGACGATGAAAGTAGCCAATCGGGACATCCTCAACTGGGTGGTAATCGGGAACCCCGCCGAGCCCGTAGTCGAGGTTTTCCTGGTTGGGAGAACCGGTTGTTTTGACCACGCTGTGGGTTCCGTCAGCCTCCTAATGCAGGGCCCCCCGATTTCCTGCACGTATAAAGGCACCGGCAGAATCCGCGACTGAATCGCTTGCTCTATGAAACCAGAATTACTCTCGGTTGGGACAGTACTGGCCGCCTGCCTGGGATCGCTGGCCAATATCCAAGCTGCGGAATCCTCGTGGTCCAGCAAAGCACCATTGCCTACGGCAAGGTTTGGCGCCACGACGTGTGTTGCGGACGGGAAGATCTATGCCCTGGGAGGCGGCGATTCGGTTTACACTCGGTTTTTGCGCAATGTGGAGATTTACGATCCTGCAACTGATTCGTGGGCAACAGGGATACCGATGCCCAATGATAGAATGGGGCATGCGGCCACGACTGTCGCCGGCAAGATCTATGTCATGGGCGGAGGCTACGAGTTCCAAACTTCAACGGCCACTTTGGATGAGTACGATCCCGCGACAGGCGCCTGGACCTCCAAGGCCCCTATGCCCACCGCCCGGACTTATCATTGTGCAGGCGCAGTGGGCGGAAAAATCTACGTTTTTGGCGGCAGCCGCTACGCGAATCACGTGAATATCGAAAATCCCACTGGTGTGGATGTTTACGATCCAGCTACCGGCACCTGGACCAAAAAAGGAGCGATGCGCACGCCGCGGACTTTGGCTGCTGCGGGCGTGGTGAACGGCAAAATTTATGTCTTCGGTGGCATCGCGGCCGCCAATGTTAGCGGTTCGCCCGTGAGCACTTCCGATATGTATGATCCGGCGAGCGATACCTGGAAACCCATCGCAGGACTTGTGGCACGTGCGGCCTCGGGTGTCTGTGCGGTGGACAACAAAATATACCTAATGGGTGGCGGCTCTCTGCAAAGCACCCTTAGCCGAACCGATATCTATGACCCTGCGACTGACACCTGGCAACCTGGCCCCACGATGAGCGAGGCAAAGTACTTCATGGGCGCGAGCTTTGTTAGCGGCAAGCTCTTCATCCTTGGCGGCAGTGATGCCGGCGCAGGGCAGCCGTGGCAATCCATTGCCTCCGTGGAGTCCTACACACCGCCTCCGCTCTTGAGCATCACTCGGCAGGGCGGGTCAATTTCGCTCTCGTGGACAGGGATCCTGCAGGAGTTGAATGGGCAGGCGGGGTGGCAGTGGCGTGATGTCCTCCCGCCGCCAACCAGTCCGTGGACGATCGAGGCAGCCGATCAAAGTAAGATGAACTGTTTTCGGTCACGTCTGCCCTGAGCCCGATCCCTGAGGGTACGGTCGGTCGGGTCAAATCCATTCTGGAGCCAAGCACCCGGGGTGCGAAACAGCAAACGACCCAACATGGGATCCCAGAATCGTGTCGTGCCGTCCAACGGCCGCGCCTCTTTCAGAAATCCAGTTTCATCCTGGCCAGGACGGATTTGTATCTTGGGTCAGCGGCGATCGCGGGGGAGAGGATCGGCGCATGGATATGGATGAGGACCATCAAGGAGTCACGCTCCACGTAAGCCCTGTCCAGGTATTCGAAGGCCAGATCGAGCTTCCCCAACTCTCCGGCCAGGGAGGCGATGCTGACGGCCGAGGTGTTCCCTATGGTCTTTCGGCTGACGATCATTCGCTCGAGGATGACCTCCGCTTTGTGGCGGTCGCCCTTCTTGAGATAGATCAGTCCGAGGGTGCCCTCGATCCAGCCGGGGGCCACCAGGAGGTCTTGCCCTTTTTCGAGAGTCTCCACAGCTTCGTCCAAAAGCCCCTTCAAAACATAGGCTATCCCGGCGTGAAAATAGGCCAAGCCGAACTGGGGAGCGATTTCTAGCACTCGATGGAATTCCCGAAGGGATTCATCAAACCGTCCCGCGGACCAATAGGCGCAAGCTGACCAGGCATAGAACAAGGGCATGAGAGGATCCAGATCGAGGCACTTGTTCATTTCTTGGATGGCCTCGTCGAATCTTCTTCTGTGCAGGCAGAAAAAGCCGTAATGGCCGTGAGACATAGCGCCTCCCGGATTGAGGGAGAGAACCCGCTCGAAGCTCCGGCGGGCGGCCTCCCAATCCCACTCGTACCACAATGCCAGGCTGGCAGCGACGGAGTGGGCCTCGGCCAAGTCCTGATCCAGGGCCAGGGCCTTTTCCAGGGCGGCCTTGGCTTTCGGCCACACCTCCGCTGGCGGAGCGAGATTCAAGGCGCCCAGGCCGCCAAAAACATTGGCCATCTCCGCATAGGCCAAGGCGAAATTCGGGTCCCTCTCGACGGCGGCGCCGAAGCAGGCGAGGGCCCTCTCGTAAGATTCGGGGCTTGGCCGGGCAAAAAAATAGAGCCCCTTGAGATAGAGATTGTAGGCCTCCGGGTCCTCGGTCGAGCGCTTCCGGAGAGCGGTCGTCTCGCCGGCCAGAAGTTTCACCTTCAGATTTTCGACGATCGCGGCGGTGATCTCGTCCTGGATAGCGAAAACATCGTGCATCTCCATGTCGTAGCGTTGGGACCAGAGATGGAAGCCGTCTTCGACGTTGATGAGCTGAGCGGTAACGCGCAACCGGTCGCCGGCTTTGCGGATGCTCCCCTCGAGCACGGTCCTGACGTCGAGCTTCCGGCCGATCTCCCGGATATCAAGCTTCAGACCCTTGAGCGCGAAGGTGGAGGTTCGGGCGACGACCCGGAGTCCCCGGAGGTGGGCGAGCGCGTTGATCAGTTCCTCCGCGATCCCTTCGCCGAAATAATCCTGGTCCTTCTCCGGGCTCATGTCCGAGAAGGGGAGGACAGCGATGGACGGCGGCTTCTCGCGGACAGCCACAGCCGGGGCGGCGGCGATATCACCGAGGTCAACCGATTTGAGACCGTCGATCAAAGCGCTGGCATTTGGATAGCGGTCGCGGCGATCTTTCTTGAGGCACCGGTCCATGACTTGAGCCAGCCCCGCCGGAACGTCGCGCCCCAGCGCGGCGATCGGTTCAGGCTCCCCATGGACGATGGACTGGAAAAACACCTGCTCATGCCCGCCCTGGAACGGCGAGCGGCCGGCCAGCATCTCATAGAGGAGGCAGCCGAAGGACCAGATGTCCGTGCGCTGGTCCACTTTCTGGCCGAGGACCTGCTCGGGCGACATATAGGCCACCGTGCCCATCACGACCCCCGTCCGTGTCAGGCCGGCAGCGGTGCCTTCGTGCGCCAGCCCGAAATCCATGATCTTGGCTTGGCCCTTTGCGGTGAGCATGACGTTGGCCGGCTTGATGTCGCGGTGGATGATCCGATGGCGGTGCGCCTCCTCCAGGCCTTCGGCGACTTGGATGGCGATTCGAAGGGTCTCGTCGATCTTGAGGGGGGCTCGGGCGATCTCCTCCTTAAGGTTCTTTCCGTCGATGTAGGCCATCGCGATATAGGCTTGGCCATCCTGCTCCCCCAC
>CAZODO010000140.1:0-12327 GCA_964578605.1 uncultured Verrucomicrobiota bacterium | reverse complement strand
CCCTGAATGCTCTTCGAGGGGCTCTTTACTTATCGCACATTTGAATTTTCAAAGAGCTGTGGGGTGTTTCCACCCCGAAAGCGTTCCCTCAGTGAGGGACAAAAAAACCGAGCTGCCGTTTGCTGCCTTCCGGCATCTCAGTTAGCTGCGAACACTTTATCGAACTTCCGATCTGTGTCAACGGATTTTTTATTCCGTGCAGCCCCTGCTTTTTAGCGAACCGCCGAACAGCTTAGCCTTTCAATCGAACTGTGCAAGCGTTTTTATTCGCTTGTTTCAGCGTCTGCTGTTTGTCGCCGAAAGCGTGGGAGAAAGTAGCTGTTTGAAAAATCCGCGCAAGAGTTTTCTGCAGTTTTTTTGCATTTTCTTCTCGTGAGCCTTGGGCCTCGGCTTTTGGGCCCAGGAACGGAATTCGTGTGAGGGTCACGGGGATCTTCATCGAGAGCAAGGCTCGCCGGAAGCTCTTAACGGGTCGTTTGCGGCCGCCCTCCATTTTCTCCGGTGGGCTTGTCGATTCGATGATTAAGGCTTCGTTGATTTCCGATGAAGGGTCCAGCCGCGGGGGATCCATGAGAACCACCTGACTCGTCGGAATGGGCAGAGACGCCAGGAGTGCCATCGAAAGCAGTGCCTGGTTGATAACACCCAGCTTGTTTCTGGCCGCCAGGATTACGGGACATCGCAATGAGTTAATTACATCAGCAACCGTATAGCCCTCTCCCAACGGAACCATCAACCCTCCAGCACCTTCAACGAGGAGCACATCGGAACGAGCGTTGAGCGAGCGAATCCTCCCAATGAGGTCGGCCAAAGCGATGCTTCTTCCAGCGGCGCGCGCAGCCGCCAGAGGAGCAATAGGGAGACCGAAGTGGAACGGGTTGAGTTCATCGATCGAGAGTTCACGGTCCTGAGCCTCGTAGAGGATCTTGGCATCGTTACGGTTTCCTGCGGAGAAAGGTTTCATGGCCAGAGCGTGGCAGCCATGAAGGCGCAGATGGGTCAGCAGCAACGCAGTGAGAAGCGTTTTGCCCGCGCCTGTGTCCGTTCCCGCAACGAAGATGAGCTGGCCCATTCCAGCAGGCGAATCCTTGCGCGCGTTTAGCGCAAGTGAAAAAGGAGCGTTTGCACATCGCGGTTCCCCGGGATGCGTCGGAGAACGCCGATATACTGTCGTCGGGACTGCCCGATTCTGGCGTCGACGATCACCTCGAACGTCAAGCTTCGGGTGACGAACAATCCTGCCGCCTGCTGAATGGCCTCCGGGGGCATTCCGGGCACTTGGATCAACTCGCCCGGCGTCCGAAACGGCCGATCATCTTCGGTCCCGTCCACTCCATCGAGCCCCGCGCGGACGCCGATGATGGCTTGGGCCAGGCTTGAATCGATTCCTGGAACCAATTGGAGGACCTGCGCGGACGCTGTGTTGATGTTGATCATCCCTGAAGAGATCGGGGTAAAGAGCTCTGCGAGGGGCACGGGCCCGAGGGATTCCGGCCCCCCCAGAAGCATGGCGGAAGGCAAAGCCGGGCCTCGAGGGCGAGGCCCCACGTCCAGGCGGAGGCCCAGGAATACTTCCGGGGTCATTCCACGAAGGAGCAGCAGTTCCGAGAGATCGTCGATGGGCCCATTCTTGGACGTGTAAGGAGCGTACCCGGGGTTGGGATTCGAAACATAATCAGCACTCTCGCTTCCGCTCAGGTGCGGATTTTCATCAATATCCAGCCAATCCATAAGCGAATCACTGATCGTGGCAATATCCGCCGGGTCCGCACCCGCCAAATTGAGCGCCTGTTGAAAGATGGGGAGGCTGAGTTCGTTGATGAGATTGATGTTCACCTTTCGTTCCAGATCGATGATTTTGATCGAGAAGGTGCCTGGTCCCAGCTGATTGTTCTCCAACGAAACCATGTCAAGGATTTCGTTGGTGCCCATAGGTCCTCCTGCCCATTTCTGGTTGAGCGAATCCCAAGGCTCGGCCGGCACGTTCAAACTGTGGACGAGAACGTAACGGGCGAGTTCGACGCCCGATCGGCCGAGCCATTCCAAGTCGCCTTCGAAGCTGTTGTTCTGCGCCAGTCGGGTTTCCACCTTCATCGAGTATGCGAACCCGCCCGCGAGGATGCCGAGGACCGTCGTCACGATCATGACAATGATCATCGCAATCCCCCTCGGCCGGCTGGTGGGCGAAAGTCTCATTGGCGACCTCGCGGCGCCGTTCCCGGAGGGCTTCCAAAACCTCTTCGCACTGGAGGGATCTGGAGCACCCGGGGAATGGCCATTGAACTCACGAGTGCGGTCTGCAGGGAAATGTCCTCGGGACGCGGCCTGTGGTTGGGCGGCCCCACGCTCAACGCGAAGCGGACCAGCTTGGGAAGCTGGTTGGTGAACGGCCACTCGGGGTCCCATTCGAGAGTGTTCGTGTTCCAGAACTCCATCGAGAACTGGTGCACGTTGGGCGCCAAGATGATCGTATAGGGCGTCTCGGCCGTATCGGGTGGTTCCAGGATAGGGACCTGCCGTAAAACGAGCTGCCGCTGGCCGGAGGGGCCGGACTCCACGGTGAACGAAACGCGACGGACAACCTGGTTCCCGAACAGACCGCTTCCGGGGAAGGACGCGGGCAATCGCGATACCAAGCTCAAGGCTGCGAAATCGCCGCTGGTATCCGCCATGAATGAGTAATAGCGGATATTCTCCACATAAAGCTGAGCCGAGGTGAGCGCTTCCCGGATGGCGCGGGTAGCCATGCGTGTTCGCTGGGCTTCGGCAGCGGCATTGAGCCCGACCTTGGATCCACGCAAGATTGCAGCCCAGCTACTGTAAATCGCCACCATCACCAGCCCGAAGATGGTCATGGCGATCATCACTTCGATCAGGGTGAACGCCCGGAGCACCCGAGGTGCAGGCCACAGAACCCCCGACGACGGGCGAATGGAGGAACGCTTGGAGCGGGCGCACATAGCCGTTCAACGTGTTCGAGGCCCAAGGCGATACCCGACACCCCCGCCCGATCCAGGCCGGTAAAGCAGGATAGTCAAGTGCCGTTCCGTCAAGGGAGATTGCCGGTTGCCCGTCGCCTGGTGCAGTGTGAAATCGACGCGGAACAGCCCGTTGCTCGACACCTCGGTGATTGTGCGAGACCAAAGGCAGTTCGGATACATATCGCCGAAGTCCCCCGAATCGAAGCCTTCCTCCAATCGGTTCGTCAGGGATAGCTGGGCCGCCAGGAAGGTGATATCGGGATCGTTACGCTGTAATTTGCGGGCCGCCACCAGGTTTTGCGAGACGAGCGCCAGGATGCCGAAGATCGCCACGAAAAAGATGCCCATGGCAATCATCACCTCCAGCAGCGAAAATGCGCCCTGCCTGTTCGAATGCACCTTCATCGCAGCACTTTGACCTCCGCGAGCCCGGTGATGATATCGAGGCTGATCTGCTGTTCGCCGCTCGTCGAAGCGAGAAGGATGGTGAACTCGTCCGAGGTGCCATTCGGAAAGAAGCGCACCCTGGCCTCAAGCGCGTCCATTTGGTCCTGGAAATTCACGGCCAAGAGCGTCACCGCAATATTCTGGGGCAGGTTCGACCGAAACGTTGCAGGAACGGACTTCGCGGAACTCGGTTCCGGGGGGAAGAGACTCTCGTCCGCGTTCTCCGCCCAACCGCGCTGCTCCGCCTGGCGCACGGCAATCTCTCCATCGGCGGCGCGGATGACCAGTTCCATGGGAACGCCATTCAGGATCGCCTGAGCCCGCGCGTGGCTGCAGCCTTCGACGACGTCGCTGACGGCTTTGCGCAAGCCGTCTTTGCGCATGGCTTGGACGAAGGGGGGAACGCCTGCGGCGACGATGATCGCGGCAATTCCAATGACGATCATCAGCTCAATCAGCGTAAACCCGCGCTTCCAGGCGCTCGCTCCGCCGTCGTGTCCTTTGGGCGAAGGCTTGCAGCGTTGTTTGCCGCCGGCTCTGTCGAGCGCATCGTTCATCACCGGGCGATGTTCGAGGTAATCGCGAACATAGCTGAAAGGACACTGAAAAGCAGGAATCCAACGCCGATTGCCATGACGATAATCATGGCAGGCTCAATCAGGTTGGTCATGACGCGCAAGGCGATGGAAAGCTCGTTTTCGTAAGTGTCTGCCAGACTCTGAAGCGCGCCGGGCACGTCCCCGGTCTCTTCCCCAATCTTGATGAGGTCAATCATGAGCTGCGGGAAGATTTTGCTGCGCGCCAAAGGCTGGGCGATCGTCTTGCCATCGGTGACCTCTTCACGGGTCTTGGCGATCGCTTCCTTGAGAATCCGATTGGGGATGACCTCTTCGGTAATCTTGAGGGCCATGAGAACCGGCACGCCGTTTTGAAGAAGCGTGGCCAACGTGCGAGAGAACTGGCCAAAAAGGTTCAGTTTGATCACCCGGCCCACGACCGGCGCGCGCATTTTCCAATGATCAATCGTTCGTTTGCCGCCATCGCTGGATTGGTATCGTTTGAACAGAACGACGATGGCCAGGAGGACCAGCAACATCAGCCACCAGTATCCGCTGAACAGATGACTGAGCGTGACCAGCATCTGGGTGGCCGCCGGCAACTGCACCTGCATGCCTTCGAAGATGGACATGAACTTCGGCAGCATGTAGGTCATGAAGAACCCGATGATCCCCACCCCCACACACGCGACCACCGCCGGATAAATCAACGATGAAACAAATTTCTGCTGCACTTCGGCGAAGCGTTCGTAATGGTCCGCCAGACGCTTCAGCACTTCGCCCAGGGCCCCGCTCTGTTCCCCGGCGCGCACCATGTTGACGTACAAATCCGAGAAGACGATCGGCTGTCTCGCCATGGCGTCTGAGAGACTCCGCCCCTCCATGACGTCCTGTTTCAACTGCTTGCTGACCGCGGCTGAGATGCCCTTCGATTCCAGGTGCGTCATGCTGTTCAGCGCCACGGTTAAAGGCATGCCCGAATGCAGCAAGTTCGAGAGTTGCTGGGTGAAGGTCGCCAACTCCTGCAGTTTCGGCCTCCGCTGGCGATGAAAGATCTCGCGCAAAGCAGGGGGAAGCACCCCCGTGCTGTTCGCCCCTTTCCGGTCCGGGACCGGCTCGGCCTTGGGAGCCGCGCCTCGGGCCGCCTCAATCGTGACGGGGAACAGGCCAAGCCTCTCAATTTGGGTCAGGGCCGCCGCGCGGTCAGGGACCTCCACGGTCCCGAGAACGACTTCCCCGGAACGTCTTCGCGCCTTATAGGAAAACTGCGCCATACCAGAATCGCCTCCAGCTCAAAAACCGTTCGCGCTGAAAAGTTTCTACTCTCAGGATCGTGCGCCATCGCTCCACGCGGAAGATCCTGGCGCGCTGAACGCGACTGAACCCTCGGGCGCGCCATCGATCGTGTGGGCTACGATTGCACCACGAATCCCTCATTCTCCGCCCTGAGGAACAGAACCGGCGCATTCGGCAGCTCCTTCCGCATCGCTTCCGCAATCCGTTCCTTCTCGTCCAGTGCAAGACACACGATGGCAGAACCGGCTCCGCTCAGCCAGCCGCCAATGGCGC
Organism: uncultured Verrucomicrobiota bacterium; assembly: GCA_964578605.1. Taxonomy (GTDB): domain Bacteria; phylum Verrucomicrobiota; class Verrucomicrobiia; order Limisphaerales; family SIBE01; genus JAXMHN01. The sequence continues at coordinate 6,773 of CAZODO010000140.1, read as the reverse complement.
CCGCCTTTTCTCCGGCCTGCAGGACGCCCGCAAGCTGGGGAATCAGCTTCTCGCGATACGGCTGGTGAACCCGGTCTTCAAAACAGCCGCGGAGCGCTTCGAGATTCCCGGAAGCAAACGCCGCCGAGATCAACGCGGATCGGTTGAGGTTATGCAGGGTGTCGGCCCGCGTGAACGCGTCTGGGATGACTTTCCGGGCCTCCTTGGTCGGGAGGCCGAACGGCGGGATCAGCACCACAAACCAGGCCTGGTCCGTAACCGGGAACCGCAGGCAGCGCACGCCTGACTCCAGCCGGCTGGATACGGTAAAGCCGCCAAACACGGCCGGCGACGCGTTGTCCGGGTGCCCTTCAAGATCCGTCACGACATCCAAGAGCCTCTGTCTATCCCAGCCGGCTGTCGTCAGTTCGGCCAAACCGGTCACCACGCCCAACCGCACGATGGCGCTGAACCCAAGACCGCGCGCCACGGGCACATCGCCCTGGACTCCCACTTCGATCCCGAACGGCTCGGCGCCTGTCCTGGCAAAGAAGGCGTCGGCCGCCTCCTCTGCCATCGAGAGCGCCCCCGGCAAGTGTTGCGGGTCGACAGGCGGGTTGAAGCGAATGCCCCGCTCGCGCCGTGGCGTGATCCGGACCACCTGGTAAAGGTTGAAGGCCAACCCCAGGGTGTCGAACCCAGGACCCAGGTTGGAGGTTGAACCCGGGATTCGGACCGCGATGGATTTCATGGAAGGGAATGGCGGGTGGCCAACGAAATCAGCTCTTGCCGGCTCGCTTGGGTCTCAAGGGGAACAGGATTTCGCCCCCTGGGCGCGTTTTTCCAGCTCGAAATAGTAGAGCGCCACGACCACCAGCGAGTGACGTATCCTTTGGGTGCGCACCAGGCCAGGGATCTCCGAGATGGGCACCAGACGCGTTGCCAGGTCCTCGCAATGATCGAAAACGGTCGGGTGCTTCAACTCACACCCTTCCACCAGGACGGTGTAGCAGGTGTTGGTCATAATCGCCGGGTTCGGAAGAATCTCGCCGATGATGCGCGCGTTGCGCCCCTCGAACCCCGTTTCCTCGCGGAGTTCGCGCATCCCGGCTTCAACGGGGGAGGCATCCTCGGCATCGATCATGCCCCCGGGAGCTTCCAACTCGATCGTGTCTGTTCCGTGCCGGTACTGTTCCACCATGACCAGGCGATCGTCCGGGGTGACCGCGATCACATTCACCCAGTCGACACAATCGAGCACGAAGAAATCGTGCTCTTTCCCCGTCCGCGGGGACCGGCGGATATCGGAGCGGAGCTGAAAGATCCGAAAATCCCCGATTTGTTTCGAACCGATCTTTGGCCAAGGCTGAATCATGGCTGATGCCAATTCGACACCCGCGCCCTATTTTGGAGCCTCAGCCGGTTCGATGGTGACACTCTCAATTCCAACGCGGGTGGCGGGCTTGCTCATCTCACCGCCTCCGGAGCGGGTCGTAGGCGTGTCACCGATGCGCTCCAGGACATCGTCCCCGCGGAGCAGTTGCCCAAAAGCGGTGTATTGGCGGTCCAGGAACCGCGCGTCGGCCAGGCAAAGGAAGAACTGGCTTCCGGCCGAGTCAGGATCCTGCGATCGCGCCATGGAGATCACACCGCGCACATGAGGCCGGTCGTTGAATTCGGCCTGGATCTGGTATCCGGGTCCGCCCGTGCCCCAGCGGCTCTCCGCCCGGGCATCTTTGGTCAAAGGATCGCCCCCTTGAATCATGAATCCCTTCACGATCCGGTGAAAGGCGGTGCCGTCGTAAAAGCCTGAACGGGCGAGCTTCTTGAAATTCTCGACGGTCTTGGGAGCGGTCTCAGGCCAGAACTCGATAACCATCTCGCCTTGTGTCGTTCGAATGACCGCCACTTCATTTGCCGTGTTGCTCACAGTTCCTTTCCGTTTGTTGTTATTCCGGGGATGTCACTTCACCGATTTGGCCGGAACAATTTTGATGCTCTCGACCCCGACGCGTTCCTTGGGCTTGCTCGGGACCGGGTCCATCGCCCCGCGGACCACCGGCGCATCCCCGATCTTAAGAAGCACATCTTCGCCTTGGATCACCTTGCCAAAGGCCGTGTACTTTCTGTCCAGGTGCGGGGCGCGGTCGAGGCAGAGGAAGAATTGCGAGCCCGCCGTGTCGGGATGGCCGCTATGAGCCATGGAGATCACGCCTCTCTCGTGCAACCGGTCGTTCACCTCGCCTTTGATGCGGTATCCAGGTCCGCCTCGCCCGTACTCGGCCTCTTTGGCAGGGTCCTTGGTGTTGGGATCGCCCCCTTGAATCATGAAGCCCTTGATGATCCGGTGAAAAGCGGTGCCGTCAAAGAAGCCTTTCCGCGCGAGTTTCTTGAAGTTCTCGACCGTGTTGGGGGCCACGTCGGGCCAGAACTGCAGGACCATCTCGCCGGCGGACGTTTTGATGACGGCGACTTCGTCCGTTGAGGTCTGCCCGGGCTGAGCCGGGTCGGTGGAGGCGGCGGATTGGGCAAATCCAGGAGCAGCAACCCCGATCAGGGCGGCCATCAGCACGAGCAAGGACCTTTTCATTGTCCACATCTGCCACGAAGGCTCGGGGTTGTCACGCGGGTTTTCGGCAGACGCACAGGAGAAGAGATAGAACCGCGGAGAATAGCCACGGCACCTGGACGGGCGATGCAGCGCCGGTGCTTCCGCTGATAATAGATGGTTGCTATATGGTTGCTATATGCTTGCCATATGCTAAAATATAGCTAAAATATGTCATCCATCTAGCAAAATATGAACATCCATTCCATGGCGCTGGCAGATTCCCGTCATGGGCTGCTCGGCGGGTGGTGAGGTCTTTCGTTCGCTCCCGATCCGAAAACCTCGCAGCGAGAGTTTCCCTCGGCGCGTAGAGTGCGTTGACATGAATCGGAGCCAGCTCGAGTCAGGTTAAAACGAAACTTGCCGTTAGCCTCCGGATGGCCGATGGGCGCGAATACCAGGTGCCTCATCGCGATTCCATCTTCTTTCCCCCGAGAGGGGCCTTTGTCGTCGTCGACGATGACGCAGCTCACGTGTTCGTTCTGCCTCTGGGCACGATGACTGGGCTGGCCTATCCGTCAGAGGCATCCGATTCCAAAACATCCTCGCCGGGTTACAAAATCGCGGCAGAGAACGAGACTTTACGAGGACATCAGCGTGGAGAGGAGCAGGAGGACAAGCATCACCAGGAAATAGCCGATGCCAAATCGCCAGGGAGGAGCGGCGGGTGCCGGCGGCTTTGACTTTGGATTCCCCTCAGGTCTTTTCTCGGCCATTCGCCCTTCTCAAAACAATCTCCCCTTCTGCTCGGCCAAGGCATCCAACGTGAACTGAACCGCGATAGCCACGAGCAGCAACCCCATGATCCGTATCGCGATCTTCATCGCGATGGGGTTCACCCAAGCTACTCCATGCGCGGCAAGACGCAGAACGACATAGCACGCAAAGCAAACGCCAGGGATGCACAGCAGGAGCGCGACCTCCTGGGCCCAAGTCTGGACCTGGCTGCGCAACAGGATGGCCGTCGAGATCGCTCCGGGGCCGGCGAGCATGGGGACGGCCAGCGGCGTGATGGCGATGTCTTCCTTTGCCGTGCCGGCGTCCTTTTCTTCGTCGGTTTCCTGGAGTTTGGAGCGGCGGGCCTGCAACATGTCCAGCCCGATCAGCAAGAGCACGATGCTCCCGGCGATCTTGAACGAGGCAAGCGTGATGCCAAAAAGGCGGAAGATCGACTCACCCATCACGGCGAAGAAGAGCAGGATGGCCGTGGAAACCCACGCCGCCAGGGCCGCCATTCGAGCGCGCTGTTTCGGACTGTCATGGGGGGTCATGGCCAGAAAGGCCGGGATCACCGCGATGGGATCCATAATCACGAAGAGCGAACCGGCGGCCAGGAGGACGAAGCCCAGGAGGCTTTGATCAGATACGTTCATGGGAGCAGGGCGCCAAAATAGCATCGTTCATGCCGTGGATAATCTTCTTGTCAGCCGGACAGATCGTGGCCAGGACACCGCCAAGATGCGCTCGCGCCGCATCCCCCTCCCCCGCCACGAAGTAAAAGGGGCACAAACGGACGCGCCCCTTCATCGGCGTGAGTTCCTCCCGTTCGAAATCGAACCAATGAGCGTCAAACACGGCCGGTTTGTAATAGCGCTGCAACACAAACGGCGTCCGTTCGAATTCTCGCAATGCCAGATCCACCGCCGCGCTCCATTCGGCAGCTGGCAGGTCGCTGCCGAGGTAAACGCCGCGGGCGCCCCAGGCCGTTTCGGCGAAGCCGGATACTTTGAGGATGAGTTCGCGATCGCGCTGCGACAGGGCTTTGAGCTGGGCCCAGTCCGTGAGGTTCAGTTCGGGAATCGCCGCGTGCGGCGGCAGCGGGGCCGGGTCGACAAGCCAGGTGTAAGGGACCAGGTGAAGCAACCGGGTGAAGAAGCGCTCACCCAATTCGCGGCGCCAAAAGCCATGGAGATTCCGGTTCCAAAGCAACGCAAAAAGCATCTTCTCTTCGAACACCGGTTTTGGAGGCGGGGTGAGGAGCACCTTCTTGCTGCGCGCGAGTTCGAAGAGCAGCCGGCTGTTGGGCACGTTGCCAAGATCGAAGAGTTCGAAAAACCGGTAGACCGCATCTCCGTCGCCAAAGTCCACGAAGGCCGAGTCGCGGACTTGAAAGCGGTCGCCAAGGCGTTGCGCGACCCATTCCATTTCCGGCTTGTAAGTGGCCGACTCCTCCGAAACGACGAGGTGCACCTTGGGCGCCGCGCCAAAGACGCTGGCAAACCCGCGCAGCATGGCGTCGCTGCCGCCGAGGATGGACGGCAGGGCGGGTGCTTCGGCGTTCGGAGGGGCCTGGGGGGAACGCCCAGTCAAGGAGGAATACACCTCGTTCAGCCACGCAGTCAGTCCGATTCCTCCAGGCACGCTGTCCAGTTCCGTGATCGCCAAGCGGTCACCGACAAGCAAAAGGTCGGGGCGGATAACGCGCGGCAGATCGTTCTTGAAAGCGGGTGAACGCTGCATCTCCAGCAACTCCGCCGGCTTGCCCAAATCAAGCCACCGCGCCACCCAGGGCGCTTCCTTCCCGGCGGCACTCTGCCGGTACAGGAGGTTGACCGCCCGGTAGAATTGCAGCAGAACTCTGCCAAGGGAATCCAACTCATCCACGACAGGTTTCGGCAGCGGAAACGGGTCGGGCGAGGTGCGCCATTGTTGCCCGGCGAAAAGACCGGACGCAGGCATGCGCTGGCGGATGATTCGGGCACGCTCCGCAGGAGTGGGGTTCGTGCTTCCTTCCAAGTCGCTGGCCATCAACGTCATCATTCCCTTGCCCTCGCCCTAAGTGCGCACCTGTCCTGATCCAAACCCGAGCCATTTATAGCTCGTCAGCTCCTCCAAACCCATCGGCCCCCGCGCGCCGACCTTGTCCGTGCTGATTCCGATCTCGGCGCCCATCCCAAACTCGGCGCCGTCGGTGAAGCGCGTGGAAGCATTCCAGTAGACCGCTGCCGAATCCACTGCGGCCAGGAACTGGCGGGCTCGCTCTTCATCGGCGGTGACAATGCTGTCCGAATGGGCGGAGCCGTAGCGGTTGATGTGGTCGATGGCCGCTTGGACATCTTCGACGACCCGGACATTGAGCACCAGGTCATTGTATTCGGTGGACCAGTCCTGTTCGGCAGCGGTCCTGATGGAAAGCGCCGCCGGCCCGGATTGCCCCTCGCCTTGAAACCACTGGCGCGCCTTCTCGTCCGCGTGGACCACCACCCGATGCTCGGCGAGACGCCGGCCAATCCTCGGAAGAAACTCGCGGGCGACCGCGCTGTCCACCAGGAGCGTCTCCATCGCGTTGCAAACGGCAGGCCGCTGCACCTTCGCGTTGACGACAATCTTCTCGGCCATGCCCATATCGGCGGCGCGGTCCACAAACACGTGGCACACCCCTTTGTAATGCTTGATCACGGGCACCTTCGAGCAGTCCGCAACGGCGCGAATCAATCCCTCACCGCCCCGCGGCATGCACAAGTCAACGTATTCGGGCAGCGAGAGCAATTCGCGAATCGCCTCGCGATCTGTGGTGGGAACGGCCTGAATGGCGTGCTCGGGAAAACCCGCAAAACTGCAGCGAGCCGCGGCGACCATTGTTTCGACGATCCGTTGGTTCGAACGCGCGGCTTCCTTGCCGCCACGCAAGATGGTCGCATTGCCCGATTTGAAGCAGAGGCCCGCCGCATCCGCGGCCACATTCGGGCGCGATTCGAAAATGATGACCACCACGCCGATGGGCGTCGAAATCTTCTGGAGCCGCAGTCCGTTGGGCCGCAGCCGCTCGTCCAAGACCCGGCCGACTGGATCCGGAAGGGCCGCGACCTCGCGGAGGCCCTTGGCCATCGACGCGATTCGTCTTTCGTCCAAGCGCAGGCGGTCAAGCATCGCCGCCGATAACCCCGCCTCCGCAGCCGCCGTTAGATCGAGCTGGTTAACCTTTTCCAGCGATTCGCGGCTCGCCTCCAAGGCATCAGCCATCGCGAGAAGGCTGGCATTCTTTTGCTCCGCGGTGAGCCCCGCAAGGTGCCGCGAAGCCGCTTTGGCTCGCTTGGCAATCTCGGTGACCTGCTCCCGTAAGTTCATCCCGCAACTTTAAACCAAACCTTGGGGCAGGAAAGCACGCATCGCACAATTTTCAACTGTCTCGAATCCAGAACTCCTGACATGGGTGGTTTAGAAAATGTCCGCTTTTTTCCGTCAG
>CAZODO010000139.1:0-13763 GCA_964578605.1 uncultured Verrucomicrobiota bacterium | reverse complement strand
TAGCCAGTCCGTCCGGCGGCGGAGCAGGGTCGCCACTGGTGTTCAAGTAAATGTCGACTCCGTAGGCGCAGTCCACGATCGAGGCCACCGCCAGGTCAGGCCGCCCGTCTCCGTCAAAATCCGCGACAGACAGCGTGTGCCCGTAGGTTCCTCTTCCGAACTCCACGACAGGCTTCAGCGTCCCATCGCCGTTTCCGGGGAAGACTGCCATAGTCGTAGAACTGGCCGTAACCACGTCCGCCTTCCCGTCCATGTCCAGGTCGGCCACTGTGACGCCATTCGCAACGGCGTAGGGTTGTTGAGTCGTCCAAACGAAGTTCCCGTCATTTTGGCCTAAGAGAATGCCGACGAAGGTTGCGGCTACGACGATATCAAGCTTCGCGCCTGTATTAAAGTACCCAGTCGCGAGGGCGCCGTACGGAGGCCCACCAATACGCCCCCGCGGGCCCTCTCGAAAGGTCCCATCCCCATTGCCAAAAAGGACGATGGAGTCGTTCTGCAAACCGGAGAACGGCGTGGATTTCGCAGTGAGCTTGAGCAAGTCATTCCGCTCGTCACCGTTGATGTCCGCGACGGCGACTGGACCGCCCGTATACACGCCTGCATACTCGAGATCACAGACGGTCTGCGAATGGAATGTACCGTCACCCACATTCAGAAAAATCCCAAATGGGGCGTCCACATCTTTCCTGGTCCATCCCGCCAAGTCCGCTGTTCCGTCCCCGTTCAAGTCTCCGGCAGCCTCAAGGACCACGTCGATCTGACGAGCTTCAAAAGTCCCGTCCCCGTGGCCAAGGAGAATCCAGGTTTGTTTGGGGTCAAAGGCGCTTCCGATCAAATCGAGATGTTGATCGCCGTTCAGCTCGGTAATCTCCAGGCCGTTCACAAGAATATCCGGAAGGACGCGTGGAGGCTGGAACTCGCCGTTTCCCCGCCCGACCAGAAGATAGACCCGGGACTGGATCATGGTGACGAGGTCCATGTCGCCGTCCTCATCGAAATCTCCGGAAATGAGAACCGAGATCGCACCCTCGACGACCTCAGTGCGGATCGGTCCAAAGAAGCTCGGACCCGCTGTGCTCCGTGTATCGCTGGTGTCGGCACAGAAAGGTATGATTACCATCGCCATCCCGAAGCACAAATCCCACACCGCATCAATATTAGGAACACAGCCCAGTAAAGCTCTGCGTGCGAGTAGCATTTTCGTCCTCAGAAGAAGTATTAGGCCAAAGCGGCTGTCCGAGTCAATGTTCCACACCGTCGATTTCACACTCAAACAGCGGCAGACCGCTTTCCCTCTCAAAGGATGTCGGGCTCACGGGCCCACGAAACACACCAAACACACGAAGAATGTTAGACCGCTCTCGGGAAGGGGTCCTGCATTCTGTCGCCGCGAACATACGGCGTGACCTCCCACAACAAGGTAATTCATCCCTTTTGAGTTGGTTCGAGAGGCATTCAAGCGCAGGCATGACGGATTTTGGCCAAGCGACAGTTTTCGCCCAGTTCACCCAATCGGGCGAAGGCGACGGATTGGATCTCATGTTCGTCGAAGACTCAACGTTTCAGCCCATGTGGCAAGCCTCCGAACTGCGCGACTTTGGCGAAGCAAAAGCACGGGTGCCTTGCCTGGATCATTTTCTGGCGCTCAAACTGCACGCTCTCAAGCAGTCGCTGATCCATCGCACTTCCAAGGATGCCGACGACATTGAGATGTTGGTCCGCCGCAATGGATTGGACTTGCGCCTCCGCGTTATGAACAACTGTTCTTGAAGTATGGATCCCGGGAAATCTACAACACCTTCCTCCGGCTCCTGCGGGACGGGTGATTCGTCCTTGCCGAGCCTGGAGCTGGAACGGCCGGAGACCGGCGGGTTTCGGTCCATGCCGCCGCTGGTTTCCCTGGCGCGAATGATCCAGCTGAACCGCCAGTTGCGACGAATGTTCCCAGGCGGTTTGAGAACGCCGCAAGAGCGTTGGCACGCGAAAGGTGGAGAGGAATTTCGGCTGTGAACGCGAACTCTCACAAGCGCGTTCAATTCGACCGCTCCCGTTGAGAGCAGCGTTTCGGCGCTTCAACTCACGGCAGATAGTCCAGATCGGCCAGGTCTTTATTCCGGCCAGACGCTCGTTTGTTGACCTTCAAATCCGCCAAGCCAATGACACCACACAAACGGAGGCCGGGCGCCGAAAGCGTGTTGTAACTTCTTTGGAATCAGACAGATCCGAACCTTCCACAATTGTGGAATCGTGGTTTGTCGGCATACCCGGTGCACATCAGGGCTTGCGCAACGTCGACCATGCGGCCTCGTGCATAACCGTCACCCCTCAGCGTGAAGACCGTCACATCCGTGTCCTCCGAGCCATTTGCGATGAATCGATTGCTTCGGGATTTCCGGGGCTGCCTGCCTATACCGCCACCTTGAAGGCGTGACCGGCTGGCAGCGACTTCGCAAACGCCGCCATCAGCTCTGGAATCTGCTCAAGATCTTTGAGGCTGACCAGCTCCACTGGCGAGTGCATATAACGATTTGGCAGGCTGATTAAGGCGCTCGGGATGCCGCCGCGTGTCCAGAAGATCACATCGGTATCCGTGCCCGAGCTGGCGGAGACCGCTTCGTGCTGAACCTCCATCTTCAATGCCTCCGCGATTCGCTCGAGGTAAGCCACAACTTCGGGATGGCTGGAACCGCCATGCGTCATGGTGGGGCCTTTCCCGATCGCAATGTCGCCATGCTGCGCTTTGTTGACGGTCGGGTAATCGGTTGCATGAGTGACATCGACCACGAGTGCAACGTCGGGCTTTAAGCTGTAAGCAATCTGGCGGGCGCCAAGCAGCCCCACTTCCTCCATGATATTCGAAACGGCGTTCACCTCGGCTTTCAGTTCTCCTCGGAATGGCGCCAGGAGTCGCAGCGTCTCCGCCACGGCAAAGGTCCCAATCCGGTTATCGAACGCACGCGCGACGGCCAAATCGTTGCGCAGCAGCTCAAATTCGTCATTGAGGGTGATGGGATCCCCCACACGCACCAGCGCCTGGGCTTCTTTGCGGCTGCTGACACCGATATCCACGAATAGCTCATGGATCTTGGGTGGTTTCCCGTTCTTGTCGGCGTCCTCGCGCTTGAGGTGGGGGGCGACATTGCCGACCACGCCTTTGACCGGGTCGGCTTTGGTGTGGATCGTGACGCGCTGGGCTTTCGTGATGGCAGGATCGACGCCGCCCAGCTTGCGCACGTAAAGGAAGCCGTTCTCGTCAATGTAATTCACCGCCATGGCAATCTCGTCGGCATGGCCCGCAAGCATCAACCGCGGCGACCCGCCTTTATTGAGGACCGCGACCGCGTTGCCATGCGCGTCGGTAAATGTCTCGTCCGCGAAGGCCGCGGCGTAATCCAGCCAAACCCGCTGTCCTCGTGCCTCGTGTCCTGGCGGGCTGGGGGTATTCAGCAGTTTGCGAAGAAACTCGAGCGATTCGGTGCGCATGGCGGCTGAGTATGGGCCAGGGTCGAGGCGAAATCAAACTTCGACATTTCGGCCTGCAACACGCGCTGCCAGTGGCGAGAGAAAGCTCTGTCGAGAGAAAGCTCTTGCATTTACTTCGCGCTTTGGCTAAATAAAAAATGATTTTATGACCGCAGCGGCTCAGATGCGATACAAGGCCAAGGCGAAGATCCTTAAGGCCCTCGCCCATCCTTCACGTCTGTTCATCGTGGACGAATTGTCGCGGGGGGAGCGATGTGTCGCGGAGCTTACCGGCATGATTGGTGTGGAAATGCCCACGGTTTCCAGGCATCTGAGCCAACTCAAGAACGTGGGCATTGTCGAGGACGAGAAACGGGGGGCGCAGGTGTTTTATCGGCTGCGGGTTCCTTGTGTTCTGAACTTTTTTCAATGTGTGGAAGCGGTCCAGAAGAACGGAAAAGGCAGATCCTAGCGGGCTGTTTTTTGGTTTGATCTTAGCGAAATGGCTAAATGACGACAGATTGGAAGAAGGAATGGAAGCCGCTCACATGGGTTGTGGGCCTCTTCCTGGCTTGTTTCTACCTCCCGGTGGGTGTGCCGAGGTTCGACAACGCCGTGACCGAAGCTTTCGCGCTGTTGAAATGGTACGCCCGGGAGCACGTTATCCTCTGCCTGATCCCTGCATTCTTCATCGCCGGAGCGATTAGCGTGTTCGTTAGCCAGAGCGCGGTGATGAAGTATCTCGGGCCCAGAGCACATAAAGTTCTGGCATATGGTGTCGCTTCCGTCTCTGGAACGATTCTCGCCGTTTGCTCTTGCACCGTGCTTCCGCTTTTCGCCGGGATCTGGCGGACGGGTGCCGGATTAGGTCCTGCGAGCGCTTTCCTCTATTCGGGTCCGGCCATCAATGTGCTGGCAATCATCCTGACGGCGAGGGTGCTCGGGTTCAAACTGGGGATAGCTCGGGCCCTCGGCGCCGTCGTATTCAGTGTGGTCATTGGGCTCCTGATGCATCTTATTTTCCGAAAAGAGGAACTTGCCCGAGCCGTGGCAGCGGCCCATCAACTGGAGCCCGAGGAAAAGCGGCCTTTGTGGCAGAATGGCATCTACTTCGCCGCCATGATCGGGATCCTTGTTTTTGCCAATTGGGGGAAACCGATAGAGCCAACAGGGTTTTGGCATGCTGTTTGGATTGCGAAATGGCCCCTAACCGGGTTGTTTGCGGCCGCCCTCGCCGTCATCCTGGTGCGCTGGATTGGAGTGGCCTGGTGGAAGGTCACGGCTGTCGCGCTTCCGACCGCTGCGCTCGCCTTTGTTTTCCCCCGAGCACCGATCGTCCCGTTTGTGTTGGCCGTGGTTGGCTTATCGATCATTACGAGCACCAGCCACGATGATGAGACGGCCGGCTGGTTTTCATCGACGTGGACATTCGCCAAGCAGATCACACCCCTGCTGCTTGTGGGCATCCTTGCGGCTGGGTTTTTCCTGGGCCGCCCCGGGAAAGAAGGGATCATTCCGTCTGAGTGGGTGACCCAGGCGGTCGGCGGAAGTTCCCTGGGTGCCAATCTGCTGGCCTCGGTTCTTGGCGCTTTCATGTATTTCGCCACGCTGACGGAAGTCCCCATTCTGCAGGGCCTCATTGGCAACGGGATGGGGCAGGGGCCCGCCCTTGCCTTGTTGCTGGCGGGTCCGGCGCTTTCGCTGCAGAGCATGCTGGTGCTGAGATCGGTCATGGGAACGAGGCGGACCCTTGTTTATGTGGCATTGACGGTGGGTCTATCGACGCTCGCGGGACTGATTTACGGAGCCATTGTTTAATCACGAAGCCAGAGATTCTATGAAAAAACTGCAAATTCTTGGAACGGGCTGTGCCAAGTGCAACGCGCTTATGGCAGCCACGGAGAAAGCTGCCCAAGAGGCGGGCATCCCTTACGAAATCGAAAAAGTCTCGGACCTGAGCAGGATCATGTCGTTCGGTGTCATGATGACACCTGCCCTGGTGATCGACGGCACGGTCAGGCTGGCCGGAAAGGTCCCCGCGGTTGAAGAAATCAAGAAGCTCTTGGCCTGAGTGCGAGACGATGTCCCGTTCTCGAGGCAACGGGTCAATCTCCCATTGCAGGAGAGGAAACCATCAATTCTATCCAGCACTGAAACCGATATGAATACATTCCCAACCATTAAACTGAGTCTTTCCTTCGTCGCGGCAATCATGCTGGCCTCAGCTGGCATCGCGGCCCCGGCAAGCACGCCCAAACTGCCAAAACTCGTCGATCTGGGGGCGGACAAATGCATTCCCTGCAAAATGATGGCGCCCATTCTCAAGGAGCTGAAAACCAAGTATGCCGGCCGGATGGAGGTGGAGTTTATCGACGTCTGGAAGAATCCAGACGGCGGCAGGCCATACAGGATCAAGCTCATCCCCACGCAGATCTTCTTCGACGCATCCGGCAAAGAACTGTTCCGACACGAGGGGTTTTACGGCAAGGAGGACATCCTCAGGAAATGGAAGGAACTGGGGGTGGATCTCGAAGGCAAGCGGACCGCCGGAATTGTGCGAGAGACGCCGGTGAAACCGGACAGCCGTGCCCGTGAGCGTGTCTGCTTTATGTGCGATGGAGACATCGATCCAAAGACAAAGGTGGTCGTGACGGGCCAGGCAGAGCAACGGTTCATCTGCTCGCCCCACTGCTACTTCATTTACTTTTCCAGCATTGTCGGCGCGGATCCCAAGGCCGAAGACGCCAAGGTCAGTGTCACGGACTGGAGCCGCGGAAACCTGATCCCTGCAGCGAATGCCTCCTTCCTCTATGGCATGGATGCGAACGGCCGTCCCACCGTCAAAGCGTTTGGATCCAAGGATGCGGCGGTCAAAGAACAGCAGAGCAGTCCCGGCAATCTCGTCGGCTGGGACCTGCTCCGCTCCAAAGAACTGGCTACCCGGTGCGCGTTTTGTGATCGGGCAGTCTATCCTGAGGATGCCTGCGGGGTGAAGATTGGCGCGACGCATGGCTACGGCTGTTGCACTCATTGCGCCATGGGAGTGGCTGCCCGGCTTAAGCAGGACATTGAAGTGGAGGCCAGGGATGGGTTCACGGGTGAACTCATCAAGGTAAGGACGCTGGACGGTCAGATCGCCTCGCTGGAGCCGCCCACCGCCATCGCATGGTTCGGACAGCACCAGAATGCCGAGGGCAAATGGGTTTCGGCTGGGTGCTTCAAGCAAGGCTTTTTCGTAAGCGCAACGAATTTGCAGAAGTGGTTGGATGCCCGGTCGGCAATGACCGGCAGACAGATCACAATTGCGCAGGCGTTGGCAGACAAAATGAAGCTCACCAATGAGCAAATCGCCAAGGCCTGCAAACTCGGCGAGTGCAAGTAGCGTTCCAGGAGCAAACCGGCCATGGAACAGCTCTTTATCACCCTCAGCCATGCTGTCGAAGGATCGGCAGCGATTGCCTTGGGCGCCTCTTTCGTGTGGGGCGTCCTGAGCATCATTCTTAGCCCCTGCCATCTCGCAAGTATTCCCCTGATCGTCGGTTTCATCAGTGGTCAAGGCCGGGTGAGCACCGCTCGCGCCTCGGGAATCTCGACCCTGTTTGCGGTGGGCATTCTGGTGACGATTGCTGTGATCGGGGCTCTGACAGCGGCGGCCGGACGGATGATGGGGGATCTCGGGCGCTGGGGGAACTATTTCGTCGCCGTGATCTTCTTCGTGGTCGGACTGTATTTGCTCGGCGTTATTCCCATGCCTTGGTCCGGGCCGGGGCAGATCCACATGAAGAGGAAAGGCCTCTTCGCGGCATTTGTGCTGGGGCTCGTTTTCGGCATCGCTCTTGGGCCGTGCACGTTCGCCTATATGGCTCCGATGCTGGCGGTCACGTTTAATCTGGCCCAAACCGCGGCATTTTACGGTGCGTTGCTGCTCTTGGCTTATGGAGTGGGGCATTGCTCGGTGATCGTTCTGGCGGGGACATTTACTGAAGGGGTCCAGCGATTCCTGGACTGGAACGAGCACTCCAAAGGCGTGACCGTTCTCAAGTCCGTTTGCGGCGTTCTCGTGATCTTGGGAGGAGTCTGGCTCATCTATTCTGCACCCTGAAAAGCTGGCGAGTCCTGCGTAATACCGGACAGGCCGCTGCCGGGAGGTGTCCAGCGGACCCCGAGGACAGGCCGCCGGCGATCCTGAACCACGCTTCCAGCGCACCGACCTGGGACCTCTCCCGGTTCTGACCCGGCGCCGAACTCGACAGGACGGGATTGCTTTGATACCTAACGTCGATGCGGCGCGAGTTGCTGAAGCAGGTCAGTCGGATGGTGGTGAAGTTCGGAACGGGTGTTCTTACGGACAGCCGGAAACAGCCCGATCTCGCGCAAATGGAGCAGTTGGTGGCCCAAATCGCCGACCAACGCCGTGCCGGACGCGAGGTGGTGATCGTGACATCCGGGGCTGTCGGCGCGGGAATGGGGGTGCTGGGTTATGCCAAACGGCCGTCCGAACTCGCGGAGTTGCAGGCGTGCGCCGCGGTGGGCCAATCGCGGCTCATGGCCACTTACGAGCACCTTTTTGCCCGGCATGGATTGCATGTGGCCCAAGTGCTCCTGACCCATGACGATCTCCAGCACCATGACCGGCATCTGAACGCCCGGAATAGCCTGGTGACCTTGCTCCAGCGCGAAAATGTCATCCCGATCATCAACGAGAACGACGCCGTGTCCGTCACGGAACTGAAATTTGGCGACAACGACCAGCTCTCGGCCCTGGTGGCATCGTTGCTCCCGGCGGACCTGCTGGTCATCCTGACCACCGTGGAGGGCGTCATCGAGGATTACGGGACACCCAAGGCGCATTTGCTGCCGGTGATCGAAAACGTCAACCAGGCCGTGGAACGGTTGGCCGGAGGGACCGACAGCCCGACGGCGATTGGGGGCATGATTTCCAAGATCCAAGCCGCCAAGATTGTCACCCGGTCGGGCATTCCTCTCGTGATCGCCTCCGGCCGGAAGAAGGACATGCTGGCCCATATCCTCGCGGGAAAGGAAGAAGGGACCCTTTTCAAGCCTCGGCCGGTCAAGCTCAAGGGACGCAAGCGCTGGATCGCTTTCTTTCATCGGCCCACGGGTTCGTTGTTCGTGGATGCCGGCGCGAAGAAGGCGCTTCGCGAAGGGGGGAAAAGCCTTCTGCCCCCGGGCATCAGCCGGTGCGATGGGGAATTCGAGGCGGGCGAGATTGTCCGAATTTGCGACGCGGATGGGCTGGAGTTCGCGCGAGGCATTTGCGAATTCGATTCTGCGGCGATCCAAGCGCGGAGCTTGCCGCGCACGGAAGTGATCCACCGCGATAACCTGGTGATTTTGTAGGACGATTTGTGAGATCAAAACACGCGATTGAAGAACTGTTGGAGGTCATGGCCATACTTCGGGCGCCGGATGGCTGCCCCTGGGACCGCGAGCAGGATCACCGGACCCTGCGCTTTTACGCCGTCGAGGAAGCTTATGAGCTGATGGACGCCATTGAGGCCGAGGACGACCACGAGATGGTGGAGGAACTGGGCGATGTCTTGCTGCAGGTGGTCTTTCACGCGCAACTGGCCCGGGAACGCGGCGCGTTCAATTTTGACGACGTTTGCCGCCGGGTGGTCAGCAAACTTATCCACCGGCACCCGCATGTTTTCGGCAAGAACAAACTGCAGACGGCCGACGCGGTTCTGGCCCAGTGGGAGCAGATCAAGCGGGCCGAAAAGCAGGGCACCCGCCATGAGCGCCCTTCGGCGCTGGATGGCATCCCAAAGTATCTCCCGGCTCTGATGCGCGCGCACGAATTGGTGAAGAAAGCACGCCGCGCCAAGATCACCGCAGAACCCAAAAAGGCGCGTGTTTCGAAAACCGCCCTGGCGCGTCAACTTTTTGACCTGGCCGAAGCCGCGCAAGCGAAAGGCTGGAATGCCGAAGCCCTCTTGCGCGCCGAAACCAAGCGGCGCGAACGTGCCCTGCGCCGGCGCGAAAAAGAAAAGGCCGCCTGAGCAAGGCGGCCGAATGTGTGTCACTGCGACGTATGATTGACCCCCGTTATACCAAATTGGCCCGGCTCCTTGTCGAGTATTCCACCGCACTCCGACCTGGGGATAAGGTGCTGCTGGATTTGATCGATGTCCCCGACGCGTTTTGCATTGAACTGATGCGAGAGGTACGGGCGGCTGAGGCGATTCCCCTGGTCGAGATGCGCCGGACGCGCGTGAACCGGGAGATCGTCCGCCAGACCACCCCGGAACATGCGGCGCTGATTCGCGATCTCGAGATGTACCGGATGAAACGCGTTCAGGCCTACATCGCGATCCGAGGCAGCGCCAACGCGACGGAGAATGCCGATGTGCCCAGCGGGTGCCTGGCGCTCTATTCGAAAACAATGCGGCCGGTGCTGAATTACCGCGTGAACAAGACGCGGTGGTGTGTTTTGCGCTGGCCGACGCCAAGCATGGCGCAGGCGGCGGGCATGAGCACCGAGGCGTTTGAGAAGCTCTATTTCGATGTCTGCACGATGGATTACCGCAAGATGGCCAGGGCGATGGTTCCGCTGCACAAGCGGATGGCTTCCACCGAGCATGTCCGCGTCGTCAGCCCCGGCACCGACC
This sequence comes from uncultured Verrucomicrobiota bacterium, assembly GCA_964578605.1. GTDB lineage: Bacteria > Verrucomicrobiota > Verrucomicrobiia > Limisphaerales > SIBE01 > JAXMHN01. Next base: position 3,666 of record CAZODO010000139.1, on the reverse strand, counting down.
TGGAGTTCAGCATCAAAGGCATCGGCGCCAAGATGTGCAAAGGCGACCGGAATATTCCCGATGGCGAGGTCTTTTCCTGCCCGGTGAAGACGTCCGTCAATGGCTGCATCCAGTTCAACACCCCAACGCTGTATTCCGGCACGCGGTTCGAGAATGTCCGCCTGGAATTCGAGAGCGGCAAGATTGTCAGCGCCGACTCCAACAACAGCAAGCGGCTCAACGAAATTCTCGATACGGATCCGGGAGCGCGGTTCACGGGCGAGTTCTCGCTCGGCTTCAATCCTTATATCAAGAACCCGATGTGCGACATCCTGTTCGATGAGAAGATTGCCGGGTCGCTTCATCTCACCCCGGGGCAGGCTTACGAGGAGTGCGACAACGGCAACCGCTCGGCGGTTCACTGGGATATGGTCTTGATCCAGCGTCCCGAGTGGGGCGGGGGGGAAGTCTGGTTTGACGGGGAACTCATCCGAAAAGATGGTTTGTTCCTTCCCCAAGACCTTAAACCGCTCAATCCGCAACACTTGAGGTAAGATTCCGCATGGAATGGATCACCAGCCCGGAAATCTGGATCAGCCTGGTCACCTTGACACTCCTGGAGATCGTTCTGGGGATCGATAACATCGTTTTCGTCTCCATCCTGTCCGGGAAACTGCCCGTGACGCAGCAAAAGAAAGCCCGGCGGATCGGGCTGACGCTCGCGCTGGGAACGCGCATCCTCCTGTTGATCGGGTTGGCCTGGATGGTGCGCCTGACCAAACCGTTGTTCACCGTTGGGTCCCAGAACGTTTCGGGGCGCGACCTGATCCTGCTCGTGGGCGGGCTTTTCCTTTTGGCTAAAGCCACCCACGAGATTCATGACCGTCTGGAAGGCGAGGATGGGGCGGTCACGAGCCGAATCGTGCCGTCGTTCAGCGCGGTGATCGTCCAGATCATGCTCCTGGATGTGGTGTTCTCGCTGGATTCGGTGATCACGGCCGTCGGGTTGGTCCGGCAGATTCCTGTGATGATCGCGGCCGTGATCATCGCCATGCTCATCTTCGTCAACAGAGTGAGCGACTTCATTGACAGACACCCGACGATCAAGATGCTTGCCCTAAGCTTTTTGATCTTGATCGGGTGTGCCTTAATCGCCGAGGGGCTCCATCGAGAAATCCCGAAAGGATACATCTACTTCGCCATGGCCTTCTCGCTCGCGGTGGAAATGCTGAATATCCGAACGCGGTCCCGCGCGAAACCGGAAACGGTGGATTTGCGCCAGCCGTACCGGTGAGCGCGGCGCAGCCCACGCGGCCCAACACCCGCACCAACAGGCCGCCTCGCCTCGGAAGGCCTCGCTCGGGCTCGGCCTCAAAGGTTTGATCTTTTCCGGGGCCCACGGCAGACTGAGGTGACTTTCAGTCCAGGCAGGCGATAACCAAAGGAAATTGACGGATGAAAACGAATGGATTCCGAATCGCGGGTGCCAGTCTTATGAGTGCGCTGATGCTGACGACACCTTTCGCTTCCAACGCCGATGAAGGCATGTGGCTTTTCAACAACCCGCCCAAGGAACGCATCCGGCAGAAGTACGGGTTCGATCTCACCGAAGCCTGGCTGGAACATGTGCAGAAAGCTTCGGTCCGGTTCAATAGCGGCGGTTCCGGGTCCTTTGTCTCGCCGGACGGATTGGTCATGTCCAACCATCACGTCGGCGCCGATTGCCTGCAAAAGCTGAGCGATTCAGAGCACAATTATTACCGCGACGGTTTCCGCGCCCGTTCGCTCGAGGACGAGAAACGCTGTCATGACCTTGAATTGAACGTGCTCGTGAGCATCGAAGACGTCACGGAGCGGGTCAATGCCGCCGTCAAACCAGGCATGTCCGACCAGGATGCGTTCCTGGCCCGGCGCGGCGCGATGGCGGAGATCGAGAAGGAGTCCCTCGACAAGACGGGCCTTCGCAGTGACGTGGTGACGCTCTACCAGGGCGGCCAGTACCACCTTTATCGCTTCAAGAAATACACCGATGTCCGCTTGGTCTTCGCGCCCGAACAGGGCATCGCCTTCTTCGGTGGCGACCCCGACAATTTTGAATACCCCCGGTTCTGCCTGGATATCTGCTTCTTCCGCGCTTACGAGAACGGCAAGCCCGCCAAGGTCGAGCATTTCCTGAGGTGGAGCGAAGCGGGCGCGGCCGAAAACGAACTGGTCTTTGTCTCGGGCCATCCGGGGCGCACGAGCCGGTTGTTCACCGTCGCTGAACTTGAATACCTGCGAGACGTTCGCCTGCCCGGCACTTTGAGGCGCCTGAACAATCTCGAAGTTACCCTGGCGGCATTCAGCGCCCGCAGCGAAGAGAACGCCCGCCGGGCCAAAGACGACCTGTTCGGCGTTCAAAACGCGCGCAAGGCCTATACCGGTGAATACGCCGGGATCCTTGACCCTGCGCTGCTGGAGAAGAAACAACATGAAGAACGCCAACTCCGGGCTCAAGTGGCGTCGCACTCCCAATGGAAGGAGGCGGCGGATGCGTGGGAGCGGATTGCGCAAGCCCAGAGAATCATCGCGGAGCACGCCAAGACCTACAACCTTCTGGAAGGGGGGCAAGCGTTCAACAGCATCCTTTTTGACATTGGCCGGACCTTGCTCCGAGCGGCGGAGGAGAAGGCCAAGCCCAACAAGGATCGGTTGCGTGAGTTCGGCGCGGCGGGACTGGAATCGCTCGAGTTCCGGCTCTTTTCCGAACAACCGATCTACGAGGATCTGGAACAGCTCAAGCTTGCCAATTCGCTCACCTGGCTTGTCTCTGAACTGGGCCATCAGCATCCCATCGTCACGAAAGTCCTCGCGGGGAAATCGCCCACCGAAAGAGCCGCAGAACTGGTGACCGGCACTCGCCTAAAAGAGGTTGCTCTGCGCAAGAAACTCTACGCCGGCGACGAAACGGCGGTGCGGTCCGCCAGCGACCCCATGATTGAGCTGGCGCGCTCCATCGATCCCGAAGCTCGCGCCGTGCGCAAGGTCTTCGAAGCGCAGACGGAGGCCAAACAGCAGGCGCACGCTCGGATTGGCAAGGTCCGCTTCGCTGTTCAAGGAACGAGCACCTACCCGGACGCCACCTTCACCTTGCGTTTGGCGTATGGCGCGGTGAAAGGATACCGCGAAGGCGGGGCGAACGTTCCGTCTCAGACGGTGTTCGCCGGGGTGTATGAACGCGCCGCCGAGCACAGCCAGCGGCCTCCGTTCGAACTGCCGCCGCACTGGATCGAGAGGAAGGATCGCCTTGACCTGTCCACACCCTTCAATTTCGTGTGCACGGCGGACATTATCGGCGGGAACTCCGGGAGCCCGGTCATCAATCGAAATGCCGAGTTGGTAGGGATCATTTTCGACGGCAATATCCACTCCCTGGTGCTGGACCTTGTTTATACCGAAGAGAAAGCCCGGGCCGTCTCGGTCCATTCGCAGGGGATCATAGAATCCCTGCGCAAGGTGTACGACGCCCAGGATCTCGCGGACGAGTTGAGCGGCAGGCAGCGTTAGGCCGCCCTGGAAAGGCGCCCGCTGATCGTCTGCATGGCCGGGCAGGGGCGGGGCCCGGTCCTGGCCCGGACACTTCGGCGCGATAGCAGCTCTGAAGCACGAGTGAGAAGACCCAATGCCGGCGGGGTTTTTCCGAGACGA
>CAZODO010000138.1:0-13775 GCA_964578605.1 uncultured Verrucomicrobiota bacterium | reverse complement strand
ACCAGGGGGACTTTCACCCCCGAACCCACATGGCTTCCCGAAGCGCACCGTAATCCTAATCCTAATCCTACTCTTACTCTTGCTCCCACTCGCGCGGCCCCGGCGCAAGCTGTTCAATTACATTGACGCTCCCATCGGCAAACCCCAATCTCCTGCCCGCGAAACCGCAGAAAACCCAGCACCTAGCGAGGAACCTTGGGCGCACAATGGAAACAAGCCGGGCGCGAAGCCAACGCGCAAAAGAAGGGTCAGATGGTCGTCAAATTGGTCCGCGAAATTATGGTCGCGGCCAAGCTTGGCGGGCCTGATCCCGACCTCAACCCACGCCTCACCGCCGCGGTCGAGAAGGCCCGGAAAGCCTCCGTCTACCGCGACACCATCGAGCGCGCCATCAAGAAGGGGTCCGGGCAAACGGATGAAAAGGTAAGCTACGAGTTGATCACCTACGAAGGGTTCGCGCCCCACAAAGTCCCCGTCGTCGTCGAGTGCCTCACCGATAACCGCAATCGAACCGCGCCCGAAATCCGCAACCTTTTCCGAGCCGGTTCGCTTGGCCCGCCGGGCAGCGTGGCGTTCTTTTTCAACCACCTCGGCGTGGTGGAGGCGCACCATCCCGACGCCAACCGGGATGCCGAGGGCGACGCCATCGAAGCTGGAGCGCAGGAAGTGGAATCTCTCGAAGCCGAAGAAACTCCCGAGGGGCGCAAAGGCGCCCGTTTTCTCACGGGAATTCGCGAGCTCGACGCCGTATCAAAAGCGCTCAAAGCCGCGGGATGGACGATTCTGGCGTCGGAGATTCGTTACGTGGCCAAGACCTTCACGAAGCTCGAACCCGGAGCCGCGCGCGAAGTCGCCGAGTTTTTAAATGCTCTCGATGACCACGAGGACGTGCACCGGGTGTATACAACGCTCCAGCCAGGCTGATCCTTCTCCGGCCGATCCGCCATTTTCCTTTTCTTCGGAGCGCCGCTTTGCAAGCGGCTTTCTGCGCTTCCGCTGCATTGTATTCCGCTTTACGACCACGACAAATGAGTTCCCAAGAAGCCGGCTGCAAACCGGCGCTCCGGCTATGGAACGATGGCAAAGGCCGGTGGCAAACCGGCGCAGCGCCTCTCCTTCCCTATCTCCCTCGTTTTCAACCCGTATTTAACAGGTATTTAACACGCTTCCGAATCGAGTTAAATACGTGTTAAATACGTGTTATATACCTGTTATATCCGTAGGCAGGGGCCGGGTGCCCGGCCGGGAGAAGGAACCCGGGCGGCCGGTGCGGCCCTCCGGTTCTGGGGTGAGTCTGGGCGAACTTAGGTTGGGCGAGGCGGCTCGGCCCGCTGCGAGACGATTCGAAATCCGCTAGTCTGAAAGGGCCGGGCCAGCGGCTCGGCCTTTGAGCGGATGTTCAAGGCACTTGTAGAACGCGTACGCGGGCTCGCGTCGCGCTTCGCGCCAGAGCGTCAGGGCCAGTTCCAGGGCGTGGTAATCGCCCCACATGGAGCTTTCGCCGTTGGCGATTGTCTGTCCGGGCGCGATGTAATCCCATCCATTCGGCCGGTGGTAGACCGAATGCAGAATGAGTCCCTGGTGCTTGGGATCCAAGGAGAGGTAAGGTGGGTCGAAAAGCGTGTTGGCGACCGTCAATCCAGCCTGCCGGTACCGCCGTCCCTCTTTCGTGTCGCCGCCTGCAGCCAAATGGTTGCCGAGCCGGAACAGGCCTTGGGCGGCGATGGCGGCCGCGGAGCTGTCGACGGGCTCGCAGCCGTTGAATGGATCCGATGGCTTCGAAAGGTAATCGCCCAACCGCGCCAGCCCGGGCGCCCCCGTATCCCACATCGGGATGCCATCAGCGCAGGTGTTAGCGATGTAAAAGTCGGCCGTCGCGGTTGCCGCGCGCCGCAGAATCTTGCGGAACTCGGAAGCGCTCGCAGCCGCCGAGGGCGGCCACTCACTCTTGGGCAGGGCGGCGAGAAACTCCTGGTGAAACTCCAGTTGCTCGGCAAACCCGCAAATGCCCCAGGCGAGGCCGCGCGTCCAGGTCGTGAAGGGCGAGTATCCCTGCTGCGAGTTCGGACAGCGGAACGAGCCGTCGTTGATATTGAAAACGCTCTCGTGAGCCGTTCGGCCGCGGACATCGTAGGCGTCGCGTCCCTCGCCGTAATAAACAGCGTATCGGGCCGTGTTGCAGGCGTGATCGATCAGCCGCTGGAGGAGCGAAATCTTCGCGTCGCGTTCACCCATGAGGGTGTGGCCCAGTTGGTGCGCCACGGCCAGCGAGCGGAGCGACCGAAGGGTATCGATAAACAGCGAGTGCGGCCCGTTGAAGGAGTAGATGAAGCCGCTCCCATCCGCGGTGCGCGTCCAGCGCGCGGCCTGGATGGCGCCGGAGATTTTCAGCGCCAGTTCGTACAGCCGGGCTTCGTCATCGCTGCCCGAGCTTTGGCCATCGCGCAGGAGCCGGAGGAGATTGCCGTAGGTGGAAATGTTGTTGAACCCGTGATCGTGCACGCCCACATGGGACACGTGGGTGGCCATGTGCCGCACCGTCCGCGAACGGCCGATCCAGAGCAACCGCTCGTCTCCCGTCGCGTCGAAAAGCAAGAGCGGGGCGCCGAATTGGAATCCCTGGGTCCATTCCGTCCAGCGGCGCGAGGTGTACTTGCCTTTCACCGTGAACACGGCGGTTCCTTTGGAAGGCGTCCATGCCTTGTCCCACCCGAGGATTTTTGGCCCGGCGAGTTCGAAGAAACGGCTGAGTTTGGGCAGGAGCGTTTTGGGCGTGAGGTTGGAGTCGATTTTCATTGGATCTACAGGGTCCTAAGATGAAATCCGCCATCGACATTGATGACTTCGCCCGTGCTGAACGGGAACAGGTCCAGGGCGATTGCCACGACCGCCTTGCCGACGTCTTCCGGCGTGCCCCACCGCCGGATGGGTGTGAGCCCGGCGCCAATCAGGGCGTCATATTTGTCCTTTACCGGCGCGGTCATGTCGGTGGCCATGATCCCAGGCCGAAGTTCGTAAACGTTAATGCCATATTCCGCCAGCCGGGACGCGAACAGGGGAGTCAGCATTGACAGGGCGGCCTTCGCCACGCAGTAATCGCCGCGGTTTACGGACGCCGTATAGGCGCTAATGGAAGAGACGGTGACGATTTTGCGCTTTGTCTCGCGGCCGCCTGAAGCGCCGGGCGAGGCGTCGCCCTGTTCGATCATCCATTTCGCGGCGAGTTGGGTGAGGAAATAAGGGCCTTTGACATTGATCTGCAGCAATCGGTCAAAGCTCTCTTCGCCGGCCTGGAGAAGATCGGCGCGCACGGAAGGGGCCACACCGGCATTGTTGACCAGCAGATCCAGCCGCCCGAACGTCGACCGCGCAAACTGGATGAGCTGCACGCGATCGCTCGCCAACGCGATGTCGGCCCGGCAGATCTCCGCCCGAATCCCGCAACCGGCGGCTTGGGCGGCCGCCAGGCACTCGGACGCGGTGCGTTCGGCAGCCGTTTGGTTCTTGGCGAAGTTCAGCACGAGGTCGTGCCCCACCTTGGCCAATTCCAGCGCGATCCCGCGGCCGAGGCCGCGCGAAGCCCCTGTAATCAAGGCGACTGGGTTCATGGCGGGTCAGGGTATCGCCCGCGAGGGGGCAGATAAACCCCTTTCTTGGGAGAGGCTGAGCGGATCAGTGGCGGGTGTGCTCGAGCAACTCGGTCATCCAAGTCACGCAGAGGACGAGCATTAACGGAGGCCGCCAACCGAGCGTTGGCATCGTCCCAATCACTCAATTCATAGAGCGTTCCTTCCGCCCGAATCTTCTCCGAGTGCTGACCATTTGTCAGCAACGGAGTAACCAACTCTGTTCCAAGCACTAGCAGTGCGTTCGGTTGCAGGCGCCCCGGCGAATGATCCTCCTTGGTGGAGCGGTATCATGGCAGTACATTCGCGGCGTGTCGGCGACGCTTTATGATCTGATTCCGCGCGGCGAGGACCTCAGCAACGACGTCCTCCTGGGGAAATTCCTCGAGTACGCGGAGAAGAAGAACCTGCAGCTCTATCCGTCGCAAGAAGCGGCCGTGCTGGAGCTCTATGAGGAGAAGAACGTCATCCTGAACACGCCGACCGGCTCCGGCAAATCGCTGGTGGCTGCGGCGGTTCAGTTCAAGGCGTTGGCGCAAGGGAAAAAGTCCGTTTACACCTGCCCGATCAAGGCCTTGGTGAACGAGAAATGGATGGGCTTGTGCCGCGAGTTCGGCCCCGAGAACGTCGGGCTCAGCACAGGGGACGCTTCCGTGAACCGGAACGCCCCGATCCTTTGCTGCACCGCAGAAATCCTCGCCAACATCGCCCTTCGAGAGGGGCCGCAGGCCAACGTCCAGGAAGTGATCATGGACGAGTTCCATTACTACGCCGACCGCGAACGCGGCGTGGCCTGGCAAGTGCCGCTCCTGACGATGCCCCAAGCCCGCTTTTTGCTCATGTCGGCGACGCTCGGAGACACGACCTTTTTCGAAGAGGAACTCCGCCGTCTGACCGGCCGGCCGACCGTGACCATCGAATCCAAAGACCGGCCGGTCCCGCTGGAGTTTGCGTATTCGGAGATCCCGCTGGCCCAAACGCTGGAGAAGCTGGCGGGCGAAGGGAAAAGCCCAGTTTACGTGGTCCACTTTACGCAGATGGAAGCCGCCCAAAGCGCGCAGGATTTCACGAGCATCAATGTTTGCACGCGCGAGGAGAAGAACGAGATCGCAAAGGCTTTGGAGGGGTTCAAGTTCACCAGCCCGTACGGACCTGAGATTCGCAAATGGTTGAAACATGGCATTGGGCTGCACCACGCGGGCCTCTTGCCCAAGTACCGGGTCCTGGTGGAGCAACTCACACAAAAAGGGCTGCTGAAGATTGTGTGCGGCACGGACACTCTGGGGGCGGGCGTGAACATGCCAATCCGGACCGTGCTCCTGACTCGCCTCTGCAAGTTTGACGGGCAAAAGACCGCGATCTTGAGCGCCCGGGACTTTCACCAGATTACCGGCCGCGCCGGGCGCAAGGGATTCGATGACCGCGGTTGGGTCGTGGCGCAAGCGCCCGAACACGCCATCGAAAACCTCAAGCTGGAGGAAAAGGCGGCGCGCGATGGCAAGAAATCGGTCAAACGCAAGCCGCCGGAGAAGAACTTCGTCAACTGGGACAAGCAGACCTTCACCAGGCTCATCAGCGCGCCGCCGGAAAGGCTGACCTCTCGATTCCAGGTCTCGCACGGGATGCTGCTCAACGTGCTGAGCCGAAAAGGCGACGGTTGCAGGGCGATGCAAAAGCTGATTCGCGATTCCCATGAATCGCCCAAAGCCAAGCACCAGCATCGGGGCCGGGCCTGGCAGCTATTCCGTTCGCTGGTGGATCGGAAGATTGTCGAGTTCATCCCGCGGACGAGCGAAGGCGCTTACCTGCGGGTCAATGTCGATCTCCAAGACGACTTCTCGATGGACCAGACGCTGTCGTTGTTCCTGCTGGATACCTTGCCGATGCTGGACCCTCAGGCGGCTGATTATGCGCTGGATGTGGTTACGCTCGTTGAATCGATCCTCGAGGATCCCGAGATGATTCTGCGCAAGCAATTGGACAAGATCAAAAGCCAGGCCATGGCTGAGATGAAGGCTCAAGGCATGGAATACCAGGAGCGCATGGATGAGCTTGAGAAACTCGAATACCCCAAGCCCAAGCGCGACTTTATCTATTCGACGTTCAACGCTTTCGCCGACAAGCATCCCTGGGTGGGGCAGGAGAATATCCGCCCCAAGTCCATCGCCCGCGAGATGTTCGAGAACTTCCGTTCCTTTGCCGATTACATCCGGGACTATGAGCTGCAGCGTGCGGAAGGGCTCTTATTGCGCCACCTGAACAGCGTCTACAAGGTCCTCTCCCAAACGGTGCCCGATGCCGCCAAGACCGACCCGGTCCGGGACATGGAAGTTTATCTCAGCACGATGCTGCGCCAGGTCGACTCCAGCCTGTTGGACGAGTGGCAGAAAATGCGCGATCCCAGTTACGCCACTCGAATTGCGGCCGAACGCACCACGATCGAGAGTGGTGATCTGCGCCCGCCCACAACGGGCCTGCTCGCCCAGGAACCGGATGTCACTCAGGACACCAAGGCGTTCACGGCGGCTGTGCGGACGCGCATTTTCACCTTCCTTCGCGGCTTGGTCATCGAAGATTACGAAGCGGCTCTTGGCCAGCTCGATTCGCTTCAGGATGCGGACGGTGAGCCCTGGAACGCGGACCGCTTGCGCACGCGTTTCGACGAATATCACAAGGGCCATGAGCGTCTTTGTCTGGATCCCGAAGCCCGCAACATTCGGCATACCTACGTGATTCCTTCGGAAGACAAGCGCGCGTGGCGGGTTCAACAAATGCTTGTCGACCCCGAGGGACACAACGATTGGGTGGCGGAATTTGCGATCGATCTGGCGCAATCCCGCGAAGCAGGCGAACCGGTTGTCGCGCTGCGACGCCTTGGCAGCCTGGTTTAGCCATCCACAGGGAAAGGCAGGCCCTGGCCCGCCGGGCCGGCCCTGGCGCATCATCAGCCCGGGAGTTCCCTCATCCCGGACCGAGCCGCGCCACGGCTCAACTGCCTGCGAACGGCAGAATCTTAGATAGGACGAGGCACTCGATAAGCCCTGCCACGGACGCGACGGTGACGACCACGCTCCAGGTCTTTAGCGTTTCCTTCTCGGTAAAACCGCTCAGTCGTCCAACAACCCAGAAGCCGCTATCGTTCATCCAGGAGAATATCATGGCGCCGAATCCGATGGCCACGAAGATGTAAACCGGGTTGTAAGGCAGCCCTTCGCTGCTCATGATCGGATAGACCATCGCCGCGCTCGTGAGCATGGCCACGGTGGCCGAACCTTGCGCCACCCGAATCACGGCCGCGACCAGCCACGACAGGAGAACGAGATTCACCTCCCGGCCTTCCGCCGCTTGCCGCACCGCCTCGCCCACACCGGCGTTCTTCAGCATTAACCCGAAAGCACCCCCGGCACTCGTGATCAGGATGATGACGCCAGCGGTTTCAAACGCGGGCCCGACCAGTTTCCCAACCGCCGCCAGCGAAATGCCCCTCTGACGCATCAAGACTCCCACCGCAATCGCCGCGCCGACGAGCAGGGCTGTGTTCCGGTTCCCGATGAACTCGACCCAAACGGCCAACCCCGGCACTTGCTGCCCGAAGTGAAACGCCGCGAAGAACGAAGCCGCCGAGATGAGAACGATTGGCAGAATGACGGGCAGAATGGACCATAAGAACGACGGCAGCTCGCTCTCAGGCTTGGCGATGATCGATTGAAGATCCTGGACCGAAGCGCCGGCGGTCTCGCGCAGCGGGATTTCCATGCGCCTGTTCAGCCATTTCGTTGCCGTCCAGGCTGCGGCCACGGGCAGGATGCCCGCGAGCAACCCCACGCCAATGGTGATGCCCAGGTCGATCCGCAAGCTCTCGGCCATCGCCAAAGGGCCCGGGTGCGGCACGATCAGCGAGTGCGTCACCACGCCGGCTGAACAGATCGCCATGACGTAAAGCACGTAATCTTTGCCCGTCCGGATCCGGAGCGCTCGCGCCAACGGCAGCAGAAGCATGAAGAACGTGTCGAAGAAGATCGGAATCGAGAGAATGTAACTGCTGGTGACAATCGCGATCCCGGCGCGCTTTTCGCCGAAAAATGCCAGGAAGCGGCGCACCACTTTGTCCGCGGCGCCACTCTCCATGAGGCACACGCTGATGACGGCCGCCAACGCAATCACGAACCCGATCCGGCCCGCCACAAGACCGAACTCCGCCGTGGGCTGTTCGATCGCTTGCAGCCAGTGGCTCTTGCCGTCCGCTTCGCCCGGGAGCGTTCCGACCCGCGCAAGCAACCCCGCGATGATCGCCGCGAGCATCAAAGCGAAATAGGCGTGCACGCGCAGGACGGTAATGAGGACGACGATGGTGGCGACGCTGGCCAGCAGAACAAAGAACGGCCAGAGATCGGGCGATGTATTGGCAACGGCGGCAGCAAACAGAGGCATAGACACGTGATTCTGAGTTGCGCTTTCCGGTTAGTGCGACAGAAATCCGCCTTGGGGTCAAGGAATTGCCGCCATGCGCACGGCGCGGCGTCAGGTGCCTAGCCCTATTTCGGCGTTGCCGTCAGTCCGCGGCTGCGCATACTGCTGATCAGAGCAGACGTAGGCAAACGTTCAAGACCCAACAGCACAACAGAGGACGATTTATGGCGGAGAAAATTGGTTTTGTCGGGGTGGGGCGGATGGGCGCCAACATGGCGCGGCGCCTCCAGGATTGCGGCTATCGCATCGCCGCCGTTTACGATACCCGGAGCGAAGCCGCCGAGTCGCTCGCCAAGGAGCTCGGCGCCGAAGCCTGTTCCCGATTGGCGGACGTGACCCGGTTGTCCGATGTGGTCTTCACCGTGGTCACCGACGACAAGGCGATGTTGAGGATTTTCGCTCCGCCAAAAAAGGCCGACAGCCTGTTGGCCGGAGCCCAAGGCAAGCTGTTCATCAATTGCGCCACCGTCACCCCGAAAGTTCATGTGGAAATCGAGAAGGCCGCCAAACGCGCGAAAGCGGAGTCGCTCGAAGCCTGCATGGCCTCGAGCATTACCCAGGCGCGCGACGGGACGCTTTACCTGATGTGCGGCGGGCAAGAAAGCGCCTTCGAACGCGCCAAGCCGCTCCTCGCAAAGCTCGCGGGCTCCATGCGGTTTGTGGGCGGCGCGGGAAAGGCCGCCCAAGTCAAAGCACTGGTGAACATGGTGATGAACATCAACACCGCCGCGCTGGCCGAAGGCCTGGCCCTCGCCGACGCCCTCAAATTGGACCTCACCCTCGTCCGTGAGGTATTTTCCCAAACCGGCGCCAGTTCCCGCGTCCTGCAAACGGACGGCGAGGATATGCAGAACCGCGAGCACTCCTGCTTTTTTTCCGCCGCGCACGCGGCGAAGGATTCCGGGATCGCGCTCACCCTGGCTCGGGACAAAGGCCTGGAGCTTCCCCTTGCGGTTGCGACGAAGAAGCAATTCGACCGCATGGTGAAGGAAGGGCTTGGCGAGCTCGACAAGTCCGGGATTGCGGAACTAACCTTCAAAGGCCGCCACAAACCGCGGAAGAAGCCGGCCCAAGGCTGATGCAATCTCGCCAGTCAAGCACGAGCCTGTGCGGTCGAACGGAAGTTCGCCGGATACGGGTTAGTAGTTTCTATGGATTCGTAGTTTCTATGGATTCGATCCAACGATTATGTTCTGATCTCTCCCCTCACCAGGCGCACCGGCTGAACCAACCCCTCACCAACCCTCCCGTCTAGGGCCGGTAAAGGTGCTCGAGGAAGAGCGGATGTTCCGGGTAGGCCGGGTTGATTGCCATCACCGGCTCCGCCACCAGGGCATCGGCCCATGACGGAACTTCTGGCTCCCCTCCCAGATCGCGCCGCCACGCCAGGTCGAACTGGAATTCCATCACGCCCGGGCTGTCACCCTGGAAGTTCGTATACCAGAAATTGTCGAATGCGATTGCCAGCAGGCGCCCGGTTCGAGCAGGCGGTTCGGTCAGCCGGGATTTCGGATGCGGACCATCCAGCGTGATCAGAGGGGCGTCGAGGGTGACCCAGAGCCAATGCCCGTCCGGCGTCGGGTAGTGCGCCCAGCCATCGATGGCAAAGTAATCGCGGCACGTGCCCGGCATCTGGTCCGCAAAGGGCGTGAAACTCATCCCGCCGCTGCTCAAGCGGGGCAGGGTGCCGTCACAAGGCAACGGGCTGGCAATACAGAGCAGTTCAGGGTCGAATGAAGAAATCCGGTTGAAGCGGAACGTCAAGCGGGCGCGCGGTTCGCGTTTCCACAGCTCGAGGCGCCGGGTGGCCCATTTGAGGCGTGGATGCTGCAGCGCTTGAGTGTAACGAATCGTGTGGGGGCCATCTTCGACCGTCGTGGTCTCCGTTGGAGCCGCGGTAATGAACGCCAGTTTCTCCTTCTGCATCGCGCGTCGTTTCTCGGCGTCTGTCGTCCCCCAGATATCCTGCAGGGCCCAGCGCGGAGCGAACGCGTTGACCTTCACAGAAACAAAGTCCCCCAAGCCTTCAACAAACAGCGGCTTGGACATGCCCGGCCAAGTGGCAGACGTTGGCCAGCCCTCCGCGTCCGCCGTCACGGTGGGTTGGGTGTCCGACTCCGGCGCATCGTCCGCCGCGTCCTTGCTAAGCTGGAAACGCTTGACGGCCGCGGGGTCGAGCTTCTCGACCCAGAACCGGGCGAAGCGGTTGGGCACGCGGTCGGGAAACGTGGCGGAAACATCTTCGCGGCTCAGGTCGTCGGGCTTTTGCGGGCGACCCCAGAGCGGACCGGGTTCAAAGTAGAGCATGAGCTTGGCGCCGGTTTCGGGATCGACCAGGGAACGGTAATCGTCTCGCAAGCATGAGGCGATCATCGTGGCCCAACCGCTGAATACCGCTGGGGCTGGGTTCGCCAACCAGAGGCCTTCGCCTGCGCCTGTCAGCCGGGTGCGAGCCCGCTGGCCGAGGAGCCATTCCGCGAGGGCCATGGGCCGCCAGGCGAACCGGGCCTTTTCGTTGAACTGACCCTGGGCATCGAGGCTGTAAGGCTGCGCGACGCTCATGCCGGAGCCCCAGGTATGTTCGTCGAAAAGGCAAAGGTCCTTTGTTAGCGCCTCGATCTGCGTGCGAACTGGTTCATCGATCGGCCCCCACACAGGCGATTCCACCGCCGCAAGGTACCGCTTGGCCATTCGGCTGGCAGCGACTTCGCGCGGAGCGCAAGCGGTGCCGTTCGCCCACCAATCGGTCCATTCACCGGCATATTTCGGCGCGCTGGGACCGGCGGCTTTCTCCAGGTCCTTCATAGCTTCGGTCACCGTCGTGAGGCGCAAGACCGGTTGGAGCTCGAGCTTGTTCCACGCGGCGACGAAGTCCGAGAGCGGCGGGAAAGGCGGGTCATTGTCGTAACGCCACATGCTGGTCATGGAGACGGCCAGCACGGGGTAACGGTATCCATCGCGCTCAAACTGGCGCAACCTGGCCAGGCACTGGGCATGGGCTTTGCGCAGGGAGGCTTCGTCAGTTTTGAGGATGTCGCCTGATCGGGGCGGCCGATACCGGGCGTCGGCTGCGAGTGGCAAGGGGCCGCGGCGCCACTCGTCCTTCTCGAAGAAGAAGAAACCGTCGCCGTAGGGCAAACTCATCCAAACGAAGAGCTGCCGGCCATCGGGTTGCTGCCACCAGAACGCGGTCAGCCTCGGTAGCGGTGGCCCCCCGCTATCGCTGTTGATCCCGGTGAAAAGGTAGCGCACTCCGCGGTCGAGCAGCGCCTTGGCCCCGGCACGGGGGAAACCATTAACGTCATTCTGGACGGCGGTGTGGGGGTTGAGGGATGCCCAGAGGTCCGCCGGCAGCCAGTGGGTCATCGTGTGCCATTGGCTGGCGTTGAGAAACGGGGTGTTGTTAAACGGGAGAGCCGTGACATCGATCTGGCCATCGCGGACGGCATCGAGGAATTGCTGACGCCGCCCTGGGCTGGCCGCCTTCCACCAGTCGTCGACGGCCACCGTTGTTTCGGCAGTCCAGCGAAAGCGCGCGTTCGATGGCCATTCCCGGGTGGCAATCGCGGCGTCGAGCGCAATATCGAGGTAGCGCACCTGCATATCCCGGCAAACGGCCGGATGATCGGTAAACCCGTAATCGGTATGGGAGAAATGGATTAAGTCGAGCTGCCGGACAAATTCCGGGGCTTGGGCGGGTTCGGCAGCGAGCAATCCAGCCACGCTTGAAAGAAGAACCAGGCAGACCGGCAGGCGAGCGGTGTTGGTTTTCATGGCGGTCCGAGTGTATGGGGCTGGGAGGGGAAATGCCAGCGCCGCCTCGAGGTGTGGAAGCAAGGCAAGGCCAGGGAGACGAGCTGCGGCTGAGACCTGCGCCGCTAACCTCTCCCTCAGGGTGATTCCGATGTTGCCATAGGGTTCCTATATGCTTGCTATATTGTTGACATAAGCTAAAATATGGCAACGAATTAGCTAGAATGTAGAATGAACCTAGGAAGTTCAGGAGAGAAGCGAACCCAGGTTCTCTGCAATCCGGATGAGTATAAAAATGTTGCTCTGTCGGCCAACCCCTTTACCTTCCACGACACCACGCTCCCATCAGGGGGTGCAGTGCGATTCCGTATGGCCCAACTTGAACATGACCCGGCCGTTCCTCAACGGCGCAGCCACCGGCTTTGGATTCCTGCGACGATCCTTGGCCTCGTGGCCATTGGGCTGGTGGCGCTGCCGGTTCTTCTGCCGGATTTGGACAGCAACCTCCGGCTGTGGGCGGCAAGCGCAGGCGTATTGCTGGGGTTGGTGCTATGCCTGGCCTGGTTCCTTTTCCTGAGCCGGTTTCGGTGGCGATCGCGCCTGTTGGTCACGGGCGTCTTGGCGCTGGCCGTCATCGGGCTAACCCAAATGCTCCGTGTGGACGGCACGATGGACGGTCGAGGCCTGCCGCGATTGACCTGGAAATGGTCCAAGCCGCCGGAGGGGCCAGTCACCGCTCCCTTGGCCACACCGCAGCCCGCCCTTGAGGCGCCGAAATCGTCGCTTAGCGACGTCCCGCAGTTCTTCGGACCGAACCGCGACGGTAAAGTGACCGGCGCGCAGCTGGTAACGGATTGGACGGCCAGCCCGCCGCGCGAGTTATGGAGGCAAGCCATCGGCGCGGGTTGGTCGTCGTTCTCGGTGGTGGCGGGGCGCGCGTTCACCCAGGAGCAACGTGGCGAAGACGAATGCGTGACCTGCTACGATGTTGTCTCGGGCAAATTGATCTGGGCGCACAAGACAAAGGCGCGGTTCTTTCAGTGGCAATCCGGGGAAGGCCCCCATTCCACACCCACGGTAGATCGCGGGAAGGTCTTCGCTTATGGCGCGACAGGGATTCTCACCTGCCTGGACGCATCGGCAGGCGCCCTGGTCTGGAGCCGCGATGTGCTTAAGGAAAATGATCTCACGAACCTGGAATGGGGAGTGAGCGCTTCACCGCTGATTTTCGAAGACCTGGTGATCGTCACGGGCGGACAACCAGCCGGCCCCACCGTCCTTGCATACGACCGCGGGATTGGCGAGTTGCGGTGGCGGAGCGGCGAGGATCGCGCCAGTTACTCGTCGCCGATTATAGGGCGGGTTGCTGGGGAGGACGTGGTGGTTTCGTTTAACGCCGCCAGCTTTACGCTTCACAATCCACAGGCAGGCGCACTGCTCTTAAGCCAACGTTGGGGCGCGGACAAACCGCCCAAAGGCGCCCAGCCCGTCCTTCTGGATGACGATCGCCTATTTGTGACGGCCGGGTATGGGATGGGTTGCGAGATGTTCCAGATTTCGAAACTGGACGATGGCAAGCTGTCGGCCAAGTCGTTGTGGAAAAACCTCCGAATGAAGGCGCAGTTCAACAGCGTCGCTGTCCGGGACGGGCACCTTTACGGGCTGGACGACGGCATGCTGGCGTGTGTCGATGCGGCGACCGGCACGAGGCGGTGGAAGGAAGGGCGGTTCGGGTCGGGGCAGAGCTTGCTCATCGATGACCTTGTACTGGTGCAAGGCGAACGCGGGACGGTCACCCTGCTCGAGGCTTCGCCCGAAGGCTGCCGCGAACTGGGGCAGATCCCCGCGCTGAGCAGCAAGACGTGGAACCACCCTGCTATGGGTTTTGTCAAGTGAGCTTCGATCAGTTCATGGTTTTTCGGTGTT
>CAZODO010000137.1:0-14004 GCA_964578605.1 uncultured Verrucomicrobiota bacterium | reverse complement strand
CCCGTAGATCACCCGTAGATCACCCGTAGATCACCCGTAGATCACCCGTTCGCGATCGAGTCATCACCGGGTGACGACCGGGTGACGACCGAGTTTAGAGCGGAAGAACGCCGAAAGGAGAGCGTAAGATCAGTAAGAAAGATAAGATACTTAGGAATTGCCAGCACCGCTGGTTTCAGCAGATTCCAAGGATGGGACAGATGGGCGCACGGCCATTGGCTGGCGCACAAATCCGCGCGAACTCACGGGTGAGTTGAATTCCTGGCACTCCAGGGCATTCCCGGAAAGGCGTCCTGGCGCTGCGGCGACCTTTACGGCAGGAAGCGCAAGAAATGTGCGGCAAAACGCACACTTCTCAAGCCGGGGGTTTCCCGGTAGTTTTGGAGCGACACCGTGAGAGCGGGGCTGGGCTGGCCGGACAGGGAAGAACCGTTTGCATTCGCGCCGTCCGACCGTAAGGTATCGCCCGATAGCTAGATGCGCCAATTCATCACCATTGCAAGAAATGCATTCATGGAGCTGGTTCGCCAGCCTGTGTTCCTGCTGTTGATGACTTGTTCGGCGCTGTTTTCGGTCTTTCTGGCGTGCGTGCCCTATTTCGGTTTTGGGGAAGATCCGAAGCTGGTCAAGGACAGCGTGCTGGCGATCATGCTTTTGTCCGGGCTGTTCGGGGCGGTGCTCAGTGCCAGTGCGTCGGTGGCCCACGAGATCCGGTCCGGGACCGCGCTGGCGGTGCTGGCGAAACCGGTGGGGCGGGCGCAATTTCTCGGCGCGAAGTATGTGGGGCTTTTCGGGGCGCTCCTGGTGCTGACCTACACGAATACCCTTAGCGCGCTGCTGGCCAGCCGGATGGCCTATGACGCCTATGGGAACACCGACACGCTGGCGTTCTGGATGTTTGCCGGGTTCGTGACTCTGGGGTATGCCCTGGGAGGCTTCACCAATTACTTCCTGAGGCGGCCGTTTGTGGCGGACGCGGTGTTGTTCGTCGTGGCCATGATGACCCTGGCGTTTATTGGGATCAATTTTATCGATAAGGAAGGGAATTGGCAGGCGTTCGCCACCGGGGTGGATTGGCGATTGGTGCCGGCCGCCATCCTGATCCTGTTCGCGCTTTGCCTGCTGGCGGGCTTGGCCCTGGCCTGTTCCACCCGGTTCGACACGATAGGGACATTGATGATCTGCTCGGGCTTGTTCCTGCTGGGGCTCATGTCGGATTACCTTTTCGGGCGCCAACTGGAGACGAGTGCGGGGCTTGAGTACGGCCTTTACAGCGTTCTTTACACGCTCGTGCCAAATTGGCAGCTTTTTTGGCTGGCGGACGCACTGGAGAGTCAGAAATCGATCCCCTGGAGCTATGTGGGGCAAGCCCTGGGATATGTAGTGGGCTATCTCGGCGCCTCGCTGGGGCTGGCGCTGCTTCTGTTCGAGGACCGCGAGTTGACTTAAGCACTCATGGATAGGAACCTGAAAAAAATCGGCTTGGTAAACCTGGTGGTGCTGCTGGCCATCGGCATCGCAAGCATCGCTCTGGCGCGGTATTCGAGTTCTTTTGCCGGGCAATCCGGCTCCATCTTCCTCGGCTTGGGATTCCTGGTGATTGCCATCGGCTATTTCCAAATGCGGCTCGAAGAGGCGGAGCGCATGGAGCGGCTGGAATTCGAGGAACTGAACAAGACCGCCGCCAGCGAAAGCCTTTTCAACACCGCCGACACGGAGGTTTTCCCCGCGAAACGGTCCCGGGAGCAGTTTGAGCGCTATTTCGTTCCCGGATTCACGGTGGTGCTCTTCCTTCTGCAAGCGGCGGGCGCTTACTGGCTGTGGACCTGGCTGCTGAAGGCCACGCCGGTCCCCTTGAAACAACCGACGGTGGTGATGTCGCTGTTCGGGTTGTTTGCCATGACACTCTTCCTGTTGGGGAAGTATTCGGTGGGCCTGACGCGCCTGGGAGAATTGAGGCTGCTTCGGCCGGGCGCAAGTTACCTGCTGCTGGGAGCCTACGTTTGCTTTCTCGTCACGGTGTGCATCGGCGCGGTTGAACTGGGATTTCCGCGCGTGGACCGCTACGCGGCGCTGGTGCTGGCAGGGGTGCTTGGGCTGGTGGCCGTTGAGACGCTGATTAACCTGATCCTGGAGATCTACCGGCCGCGCGTGCCGGGAAGGCCGGGACGCCTGCTTTACGATAGCCGCCTGGTCGGCTTGCTTGCGGAACCGGAAGGGCTCTTCACCACGGCAGCCCAGGCGCTCGATTACCAGTTTGGGTTCAAGGTTTCGGAAACGTGGTTCTACCGCTTCCTCGAAAAGGCGCTCGTGTGGCTGGTGTTGCTGCAGTTGAGCGTGCTCGTCCTCTCGACCTGCTTCGTCTTCATCAGTCCGGGTGAGCAGGGTTTGCTGGAGCGATTCGGAAGTCCGGTTGGCAATCAACAGGTGCTGGAGCCGGGTTTGCATCTGAAACTCCCCTGGCCAATCGATACCGTTTACCGCTTCCGCACCCGCGAAATTCAGCAGGTCAATGTCGGTTTTGTTCCGGAGGAAGATGCCGCCGCCCTGGGGAACGCTGTTCTCTGGACCGCCAAGCATTACAAAGAGGAATCCAACTGGCTCATCGCCAGCCCTGAGGTGAGGTCCGCCGCCGGGGGAGGCGCGACACGGGAGGGGGGCCTTCCGGCCGACCTGATCAATGTGAGCGTGCCGGTGCAGTTCCAAATCCGGGATTTGCGCGCCTGGGCCTACAATCATACCTATGCGTCCAACCTGCTCGAGCGGCTCGCCACTCGGGAATTGGTAAGGTATTTGGCCGGAGCCGATTTGTTCGATTTGATGGCGAGCGGCAGCTTGCGCGCGGCCACGGAGCTGAAGCAGCGCATCCAGCAACAGGCCGACGCCTACCAACTGGGGATTAACATTATCCTGGTTGGGCTCCAGGATTTGCACCCGCCCGGCAAAGTGGCGCCCAAGTTTCAGGAAGTCGTGGCGACGCTGCAAGAGAACGAAGCGAAGATTCACCAAGCGAATGGCTACGCCACCCAGGCGGTGCGGTTGGCCAGAGCCGCGGCCTCCAAAGCCGTCAATGAAGCCCATTCCTATAGCAACCGGACGGTGGTGATGGCGCGGGCGGAAGCGAGACAGTTCACCGACCAATTGATCGCCTACAAGGCGTCGCCGCAGGTGTATGCCCACCGCGCTTACCTTCGGGCCCTGGAGCAGGGCCTGACCAACGCGCGCAAGTACGTTCTGGCCACCACCAATACCCAGGGCGTGATCCAGTACAATTTGGAAGACAAACTCCGAACCGATCTCATTGACGATATCACCATCCCGGCCGCGAGGTGACCGATTTTTCAGAGAATCCCCCTATGAAACGCAATTCATTGACGATCCTGGTTGGCGCATTGCTCATTCTGATCTTCGTCCTGCTCCTGTTCACCTTCCAGGTGCGGCAAACGGAGATTGCGCTCGTGACGACTTTCGACAAGCCCACGCGATACATCCCCGACCCCGGGTTCAATTGGAAATGGCCGCCGCCCATCCAGCGGGTTTACAAGTTCGACAAGCGCATCCAAGGGTTTGAACAGGACAAGGTCGAAGAGACGCTCACACAAGATGCTTACAACCTCGTGGTCCAGGTCTACGCCGGGTGGACCATCAGCAAGCCGGACCTGTTCTTCAGCAGCTTCCCGGCGGGCACCGTCGCCGCCGCCCAACCCGCCCTCGAAGCTCTGATTCGCGGCGCCAAACGGGCTGTCATCAGCCAGCACCCGTTCACGGACTTCGTTTCGAAGGACCAGAGCCAGGTCAAGTTCCCCCAGATCGAGCAAGAGATGCTGAACATGATGAAGGAATCGGCTCTGAACAACTACGGGATCGACATCAAATTCGTGGGCATCAAAAAGCTGGGGCTGCCCGAAAGCGTCACGCAGAAGGTCTTTGACCGCATGATTGCCGAACGCCAGAAGGAGATCGAGAATCTCAGAAGCCAGGGGGAGGCCCAGGCCACGGTCGTGCGCAGCGCCGCGGATGCCGAGCGCGCCAATATCCTGACCAAAGCCGAGGCGGACGCTCTGGAGATCCGTGGCCAGGCAGATGCCCAGGCGGCTAAATCGTATGCCGTCTTTGAGCAGAGCCCCGATCTGGCGATGTTCCTCAGGGATCTGAGGGCCCTGGAAGACGTCTCATACAAAACCACCTTCATCCTCGATGAGCGCACTCGGCCGTTCAACCTGCTGACGCGTTCCGCCACGAACCATTTCCCTGCGGCCGTGACGCAGCCGCCGCCGGTCATCAGCGGCTTCGTGCCGGAAGGAACGGAAACCAACACCGCCGCCCTGAAGAATGAGCCATGAGCGGACCTCTTGATCCAATCCAGCCCGGAACGCCGGCGCCGGCACCACAGCCGCCTCCACCGGTGGCTCCCGAAGACGCAGGTTCGCAGGCGCTTTCGGAGGCGCTTCGCAGCAGCTTCGCCATCGTCCGGATCATCATGGTGATCCTGGTGGTGGTGTTCTTCGCGTCCGGTGTGTTCACCGTGCCATCCCAGGAAAAGGCCATCGTGCTGCGGTTCGGAAAACCGGTCGGAGTCGGCGAGGACCAGCTCTTGGGGCCGGGCTTGCATTGGTCTTTGCCTTACCCGATCGACGAGGTGGTTCGGATTCCGATCAGCCAGATCCAGACGGTCCGGTCCACGACCGGGTGGTACATGACCACGCCCGAAGCCGAGTTCGCAGGAACGGAACCGGACCCGTTGCCCTCGCTGAACCCGGCGTTGGACGGCTACACGCTGACGCGGGACGGGAACATCGTTCACGTGCGGATGACCCTGCGGTATCGGATCAACAATCCCCTGAACTACACGCTGAACTTCGTCAATGCGTCCAACCTGGTGCAGAGCGCACTGGACTCCGCCCTGATCCATGCCTCGGCCCAGTTCACTGTGGACGAAGCGCTGATCTCAGAAGTGCCCGCGTTCCGGGAAAGGACCGTGGCGCGCGTGCGTGACTTGGTCGAACAACAGGGCCTTGGCATTTCGATTGAAGAAGCGTTGCTGGAAAGCATCCCGCCCCGGTATGTCCGAACCGCCTTCGCCAATGTCATTGCAGCGGAACAAGACCGCGGACGAACCATTACCGAGGCCCAGGCCTATGCCAGCCGCGCCCGCAATACCGCCTCCGGCGATGCCCGCCGCATCATGAACGAGGGCAATACCGCCGCGCAACGCTTGCTCCAGAGCGTCGCGGCCGATGCAGAATATTTCCAGGAGCAGTTGCCCCATTACCGGAGCAACCCAGAGCTCTTTATCGCCCGGTTGCAGACTGAAAGCATGAGGCGCATCTTAACGAACGCACAGGATCGGATCGTGCGCCTGGATGGCGGTCAGCGGTCGATGTGGCTCCAACTCAATCGGGAGCCCTTCAAGCCCGCCAAGCAACAACAGCAATCGCCACAACAAGCGCCGCAATCGCCGCCGGTGCGGTAGACACAGCGCCAATTTTGAATTTCCAGCTATGCAAGTCACATCGCTCTTGAGCCGAACCGAGGCCGATCATGACCCTCATCACGAGCACGGTCACGATCACGAGTGCGCCAGCTGCGGGCACGACCACGAGCATACGCCTGTCCGGCTTTCGCAGACGCTGATCGGGATCATTTTCGTGATTAACGCCTTCTTTGTGGACTGGCTGTTTGAGAGGTCCACGATGGTTGCCAGCTTCAGTGCCATGATCGGTGCGGTCATTCTCGGGGCGCCGATCGTGTGGACCTCCTTTAAGGATATTCGGCGTGGCATTTTGAGCATAAATGAGCTCGTCGGCATCGCCGTGCTCGCCGCCTTCGCTTCCGGCGATTACAAAACCGCCGGACTGGTCGCGTTCTTCATGCTCATGGGTGAGATCATCGAAACCCGCACTGCGGCCGGCGCGCGAGCATCAATCGAATCGCTGATCAAGTTGACGCCCACCAAAGCGCGCCGCTTGCTTCCCGATGGCAAGGAGGAAGAGGTGGCGGCCAAAGAGCTGGCGGTGGGCGATGTGATCCGCGTGCGCCCCGGCGACAATGTCGCCGCCGACGGCGTCATCGTCACGGGGCAAGGCTCGTTCAACCAGGCCAATATCACCGGCGAATCTTTGCCAGTGGACAAAAAGCCGGGTGACGAAGCGTTTGCGGGAACGCAGAACCTCACCGGCGTGCTCGAGATCCGCGTCAGCCGGGCAGGTCAGGACACGACCCTTGGCCGAGTCCGGGAACTGATTCTTGCCGCGGAGAAGACCCGCCTCCCCATCATGCGGATCGTGGACCAATACATGGTCTACTACACACCCCTGGTGCTGGTCATTGGCGCGCTGGTGTGGGCCTTCACGCACAATCTTAGCAACGTGATCTCCGTTCTGGTGGTGGCGTGCCCTTGCGCCTTCATCCTGGCAACACCCACCGCCATGGTCGCCGCGCTTTCGGCAGCCGCGCGCTTGGGAATTCTTATCAAGAACGTCGGCGACATCGAAGCCGCTGCGCGAATCAATGCCTTCATCTTCGACAAGACTGGAACGCTCACGACCGGCAATCTCAGCGTGAGCCGTCTCGCCCCGACCGGAGGAACGGCCCCTGCCGAGCTGCTCCGGGTGGCCGCCTCCGCTGAAAAGTACAGCAATCATCCCACCGCGAAGGCGCTTGTGAACCTGGCCAAGGAAGCCGGTGTGACGCTTCCGGAACCGGCGGACTTCGCGGAAACGGCCGGGCGCGGCATCACCGCGCGTGTGGAAGGCGCTCCCGTCATCGTCGGGCGTGCTCAATGGCTGAAAGACAAGGGCATCACCGAGGATTTCGCCGGTTCAGTCGACTTGAACGAAACGGAAGGTTTCAGCTTGATCTTTGTCGCCAAGGAGGGGCGCTGCATCGGTTGGATTGGACTGCAGGACGAGATCCGTTCCGAAGCCCGCGATTCGCTCGCAGACCTTGCCCAAGCCGGCGTGCGCCGTATCGCGATGGTGACGGGGGACCGGCAACCCGTGGCGGCTCGAGTGGCTCGCGAGATCGGCTGCGAAGAAGTCGTGGCCGAGTGCCTGCCCCAGAACAAGGTCGATTTTGTTCGCCAGATCAAGTCTCGTGGATACCGGGTAGCGGTTGTCGGAGATGGAGTCAATGACGCCCCCATGCTGGCGGCCGGGGAATTGGGCATCGCCATGGGCGCGGCAGGGAGTGAAGTCGCTATCCACAGCGCGACGGTGGCGCTGATGAATAATGACCTCCGCCGTTTGCCTTTCCTGGTTCGCCTGTCAAGGAGCACGCGGAGCGTGATTAACCAGAACTTCTTGTTCGGCGTGTTCTTTATTGTGGGAGGATTGAGCCTGGCGTCGTTTGGCTACCTGAATCCCGTCGTCGCCGCGATTCTGCACAATTTGGGCTCGCTCATCGTCGTGTTCAACAGCGCCCGCCTCGTTCGCTACGGAGAGGAACTGGAGCCGTTCCAAGCCGCGGCAACCCTGCCGCCCGCGCGTGGAACGGGCCCTGGCGCTTCGGACGCTGCCACCCCGCAACTGACGCCGAACCTGGCCTAGCATCGATCTCCTATGCCTCTCGCTGAACTCGCAATCCCTGCCGCTTCCTCCGGCAGCACGGCGACGGAGACGCGCTCCGCTGCGTCGCGCGAAGTGGTGGTCGCCGTCCGTGGTCTCACGAAAGTGTTTAAGGACTTCTGGGGACGCCCGAAGGCGCGCGCCGTTGACCAGGTGGATTTCGAAGTGCGCCGCGGCGAAGTCTTTGGTCTGCTCGGTCCGAACGGTTCGGGCAAATCGACGACCGTCAAGATGCTGCTCGGCTTGCTGTACCCAACCAAGGGCCACATCGAAGTCTTTGGCCACTCGCCTCGCCATGTCCCGACCAAGTCTCGCATCGGGTACCTGCCGGAAGAGTCTTACCTCTACCGCTACTTGGATTCGGATGAGACGCTGCACTTCTTTGGCAACCTTTTTGCCTTGCCGGCGGGCGAGCGCCGAAAACGGGCGGAGCAACTCCTGGAAATGGTCGGTCTTACCAATGCTCGCCGCCGCCAAGTCGGGGAGTTTTCCAAGGGGATGCAGCGCCGGATTGGCCTTGCCCAGGCGCTCATCAATGATCCTGACCTGATCATCCTTGACGAACCGACGTCGGGCCTTGACCCGATCGGGTGCCGTGAGGTGAAGGACCTGATCCTGGCCCTGGCGCAGCGTGGCAAGACCGTCATTCTGAGCAGTCATTTGCTGGCGGATGTTGAAGACGTTTGCGATCGGGTGGTCATTTATTACGGAGGCCGGGTAAGAGCGATGGGGACGTTGAAGGAGCTGCTGGCCGCGCCGGATCAATTGAGAATTACCGTTCCGCTGCTGCCGAGGCCAACGCTGGAACGGGTGCTGCAAATTCTCCGGGAAGAGGTCGCCGCGGACAAGGTGCGTATCGACACGCCCACCCAAAATCTGGAGAGCTATTTCCTCGGGGTCGTTAACAGAGCGAAGCAAACCGAGGCGGAGACCTCCGGGGCAACCTCGGGCAACAAGGTCGCCGCTTACTTGCGCGGCGAAGCCGATGCTCCCGTATCGCAGGCTTCCAAGGTCCTGGAACGCCTCGCGGCCCCGTTGCCATCTGTTCCCGCGCCGCCGCAGGAGACTCGACCCGTGGATGCGGTTGACCATAGCCGGTTGGCGGAGTTGAGCAGAGCGGACGAAATCCCGGCCCCAGCGGTTCAGGCGCCCGCTGCGTCGGAGGGGGGGAAGGGCGACCTGGAGAAAGCGAACGAGCGACTGGCTTCGCTCGTGGGCAAGCCCAAGTAGGCGGGAGGGCGGAGAACGTTGATGCAGCGACTTCTGGCAATAACCTGGTTGACGGTCAAAGCGGCCTTTCGCTTCCGCTTGGTTTTGTTGCTCGCCGTCATCCTGCTGGGCGGCGTGGTGGCCTTGCCGCTGATCCTCAAGGATGACGGCACCGCGCGCGGCTTCACCCAGATCCTGCTCACCTACACGCTGTCGCTCATCACGGTCCTGCTTGGTTTCGCCACCCTCTGGCTGGCCTGCGGCACCCTCGCGCGGGATGTCGAGGAATGCCAAATCCAAATGGTCGTGGTGAAGCCGGTGGCACGGTGGCAAATCTGGCTGGGCAAGTGGCTCGGGATCCTTGCTGTGAACGCCATCCTCCTTGCGCTTTCCGCCGGGGCCGTCTTTCTGTTGCTCCAATGGCGCGCGCAACGCCTCCCCGCGGAGGAGCAGGCCGTTCTTCGTAACGAAATCCTGGTCGCACGCGGCTCCGCCAAGCCGCCTGTTCCTGATTACGAACCGGAGGTCAAGCGCATCATCCAGCATCGGCTCCAGGAGAGTCCGGTGCCTCTTTCGGACATGGCTTTCGTCGAGCGCCAGGTTCGGGAGCAACTCAAGGCGCGGGACCAGATAGCGCCGCCGGACTACCGGAAGCCTTGGGTCATTGATCTCGGCGTGCGGAAAGAGGAACTGGGAGGCCGGCCCCTGTTTCTGCGCGTGAAGTTCAACTCCGCCGATTACAGCACCGGCAAGACCTACCTTGGATATTGGGTCGTGGGCGACTTCGGAACCGCTCGCTCTTACGAAACGGAGCCCATGAGCCTTGCGTCTGAGACCTACCACGAGTTCCCGGTCCCTTCAGAATTGATCGACGAAACGGGGAAACTCACCATCAACTTCGTCAACCGGAGCAGCTCCGTCCTGCTCTTTCCTGTCGAAGACGGGATGGAGGTGCTTTACCGGCAAGGCGGGTTTGCCATGAATTACGCCCGGGGCGTGGCCATCGTCTTCCTCTGGCTGGCTTTCCTGGCGGCCGTTGGCCTGATGGCGTCGAGTTTCCTCTCGTTTCCCGTGGCGGCGTTTTTCTCGGTGGGCGTGCTCATTGTGGGGATGTCCACGGGCACGATCTCGCTGATTCTGGAGCAAGGCACGATCTTCGAGGTGAACCACGAGACGGGGATGGCCAATGAACCCACTCTGATCGACCGCGTGGCGCTGCCTCTGTTTAAGTGGCTTCTCAACTTGATCAACCTGGTTCGCGGGTTCTCCCCGATCGACTCGCTCAGCACCGGACGCACCATTTCGGGCGCCGAGTTGACGCTGGCCTTTCTGCAGATCGGTGTTTTGCTATGCGGCGTCCTGGCGGCCATCGGAATCTGGGTCTTTACCCGCCGCGAATTGGCCACCGCCCAAGGAACTTCGTAACGCGCGGCTTCCATGGAACCGTCCACTCTCCCAAGACCCGAAGCGCGGCCGCCCGCCCGTCCACCTGCGGCGCGGTCCGGACCTGTCCGCCCGAACTTGACGGTGATTCAAGCGGACCGAAAGGCTCTGTTAAACGCCCGCCTTTACAAAGGGGGCTTGGTGCTGGGGATGGCGCTATTGCTTCTCCTGGTTTCGTTCACCCAGGGCCGCCTCAATGTCACACGTGACCGGCTTGGGTTGACGCGCCTGCCGCCCTTGGAGAACGCGCCGCCCATGCTGGCGTTCACCACCGTGGCGCTTGGCGGGTTCCGCGGCCTGATTGCCAACATGCTTTGGATTCGGGCCAGCGATCTTCAGGAGCAGGACAAGTTCTTTGAAATGGTCCAACTGGCGGACTGGATCACCAAGCTGCAGCCTCACTTCGTTTCTGTGTGGGTGAACCAAGCTTGGAACATGTCCTACAACATCTCGGTCAAGTTCACCGATCCCCGCGATCGCTGGCCCTGGGTTCGCCGCGGCATCGAACTGCTGCGCGACGAAGCGCTCAAGTACAACCCCAACGAGCCGCTGATCTACCGGGAATTGGCCTGGCACTTCCAGCACAAGATGGGTGCGGACCTCGATGACGCCCACATGCTGTATAAGGCGGCCTGGATCAAAGAAATGGACGCCCTGTTCGGTCGGGCGCGGCCTAATTTCGACGAACTGATCAACCCCCAGACTCCGGAAGCCGTCCAGCGGGCGACCACCCTGCGCGAGCGGTTCAAAATGAACCCCGCCTGGATGAAGGAGGCCGACGAGCGTTACGGTCCGCTCGAGTGGCACCTGCCCGAAAGCCACGCGATTTACTGGGCCTATGTCGCTCTAAACAAGACCGACAAGCGCAAGCTCAAGAAGGAAGATCTCATCACCTGCCGGCGCGTCATCTTCCAATCGCTGCAGCTGGCGTTCAGGCGGGGGCGCCTGATTTATCCAACCGCGGAGAGCGAATTCCCTCTTTATGGCCCCAACGTGGCGATCGTGGCCCAGGCCGACAAAGCGTACCAGGAGATGATGGACGCCGAGCCCGAGATGCGCAGCAACATCGCCACCGGCCACCGCAACTTCCTGCGCTGGGCGGTCTACTACCTGTATGTCTACGGCCAGCGGAGCCAGGCCGAGGTTTGGTGGAAGAAGCTCCAGGAAGCCTACCCCGAGATCATCCCGCCCAATCAGACGCTCGAGGAATACGCGCTGGATCGCGCCCAGGAAACCGTCGGCGAAACCAGCCACGACGATGCCAAAGCGGTTCTGGTGGGATTGATTCGTGAGTTCTTTTGGAACGTCGCCATCGGCGAGGGCGTCCAGGCGGAGAATTACCTGAATTTTGCCGAGCGCTTCCGGGAACGGTTCCAGGAAGCCATCGGTGAACGATCCGTCAAGCGGGTGGGTCTCCCGGAAATTGCCGAAGTCAAGGAAGCGGTCCTGACCCAGTTGCTCAATCCGCACGAAGGATTGCCGCCCGTTCTCGCCGCGCAGTTGCGCACCAATTTGGGCTTGCCTGCCGGGGCCTTCTCCGGCAGCACCAACGCGCCTTCGGCAGCCGTCAGTTCCACCAATTTACCGCCTGCAAATCCTGGCCAGCCATGATGGACA
Organism: uncultured Verrucomicrobiota bacterium; assembly: GCA_964578605.1. GTDB lineage: Bacteria > Verrucomicrobiota > Verrucomicrobiia > Limisphaerales > SIBE01 > JAXMHN01. Next base: position 2,170 of record CAZODO010000137.1, on the reverse strand, counting down.
ACCCTTCGCTGGACTCGCTCCTCCAGAAAGTTTGGGACGGACACCGGATCGATCAGGTCGAAGCCCTGGTTCTTTTCCGTCTTCCTTTGGAAGAGCTTGGAGCCCTGGCCGACCGGCGCCGGCAACTCGCAAAAGCCCAAGCCTACGAAGGACGCGGGAACGAGATCGTCACCTACATCATCGATCGGAACATCAACTACACCAACATCTGCAACGTTTACTGCAAGTTCTGCGCTTTTTACCGCGTCGAAAAGGACCCCGACGCCTACGTCATCGCGTTCGATGACTTGGACCAGAAGATCGAGGAGACCGTGGCTCTGGGCGGCACGCAGATCCTCTTGCAAGGCGGCCATCACCCGAAACTGAGCCTCCAATGGTATTTGGACCTCCTGGGGCGCATTAAGTCCAAGTTCCCGAGCGTGAATATCCACGGGTTCAGCCCCAGCGAGTTCATCCATTTCCGCGAGACCTTTGGCCTGCCTCTCGAGGAGATCATCCGCCAGTTTGCGAAGGCCGGCTTGGGCTCCATCCCCGGAGGCGGCGGGGAAATCCTTGTCGACCGGGTGCGCCAACGCATTTCCCCGCTGAAAGCCAAGACCAACGACTGGCTGGAAGTCATGGACGTGGGGCACCGGCTGGGGTTGAACTCGTCCGCCACGATGATGTTCGGCCATGTCGAAACGGTCGAGGACCGGATTGAGCACCTCGACCGGGTGCGCCAGCAGCAGGACAAGTCCAAAGGGTTTACTGCTTTTATTGGCTGGACCTTCCAGCCCGAGAACACGCGCCTGCGCGCTTCGACCGTGGGCGCTCACGAGTATTTGCGAACCCAGGCGCTCAGCCGCATTTATCTCGATAACTTCTTGAACGTCCAAAGCTCATGGGTCACCCAAGGACCTGAGATCGGCCAGGTAGCGCTCAAATACGGCGCGAACGATCTTGGCAGCATCATGATCGAGGAGAACGTCGTATCGCGGGCGGGCGCCAGCTTTTGCATGAGCGTTGACGACATGCGCCGGTTGATTACCGACCTGGGGTACGAACCGCACCAGCGGGACAACTGGTACCGGCTGCTCAATTAAGCCGGGACGCCTCAGTGTGCCGCTGGACCGGCCGAGAGGATTGGGCCACGCCTGCGGCCTCGCTGGTTTCTCGCGGAATAAGGAAGACCCTGTGGCCGTTCTGCCACAGGGTCATCTTCCTCCAGGGCCGTCAGGAGCGAGGCGCAAGTTCCGGGCGGTCAGGACCCGGAATCTTCGTCGCTCTCCTCGTCAACATTCTCTGTGCTGCCCACATCAACCTCATTCTCGTTCCCCAGCACGATGACCCTCCCCAACACCTCAAGGTTGGAGACCTTGTTATGATTCCCGGTGACAATCAGGTCACCCGCGATAATCGCCACGGGGCCGTCGCCGCCACCCTCCACGCTGTTGTTGTTTCCGGCGATGTGAAGGGTGCCCTGGTAGGTGATGGCCTCGAGCACAACCAGATGGTCATGGCCGACCACCATGAAAGGCCGCGGTGAATCAGGGGCTTGCTTCGGGGCCTGGGCGGGTCCTTTCGGAAACACGACGCGGTAGAAATAGTGGGCTTCGTCGGCTACTATCTCCTTGCTGAGCACATCGCTTACTCCGAAGAGGTTCTCCAAGACCGCAACGTCGACCCACTTCTGCATGTCGCCGGATTTTTGCAGGATGACCGTTCGGCCTTTCTGACCGCAGATCCGCAACTGCAATTCCTTGGCCTTGCCCTCCACCTTTCGCAGCCGCTCGGGCTTGAGGGAGACAGGCGTGAGGGATTCGTGACGTTTCGGAGCGCACAATAGGCCCTCGTTGTACTGCTCAAGGGTCTCGTTAAGGAACTTGCCCTTTTCTTGCCAGGCCGGGTCGTTTCCCTGGACCTCGTGATCCGGGCGCAGTGCCAGCCAGGCATCGGCTTCTTTAAGTGTCTCAACGATGCACGCGTCTTCGGCGCCTGCCGCCACATTTAATCGAGCTGCAACAAGCGAACGGAACAGGGTGCGCCGCTTGTCGGCCCCATTGATCATCTTGGCCGCCGCTTGTACCTTCGTGTAGACAACGCCGGCGATTTCCAGTTGGTCGACCGGCCACGCGTCAAGGTGGTTCTTCCAGAAGCCCGGGCCCGCAACGCCCCATCCCATTTCCTCCGT
>CAZODO010000136.1:2293-14069 GCA_964578605.1 uncultured Verrucomicrobiota bacterium | reverse complement strand
CCCCGGCTAGGACTTGAACCTAGAACCAATTGATTAAGAGTCAACTGCTCTACCATTGAGCTACCGAGGCAACCGTCTGATTATGACCGGTTTACGTTTGGCGGCTTTGTTCTTTGTCTCCGCCCTTTGTTAACCGTCTCGCACGGACAACAACGCGATTAACCAAAGAACGGACTCCAATCCGCACGAACGTGACAGGAAAGATGCCAGCATCTCGCCGGATGGCAAGTGGAAATCAATTTCCAAGGCGCGCAACAGCGCCCACCGTTCTGCAGCACGTGCTAAGGGCCTGTTCCTGGACCGCACCCAGTTCAACAACAGCGACCGTCCGATCGCATTAAGGGCGCGCGACGCCAAGGACCGCGGAGTGGCTCTGGAAGCCGTTCGGTGTAGAACTTGCCTCCCCGAACTCGGTTTGGTGGTTTCCGGGATACTCAAAGGCTGCCTGCCTCGCCCAACGCAGCTTGGCAGGAGCGCTGGGCGAGCTTGGCGCGCATGACGGCCGCCAGGTCGAGCCCGAGGTTATCCGCCAGTTCAAAATGGAGCTCCGCAGGTTCGAATGCCGTCCAGCCCGAGTCATCGGCAAGTCCCGGCCGGGGATTCCGCAATGTCACGGGGCTGCCAACGACACGCAGACGATCTCCTTGTCATTCCGAGCATAGACGCATTTGTTGGCAAAGGCCGGATGCGACCAGACGACAGGGCGCCCAGGGTCGCGATTGACCGGATCGAGCAGGTGCGCGCGGCTGAGTTCGTCGTACTTCTCTGCGCTCAGGTTGGCTATGATCAGATCACCCTTCTCGCTGAACAGGAAGTTGCGGTTCCCGTTTTTGACGATGAACGCGTTGCCCCAGCGTTCCGACTGGCCAGCGGTGGGCGCGAAGGTTTCCCACAAACGCTTGCCGGTCTCCAGTCTAAGACATCGAAACTGGCCGTAGCTGCAAGGGCCATAAATGTGGCCGCTTTCAATCCAGGGAGTGGCCATCACGGTGTGCAAACCGTCCGTGTCTTTCTCGCTGACCTTGTTGCTCTTCCAAACGACCGACGGCTGATCCGAATCGACGCGCAGCAGCAGCGAGCCATTGTAGAAGGAGGTGAGAAAAAGAAGGTCACCGGCCTGGCGCGGTGTCGAGATGCTCATTCCAAACCGAACGGACGGCGTCTGCCGATGGGTCCAGAAGAGTTTTCCCGTCTCTGGATCGAGCGCGTTCACGGCTTCGGGATGCCAGATAATGAGCTGCCGCTTCCCGGCGAATTCGTAGAGCATCGGCGGCGCATAGCCCGGTTCTTTCGCGCTGAGGGCGCGCCACAATTCTGCGCCTGTGTCCTTGTCGAATGCCACAGCCACACTGCCATTTCCGGCTGCCAGGCAGATGAGTTTTTTGCCGTCCACGAGCGGATGCCCGGCGAAGCCCCATGTAGGCGTCTTGACCCCGAAATCCTTCTTGAAATCGCGCGCCCACAAGACGGTGCCGTCTTCCGCGTCCAGGCAAACCAGATTTCCCTCACTGCCAAGGGTGTAGACCTTGCCGTCGCAAACCGTCGGCGTGGCCCGCGGTCCCGCAGGGTAGCTGACAGTGTAGCTGCAATCGTATGCGTGCTGCCAAACGAGTTTGCCGTCGGCTTCGTTCAGGCAGAGCACACGTTCTCTGCCGGGGATTTCGCCGCGTGCGAAAGCGTCATCGGGAAGGGTGGCACCCTCGGCCAACGGATGATCCATCAGATAGACGCGCCCCCGCGCGACCGCTGGGCCCGTGTATCCGCCGTTGATCGGCACCCGCCAGCGGAATTTCAGACCACTCTTTGGAAAAGTATCGAGAATACCCGCTTCGCGCCAGACGCCATCGCGCTGCGGGCCCAGCCATTGCGGCCAGTCGTCCGCGTAAACTCCGGCTGCGAGGCCTTGAAATAAAAGGATTGCCAGGACCACACTTTTCATCGGAGACACTCGCGAAGAACGGAGGAGGATGGGAACAGGCATATGCGCGCCCAACTAAACACAACGACGGCTGGGCGTCAATCGGCGGGCAGAGTGAAAGCCCTGCCGCATGCTGCTCCAACGCTCCGGCCGTGATGAACGGTCCAAAGGTGACAAAGCAGCCGTGGTGTAACGTCGCAGGTTCTACGCGTGCGAAGCCACGGAACGTGCGAGTGTCGCCGAAGGCTTCCTGGCCCAACGCAGCTTGGCCGGAGCGGTCGGCCATAGCGGGGTTAGAATGCCTTCACGCGTCCTGATGTGCCAGAGCGCAAAACAGACCAGGTCTCGACCGGTTAGCTCCCCTGCGTCTTTTGTCGGTCTGCGGGCGCTGGGCCGACTCGCCAGCACCTGGGTCCCGGTTTTGGTGCTGCAACTTCGGGATTGGTGCTGAGCACCTGTGGCTCTGTCGGCTATGCCCTCGGCCAGTTGAGCAAATCCTTGACGCACATCAACTCACCCACCGGTCCCTGGATCGAATTTCACCTATGAATAACATCATGTTCGGCCTAACGACAGTGCTAGCCAGCGCCCTGGTTGGCGTGGCGTTGACATTCCCGCAGACTGCCCGCGCCCATTGCGACACGATGGACGGGCCGGTGGTCGTTGCGGCCAAGGCGGCTCTGGAGAAAATGGACGTGACGTCTGTCTTGAAATGGGTGAAGCCGGACGGCGATAGTGAGATTAGGTCTGCCTTCGCGAAAACGCTTGCCGTGCGCAACAAAACACCGGAGGCCCGCGAACTGGCTGACCAATTCTTCTTCGAGACGCTCGTGCGAGTCCATCGGGCGGGAGAGGGCGCGCCGTTCACCGGACTAAAACCTGCGGGGGCAGCACTTGAGCCGGCTCTTGAGCAAGCCGATAAGGCTTTGGAGAGCGGTTCCGCCGACAACCTGGTTAAGTTAGTGACCGAAGAAGCCGCTGCTGGGATCCGACGCCGCCTGGCCGAAGCACACGAAAAGAAGGTCCATGCCGAGCACAATGTGAAGGCCGGACGCGAGTTCGTCGCGGCCTATGTGGCATACGTCCATTACGTCGAGGGTTTGCACCAGGCAGCGCAGGCCATTGGTGCGCACCACGGTGATGCTGCCGAAGCCGGCGCAGAAGCGACTGATCACGAGCTCTCGCAACACCAGCATTGAACTGACCAACTATGGAATCCAACTTGACCTCCAAACCAAAAGGGCTTGCCTCTGGCTACGTTGCCAAAGCTCTCGATCTCGTCACTTACCAGGACGGCGCGGTCGTGAGCCGCGAAGTCGTCAAGAAGCCCACGGGCAATGTGACGGTCTTCGCGTTTGACGAAGGCCAAGGTTTGAGCGAACACACCGCGCCCTTCGACGCGCTCGTTCACGTGGTGGAAGGCGATGCGGAAATCACCATTTCCGGTCAACCACACCGCGTTCGGGAAGGGGAGCTGCTTCTCATGCCCGCAAACCAACCTCATGGGCTCAAGGCGCTCACGCGATTCAAGATGATCCTGACAATGATCCGATCTTGATTGGGGCGGATGCCATTCCTGAGGTCGTTGAAGCGGATGCGGCCTGCTTCATCGCTGCGCTCCGTTGTTTTCCGTTGACCGCTTATCCGGCAGGTGGATACGATTCGAGCCAATGACCCAGAAGGAAGTTTGCTGGCTTGGAATGGCCCTTCTGGCAGTATCCACAGCGCTGCCAGTCGATGCCCAGGAAACGTCAAAGCCGCGGTTCACACCGCCCCACGTCAAAGAAGGCGGGGTGAACATCGCCGAGAAGGACGGGCGCTTGGTGATCGATATCGGAGGGGAACCCTTTGCCGAGTACCATTACCAGAACGTTTCGCGGCCGTTCTTATATCCTGTGCTTGGCCCTGGCGGGGTGCCGATGACCCGGAACTGGCCCATGAAAGAGGTTCCCGACGAAGAACGGGATCATCCGCACCAACGATCCGTTTGGTATGCCCATGGCAACGTGAACGGGCAGGACTTCTGGGCGGAAGGGCCGAAGTCGGGAAGAACCGTTCACCAAAAGTTCGAGCGGGTTCAGTCTGGTCCGGAGGTGGGGATCATCAAGAGCTTCAACAAGCTGATCGAGACCGATGGCAAGACGGTCTGCACCGATTTCCGGACCTGGCGGATATACAATCGTTCGGATCAGCGGCTGTTCGATTTCGAGATCACTATCCAGGCGACCGAAGGCGACGTGACCTTTGGCGATACCAAGGAAGGGACGATGGGGGTGCGCATCGCGGAGTCCATGCGGTTAAAAGGGCCGAAGGGCAAGCCTGGCCTTGGCCACATTGTGAATAGCGAGGGGTTGAAGGACGGTGCGACTTGGGGGAAGCGCGCGAAGTGGTGTGACTATTACGGCCCGGTGCAAGGCAAGACGGTGGGAATCGCCATCTTTGATCATCCGGAAAACCCGCGGCATCCCACCTGGTGGCACGTGCGCGATTATGGTTTGTTCGCCGCGAACCCGTTTGGCATTCACGATTTCGAGAGCAAACCGGCTGGGACGGGCAATCTGACGGTTCCGGCGGGTTCGAGCATGACATTCCGGTATCGGTTCTATATGCATAACGGCGACGAGAAGCAGTCGGATGTGGCCGGGCAATACGATCTTTACGTCGCCGAGACCGCCAGCAAGGCCTCCAAGAACAATCCCTAACCCTGAAACTCAAAAGCAGTCTATGAATCAACTCACGCGTCGCTCGTTTCTCAAAACGTCTCTCTTCACCACGGCCGCACTGGGTCTTCCTGCCCGGGGATGGTCGCAGATCGCCGGAGCCAATGAAGACATTCGGATCGGGGTGGTCGGCTTTGGCGGAAGGGGTAGCGATCACATCAATGGCTACCGCAGCTTGCGCAAGAATGGCGAAAAAGTGCGCATTGTCGCCTTGTGCGACGTGGACAAGGACATTCTGGCTAGGGGAATGCGTTCGTTCATCGAAAGCGGTGAAGGCATCTCCGCTTACACCGACATCCGCCAGTTGCTCGACGACAAGAATGTGGACGCGATATCCATCGCCACGCCGAACCATTGGCATTCGCTGGGGACAGTTTGGGCCTGCCAGGCTGGCAAAGATGTGTATGTCGAGAAGCCGATTTCCCACAACGTCTGGGAAGGCGGGCAGGCGGTGGAAGCCGCGCGCAAGTACCGGCGCATCGTCCAGGCCGGCACCCAAAGCCGGTCCAGCCAGGGACTCGAGGAAGCGGTCGCTTGGGTCCGGGCGGGCAACCTGGGCAAGGTTCTGATCGCCCGCGGCCTGTGCTACAAGCGCCGCAAGAGCATCGGCAAAGTGGACGCCCCGCAGCAGATCCCCTCCAATATCGATTACGACCTCTGGTGCGGCCCGGCTCCGAAGGGTCCCTTGAACCGCGCCAAACTGCATTACGATTGGCACTGGGTTTGGGCGACCGGCAATGGCGACCTCGGCAATCAGGGCATCCATCAAATGGACATCTCCCGTTGGTTCCTGGGGGTGAATGCGCTCTCGCCGCGCGTTTTCAGCGTCGGCGGAAGATTCAGTTACATCGATGATGGCGAGACGCCGAATACGCAGATCGTGTTCCATGATTACCCGGACGCCCCGCTGATCTTCGAGGTGCGCGGTTTGCCCGAAAAGACGGGTTCGGAACGAATGGACAAGTTCATGGGCGGCAGCATTGCGGTGATTGTGCATTGCGAAGGCGGCACCGTGGTGGTCCCGAGCTACAGCGAAGCCATCGCCTACGACAAACAGGAAAAGGAGATCCGCCGATGGAAGGGCGCCAAGGATCATTACGCGAACTTCCTCCAAGCGGTCCGGTCGCGGAAGGTCACGGATCTGAGGGCGGACATCCTCGAGGGGCACCTTTCCAGCGCGTTGTGCCATACCGGCAACATCTCCTACCGTCTGGGTGCGCTTGCGTCGCCGGACGAGATCCGTGAGAAGATTCGCGGCAGTCGCGATGCGGTGGCGACCTTTGACCGGATGGCGGAGCACCTATCGGCCAACGGGGTGGACCTGAACGATCCGAAAGCGACGTTGGGCCCCGTGCTGACGATGGATCCCAAGACCGAGCGATTCCTTGGCGATTCCAAGGCGAACGAATTGCTGACGCGCGAGTATCGCGAGCCGTTCGTTGTGCCTGCCAAAGTTTAAGGAAGCCGGACGGTCGCCCAATCGGCCGCTGGCAAACGAGTTCAGAACGGGCAAACCCGCACGCCGGGTGTGCCCGTCTTTTCATTTGCGTTACCCTGATGATGCGTTTGCAGGACAAAGTGGCCGTCGTCACCGGCAGTGGACGTGGCATTGGCCGGGCCGCGGCGGAGCTGTTGGCCGCTGAGGGAGCTGCGGTGGTCGTGAATGGCCGAACCCATGGCGAGGTGGAAGAGACCGCGCAAGCCATTCAGGAGCGTGGCGGAAAAGCCCTGGCCATCGTGGCCGATCTGGCCCGAACCGATGCCGCCGAGGAGTTGATTGCGGCCGCGGAGCGTGAGTTTGGCGCGGTTGACATCCTGGTCAACAACGCCGCTCTTTCCAGGAAACACGACTTCGTCCGGGATTCCCAGGCGGACTGGATGCAAGTCCTCGAAGTCAACCTGCTGGGTGCGGTGCGTTGCGCGCGCGCGGCGGCGGTCCGCATGGTGAAAGCCGGGCGGGGCGGGCGGATTGTGAATGTTTCTTCCGTCCACGGATTCCTTGCCGAAGGCCAGTCTTCGCATTACGACGTGGCGAAAGGCGGCTTGGATCAACTCACGCGGACGCTGGCGGTCGAATTGGCGCCCCATGCGATTCTTGTCAACGGCGTTTCCCCGGGGTTTGTCGATACCGCGATGTCCCGGGCCCATGGCGTCAATGAACTGGAAACGGACACGTTCCGGGAGATCTACGTCAAGCGGAGAAAGATCCCCCTGGCGCGCGCCGCCCAACCGGAGGAGATCGCCCGCGTGATCCTTTTCCTGGCCGGGCCGGATTGCAGCTACATGACGGGCGAATGCGTGGTGGTGGACGGCGGGCTCTCGATCACGTTCTGAGAGCCTCGCTTACCGCTCTCCAGCCGACAGCAGGATGAACTGGAAATGCCCCGCCAGTTCCATCGCCCATAAATGGCGGGCGTTCTTCAAACTAATTCGCAAGCGCTTGCCATGACGTTCGTCCGGTTCGCCCAAAAGGAGCCAGCTCCCCACCCGGATGTCATTGAGCACTTGCAGCAACCACTCGACTTCCCCCGGGGTCAGGCGAAGCCGGTATCCGGTGGAGGCCTCTTGAAACCGGCTCGAATCTTCGATCATCGCCAGGAGGTGCTGGCGGTTTTCCGCCCGGTGTTCCGCGAGCGCTTCATCCAGCAGATGCTGGGCGCTCTCGGCCTTGGGGTCCTCCTCGTTCGTGCTGATCTTATGGTGTGCGGGAGGGACGACCGGGTACAACTTTAACAGCTGAATCAATAGGGATTTCTCCCGTTTCCCTATCTGGAAAACGAGGTGGTCGCCGTCCGTTTTGACGAATTTCACTCCGTGCGCTCCATCGTTGCGTGCAAGGTGTACTTCTGGAGTTGATGCACGTAATGCTCGGCCTTCTCCATGCTCTCGCGCGCCAGAACGCTTTTCCCCTGGTTGTGGACCTGCAGCATGTGGAATTCGGCCTTCTGCTTGGGCCAATTGAACACCTTCTGGAAGACATGCGTCACGTAATCCATCAGGTTTACCGGATCGTCCCAGCAGATCACCAGGTAACCCGGCTCCAGATCTTCCCGTGATTGGGTCTCTTCCTCCTGTCCAAGATCGGGCAGGACGAGCGGTTCCGCGCTTTCGGCCATGGGCCAAACATAGGGGTTTCCGCGCGAGTTTTCAATCTGCCAGGACCGCCTTGAACGATTGGCGGGGTTCAAGCGGATAGAGGGCGCGCCGAATCGGTCCCCGCCCGGATCTCGTGGATGCCCCGTAGATGACCCGGTGATGACCCGTAGTTCACCCGTTGCCCAACGGGTCATCTACGGGTCATCTACGGGTGAACTACGGGTGAACTACGGGTGAACCCCGTATCCAGGCGCTGCCTGCGTCCCCCCGGCACTGCGCCCCCCCCGGCCTTTACTCCGTGGCGTCGTAAGGGCAAGCTGGGTCTGCATGAGGGCGATCAACCATTTTCGGTTCTGTCCGCGCTGTGCCTCTCCAGGCCGAACGGATTCAGCGCGTGGCGCCTTCCACTGTGATCGCTGCGGTTTTGTTTACTTCTTCAACCCGTCGACGGCCGCGGCGGCATTCATCCTGGATTCCGACGGCGCGGTGCTCTTCATTCGGCGGGCGAAGGAACCTGCCAAGGGCAAGCTGGCCCTTCCCGGCGGGTTTGTTGACGCCGGGGAAACGGCCGAGGAAGCCGTGCGCCGGGAGATTCGCGAGGAAGTGGGGCTCGAGATGGCGTCCATGGCTTACCTGGATTCGCAGTCGAACGAGTACCTTTACGAAGAAGTTACTTACCCGGTGCTGGACCTGTTCTATATCGGTCGCCCGAAGACTACGGACAACCTGGCGGCGCTGGACGGGGTCGAAAGCTATTGCTGGCTGAAACCGGAGGACGTTTCCCCGGACGCTATCGCGTTTCCGTCGATTCGGAACGCTTTGGCGGGCTACCTTTTGCGGAAGCATCGGTAAGGCCGGACCCCCGGCCGAGCCAAGGGTGGGCCGGAACGCCGGGCCGGCCCTGGAAGATTGCACATTCCCGATTTCCTTAGGCCCGCACTTCGTCTCGGAGCGTCAGACGGCCGAAACGCTCCGATGCCGTGCGACAAAGACACAGCAAGAAGCCAAACTGAGAACTGCTGACAAAGACATGACTCCTCTGGCGCGCTCTGGTAAACAAACCAGCAACATGAAAGCCCTCCTGCTATCCGCCATGGTCCTGTCGAGTCTCGCCTGCGCGACCCAGGCGCAGAATGGCACCCTTCAACTGCACCCGGACAACCCGCATTATTTCCTCTGGCGTGGCAAACCCACCGTGCTGATCACTTCGGCGGAGCATTACGGCGCGGTGTTGAACCTGGACTTCGATTATGTGAAGTACTTCGACACGCTGGCGGCGGACAAGCTCAACCTGACCCGCACCTTTACCGGCGGCGCCTACTGCGAGCCTCAAGGATCGTTCAATATCGCCCAAAACTCACTGGCGCCTGCCCCCGGCCGGTTCATCAGCCCTTGGGCGATGGCGGATGGCAAGTATGATCTCGGGCGGTGGAACCCCGCGTATTTTGATCGGCTCCGCGACTTCGTGTCGAAAGCCGGCGATCGCGGAGTGGTCGTTGAACTCAACCTGTTTTGCCCATTTTACGATGAATCGCAATGGAAGCTGAGCCCGTTCAATCCCGTCAATAATGTCAACAACCTCGGGGCCATTTCACGCACCAACGTGTACACGCTGGACAAGAGCGGCGGGCTTCTCGCCATCCAGGAAAAAATGGTCCGCAAAATGGTCGAGGAACTGAAAGACTTCGGCAATCTCTATTACGAGATCTGCAACGAACCTTACTTTGGCGGCGTGACCCTCGAGTGGCAGGGGCATATTGCCGATATCATCGTCGACGCCCAAAAGAATCATCCGCATAAGAAGCTCATCTCCCAGAACATCGCTAATCATTCCGCCAAGGTGGAGAATCCGCATCCGGCTATCGCCATCTTCAACTTCCATTACGCGGCCCCTCCGGACGCCGTGGCGCTGAATTACCACTTGAACAAGGTCCTTGGCGACAACGAGACCGGGTTTCGCGGCACCCACGACGCCCCCTACCGGACTGAGGCCTGGGATTTTATGATCGCCGGCGGCGGGCTTTACAATAACCTCGATTACTCCTTCACCGCCGAACACGAAGATGGCACGTTTGTGTATCCCGCAAAACAGCCCGGCGGCGGCAATCCGGGTTTTCGCAAACAAATGCGCATCCTGGTGGAGTTCCTGAATGGCTTTGATTTTGTGAAGATGGCGCCGGATAACCGCTGCATCAAAGCACACGCCCCGAAGGACGGGACCGCCCGGGCCCTGACCCAGCCTGGAAAGGCCTACGCCATTTACTTGCGCGCGCCAAAGGACCAAACCCAGCCCGGTCGCAGCACCCTCGAGCTCGAACTCCCTGGCGGCCATTTCAAAGCCGAGTGGCTCGACACCAAGCGCGGCACCGTCGAGGCTCGCGAGGAGTTTGACCACTCGACCGGTGTGCGCCGCTTCGAATCACCGTCGTTCACCGAGGATATCGCGCTTCGACTCACGAACGCCACCCGATAGCTGCAGCGCCGTCTCCATTGGCCTTCGGCGTTCTGCGAATCTCGGCCAGCACCGCAGGCGACATGCCCGTGACAACGATCTGAGCCAAATGTCGCCCTGCCTAAAATGAGAACACCCCGGAACAGCGTTGCGCTCACTGCGCCCATGAACCTCAAAACGCGCAAGTGGTTGGTAACCAAGTCAACTGTTTTGAGGTTCATGGGCAGAATTCCCCGCGACCTGCCCGGCCTGTGGAAGATCGAGCATGGCTACTTCGGCCTTCGCTGATGGACGCGTTTGCGCCACACAATCATTGTCACAGCGAAGATGCAGGAATTCTTATTCAACAAACCCGATTCCCGAACGGAGGCGTGACATTTCTGATTCCAACCTGTTTAACATAAGCCTATTGCAGAAGTGTACACATTTGTAAACATTTTCCCCCTCCTGTCGGATGAGGTGGTCAAATTTAGAATCTTGAATACTGCCTCGCAATCGACCTTTGGCGCAATTCAACAACGGGCTGTGGTCCAGGTGACTTTCTCTTCCCCGTCGAGGTGAGCCAATACGATCCGTGGGTCAGACGCAACCTCACGCCATACTCCTTCCGCGTTCATTCGCGTCCATTGGCGTGCATTCGCGCTTATGCGCCAGTTCTATGTTGAGTACAAATACCGCGACCAAGCCAAGCTGGCGGTGAAGGACGAATACGCTTTCGACTTCCTGGAGTTGGGCGACAAACACAGCGAGCGGGAACTGGAGCGGGCACTCTTGGCGCGGATCGAGCGGTTTCTCCGGGAGATGGGAGGCCGGTTCGCTTTCCTCGGCAGGTAGGAGAAACAGCATCCGTCTTGGACGGCGGGATTTCCATTGCCTTTCGGCGTTCTGCGGATCACTGACGCGTGATCCGTGCGCAAGCGTTGGCAGAGCGTGCGGCGGTCTCCATTGCCTTTCGGCGTTCTGCGGATCACTGACTCTGGGACCGGGAGGAGTTCCCGGTGTCGATCAAGGGGTCTCCATTGCCTTTCGGCGTTCTGCGGATCACTGACACGGGAGAATCATCGGGACAGAATGGTAGAATCCACTTGTCTCCATTGCCTTTCGGCGTTCTGCGGATCACTGACCGGCATCCCCTCGCCTAAGTTCGATATGGCGGAGGGCGGGTCTCCATTGCCTTTCGGCGTTCTGCGGATCACTGACGGAAAAGGCGGGTAAATCGTCGGCACCGTCGGCCGAGTCTCCATTGCCTTTCGGCGTTCTGCGGATCACTGACAATGAGCCAAAGCGCTCATCGTTTTGCTGAACTCTTTTTGGTCTCCATTGCCTTTCGGCGTTCTGCGGATCACTGACCGCAAGAAATCCCAGCAGAGAAGATCATTACGCTCCGCGTCTCCATTGCCTTTCGGCGTTCTGCGGATCACTGACCCGCTGAGGCTTAACAGGATACCATGAGAGTGCCCGCGGTCTCCATTGCCTTTCGGCGTTCTGCGGATCACTGACGCGGCACAGTCGGACACCATTGGGCTTGGGATAAAGTCTCCATTGCCTTTCGGCGTTCTGCGGATCACTGACGCGGCACAGTCGGACACC
>CAZODO010000136.1:0-2193 GCA_964578605.1 uncultured Verrucomicrobiota bacterium | reverse complement strand
ATTGGGCTTGGGATAAAGTCTCCATTGCCTTTCGGCGTTCTGCGGATCACTGACATCCAAAGGAGAGGACGAGGGTGATACCTTCATCTTGAGTCTCCATTGCCTTTCGGCGTTCTGCGGATCACTGACATAACTAGAGAAAAGAGACAACCATCAGATAGTGCGCCGTCTCCATTGCCTTTCGGCGTTCTGCGGATCACTGACCGGGCCGCACGGAGGGATTGCGCCTAGTCCGCCGGGCGTCTCCATTGCCTTTCGGCGTTCTGCGGATCACTGACACAGAGAACATTTTCCCCGATTGGAACAAGCAATCGCGGTCTCCATTGCCTTTCGGCGTTCTGCGGATCACTGACGCCTCGCCGGACGTCGACGCCCACTCTACCCACGAGGTCTCCATTGCCTTTCGGCGTTCTGCGGATCACTGACGCGCAAAAAATTCCCGCATGCGGTTGGCGCATGCGGGGTCTCCATTGCCTTTCGGCGTTCTGCGGATCACTGACAACTGCTCGCGAGTGGCTCGCCCGGGTCTGGACGGTCCGGTCTCCATTGCCTTTCGGCGTTCTGCGGATCACTGACCTGACCGAGAAAGTCAATGAGGCTTTGCGGAACGAATCGTCTCCATTGCCTTTCGGCGTTCTGCGGATCACTGACATGAGGCTTTACGTAGTGAAGCCGCTCAGCGGCAAGTCGTCTCCATTGCCCTTCGGCGTTCTGCGGATCACTGACCAGACGGCGGGGCGGGTTCTAAAAGGTTGAGACCATGTCTCCATTGCCTTTCGGCGTTCTGCGGATCACTGACTGATTGCGCAAGGCGAGAGTCTGGAGATTGCTTGCGAGGTCTCCATTGCCTTTCGGCGTTCTGCGGATCACTGACAAGGCGAGAGTCTGGAGATTGCTTGCGAGCGGGCGGGGTCTTCATTGCCTTTCGGCGTTCTGCGGATCACTGACGACATACGGTAAAGTTGCTGCTGTTAAGACGTTTGCAGTCTCCATTGCCTTTCGGCGTTCTGCGGATCACTGACATAACCACCAGATAGTGCGCCTTGAGCAACTAGCAAGGCGTCTCCATTGCCTTTCGGCGTTCTGCGGATCACTGACTAGGTAATGGTGCTAGAAAGCTTGCCGTGTGATCTTTTTGTCTCCATTGCCTTTCGGCGTTCTGCGGATCACTGACCAAGGCTAACAGCGAAGACGATCAAGGTGATATTTTCAGTCTCCATTGCCTTTCGGCGTTCTGCGGATCACTGACCATTAGGGATACAGAAAGACATAATATGGCAACTAAAGTCTCCATTGCCTTTCGGCGTTCTGCGGATCACTGACGCCGAAGAAGGGAAAACCAGGCTGGCTGAAGAGAAGGCGTCTCCATTGCCTTTCGGCGTTCTGCGGATCACTGACCCGGGCTTGAGATGAGCAGCCGATACGCCGAGGCTGGCGTCTCCATTGCCTTTCGGCGTTCTGCGGATCACTGACATTGGCAACTTCTCCACTTCCGTTGCGGCTCTCATGTCTCCATTGCCTTTCGGCGTTCTGCGGATCACTGACAAAATCACCATTGGCAACTTCTCCACTTCCGTTGCGGGTCTCCATTGCCTTTCGGCGTTCTGCGGATCACTGACTGCGGTCCGGCGCGTGCGGACCGCACGGCTAGGACAATCGTCTCCATTGCCTTTCGGCGTTCTGCGGATCACTGACAAAGGAACCTATGGAAAATGCTCCTCAGAAAACCGCAGTCTCCATTGCCTTTCGGCGTTCTGCGGATCACTGACCACAAAGAAGGCGAGGAAGGCGCGTTGAACGAAACCGTCTCCATTGCCTTTCGGCGTTCTGCGGATCACTGACGCGCAAAAAATTCCCGCATGCGGTTGGCGCATGCGGGGTCTCCATTGCCTTTCGGCGTTCTGCGGATCACTGACAACTGCTCGCGAGTGGCTCGCCCGGGTCTGGACGGTCCGGTCTCCATTGCCTTTCGGCGTTCTGCGGATCACTGACCTGACCGAGAAAGTCAATGAGGCTTTGCGGAACGAATCGTCTCCATTGCCTTTCGGCGTTCTGCGGATCACTGACGGGCCGGGGAATTGGCAGAGATGTTGGCAGAGTACGATTGTCTCCATTGCCTTTCGGCGTTCTGCGGATCACTGACATGAGGCTTTACGTAGTGAAGCCGCTCAGCGGCAAGTCGTCTCCATTGCC
>CAZODO010000135.1:0-14326 GCA_964578605.1 uncultured Verrucomicrobiota bacterium | reverse complement strand
GGCGTCCCCCGCCCCTCCGGTCCCGCCTGCGATATCGGGGCCTTTGAGGTGGAACGGGGAGACGAGCCGCGATAAAGACCTGGCCGATCTGGACTGTCTGCCGTGAGATGAAGGCAGGACCATCCACCCACCAACGCCCCTTCACCGGGCATGCCGCGTTGCCGACCGAGGAGGCAGCGCAGGCGTTTGTCGCTGGAACTGGAGCTGCACTCACAGCCCAAATCCCTCTTCACGTTTCGCTTGCCAACGCTCTTGCGGCGTTCTCAAAGGATCAGTGCGGGACGAAGACGAACAGAGCCGGGGAAATGTCCGCCGCCCGAAGTGAAAACTTGACTGCCCTATGTGAAACGATCACGTTTCACATGTGAGCGCGAAAACCGCCACTATCCGCGAACTGCGGACTGACTTCCGCAGGGTTAAGCGGCGCATCGAGGAATACGGCGAAATTGTGATTACGGATCGTGGTGAACCGGCGTACGTGATCAAAGCGCTACCCGCTGTTGCAAGGCGGCGCGCCTCGCTGCCCGGCTACTACGCCCGGTTGTTGAAACGGCAGCCCGTTGCTCTTTCGGCCGAGGCAACACGCCAATTTTGGGACGAGGAGCGCCGATGACGGCCGCCTCTGTCTACGTCGACCCCAGTGCATTGGCGCGACTGTACCTTCACCAGGCAGGGTCCCGCGAGATGGCGTCGTGGAGGGCGAAGCTTACCGGCCCGTTGGCGGTGACGCACCATGGGCGGACCGAAATTACGATATCCGACAGCGGCAACTGGCGACAGCCGCAGGTTTAAAGGCCCCCCGAATCTGAATTCGACGGACTTCCAAGGGAAATTAGCCGCAACTTCCAATCCCACGCCGGCTAGCCCACCCAGCAGGAGGGCTGCCCGGCTCAAGAGTGGCCGCTTGCGTTGCGTCGCCTCAGCCGCCATGTCGCCTGTCCACTGGCTCAAGTGAACATGTTTTTCCTGGAAGAACATGTCTCCCTCTTTGGGTGACGGCGGCTCCGCCCAACGGACTGAGGTTGGGATCAAGTACGGGACGAAGTCGAGCAGAGCCGGGAAAACGTCCAAGTCTGCCTCCGTCCCGTCAGAAATTCCCCTACGTACTTTCCACAGGTAGACGCCGCAGCGGTCGTTCGCTAATCTGGTGACTGCCGGTGGACAATGAGCGATTGCCTGAGCCGTGATTCAGGCTCCGCTCGAGCTGGCCACGGTTGCAGCGATAGCGTTATGAAGAAGATCGACACCCGCACGACTGACGATTCAAGTTCGCTTTCCAACGCCCCCACGCGCTCAGGAACTAGGCGAATCCCGCATTTCTTGACAGGACGGGCGTTTGACCAATGCGTGATCTCAGTATTGACTGCGGGGTTTTTGGTTGTGGCTGCGCTCGGCAGCTGGGAACTCGAGGGGGCTCCGCCGCTCACGAGTTCCGATTTCGGCGCGCTTGATCAAGCTGTGAACGATGGGGGCAGCGTCGTCCTGGCATTCGATGGCGATGTTCTGTTTGCGAAGGAGTTGGTGGTGGAAGTGGATACAATCCTCGAAGCGACGGGGCATGCCGTCCGTTTTGACGGCAACGGTGCGGTCCGTCATTTCGTGGTGACGCGCGGGACGACGCTGCGGTTGGTCAACATCAGCTTGATCAATGGGCGTGTTCCCGATACATCGAAGGTTGGGATTGGACTGTCGGTCCAGAGCTTAACAAATGATTTGCTGCGCATGCTCTTGATCGGCCCTGTTGAGACGCGAGTTGGTCTGGAATCCTCACCCGATCTGGTCTCGTGGTCGCCGCTTCCGTTATCTCCCGTGACTCTTTCGACCGGCCGTGATGTCGTCGAGGTGCCTCGGCCGAGCACCACACTCTTCTATCGCGCGGCACCGCCGCCGTGAACCGCCCGCATTTCGCTTCCCGCATACGTTGGTGGGGATAGGGGCGGGGACGGTTCGTCCCCGTGCCCGGGTCGCCAAATCCTCGAGGACGAGCCGTCCCCGCCCCAAAAGAATCCTTCATTTTCTTCGTTATATTCAGAGCAGTCTTCGGAACTCATCCGGACTCAAGCCGGCTGTTTTCGCTATGTTGCCCATCGTGATGGCATCGATCGGATCGTTGCGCGGAATCACGAGCCGGCTTTTTCCATTTGTCATGACAATGTGCCCACTCTGTCGAGCTATCCAATAACCGACCTTTTGGAAAACGCGGACCGCATCGTGGTGATTGATTCCAGGGAGTCTAGGCACGCTATATCACGATCTGTTCCAGTTCTCCGCGTTCGGCCTCGGCTTCACGCCGCGCATCTTCCTCAGCCACTTCGAGCCACAGGCGAATTGCCTCGCGAATGTTCTCTCGCGCTTCCTCACGCGTGCGTCCTTGGCTCCAGCATCCGGGAAGTGCCGGGCAGCCCACCGCAAACCCTTGATCCGAAGGAATCAGAATAACTCGATATTCCATGATAGGACTATTGAGGCAATCCGATGCCGATTCAACCTCGAACCATCTGCCGGCATAGGCCGCCACGGGGCGGCTTAATTAACAGAAGGTAACGAAGTCAACGAAGTCCGGCGGCGAAGCCACTGCTGAGGAACGGCTCTTCGTTTTCTTCGTTGCCTTCTGTCAAAGCCATATCCTGCCTCAGCCCCAAACCATCTCAGGCGGCACAGGTCGACGACCAAAAGTCGCGGTTTTTTTTCACGAAGCTTGGCGCGATTCTTGCTTTTGATTCTCGTGCAGGCGGCCAGGGGAGAGGGGTCATGGCACGATGGATTGCGCCGCCATCGGAGAATGTCGGAATGCCGATTCGCGTTGCCATCGCCCACGTCGATGCTCGGGAACGCTGCCCGGCCCAATGGTGCCCGAGCAAGCCGCGCGATTTGCTTTGCCTCGGCTGCCACGCGAACCTTGAAGAGTTCGTGCGCAGGACGTCCCGGCAGCGGCCGGACGTCATCGTCTTCGGAGCAGCCGTTTTGGATGCGGCGGCGTTCGGCCGGATACGGCTGATGAAGCGGCTCTTGCCGGAAACGCCCATGCTGGTCCTCACCCCATCGGCCGATTCACCGGTGGCAGCCAGGGTCTTGCGTTGCGGCGCCCGGGGCTGCCTGCCCAAGGGTTGCGCATCGTCAGACTTGGCAGCCGCTGTCCGCCGGCTGGCTGCGGGCAAGGCCGTCCTGCCGCCGGGGGCCGTTTCGGGCTGGGTGGAGTCGCTGAACCGGGATGGGGCCTCGCAGGAAAGGGCCGCGCTGACCGCCCGAGAGCGCCAGATCCTGGCCCTCGTGGCGTTGGGCTGCCGCAACAAGGAGATCGGCGCCGAACTCGGGATCGGCGACGGCACTGTGCACGCCCATCTCCACCGGGCGTTGAGGAAACTGAGTGTCCACACCAAGAAGGCTGCTCTTGAGGAATTTTTCGGCCCGGGATTATCCCGTTCACTCCACCTTCGGCCACCCACCGGACCGTCAAGGCGCGAGAGGTTCCCGAAGACTCTGCGTGCCTTCAAGCGGCGCTTCGCCAGCGACCTGGCCTGCCGTAAGTACCTGTCCAAGATACGGTGGCCAGAGGGCTTTTGTTGTCCGCACTGCGGGTCCGAGCGGGCGTGGCGCACCCGGCGGGGATTATGGCTTTGCGGGCAATGCCGGCGCTATGTTTCTGCGACAGCCGGCACTCTGTTTGAAAACACGCGCATTCCGCTGGCCACGTGGTTTCGAGCCGCTTGGGAGCTGTCCGCAAGGAACCGGCCGCCCACCATTGCGGAGTTCAGGCAAAGCGTTAGGATGGGCAGCTACAAGACAGCCTGGACCTGCCTGCGCAAGCTGCGCTCCTGTCTGGACAGGATTGGATCGGAGTCTGCTGCAACTCCGCCTCTCAGCCGGGGCGAAATGTTCGAAAAGCTCCTGCAGAGAGCGGTCCAAACGCCGCCTCAATTGCGGAAGCGGCCGGGAGCCGGAATTTGACCCGGGTTTGAGCTTTCTCCGACGGCCGGCGGTGACACTGACCTTCCATCACAGTTCCGATACTCTCCCGCCGAAAACGCTGCGCAGCATCGTCGAAAGCCAGGCCCGTTGGACAGACCGATCTGATCCGGCTCAAGCTCCTCAAGTGACCAACCGCTCTTGAGGAATTCTCTGACCCTAGATTATCCCGTTCACTCCACCTCCTGACACCCTTGGGCGAACGACGGAAAACCTTGGCAAACTCTTGGCCTGGATTGCCATAGGGCAGCCTTCGCCGGCGCAATCCCACCCAAACAGGGTTACACCGGAGGCCCAAGGAATGCCGAGGTTCAGCCGGGACGAAATGCTTCGAAAACCCCTGTAAATAGCGGTCGAAATGCCTCCCCGGCCCAACAAGCGGCCGTGAACCTGCAAGTGACATCAGGTGGAGTGAACGGGATAACCGCCCTCTTCGTGCTTCGTTTTTCGCGCCTGTTTTCGAGGCATTATCGAGCCGCCAAAACCGCGAGAATGTGCCCGTCTTTATTGGGTTTTCTGCGCCTGGCAAGTGGCCGGAAACTGGGAGCTTAAAAGCGGCCTTAAGCCCGAGAGCAAAACGACTGGCGGCTGTATACCATTTTTGTTCTTCCCTCGCGAAACCAAGCGGCCTTAAAGTCGTGACAGCGTTGAGGGTTTCGGAAGCTCTCCAAACGGAAAAGCCTATGGAATCGACTGTTCAGATGCCGCCCTTCACAGGGAAAGTCCAGCGATTCCAGCAACCACAAGCGAGGGTAACGGTGAACAACAGCGCAGCTTCAGGTTGGCATTCGAATGGCCGAGCGGCCATCACACTTCTACTGATCCTCGTCTGCTCGACGGCGACGGCGTGGGCCGACGAGATTTTTATTCGACACAGCGGTGACACGCAATGGACAAACGGGACGCCAGGCCTCATCACAATCGCGAACCCCAACGATTGGGGAGAATTTGACGGCCATATGCGGACCAACGCGCCCCCCGGAACGACGGTCAACATCGGCCGGGGCGTCTTCTTGACACGAGGGGTTTGGGATGGCGGCTGGGGACGATTCTCCACAAGCGGGCAGTCGGTCGATATTGGCCTCGAACGTTTTCTCCGAGTGATGCGAGACTCCACTCACCAAAGTTGCTCCTATTTCAGATTGGCGAGCCGGACGCTGGAGATGCGGTCCTTGCGCCCGGCGTTCAGCTTGGCGGCAATGATCGTGGCCCATGGCGTCGCTGCCGGGCAACCCGGGTCAATCGACCCTGGTTTCGTGAACTCGCTGGCGGGGGTCAAATGGATTTCGGATCTGGCGTTCCAGCCCGATGGGAAAATCGTGTTTACCGGTAGCTATATTGGTGGAGGGCCAAGCCAAGCCCGCGTGGGCCGTGTTCACCCCGATGGCAAGGCCGACTCGACGTTTACGATCGGGCTTGGTCACGCCGGTTCGCGGGCCGATGCAGTCCTGCTGGAGCCAGACGGGAAGATCCTGGTTGGAGGGTACTTCACCAGCTTCAACCAAGTCCCGTGCCGGTCCATCATCCGCCTTGCCCCCGATGGAAGCGTTGACTCCACATTCAATCGAACCAATGGGATCGATGCTTTGGTTTCGGACCTGATCCGAGATGGGGATGGCAGAGTGCTGGTCGTGGGATATTTCACCAATAAGTCCAGGAGTGTCAGCACCGGCCTGATGCGCCTGAATGCGGATGCCACTGTGGACACGACCTTCGCCGCCCCGACGTTTGACTGGGCGCAGGCCAAGGTGGTCTTGCAGCCGGATGGCAAAATTCTTATCGCCGGTCAGTTCCTCGAAGTTGGCGAAAAGCGACTCAACCATTTGGCTCGCCTGAATCCCGATGGTTCATTGGACGAGGCATTCGCGGCGGGTTTGAGCCCGTACACCCGCGTCGATGGATTGGCGCTCCAACCGGACGGCCGTATCCTGGTCGGTGGCAGGTTCGGCAGCGCGTTGGTTACTCGATTGCACGCAGATGGGAAGCTTGATCCCACTTTCAGTTCGCCTTTGGACGTGGAGGACAGGGGTGACCTTGTTTCTTACGGCGTCAACAGCTTCGCCCTGCAGTCCGGCGGCAAAACTATCGTGAGCGGCGGGTTTCGGACAATCAACGGATCTCGGTCCCCGTATATCGCACGTCTTAACCCGGACGGCACCTTGGACGGCAACTTCGACGCAGGCACGGGGCCGGATGCTATCCCTATTCAGTTGATGCTGGACCCCGTCGGCAACCTGTTTGTCGTGGGCGCGTTCACCCAGTATAACGGTGTGCCAGCAAACGCCTGGGTCCGATTGCTCGCTGGAGAACCGGCGCCCGTGGCGCCAGTTTTCAGGAAACAGCCGGTTGCCTTGGTCTTGGAGGTGGGGCGGACCCTCAAGTTGGCATCCCTGGTCTCGGCGTTCCCCTTGCCGAGCTATCAATGGGAGCGGGACGGGGTCGAGCTTCCTGGCGCGACGCATTCTGAACTGGTTCTTACTACGAATCTTCTAACGGGCACTTACCGGTTGAGGGCCAGCAATTCCCTCGGATCGGCGATCAGCGAACCGGTCGAACCAACCGTGCCATCGATTCTGACGCAGCCGATCTCGGAGACTGTGCGGCAGGGAGAGAATGTGGAGTTTTCGGTTTCGGCCACCCATCTCCTTCCGCTTTCATTTCAGTGGCAGCTTGAGGGCGTGGATGTGCCCGGAGCCACGAACGCCGCGCTGGCGCTGACCAACGTCCAGCCCAGCCAGGCCGGGGCCTACACCGTGATCGTCAGCAACGTGCTGGGCATCGCGACCAGCGAAGCCGCGACCCTGACCGTTTTGCCTCCAACCCCGCCTGAGATCCTGTTTCAACCCCGGAACCAGACTGTGGAAGTTGGGATGGAAGTCCGTTTCAGCGTCGTGGCCACCAACTACCTGCCTTTAACCTACCAGTGGCAGTTCAACTCCGCGGATATTGTGGGCGCGACCCAGGCGAATCTCACCTTGCCGAGTGTCGGCCTCGGTGACCAAGGCGAATACCGGGTGCTGGTGCGGTCGGAATACTTGACGACTCAGAGCGATCCGGCGTTGCTGGTGGTGAAGCCGGTGGAATTCGTTCCGGGGCCGGGCGTGGTGACCAACACCAGCCAGGCGAACCTGGAGGCGGCGATGAGTTCGGGACTGCCGGTGACGTTCGGTGTGAATGGGGTCATTGCGCTGACCAACACGCTCCTGATCACAAAGGACACGACCCTGGACGCCACGGGCCGAAGCATCACCTTGGATGGTCAGGGTTCAATTCGCCATTTTGAGGTCAAGCCTCAAGCGACTCTCCGCCTCATCAATCTGAGACTTGTCAATGGGCGGCATGCCGGGGCCCGGGGTTCATTCGACGAGCATGGCCAACCGGGTTTGGGCGGTTCGATCTATAACGCTGGCGGGGCCGTCGAACTGATCGGGTGCGAGTTGATCAATAACCAGGCACTTGGGGGAAAAGGGGGGCAATCTACCCAGGCCTCCCGTGGGCGGCCCACCGATGGTGGTCCAGCTTATGGCGGCGCGGTTTACTCCGTCGATGGACGCGTTTGGTCTGCCGACTGTGTGTTTGGCCAGAACCGGTGTGTTGGGGGTGACGGAACGCTGGGGCTGGGGATCAGCCCAGTCGGTGGAGGAGGAGGCGATGCCCACGGCGGGGCAATCTACGTGCAAGGTGGCGCCCTGGCGCTGACCCAGGTGACTCTGACCGACAATGTCGCGGAGGGAGGGAAGGAATTCCAGGCGAAGAACAACTACAGCGGCGGGAGCGGTATTGGCGGCGCCATTTCAGTTCAGGAGACAGATGCCGCTTTGGCCGCATGCGTCTTCGTGGCGAACGAAGCGTTGGGCAAGACGAGGCTGTCCACGGTGCCGATGTCCGGCAGCGGTAGTGGCGGGGCAATTGCCAAGTCGCAAGGGACGATGACGATCACAGGAACGCACTTTATGGGCAACCGCGCGCTGGGCGGAGGCGGAGATTCCCCAGGCATCGAAACGGTGTTCACAGGCGCAGGAAATGGAGGCGCCATCTTCAATGAATCCGGGGTCCTTGAGATCCGAGCCAGCGCTTTGATTTCAAACGTGGCCAAGGGTGGAGACGAGCTGGGGCCAATCCCTTGGGTGAGCTTTGCCGGGGACGGCTATGGAGGGGCTATTTACAATGCGGGCGAATTGTCTCTCATTAACGCGACCCTCGCTGAGAACCAGACGATAGGTGGTGAAGGCTCGGAAAACAATATCGCCGGTTCAGCCTACGGCGGCGCGATCTTCAACCTAGAGGGAAGCGCGTCGCTGCTGAACGTGACCGTGGCCAGCAATTCCGTGCAAGTGGGCAAAAACGGCCAGGCGACGACGATATGGCCGCCGCAAGCCTTGGGCGGCTCCATCATGGTGACCAACGGAACCGCCAGGTTGGTGAACACGATCCTCTCCTGCGCCCCGGCTCAAACGAACGCCTGGGGCACGATTATGGATGAGGGACATAATCTCAGTTCGGATGCCAGCGCACAGTTCACCTCGGATACCAGCCTGAGTAACGCCGACCCGCTGCTCGCGCCTTTGGCGGATAATGGCGGGCTGACGCCGACCATGGCCCTCCTGGCTGGAAGCCCCGCCATCGATGCCGCGGACAACTCCGCCGCTCCGCCAGCGGATCAGCGCGGGCTGGGCCGCCCGGCAGGCGTGCATGCAGACATCGGCGCCTTCGAAGCAGCGGTGCCAGGGCCGCTCGCGATCACAACTCCGCCGATGGATGCGACCGTTGACACGGGGCAGGGAGTTTCTTTTCCGGTGGCAGTCAGCGCGATCCCGGTCACGTACCAATGGCAATTCAACGGCGCCGATCTGCCGGGAGCGACCAATGCGTTCCTCAGACTGGACAACGTGCAGGTCGCGCAGGCGGGCGAATACCGCGTGATCGTGAGCGACGCCTCCGGATCGGTCACGAGTCCCGCGGCCACACTGACCGTAGTGCCGCCAACGGCGCCGGTCATCCTGGTGCAACCGCAATCAAAGACGGTCAGGATCAGCGATCCGGTGTCCCTTTCGGTCGTCGCCACGAATTTGCTCTGGCTTACTTACCAATGGCAACACGACGGGTCGGACATCCCGGGGGCGACCGATCCCACGTTTGAGATCAGCGCTGTGACCTCCGACGATGCGGGCACCTACACGGTCGTGGTCAGCACACCCTTTCTTTCCACCACTAGCGCACCGGCCGTGGTCACCATTGATCTGCGGCCCTTCATCGTGAGCCACCCGGCGGATCAACAGGTGATCGAAGGCCGAAGCGCGTCGCTGTCCGTTGAAGCCGACGGGGACGGTCCGCTGGCGTATCAGTGGTTCCTGGACGGGATCGCGTTCCCGGGCGCCACCAACTCCACTCTGACGCTCGAAAACATCCCATTGACGCTGGCCGGCACATACACCGTCACGGTACGAAATTCCTCAGGCCAGATCACCAGCCAGCCGGCATCGGTCAGCGTCAGGCCAAGCGCGTTGGATCTGGATTTTGTGCCTTCTCCGGATCTCGGAATTTGGAACGTCAGCGCTCTATCGGTGCGAGCCGGGGGAAAGGTGTACGTCGGAGGGCAAGCTTCCGGATTCCGTGTGATGAGCTTGAAGGGCGATGGCAGCCTGGATACAACTTTCACCTGGCCGGATTTTCCACCTTACGGCGTCTGGGCTGTCGCGTTCTGTCCTGACGAAAGCATCCTGGCGGGCGGACAATTTGAAGTCGTCTCCGGCGTTCCCCGGCATTACCTCGCGCGAATCGATTCCGACGGCAGTCTGAACGAGGAGTTCGTCTCGGGGTTCCCGTTCACGGTAAAAGTGATGACGTGCCAGCCTGACGGCAAGGCCTTGATTTCGAACAGTACCTTGCCGGTCGTGCGCCTGAACGCGGACGGCACTGCCGACACCAGCTTCGCGCGTCCGGCCATCGAATACCCGATCTATGAGCACTTTATTGTCCAAGCCGATGGCAGGATCGTGGTGCTTGTCTCCAACCATAACAACACGGGGGATCTGTTGGTTCGGTGTGATGCAGCGGGAATCCGTGATCGGGACTTCCTGGTCGACTTCGGGCAAGGCCGGGTCTTGGCAATCGTTCCGCTGCCGGATGGGAAGCTGCTAGCCGGCGGCACGTTTACCTCCATCAACGACGCCGCCGTGTTCGCGAACCTGGTCCGGCTTAACCCGGACGGGAGCGTCGACCAGACATTCAATCCGAATGTGCCGATTCCACCGGTGCTGTCGCTGGCAGTGGAGCGCGGCGGAAGTGTCCTTGTAGGGGTGGGCGCTCCCGAGGGTGTGATCCGGCTCAGCGCGGACGGTGTCCTGGACCGGAGCTTTCAGGTCACCACAGGTCCGGTATATGCCATTGCGGTATTGAACGACGAGACCGTTTTGATCGGCGGGAGCTTTCAAGAGGTGGACGGCTTTCCGAGGCTTGGCGTCGCGAAATTGCGGCTGCCCAGTTCCGTTCCGCACCTTGAAGGCGTCATTCGGATTGGCCCCATGCTCCGGCTGTCGATGATCACGCCGCTGGGGAAGACCTGCATCCTCGAGCACGCGGAATCCCTCATCGGAGCCGAATGGAACCCCGTCCAGACTGTGTCGGGTGACGGAGGAAGGCATGTGGTTGTGGACACGAACGCAGTCGGCGAGCAGGGCTTTTATTGGGTTCGAATCGAGTGAACCCGGAGTTGCCAGCGCCTGGAGCGTTCGCGAGTGTGATCTGCCATATTCGGCCAAGAACTCGGATCGGCGCTTCGCTAGGACGCAGGAGACGGCAAGGTTCATTATCGCAAACTCGGAGAGTGTGGTCGCCCTTAAGCGACAGGATCCGGTGTATGCCGAGGCCGAGAGGGTGGCCTTGTTCGAGATCCTTAATCCGTCCGCCGTTCAGGAAGAACGGCACAAGAACCCGGAATTACGGGCCGAAGATGAGAGAATTCTGAGGGCGTTTTTTGACGCGGCGCCAGAAGAACCTGATCGCTGACGTACGGACGGCCAGCGTTTGCCGTAGTTGCACAGGATTCGATGCCAGAGGACATTTGCAGTCGGATATGAAAACCGCCCTTCGTGCTTCGGGCTTCAGAGTTCAATGGCGCGCACTGCCTTGGGTGGGGCGTTTCGGCCTTGTTCTCCTATCGGTGACATTGGGTTCTATTTTGCAGGACGCAGTCTCGGGACAAACCAATGTTTCGCTGGAGGTGGTGGGACGGTGGTCGCTTCCTGACGTGCGCGGGCTCAGTGGAGTCACTGCCGCCGGCAACCATGTTTTCGTTTGCGCCAGTGGCGGGTTGGACATCATCAACGTATCCGATCCATCGGCTCCAACGCGCATTGCGAGAGCGACGATGAACACGCTCGTGAACGAAGTGAGAATCACTGCGAATCACGCGTTTGCGGCGTGCCGGGGCGAGGGCGTTCAGATAGGTGGCCTCCAAGTCGTCGATATCACTGATCTGCAGGCCCCAAAACGTGTCGCAGGTGTCACCGATGGTTTTGCAGCGGGGATCGATATTCAGGGACAATTCGCATATGTGGCCGAGGAGTTCCGTGGGTTGGAAATCTTTGACATCAGCCAACCGGCGCGACCGGTCTTGATCTCCCGAATGGACCCGGGTGGGCGGTCCACAGGAGTCCGAGTGATCACGGAAACCGCTTACTTGACCACCGCTGACCAGGGGCTCTTCGCGATTGATGTGAGCGATCCGGCACAGCCCGTGGTCGTCGGGAGGTCGAGCGACAGTGCTGATTTTGGCGAGATTGATGTTACCGGGAATCACGCCTTTCTGGCATCGTTCCTGAGAGGCACCAGGATCCTGGATATTAGTGACCGGGCGCGTCCGCGCCTTGCCAATACCATGACCAACGGCCTTCCCATCAGTCTTCGTGTGGCCGCAAATCGGCTGTATCAATCCGATGATAAAGGCGGCATCCAGGTGCTGGATATATCGGACCCGGTGCGCCCGGTGGTGGTGGGTTCCGCCCGCCTTCCTGGGCCGAGCTGGAGCGTCGATGTCGATGGCTCGTACGCGTTCGTCACAAGCGGACTTGAGCTGATCATTATGCGCATGACGGAGAAGCTGCTCGGGTATGTTGAACAGCCGGAAAGTCTTGAGTTGGAGACGGGCCAAACCGCTGTGTTCAGCGCTCCGGCGGTCAGCGTGGCAGCATTCATCTACCAATGGCAAAAAGACGGCGCACCCTTGCTCGATGACGCTCGAATACAGGGTTCGACGACAGCGACGTTAAGGATCGCCAACACTATGGCGAGCGATCAGGGTTGCTATAGTGCTATCGTAAGCAACACGTTTGGAGTCCTGGTGAGTTCCAACGCGTGCCTGACCGTGAGGCCGGGAATGCGCGAGGCTCTGGATGACCCGAATCTGGTTTGGAGCCAGACCTCCTCTCCTCTTAAAACTCCGTGGAGGCTGCAATTCATCGAGAGCATCGACGGCCAGGATGCAGCCGAGTGTGGTCCGCTTCAAGCCGGAGAAACCGGCGCTGAATGTGCACTGCACACCAGGGTCGACGGCCCAGGCACTATCAGCTTCTGGTGGAAACTGGAGACCGCCGCGGCGTTTATTTTCGTCTTCCAGGGCGGGGGGAACGAAGTGACGTCGCGGGCCAATCATTGGCAGCAGCAAATCGTGCGGATCGCGGCTGGCGAGCAGGACTTGGCTTGGCGATTCATTGATCGAGGCGGCGAAGGCCACCCGTCGAGCCGTGCTTGGATTGACCAGGTAAGATACGTTCCCGATACATCGAAGGTTGGGATTGGACTGTCGGTCCAGAGCTTAACAAATGATTTGCTGCGCATGCTCTTGATCGGTCCTGCTGAAACGCGAGTTGGCCTGGAAACCTCACCTGATCTGGTCTCGTGGTCGCC
Source organism: uncultured Verrucomicrobiota bacterium (assembly GCA_964578605.1). GTDB lineage: Bacteria > Verrucomicrobiota > Verrucomicrobiia > Limisphaerales > SIBE01 > JAXMHN01. The sequence goes on along the minus strand of CAZODO010000135.1, from coordinate 1,453 downwards.
GCTTCCGTTATCTCCCGTGACTCTCTCAACCGGGCGTGATGTCGTCGAGGTGCCTCGGCCGAGCACCACACTCTTCTATCGCGCTGCACCGCCGCCCTAGCCCAGTTTTCCCAGCTGAGAGGCCGGTCTTTAGGAATGGTAGGGATCGGATCTTCCGAGTTCATGGGCCACTTCGCGCGCCATCGTCCTCAGTTCGGGCACGATACAATACTCCAGCCGTTCGGCAAGGCGTTGGACTTCGTCCCAGTCCAGATCCACCTGGCCGGCCAAAGCCACAGCCATCAGCTTGCGCGCGCACGCCGCAGCAGGTTCATACGGCTGGGGATAATGGGCGATGAGAATCCGCGTCTCTTCGATTCTGGCCGGCCCCCTGATGGGACCAGAGGAAACGGTTCTTGGAACGCGGACCTCTCAGCATGGGATTGGCTCTTGCCGGTTCGGCATGAAAGATTATCTTACCAACATGGAAACGACCGTGACGCTCTCTTCAAAAGGCCAACTGGCGATGCCCAAGCATTTTCGGGAGGAGGATCAACTGGTGCAAAGCGATGTCTTTCGATTGGAGCGGTTAGGTCCGGGAAGGTATCTGCTCGAAAGGATGGCGCCGCCGAAGCGTCCCAAGGCTGCCTTGGTGCGGTCGCCGGAGGGGTTCCTGGTCTTTCGGCCGCCCAGAGGCGCCCGGCCAATCCCCAGTGACCTTGTAAAGCAGTTGGAAGCTGAGACGCCATGACATTCCTGATGGACACCAATGCCTTGATCGCCCTGGCTTGGGAGAACCACGAGCATCATGAGGCCGCCGCTAAGTGGTTTCGCGCGGTGAGCGCCTTTGCCACTTGCCCCATAACACAAGGAGGGTTTGTTCGCATCTCCTCCAACCCGGCCCTCGGCTTCGCGAACGAGCCAGCCGACGCCTTTCGATCTTTGGACTCCATCGTCGCAGACCGACGACACGAGTTCTGGCCGGACGATCTATCTTTCTGCGACTGCGAAGTCCAGCGTCCCAGAATCCGGAGCCACGCACAGGTAACGGATCATTATCTGGTTGGATTGGCCCGACGGCACAAGGGCGCGCTGGCGACTTTCGACATCCCTCTCGAGCGGGCCTTTGCGGCCGAACCTGATTTGGTGCACCTCATCAAGTGATTTCTTGATTCAGCTCCCTTGCCGCCTCACCGGGAAGGCGGTTGGACAGCAACTGCTTGAGAGCGTGCTTCGAGCCGGAACAGTGTCGATCCCATGCTAGGGCCGCTGGTCGACAACGGCGGCCTGACGCCAACCGTGGCGCTGTTGCCCGGCAGCCCGGCCATGAATTCGGGAGACGATTTGGCCTGCCCGCCGACCGACCAGTGGGGCGTGGGACGCCCCTGTGGACCGCGGTCCGATATTGGGGCCTTCGAAGTCGTCGTGACCGAGTCGCTCCGGATCACCGCTCCGCCAGCCAGTGTGAGAGCCG
>CAZODO010000134.1:0-14678 GCA_964578605.1 uncultured Verrucomicrobiota bacterium | reverse complement strand
ATTCGTTAACCCTTTCCTCTCCAATCAGCTCTCGCCCACCTCCGTGCAGCCCTGGCGAGGAACTTCAAGGCGACTCGTGGAATGCCACGCAGTGCTACCGCCTTGGTTGCGCATGGAACGAGTCAGGAATCGTGCGGAGGCAGAGCGACTGGCCCAATCGGTTGACAAGGGATTTCTGAACGCGCGGCGATTCGATTGGCGGGCGAATGCCCGGGCGGTGCTCGAGGTCTACCGGGACGCGGCCGCCTGGCGCACTTCAGCCGCACCCGCGCAACCCTGATTCGTCCGCCGGAGATCGGCATTCAACCGAATGCCATGCGGCAGATGACCACGGCCGCGATCGCGCCCGCGGCGTCGGCCAGCAAACCGGCGGGAATGGCGTGGCGCGTCCGCTTCACGTTCACCGAACCGAAATAGACGGCCACCACGTAGAAGGTCGTTTCGGTGCTCCCGTAAAGCGTGCCGGCTGTTCGCGCGATCAGGCTATCGGCTCCGTGGGCGCGGACAAGCTCCGAGAAGAAACCCAGCGATGCGCTTCCGCTAAGCGGCCGCATGAGGGCAAGCGGCAGGATCTCCGTTGGAAACTTAACCAGGTCCAGCGCGGGCCGGAGCACGCGCGTGAGAAGATCGATGACTCCGGCATTCCGGAAGACGCCAATCGCGACGAGCATCGCGACCAGGAAAGGGATGATTCTGAGCGCCACGTTGAACCCTTCTTTGGCGCCTTCGACGAACTCTTCGTAAACCGGCACCCGGTGGAGCGCCGCGTAAAGGGGAAAGAACCCGAGCAGAAACGGAATCGCCAGCAGGGACAGCGCATTCACGATGCGCACCAGCAGGCCACCGGAGATCTCCACGGGCGCCGGTTGGGGTCCGAACCAACTCTGGTTCACCAGCATCAGGAAGAACCAGGCAAAACACGCGACGAAACCTGCCAGCGCCAAGCCCCCCCATGCCACCATGGATGGCGGCGCCGGGCTTGGAACCGGCTTAGAAAGCGCCGCGGCTGCGCTCTGGGCCGGCGCAAGTGGCGGAGCGTCCTCAACCGGGAGCGGCGCTCGAAAGACCGGCAGCTTCTCAAGCGTCTTGACGGCAACGATCGCGGTCGTTGCTGCACACAGTGTGGCGAAGAAGGCGGTCCCGATAATGGCGGAAGGATTGGTGGACTTCGCCGCTGCCAGGATGCCGACGGCCGTAATCGGGATGAGCTGGACGGAACTGGTGTTGAGCGCCAGGAAGGTGCACATCGCGTTCGTGGCCGTGCCGGGCGTCCGGTTCATCGATTCGAGGTCGCGCATGGCGCGGAGGCCGAGCGGTGTGGCGGCGTTATTCAGCCCGAGCATGTTGGCCGCGATGTTCATCAACATCGAGCCCATCGCCGGGTGATCCGCGGGCACCCCGGGGAAGAGCCAGCGCAACACCGGGCGCAGAAACCGCGCGAGCGTCTGGATCAGGCCCGCCTTTTCCGCCAACCGCATCAGGCCGAGCCAAAGGGCCATGATTCCGATGAGCCCGATCGCCAGGGTCACGGCGCCCCCGGCGGAATCGGCGGTGCCGCTGACCATTTCTTTCCAGCGGCCATTGAAACCGCCGACCAGCACCGCCACCAGGATCAAGCCTAGCCAAATGTAGTTCAGCATTCCGTGCGGATTTAAATTGCGAACGCGGCAGTTGGCGAGTGGGAAAGCAGCACGGTGACCGGAGGCCTGACTTTGCTTGTGAAATCGAGCGGTTTTCGCGGTCGGGGGGCGGCGCCGCGGACGCAACGACTTTTCTATACACGTTTGAGGGAAGCTGCTACCTTCCAGCCATGGCACTCGACGACATTCTGCTCGAAGCCGAAGAGAAGATGACGAAGACCGAGGAAGTGCTGCAGCACGAGTTTGCCGGCGTGCGAACAGGGAAAGCTTCCGCGGGTCTTGTGGAGAACATTCCAGTGGACGTTTACGGCTCCCACATGCGCATCCGCGAGTTGGCCGGCATAACAACTCCTGAACATCGGCTGATCCTGATCCAGCCCTGGGATGCGGGCACGGTTCACGCGATTGAAAAGGCGATTCAGAAGAGCAACCTGGGTCTGAATCCCGCGGTGGATAAGAAACTCATCCGCATTGTCATTCCCGAGTTAAGCCAGGAACGACGCGTGGAGTTCACCAAGGTCGTCCGCAAAATGGCCGAAGACGCGCGCGTCGCCATTCGGCACATTCGCCGCGATGCCATCGAACATTTCAAGAGCGAGTCGAAGAGAGGTGGCGTTTCCGAGGAAGACGTTGAGCACGCGGAAAAGGAAGTTCAGAAACTAACAGACCAGTATATCGCCAAAATTGACCAAATCCTGACCCTCAAGGAACAGGATATCATGAAGGTTTGATCCGCGCGGTTCCGGGCAGGAGGCTCCTCCGGAACGCCGCCTGCTTGCACAGAGGCACCGCCCGTCCGCCGATCATGGGCTGGCAGACGAGTTGGTTGCCAGCGGTTCAAACTGAATCCGGGTTTCGCCCGGCTTGACGTAACCGAGCTTCTCACGCGCGACGCGCTCCACGGCTCTCGGGTCGGTGCGGAGCGCGCGAATGGCTGTTTCCATCTGTTTTCCCCGTTCCTCCTCGTGCTGGATCATCAGGGTCTTGCGCATGATTTCCTGGCGATACCGTTCATTCAGCTCGACCAAGGGGCGGTACCAGAGAACCACCCCGAGGATACAACCCGCGAAGAGCAGCAGGATCACCGCCGTCCGCAGACGATCCCACACGCCAAGATCCACATTCATCGCCCGACATTAATCAAAGGACCGGCCCCAGATAAAGTCTGGATTAACTCCCGCTGCCGGCTTGGACGCACTTCTGCTCGCGTTTACCGGTAGTGCCGGCTCCAGGAGAGCAATCGGCCATCGGGCGCAAAGGTCAAACGCAGGAACCGGTCCGGCGAGGGCGGCTCGGAATAATAGTAGGCCGGCGGTCCATAGAAGTAAGGATGATAAAAGTGCGGTCCGAAGCTGGTGACGTAGCCGTGGGAATACCCGCGCGAAGTCATCCACTCGGCGACCCGAGTGCCGTCTGAAAGGGCGGCGATCTTATCCGGCGGCCCCAATTCCAGCACAGCCTGATCAAAGGTATAATTCCCGATCCGGCCGTTCCAATCGATCCGCGGAGTGGTGGCGCATCCGACCAGAAGCGACATGAGGAGCACGCCCGCAGCCATCCGGACGAGCAGACCCTGGCCAAGACCCAAGCATTTCATAGACCAAAGGTATGGCCGCCAGATCAGATTGCAACGGTGTTGTTGGAGCCTGGAGGATTCCCTGTCTCTAAGCCCGCGGATGCGCCTCGTCATAGGCCTTTTTCAGGCGTTCGGTGGTCAAATGAGTGTAAATCTGCGTCGTCACAAGATGCGCGTGGCCGAGCAATTCCTGGACGCTCCGCAGGTCCGCCCCGGCATCGAGAAGGTGCGTGGCGTAGCTGTGGCGGAGCTTGTGCGGAGTGAGCCGCGGATCGAGCTTGGCAATCTCGAGGTATCGTTTGAGGCGGAGTTGGACCAAGCGTGGGTACATCGGTCTGCCCTTGTCGGGGTTCGCCAGAAACATGGGCCTGGGACCCTCCGGTTCGCTGCGCAACTGGGTCCAATAGCTCCGAATGGCAGTCAGTGCCGGCCCGCCGATGGGGATGAGCCGCTCCTTCTTGCCCTTGCCACGGACGCGGACGACTTGCCGGGTCCAGTCCATATCCTCGGCCAGCAGGCCACAAAGTTCGCTCACGCGCAGGCCGCACGAGTAGAAGGTTTCGAGGATGGCCACGTCACGCAGGCACGAAGCCACGTCGTCGGGTTTGGGCGGGGTGCCAGACTCCTTGAGGAGGGCCAATTCCCGCAAGGGAGCATCCAAAAGATCGAGCATCTGCCGGGGTGTCAGGAACTGCGGAAGGCGCCGTTCGAGTTTGGGCAGGAGGATATTCTTGACGGGACAGGCCTCAGCGAGACCGCGGCGCATCAGGAACCGGTAGAACGAGCGCAACGCGGAGAAGCGCAGGCGAATCCCGGCCCGGCTGAGTTTCCGCCGCCCGAGAGAGCGCAAGAAAGCCCTGAAATCGTCGCGCCTCAAATTGAGCCACGGAGGGGCGTTCTGGCGATCGTCACGATGCCACTGGGCGAACTCGGAAAGGGCCTGCTGGTAATTGCGGACGGTATAAGGAGAGGCGCCTCGCTCGGTTTGAAGGTGCTGCAGGAAACCCGTCGTTAAAGGGTCCTGAACCGAATGATCTTGAGGCGGCTGTTCGGGCACGAACCCAGCCTAGCGAGACCCGGGCGGGACTTCCAGCGTGACCCGCTGCGCGCCGTCCTAACGGACGGCCTCCTCGACGCCGCGGTCCTGGAATTCGAAACCCACCTTCGTGCCATCCTCGAGCACCAGGTAAGCCGAGAAGGGGCGGCCTTTCTTTGAAATGAACTTCGGCAGGAGATCGGTTCGGCCCGTGGTCAACAGTTTGGCCAGTTGTTCCCGGTCCACCGGCTGAGCCAGAATGACCTTGCCGACGCGGAATTTGCAGGGCGCCTTCGCCGCCTGGCTGTTTTCGCAAAGATAAGCGGTGTCGGTTTCGAACATGCGGCCCTGGCAACGCGGGCATTTTCCCACGGGCTCAAGCCCGGTGAAATCAAGCTTGGCGGGTGGTTCCGAAGGTTTGGTGCGTCCTTTTCTGGGTTCACGAGGCGCGAATTCGAAGCCGATCTTGCCCCCGTCTTCCAGCACCAGGTGCGCCTTGAAGGGCCGGCCGTTCCGCTTTGAAATGAACTTCTCCAGCAGGCCGGTCTTGCCGGCTGTCAGCAACTTCGCCATCTGGACCCGATCAATCGCCTGCTGAAGAATCACGGCATTGGATCGGAAGGTGCAGGTGCGATTCGGGCCCACGGCGTTTTCACAAACGTAATTCATGCCGTTCTCGAAAACGCGGGCGCGGCATTTCGGACAGGGGCCCACGGGTTCTTTGCCGGTGAAATCGACCGGCTCGGCCGCGCTTTCAGCCGTGCGGTCATTCTGGCCGAAGTCCAGCGCCGTCTTGAACTCGGGGGTCAGCTTGATGAGGGCGGAGAAGGGACGGCCCATGCGGCTGCGGAAACCATGGAGCGGGCCGACGACCTTGTTGCGGATGAGTTCCTCCACCTCGGGCGCTTCAAGCTGACGACCCGCCAAGATCTTCCAGAAACCGAAATCGCACTGCTCGTTCGAGCACTGGAACTTCTTGTAGGTCTCCTTCACTTCGCCGCCGCATTTGGGGCACGACACCGCCAACGTCCCGAAATCGCCAGGGATCGTGTCATGCTCATGGCCCTTGGCCTTCTCCACGATGTCCCGAGTCATGGCACGAATCTCTTCCATGAACGCTTCTCGCGACAATTGGCCACGTTCCATCTGGCGGAGTTTGAACTCCCAGCCGCCGGTCAACTCGGGCGCCGTCAGTTCCGGGATGCTCAACCCGCGCAAGAGAGCCATCAACGAAAAAGCCTTGGCGGTCGGCTGCAGTTCCTTGCCATGGCGGACCATGTACTTCTCGTGAAGCAGGCCTTCGATAATCGCCGCGCGCGTGGCGGGAGTGCCGAGGCCCTTGGCCGCCATCGCCTCGCGCAGCTCTTCGTCTTCGACCAGTTTGCCGGCGCCTTCCATGGCGCTGAGCAACGTGGCATCCGTAAAGCGCGGAGGGGGTTTGGTCTGGTTGAGGACCACCTCGATGTCCCGGGTTTGGACGGGCTCGTTCTGCTGGACAGGGACAAGGTTCGGCCCGGCTTCCGAGTCGGTCTGGGCTTCGCGCCCGTAGACCGCGAGCCAACCGGCGTTCACGAGAACTTTGCCTTCGCTCTTGAAAGGTTCGTTTTCCACCCGCGTGATGCGCGTGGTCACGAGAAACTCGGCCGGCGGGAAGAAAATCGCCAGGAACCGCTTGGTCACCATGTCGTAAATCTTCGCTTCGGCCTCGGAAAGGTGCTTTGGCCCCAAGGAAGTCGGGATGATGGCGAAGTGGTCGGAGATTTTGGCGTTGTTGAACACGCGCCGGTTCGGTTTCACCCAATCATGATCGAGGATTTGCCCGGCGAACCGGCTGTAAGGGCTGTAAGCATCCCCGCGCGATTGCAGGGCGCCGAGGGTCTCCTTGACGGAGCCGATGTAATCCTCCGGGAGCGCACGGGAGTCCGTCCGGGGATAGGTCAGGACTTTGTGACGCTCGTAAAGGGCCTGGGCAATGGAAAGCGTTTGGCTGGCGGAAAGCCCGAACCGGGAGTTGGCCTCCCGCTGAAGGCTCGTGAGGTCGTAGAGCAAAGGCGACACTTGGGTGGTGGGCTTGCTCTCTTCGGTGACGATGCCCGGTTTGCCAAGGCAGCGGTCACGGATCGCTTGCGCCTGGGCTTCGTCCCAGATGCGCTCGGGCTTGAGTTCGGCATCTGCGTCTTTGCGATCCCGCGAGAAACGCTCATCGAACCACCGGCCGGTATAGGTGCCGACCTGCGCTTCAAAGGTGCCAAGGACTTCCCAATAATTGCGGGGAACAAACTTGCGGATCCTCTCTTCACGTTCCACAACGATCGCGAGGGTCGGCGTTTGCACACGGCCCACTGTGGTCAAGTAAAACCCGCCACTCTTGGAGTTGAAGGCAGTCATCGCCCGAGTGCCATTGATGCCCACAAGCCAATCGGATTCCGACCGGCACACGGCCGCATCGGCCAGGGGGAGCATCTCGGCGTCATGACGGAGGGCATGGAAGCCGTGTCGAATGGCTTCCGGGGTCATAGACTGGAGCCACAGGCGGCGGATAGGTTTCTGGACACCGACATGGCGCACGATGTGCCGGAAGATCAACTCGCCTTCACGACCGGCGTCGCACGCATTAATCAGGAGATCCACGTCCTTGCGGCGGGTAAGCTTCGCCAGCAGCTTGAGGCGGGCCTCGTTCTTCTCGATCGGCTTGAGGTCAAAGTGCGGCGGGATGACCGGCAAATGGTTGAACGTCCACTTGCCCGTCTTGGCCTCGTACTGCGGGGGCGCGGTGATCTCAAGCAGATGGCCCACGGCCGAAGAGAGGACAAGCGTTTCACTCTCAAAGTACTCGTGTTCCTTCCGGAACCCGCCCAGCGCTTTGGCGATGTCACTCGCGACCGACGGTTTCTCGGCAATGATCAATGCTTTAGCCATGAATCCAAATCGAACGCTGTCTTTAATCGACCTCTGCGGGTCGAAGCAATCCGTTTCTTCAACGGCGCAAGGTCGCGAATAACCGCTTCAAAGTCAAAACAGAGCCGTTTCCACATTCTGGACACTTCTGTCGGCGAGGCGATTCGTTGTCAAACTGCCTGCCTCTTAGACTTCGAGCCAAACGTGTCCCATTCCATTACACGTGTCCATTCTCCAGACGCCAGAACCCTCCCTGAAAACCCAAACGAACGTGGCCAAGCTCGGCAAACGAAATGCTATGCATTAGCCGCAGCTTTGCTCCGCATCGCCAGCATCTATAAGCCTTATGTGTGCAAACCGGTCAAGCGAAAGCCTCCGGACGAGAAAAACAGCCCTCGTCGTCGACGATATCCATGACATGCTCGATTTGCTCGAGATTGCCCTGAACGCCGCCGAGTTCGATGTGCTTCGGGCCTCCTCGGCGAGCGAAGCGCGGGAGGTCTTCGAACGCCGGCGCGAACATGTCGACCTGCTGATGACCGACCTCCGCGTGGGAAGCGATAACGGCCTGGAGCTGGCTCACCAGCTCCTGGCGGCAAAGCCTTCGTTACGGGTCCTAACCATGAGCGGCTTTTCCCTCGACCGGCGGTTGGGCGCGAGCAAGAACCAGATTGCCTTTCTGCCAAAGCCGTTTTCCACAGCCGAGCTGAAGGCTAAACTTCGATCTGTTTTCGGGCATTCCCCTGCCGCCGCGCCCAGCCCCGCCGCTTGAGTGCGCGAGAGAACGGTACTTAAGAGCGCTTGGCTGCTTCGTACACCTTCGCGACCTCGTCCCACCGGACCACACTCCACCAGGCCTTGAGGTAATCGGCGCGGCGGTTTTGATACTTCAAATAATAGGCGTGTTCCCAGACGTCGCAGCCAAGAACCGGACGCCCTTCGCAACCGGCGAAAGCCTTGCCCATTAGGGGATTGTCTTGGTTCGCCGTGCTCACGATCTCAAGCTTTCCCGAATGGGATACCAGCCAAACCCAGCCGCTTCCGAATCGCCCGAGCCCCGCCGCTTCGAACTTCTCCTTGAAGGCATCGAAACTCCCGAAAGTGGTTTGGATGTCCGACGCCAGAGCGCCGACAGGAGAGCCTCCGCCTTTCGGTCCAATGATCTTCCAGAACATGGAATGGTTCACATGACCGCCGCCGTTATTGCGGACGGCGCCCCGAATATTGGCGGGGACGGCCTCCAGGTTGGCGATCAACTGTTCGGCGGATTTGCTTTCCAGATCGGCCTTGCCTGCGATGGCCTTGTTCACGTTGGCGACGTAAGCGCCATGGTGTTTGCCATGATGGATCTCCATGGTGGCGGCGTCGATGTGCGGTTCCAAAGCGTCCTTCGCGTACGGCAAAGGCGGTAGTTCGTAAGCCATAATCTTCAATCGTTAACGGTTCTCGTTGTAAGCCCAATCCCACGCCGGGCGGTGATGGCCCGGTCGTGTCAACTTAGCGAATGGACGCCAGGACCGCAAGCTTTGCCATTGAGCGAGCCCCGCGTGCGGACTAGGCTCCCCCCATGAACGTATTTGTGACCGGCGGTGCGGGGTATATCGGATCGGTCTGCGTGGAGGAACTGCTGAACGCAGGCCACCAGGTGACTGTCTTCGACAATTTGAGCGAAGGCCATCGAGCCGCCGTGGACGAACGAGCGGCCTTCATCCAAGGCACTCTTGACGATAGCGACTCCATCGGCAGCGCCGTGAAACGTTCCGGGGCGGAAGCCGTGATCCACTTCGCAGCGCATGCGTTGGTGGCGGAGTCGATGACCAAGCCTGGCAAGTATTTCCGCAACAACGTCGCTGGCGGGATCAACCTGTTGGAAGCAACCATCCAGGCGGGCCTGAAAAAGCTCGTCTTCAGCTCCACGTGTGCCACTTACGGGATGCCTGAACGCATCCCCATGAAGGAGGATCTGCAGCAGCGCCCCATCAATCCCTATGGCGAGTCGAAGCTGATGTTTGAAAGGATCCTGAATTGGTACTCTCAGATTCACGGTCTGGAATTTGTCGCTTTCCGGTATTTCAACGCCGCAGGGGCCAGCGAGCGTTTTGGAGAAGACCACCGGATCGAGACGCACCTGATCCCGAACGTCCTGAAGGTGCCGCTGGGCCAGGCAACCAAGTGTGAAGTGTACGGGACCGATTATCCCACGCCCGATGGGACATGCATTCGCGATTATATCCACGTTATCGATCTCGCCCAGGCGCATATCCTGGCGCTGAAACCGGGTGCGAAGGGCTTTTACAACCTGGGAAATGGTTCAGGGTACTCCGTGCGCGAGGTCATCCAGACCTGCGAAACCGTGACCGGAACGCGAATACCCGTCGCTGAAAAGCCGCGTCGTCCCGGCGACCCCCCGCGCCTCGTCGCGGCGTCAGACAAGGCGGTTAACGACCTGGGGTGGAAGCCACGCCTTGCAACCTTGGAAGAGATCGTGGCCTCCGCATGGCGCTGGCATCAGCGGTTCCCCAAAGGCTATCCCGAATAACGGCCGAACGACGCGAATGCAACCCGACCGCATCCGGATTCTATTGATAGCGGATTCGCCGGCATTCGCGCGGTGCATTCAGGAGATGCTTGGCGAGGCTTCCGGTTGCGATCTGGAAGTCCTGGTCTCGCCGGGGACCGATCTCGACTGGGTGGGGCAGGGTTCGCCAGAGGTTGTGCTCCTCGAATTGGCATCGACCCGAGAGGCGGGCCTTGACCGGCTCAAGCGGATTCGCGAGCGCCATCCGAACGCGGCTCTCGTGGTGTGCTCAGACACGGACGATCCGCCCTGGCCAGACCGGGTTGCGGCCGAAGGCGCGAGTGATTTCCTCCTCCAGAGTCAGATCCATTTCCCCCTGCTGATTCGGTCGATGCGGTACGCGCTGGAATGCAAGCGGTCGGAGTTAGCCGCGGCAAGGGCGGAAACGAAGTATCCCAGAATATACGAGCATCTGGTGGAGGGGGTCTTCCAATCGTCTCCGGAAGGCCGCTACATCAACGCCAACCCGGCTCTGGCGCGGATTTACGGGTATGATTCGCCGGCGGATTTGATCGAGAACCTCACCGACATTGCGCGTCAGCTTTATGTGGAGCCCGATCGTCGCGAAGAGTTCGTCCGTTTGATGGAAGAGCGTGATGTCGTGACGAATTTCGAGTCCCAGATCCGGCGCAAAGACGGCAGCGCGATCTGGATTTCCGAAAGCGTCCGCGCCATCCGGGACGACCAGGGCCGCCTCCTGAACTACGAAGGCACCGTGGAGGACATCACGGAAAGGAAGCGCCGCGAAGAAGAACTGCGCAATTCAGAGACGCTTTACCATTCGCTGGTGGAAACCCTGCCTCAGAACATCTTTCGCAAGGACCTGAACGAACGCTTCACTTTCGCCAACCAGCGCTTCTGCCAAACGCTTGGCAAACCCCTGGAAGAGATTCTCGGCAAGACAGATTTCGACTTCTTCCCGCCCGAGCTGGCCGCAAAGTACCAGCAGGACGACCGCCGCATTTTGGAAACGGGCCAGGCCTTTGAAACCGTTGAGGAACACGTTCCGCCAGGGGGCGAAAAGCTCTATGTGAACGTCGTGAAAACGCCGCTCTACGATTCCAAGGGCAACATCATGGGCCTCCAAGGCATCTTCTGGGACATCACCCAGCGCCGGCGGGCGGAAGAGAATCTGCGGCGCGCAACGGTCGAGCTGGCCAAGAGCCGCGAGGAGCTTCGCGCGAAGAACCGCCAGATGGAGGAAGACCTCCGGATGGCCCGGGAGATCCAACACGCGATCCTCCCGCAGCAATATCCTGTCTTCGGCACAGGGATGCCGCCCGGCCACAGCCTGCTCCGGTTCTGTCATCGCTACCTGCCAACGGGAGCCGTGGGGGGCGATTTTTTCAACGTGCGCGCGCTCTCGGAGAACCTGGCCGGGGTGTTCATCTGCGATGTGATGGGGCATGGGGTGCGTTCGGCCCTGGTGACGGCCATCATGCGAGCCTTGGTGGAGGAATTGGCGGGCCTTGCCATGGAACCCGGCCGGCTCCTCGGCCAGCTCAACCAGGATCTTCGTGCCATTTTGCGCCAATCCGGCACGCCGATGTTGACGACCGCTTTCTACCTGATCGCGGATCTGGAGCGGGGCATGATAACCTACGCCAACGCCGGGCATCCCAAACCCCTGCGCATCCGGCGTTCCGCCGGGCAGGTTGATGTGCTTGCCAACGCAAGCGGCAAAGGCTACCCGGCTCTCGGCCTGTTCGAAGGCGCCGTCTATCCCGCCACCCAGCACCCGCTCAACACGGGGGACCTCATCATGTTGTTTACGGACGGCCTTTACGATATCGAGGGGCCCCATCAGGATCGGATTAGCCCGGACTGGCTCCTGGCCGAAGTGCGCCAGCGCGCGAACTGCTCGGCCGCCGAACTTTTCGACGGACTGCTCTCGCATATCCAGGCCCTCTCGGGCGGCGCTGGATTCGCGGACGACGTCTGCCTGGTGGGGATGGAAGTGACGCTGCCAGAGGCGACGCCCGCAGGTGAGACCTGATTCAGCGGCCGTCCTCCGTGTCGCCGGCCCTGTAAACCTCCGTTCCCCGCACCACGGTTCGCCGAATGACGGGTTGGCCATCCTTGCCGAGGGCGATCAGGCAAAGGTTGGCGGGCTGGCCTGCCCCGATCCCATGCAGGCGGCCCATGAACCGCGCCGGTTGAATCGAGCCAAATCCCCAGACCGCCTGCCATGGACGGCCCAGCATGCGCGCCGCTCGAAAGATGCCATCCGCGGGCCGCAAGGATGAGCCCGCGTAGTTGGTCCCGCCGGGCTGCCGCACAATCCCGTCCGCGCCCACGTTCACCTCGTGCCGGCCCACGGTATAACGCCCTGGAGGAGCCCCAGCGGCCGCCACCGCATCCGTCGTGTAGTAAATGAAGTCCTGGCGCAGGGCCCGATGGGCGGCGCGGAACAACGGGGGCGACACATGAATGCCGTCCGGGATCAAGCTGGTGGTCAATCCCGGGGTATCGAGCACTCTCCAGAGAATATTGTCATGCCGATCCAGCATCTGGGGACATGCGTTGGCAAAATGAGTGAAACCGGTGGCGCCCGCAACAAGCGCCTGGTTCAACTGTTCCGCGGACGCGTTGGTATGGCCCAAGCTCACCCGCATCCCAAGCGCCGCCGCCAACTCGATCGCCTCCAGGGCACCGTGACGTTCCGGGGCCAGCGTCAGAAGCACCGGATCCGAGCGGGTCGTTTCGCGCAGTTCCCGGATGTGGTCCAAAGAAGGGTCCGTCATCAGTTCTGGCGGGTGCGCCCCGCAAAAGCCAGGCTCGGACGACAGAAAAGGCCCTTCCAGGTGCCAGCCCAGGATCGCCGTCCGGAGCGCCACGGAATTCTCGCGAAGCGCCCGCAAGGCCGTCAAGCGCCGGAGCATCGCGTCCCAACGGTCTGTCGTCAGCGTCAGCAGAAACTGGCCGCAACCGGCCGCCTGCAACCCGCGGACCGCGCCCTGCAAATCGTTTTCGGTCAAGCCGTCCTTTTGAAAATCCACCCCGGCAAAGCCGTTAATCTGCAGATCGATCAGCGACGGCGCGATCCAGAGGTCCGGAGCGTCCGGGCGCGACGCGGGCTCGATCGACGAGATGTGACCCTGATGCCAACGGACCCGCACGGGTTGATGCGTGGACTGGAGAAAGGCGCCTATCTCACCGCTGTTCATCCCACAGTGTTCGAGTTCCGGCCTGGACTTTGGCAAGAAAAATTCCCCGGGCCTGTCGCCGAAGGCCCCGGACAAGGCTTTGGAAAGGCTTTGGAGCCTCTAAAATGGCCCGGATACGCCTAAAAAATCCAGGGCTGCACGGAGGTGGGCGAGAGCTGATTGGAGAGGAAAGGGTTAACGAATGTACGGGACATTTGCGCCGGGATTTGTTTGGCTGGGCGCATGTCCAAAAGGTCCCAAAAGCCACTGGTGTTGACGGAGCCCGCCGAAGCGGCGGTCGTGAATCGGATAGAGGTGCGTTTGGTGCGACCCGAAGAGGAAGCGGAGTGGAACCGCCTGATGGAGGAGAACCACTATTTGAAAAGCGCCCAGATGGTGGGCGAACAACTGCGTTACGTGGCCGAGTATGAGGGGGATTGGATGGCCTTGTTGGGTTGGTCCGCCGCCGCCTATCATTTGAAGGGGCGCGAGGGATGGATCGGCTGGCAGGATAACCAGCGGCGCGCCCGGCTGCATCTGGTGGCCAATAACGCGCGGTTCTGCCGGCTGGAGGCGGCGCGGCCCTATCCCAACCTGGCCACGCGGGCGATGGGGTTGAACTTGGAACGGCTGTCCCGGGATTGGCAAGAGAAGTATGGGCATCCCATCGTGGTGGTGGAGAGTTTTGTGGACCTGGAGTGGTTTCAGGGCACGGCCTACAAAGCCACCGGATGGGAGGCGGTGGGATGCACGGCCCAGTTCCAGCGAGTGCAGGAGGATTTCTACCAGGCGCACGACCGGCCCAAGCAGTTATTCGTGCGGGAGTTGGTCAAGCACGCCGGGCGGGGATTGCGGGCCAGGCACTTGCCGGAGAGTTGGGAGGCCGAAGAACGGGAGATTGAGCGGCGCTGTGCGCTGGATCGGGAGGGCCTGCGCAGTTTGTGGGAGGTTCTCCACCGGGGGTTGCCCGAGAGCCGGGACGCCCACGGGTTGCGGCATCGGCAGGCGACGGTGCTGGCGATCACGTTTGCCTTTCTGTGGAGCGGAGGGAAGGGCGGGTATCGGGCTGCAGCGCTGTTCGCCCAGGACTTGAGTCCGACCCAGCGATCGGATTTGCGCTGCTGGTTCAACCGGCGCACGCGCCAGTACGAGGTGCCGACGGAGGACTGCGTTTATCGCGTGCTCAAGGCCGTGCCGGTTCTGGCCTTTCAGCAGGTCCTGTGGGAATGGTGCAAGAGGGTGGGGGTGACTTCGTGTTGTTCGTCAAGGGCAACCAAGAAACCCTTCAAAACCAAGCGCGACACTTCCTCCCGGAAGATTTTTCCCCCTCAACTCCTGAGGGTGGAAAGAGGCCACGGCCGGATCGAATGGCGCGGGATCGCGGTCCGGGAGGTGACGCCAGCGCAGATGGGCTTTCCGCACGTGGCCCAGGTGGCGCGGATTGACCGGATTCGGGAACTCAAAGGAGGACGGCAGGAAGTCGAGACGGTCTGGATCATTACCAGCCTGACGGCCAAGAGAGCCGATGCGGCCCGTCTGCTGGAACTGGCGCGCCAATACTGGAGCATCGAGAATGGCACGCATTATCGGTTGGATGTGAGCGCGGGCGAGGACCGCTGTCGGGTCCGCCAACCGGTCGCGGCCACCGTGTTCGGCATTCTGCGTCGTGCGGTGGCCGGAGAGGGGCGCGCCTGGATGCGCCGCCAAGTCCGTGCTCGGGATCGCACCCACCCCACTTTCCTGGCGAAAATGAACCGACGGGTTGGAACCATCATTCATTCGATTTGTCGTCCCACCCGACTTT
>CAZODO010000133.1:0-14759 GCA_964578605.1 uncultured Verrucomicrobiota bacterium | reverse complement strand
GCAAATAGTTGGTAATCAAGCCAACCATTTTGAGGTTCATGGGCAGAATTGCTGCCCCATAGGCGTGCAGAGGCGGGCGGATCCTTTCGGAAATGACCGGTTGGCAGTGTTGGGCGCTGAAAATCAGATGAACCAGGACTTTGGAGAGGGATTGTGGCACAGGGGTTTTGCCCTTTCAGGGCAAAGCATGTTGGAGCAGCCGAGTTCCCAGGGCGGTTGCCCTGGGCTGACGAGTCCGAGCCCTTCGGGCTGGATTAGCAAGCCGAGTGAGCACAGAATCGGCAAAGGAATATACCTCCTTATCCGACAGTAACCGGAACTCCTCCGTGTGCGAAGAATTTTGTCCTGCGCCCGACGCCCGGGCTGCACGGGCGAATTGAGTCGCGCCAGGTGAGCCAAAATGCCATGCTGGTTCCATGAAACCACGCCTTTCCCGCACTGTGTTTCTCCTCGGCTGGATGCTGGCCTTGGCCACAGCCTCCGCCGGCGAAGCGCCATTCAAGCATCATTCTATCGATTCCAGTCTTCCAATAAACGCGCAGGACTACGGCGATTATGGCCTGACGGCCCTGGTCGACCTGGACCACGAAGGCGACCTGGATTTCGTCCTTGGCGGACGCGCGGTGCAGCCCCCTCGACTTTTCTGGTATGAGTTCCGGCAACCGGACGGCTGGGTGCAACATTTGGTGGGCACCAACTACATGTCCGATGTCGGTTTGGCTGCGCTCGATGTGGATTGCGACGGCTGGACCGACCTCGTTTGCAGCGGACTTTGGTTCCGCAACACCGGCATGCCGCGCCAACAGCCCTTCGAGCGGATCGTGTTCGATCCGAACGCCTCGGGGGCCCACGATGTCCTGATCGCCGACTTGAACCAGGATGCGCGGCCTGACGTCGTGTTGATGGGAGACGGCAACACCCGGTTGAACGCGCTTTGCTGGTACGAGATCGCCCCCGACCCGAAACAGCCCTGGAAGCGGCATCCGATCGGACCGCCCGTGCACGGCGCCATCGCACCCAATGCCGCAGTTGACCTCGATGGAGATGGCGACTTGGACGTCATTCGCGCCGACACTTGGTTCGAGAACGCGGATGGCAAGGGCACCGACTGGATCGCGCACCGGAACGTCCCCATGGGACGCAAAGGCCCCTTCGGCATCTGCGTGCGGACAGCGGTGGCCGATATGGACGGCGACGGCAAACCGGAGATCGTCATGGCCGACGCCGATATCGAAGACTCCAAGATCGTGATCCTTAAGAACGCGGATGGCAAAGGCGGCCGCTGGGAGAAAACCTCGCTGCCCCAGAGTTTCCGCTACGGCTCCCTTCATGCGCTCGCTGTGGCCGACTTCAACCTGGATGGACGGCCTGACATCGTCGTCAGCGAACAAGAGGAGTTGCTGCCAGACGGGCGCGAAAACCCGCGCTGGGTGCTCTGGGAGAATCTCGGAGATGGCCAATTCGCGGAACAGATCATCCTCGATGCCAAATTGGGCGGGCACGAACTGCAGGCAGGAGATGTGGATCGCGATGGGGACATTGACATCTGTTCCAAAGCCTGGGGTCCCCGCCCTTGGAATGCCAAGGGCGGCCGGATGCACGTCGATTTCCTGGAAAACCTGCTGAAACGCTGACGCGCCTTAACTCAGCTTCGCCAATTCGGTTTGCACGAGCTGAACCAGCGGCCGGACGGTTTCGGTGCTGAAATCGAACCGGCAGCCCGCCGCGGCGAACAGTTCCGGCAAGGTTTTCGAGCCCCCCAATGCCAGGCCCTCTTGGTACTCGCGCAGCGCGCGGGCTTTGTCCCGCTTGGAGTTGGCCCAAACCTGGAGCGCGCCCAGTTGCGCGATGCCGTACTCCACGTAATAGAAGGGGTACAGAAAGATGTGAAGCTGCTTGTGCCAGAGGTTGGCGCGGGCGGTTTGTTGGCCGGTCCAATCGATCTCGCCGCCAAAACGGTCCATGAGCCGCAGCCAGGCGCCGGTGCGTTCGGCCCGAGTGTGGCCCGGGTGCGTGTAGATCCAATGCTGGAAGGCATCGACGGTCGCGATCCAAGGGAAGATCTCGATGATCCCTTCGAGATGGTCGCGGCGAGCTCGCTTGGCGTCGCCTGAGGGGTAAAAGGCTTCAATGAATTCGTTTCCCAGAAGCTCCATGCTCATCGAAGCGACTTCGCAAAATTCGATCGGCGCGCTGCGGTAAGCGTAAAGTTCCTCGGGCTGAGTCGCGAGCGCATGGAACGCGTGGCCGGCCTCGTGGAGGATGGTTTCGACATCGCGCTGGACGCCCACGGCATTCATGAAGATAAAGGGCAACCGGGCTTCAGAAAGAGTGGATTGGTAGCCGCCGGGCGCTTTGCCCTTCCGGTTGTCGAGGTCAAGAAGCCGCAAATCCCGCAGCGTCTTGAACCCGCGAGCAAGTCCCGGGTCCAACTGGTCGAAGATGGCTTGGGCCTTGGCGATCAGGTCCTCCACCCGTTCGAACGGCCGCAAAGGCGGCCGGTTGAGCGCATCGACATTGAGGTCCCAGGGGCGCAGCGCATCCAGATCCAAATGGCGGCGCCGTTCCGCCTGCAACACGCCGAGAATCGGCATGATCTCCTTCGCGATGGCGTCGTGAAACCTCAGGCAATCCTCGGGCGTGTAATCGAAGCGGCCGCGCGCCCGGAAAGCGTAGTCCCGGTAATTGGCGAACCCGGCCTTCGCGGCCACCTGCTCGCGGAGCTTTAGCAGTTCTTCGAAAATGGATTCGAACGGGTCCGCTTCCTTGAGGCGGCAGTCGGCGACCAGTCGCCAGGCTTCCTCGCGGAGCGCGCGATCGGGTTCCTCCAGGTAACGCGCCATTTGCACCAGGGTCCGTTCCTCACCGCGAAACCGGACCGAAAGCGAGCCGCTCAGTTTCTGGTAGCGCTGGCACAGCTTCGCCTCCTCGGTTTCCAGCGGGACATTCTCGGGCCGGAACAGTTCGACCTGGACCTTGGTATTCCGATCGAACACAGCGTAGCGGTCCTGGGGAAGCTTCTCGCGAAGGGGATGGGCCAGGTACAGCTCGGCGAGCTTGAAGCTCCGGGGCTTCAGCTTTGGCTCGATCTCCTCAACGAAATGGAGATAGGCCTTTTCCGCCTCCGCACTGTCCGTGTGGCACGTCATCGCGATGTGGCGCTTCGAACCTTCCTCATCAAGCGCGGCGCTCAGCTCGCCGGCGTCGACGATCCAGTGCTCAAGCTCGGACACCGTCTGGATTTGAGGAGCGCGAATCTCGAGGTAATCAAACAAGGGAGCGATCTGGTTCCA
The DNA here is from genome assembly GCA_964578605.1 of uncultured Verrucomicrobiota bacterium. Classification (GTDB taxonomy): domain Bacteria; phylum Verrucomicrobiota; class Verrucomicrobiia; order Limisphaerales; family SIBE01; genus JAXMHN01. The sequence goes on along the minus strand of CAZODO010000133.1, from coordinate 11,466 downwards.
ATCGCCCAGGTCGATGCCCTCAGGCACGTATCGGCGCAGCTGATACCGGGGCAAGGTGTCGAAAGGCAGTAAATTCATCGGCCAGGAACATACCCCAGAGCCGCCGATTGAAAAGGCGCCAGGCCAGAGGATCTAATCAATCGTGGCTCTCGGCAAACACCGCTTGATACAGCCCCTCGATGTGCGCTAGAGTTGCGACAGCCGGATATGGAAGGCCCTCGGACTGTTGGCGGGCGCTGTATCGACGAAGCGTTTTTTCAATTCGGTTGAACCATGCTGTTCGGAGTTCCCGGACTCGTCCTCACGCTCGCGGAACAACCGCCGACGTGAGCACGCATGCTGATTGGTTGAGATACGTTATGCCGCTGAAACTGCCGCACATTCCCACAAAGGAAGAGATGGGCGCCCTGTTGATCGATCACCCATTCTTCAACTCGATCATTCGAGTTCTGCTTTTTGACCGGCTGTTTCGGGCGCTCGTTGTCGGCGGAGTTGTGCTGGTGCTGGCGGTGGGTCTGTTCGTGGCCAAGCTGCGAACGGCAACCCCTCCGGGGTTTGAACCCCAAATCAAGCTGAGCGGGCTGAACCTCGTCCAAGCCTGGTCCCAGCAACGAACGGCGCGGAAACAAATGGCCAACGGGCAGCTCGAGGAGGCTCTCCAAACCTGGAACCTGGCGTTGGCGCACAACCCGGCGGATCCAGACCTGGTTCGGGGGTACCTCGACCTGCTTGGACAGGTCCTCCCTACCCGGGATCGCGCCGCCAGCGCCGTGCGGTACAGTCGCTGGCTCCTCCGCTTGACAGCGACAAATCATCTCGACCTGGAACGATCCGCCCGTCTTTACCGTCAATGGGGGCTCGAAGATCTGACCGTGGACCTGCTGGCCCCTCTCGGAGAACTGACCCCGGAACTGGAGGCGTTCCTTCTCATGGCGCTGTTTGAAGGCAACGAGCTCGCGCGGTTTGCAGACCGTTGGGAGAGCCCCAATCAGCACGCGTCCGGCAGCGCCCGCAACCCGCCGGAACTCGCGCTGTATGCCGCCGCCTACCAGGCCGGTTGGGGCCCCCAGTGCAACGCGGCCGAAGGCCAATCCGCCCTGGACAAAGCCAAGGCAAATCCCGACTTGCGAATCCTGGCCCATCGTCTGCAACTCAAAGTGAGCGAACGCCTCTTCCAACCGGATGCCTACCGGCAATCTTTGGAGGTTCTTGAGGACTGGCGCAAGGACCGCCTCACTGAGCACACGGCTTATTGGCAACTCCTTTCCTGCCTCGGCCGCAAACCGGAAGCGCTCAAGCTTATCGGTGCGCATCCTGTCTCACCGGAATCGGGAACGGACGTGATCGTCCTGGCCCGCGCCTATTTCGACTTGGGACAACCGGACGTCTCACGCGAGATCCTGAAACTCTACCGCCCGGAATTCACCGATTCGGAAGCCATTTGGATCGCCTACGCCAATCTTCTGATTGATCAGGAGCGCTGGACCCCCTTGCTCGATGTCGCCCTGCTCATGCGCCATGAAGACAACCCGTTGCGCGAGCAACTCGCCGCATTCAGCTACTATGCCGAAGGCTTGGGTGAGTTGGGTAAAGGCCACCGGTCCGTGGCGGAAACCGCTTTCAAGCGAATCGCCAGCGTCCCGACCAGGAATGTGCTCTGGGAACTCATCTTCGCCGAAAGGGTGGACACGCTCGGGTTCCGCTCTGCCGCCCGGGAGATTTTGCTGAATCTCAAGCAAATGCTCCCCGGCGAGAAGCGTTTCTGGACGCTTCTTTCCAGGAAAGCCTTTGAGATCAGGCAGCCGCACCTGGTTGTTGCCGCGATGACCGCTGCCTACTGGCTGCGTTCGGAAGATCCCTTGGTCATCAAGAACTACGCTACCGCCCTGCTCGCCGCCGGCCAGCGGCCTGACGAAGCCCTCCGCCTTTCTTCGTTGCTAATGCAAACCCTCCCCGCAGAGCCAGGACACCCGATCTGCCACGCGCTCGCCCTGCTCCAGAATGAGCGCCCGGCCGAAGCCGCAGCCGTCCTGGAGCGCCTTGCTCCCGACCAACTGGCCGATGACGTTCGGTCCGAATACTACTTCGCCATGCTCAAGCTCCGGGTTGCTCAAGGTCGCTACGCGGAAGCCCGCCAGGCGCTGGCTCCTATCCAGCTCAGAGACCTGTTGCCCGCCGAGGTTCAGCAACTCGAACTGGCCCGCGCCAAGCTCGCCCAAATGGGCGTCGTCCAAACCACGGGCCCGTCACTCAACTGATTTTTCCCCAGCGAAAGGGCCCCCGGCTCAGTCGTTCAATTCTTTCACGTAGATATTCTTGAATTGCACCAGGCTCGGCGGGCTGTTCCACGCCCCGTTCCGTTTGCCGCCATGGTGCTGCAGGGCAATGCGGCCACGGTCGGGAAGGTTGGGGATCTCCGCCCCGGGCAGGACGGTCTTCCCGTTCAAAAGGACCTTCACGGTCTTGCCGCGGACAGTAATTTCGAAGGTATTCCACTCGCCAACCGGCTTATCGGCCTGGGTCCTGGGCGTGACGGCCGCCCGAAGCTCAGCAGGGGTGTTGCGGTCCATTCGGACCCCATACATCTCGCCGGACCCGATCGGCCAGCACCAAATGTTGACCTGGAACGCGCCTTCGCCCCGCAGGTAAATGCCCGAATCCGAATCCGGCAGCGCCAGTTTCATTTCCTTGCCATGAATGTCCCGGGCGTGAGTGCCATCGGGCAGGATATAGGGAACGTTCGGATTGATGTAAGGCGTCTCCTTGATCCGCCAGTCCACGCGCAGGATGAAGTCGCCCAACTCGCGGGTGCACCAGAGCGCCTTGTCTCCTGGCGCTTCGCTTTCCGCATCATAATCAATCACGCCGTCGATAATCTTCCAATGACCGCCATCGCCCTCAGGCACCGTCCAGTGGGTGAAATCGCGGCCATTAAACAGCGCGGCAAACCCCTCCGGGGCCGTGTTATCGGCGGCGGAGACCAGCGCCGTTAACGCGCCCGCCATGGCAATCGGGGTGGTGAATCGAACCAGTGATTTCATAACGTGTTTCCTTGTTGGATGGACTGCGGCCAGATTGCTGACCCGGCCTCCGGCTGGCAAGCACTTCTTCCGGACCGCGAAAGAAGCGCCTGAATCACCTCCCGTTGCCGCCCCCGCCGCAAATCAAGATTGATCGATCGGCGGCCCTGGGGCATCCTGCCGCCCGACCGGCCCCTGCCGGAGAGAAAGCCCTGGAGCGAGACTCAAGGCCAAATTCCGAGCCTCTCTTTCGCCATGGGTCCAACACAAAGACCGATCCAGCCTATGAAGAGTCCCCTGACTGCCCACCCGACGCACGTTTCGCGCCGCCAATTCCTCACGCGCGCTGCCGCGGTCGCCACCCTCCCCATGATCGTTCCCGGCGCCGTGCTGGGACTGAATGGCGCCCAGCCGCCCAACAGCCGAATCCGCTTTGGCGGGTTTGGCATCGGCAACCGCGCCCGCGCGATCATTCCCAATTTCCTGTCGCAACCGGACATTCAATTCGTGGCGGTGAGCGATTGCCGCGAGGACCGCTTGAAATCGGGCAAGGAGTTTATCGACGCCCATTACCGCAACAAGGATTGCAGGGCCTACGCCGACTTCCGCGAGTTGCTGAACTCCAAGGACGTCGATGCCGTGCTGATCGCAACCGGCAATCGCTGGCATGGCCTCGGCTCGATCTGGGCGGCCAAGTCCGGCAAAGATATCTATAGCGAAAAGCCCATCACCCTCACCATTCGCGAAGGCCGGATGCTGGTCGATACCTGCCGACGGTTCGGAGCCATCTACCAGGCCGGCACCCAACGCCGCGCCACCGCCTCTTACCAGTTCGCCCGCGACATGGTCCGCGCCGGCAAGATCGGCAAGCTGCACACGGTCGAGATGCAAGTCTGGACCGGCCCGGCCATTCCGCACGACAAGCCCACCGCCATCCCGAAGGGCTGGAATTACGACATGTGGCTCGGCCAGGCGCCCATGAAACCCTTCATCCCGGGCCGCGTCTATAACTGGCAATACTTCTGGGATACCGCCGAAGGCATGATCACCGACATGGGCTGCCATTACACCGACCAGATGCAATGGACCCTTGGCACGGACGATACCGGCCCTGTGGAATTCGAAACCACCGGGGTCCTGCCCGATCCCGCTAAGTTCATGAGCGATACCCCGCTCACCGGCGTCGCCAAGTGCAAATACGCCAACGGCGTCACCGGCATCATTTATCAACGCGCGGAATTCAAAGACCGTTACATCCGGTATATCGGCGACGAAGGCTGGATCCAGGTCGATGACGAAACCGACGTCGTGACCGCCGAACCCAAATCGATCCTCGAAGGACGCAAGAATGCCGGCGCCAGCTGGGACAACGCCTCCGATCACATTCGCAACCTCCTGACCTCCATCCGGAGCCGAAAACCTGCCCAGTGCAATCCGGAAGTCGCCCATCGCGCCATGACGATTTGCCAAGCGATGAATATCAGCCTGCGTCTCGGCCGGAAGCTGAAATGGGACCCCGCCACCGAGAAGTTCGACCTGGACGAGGCGAACCGAATGTTGTGGCGTGAACCTCGGGCCCCTTGGAAGGCGTAACGCTGCCTTTTCGGAGCGCCGCTTTGCAAGCGGCTTTCCTCTGGGTCGTCTTGTGTTTAACTACCTTAGATGAACCTGATGAACTTGGCCGACCTTGAGAACTCGATTCGTTCTGGCAAGCCAATGCTGCCGCGCTCCTTCCTTTGTAAACCCAATAGATACTCCATCGCGTTCGAGTTTCAATCGCGTAACTATCGTGCGTCTAATGTGGCACGCTTGGGTTATGGATGGATGCAGTGCGTGTTCAGACCGTCGGCTCAGGCTGTTCCGGCGGCATTCTTGGCGCTCCTGTTCGCATGCGCACTCGTTTTCGGCGCCCCAACTACCTTCTCGGCCGAGCCAAACCTCTCCCAGCTCATCGAAACGGCGGCGAAGTATGAATCGGGCCAAAGCATGGCCGCTCTCAGGCAGATCGAGGACCTTGCCCGGCCATCCCTCAGCAACGACCGGCTGCGCCTCGAACTCGAAGCCGGGCTGGTCCGTTTGCTGACTTCGGAGGCCACGGTCGAAGCCCGGCAATTCGCGTGTCAGCACTTGGCGACCATCGGCACCGAAGCGTCCCTTCCGGCGCTGGGAAACCTGTTGAAGAACGAATCGAGCGCTTTATTGGCTGCGCACGCCCTCAGTGCGCATCCGTCGCCTAAGGCGGGCGGCGTCCTGCGCAACGCTTTGCCCCAACTCCGCGGCTCAACGCTGATCCAAGTGGTTGGCACGCTTGGCGACCGGCGCGATGCCGCCTCCGTCGACGCCTTGGCGCAAATCGCGCAAAGCCCTGAACCTGGGGTGGCCACCGCCGCGATCCTGGCTTTGGGCAAGATCGCGAATCCACCTGCACGCGTCGTCATTGGGGAATGGCGCCGCCGCCTGAACCGTTCGGCGGGCGCCGAAGGTGGGCCGATTCCGGAGGAGCAAAGGCGCGCCATATACGAGGCGTCGATGGTCGCAGCGGAACGGCTCGTGACCGACCAGGACCGCGATGCTGCAGTGCCCGTCTACGAGGAACTGGTCGATTCGGCGCATCCGGACAATGTTCGCCGCGGCGCTTTCGAGGCACTGCTCCAGTTGGACGATGACGGCGGGGAGCGGCGGATTCTCGAGACCCTTCGCGGAACCGATGCGCTTCTCAAACCAGTGGCGATCTCCGGGATGCGAGCCCTGCGGTCGCCCGCCTCTTCCGAGAAGTTTGCCGCCGCGCTGCCGACACTGCCGACGGAAGAGCAGGTCTGGCTTATCGACGCTTTGGCAGGCAGGCGGGACGAAGCCGCTCGCGCCGCGGTGGAAGCGAGCCTTTTCTCGACCAACGCGCCCGTTCGATACGCCGCGATCCAGGCCCTCGGATCGAGCGCCGATGTGACCCTTGTGCCGTTGTTCTCGAAAGCCCTTGCCGCTAGCGCAAACTCCGGCGAACGCACGCGCATCGAACGGGCCCTGATAACCCTGCCGCGTGAAAGCGAAATCGATGCGGCGCTGATCGCGGAACTTGGGCGCTCCGCGGCGTCCGGCCAGGCCATCTGGATACGGGTGCTCGCCCGGCGAGATCTCCGCGAGGCCATTCCGGCCATTCTGCGTGCCGCCGGCCAACAGGCCACAGCCTCTGAGGCGTTTGAAGCTCTTGGAAGCCTTGCCACTGCTGAGGAAATCCCCGTGCTGCTGGGCAGCCTCGTGCAACTCCAGGTTCCCGACGCCCGTTCCGATGCCGAAGCCGCCATGGTTCAGGTGCTAATGAAGACCGATGACCTATCGCGCCGGACCAAGCCGGTGCTGGCTGCTCTAGGGACGTCCGCGGATCGCGAGACCCGATCCTCGCTCCTGCGCCTGCTTCCCTCGTGCGGAAGCCCGGATGCACTGCAGGTCCTCAATGCCGCGCGCAAGGACTCGGACCCGCAGGTCCGCGATACCGCCATCCGTGCCCTTTTCGAATGGCCGGACGCGCAGGCTTGGGACGCGTTGCTGGACGTTCGCCAGCGGGCCGAACAGGCCAATTACCGCGCGCTGGCGTTCAACGCCCTTGTGCGGATCGCCGAGACGGGCAACGCCACGCCGGACGCAAAGCTCTTTGAACGCTACCGGACCTTGCTGCAGACTGCGCGAAGCGAGGACGAACGCCGACTTATCCTGGGCGCGCTGAGCGGCGCTGCCCACCCGGGCGCACTGGAACTGGCGCTCCCGTTGGCCTCCGAAGCCGGGATCAAGGCCGAAGCCAAACTCGCCGTGAAGCGAATTGCGGAAAGCATCAAGCAGACACACCCCGATGCCGCAACCGAAGCGCTGAAGCGGTTGGAATCGCCGTAATAACGGGAAAGCCGCTTACAAAGCGGCGCTCCGAAAAGGCAGCGGGTCAATTGCCAGCTCCGACCCGGTTCGCACAGCCTCTTGTGATCACAAAAGTCAAGGGAATCGCCCTATTTTTGAAAAGCCTTCTTGGGCTGGTATTTGAACGGCAGGATGTCCGGCACGACTTTCACTTCGGTCGTGAACTTGAACGGAGCTGGCGCGCCCTTGGACGCAAAGGTCAGTTCCACGAGGCAAGCTGTCCAGCCCTTGGAGGGCTTTGAAACCTTCGCTACGTACTCGCCATCGGGCTCGGGCGACAGGTCGCTGCTGGTCCAAACCCGGCCGAGGGTTTCGACGCGGAAATCGCGCGCATCGGGATTGGTGGCCTGCCAGAGCTTGACCGCGGCCGGCTTGTCGGTGACCTGGACGTGAAGCGTCCCATCCGGATCGCTGCTCCAGGAGAAGCGCGGGAGATCCGCCTCGGTGATGACGGCATGGAAACAGGCGACCAGCGTCTCAAGCGCATCGGTATCTTTGAGCGAATGATCGGCGTTGGGGACGTAGCGCAGGTACTTCACGCCGGTGAGGTCTTTGAAGTAAAACTGGCTCGAGTCGGGCAGGAAGAACTGGTCGCCGGTGGCGTTGATGATGAACTTGGGCATCGCAAGCCGGTCGCGATACTCGTAAGGCTCCTCGATCTCCATGAGCTTGCGGTACTCGGGTGTGCCTTGCCATTCCATGATCCCCATGGTCGTGTAGTCGCCCACCGCAGGCGCATAAAAGCCGTAGGTCTCCCAATGATGAATGAATGACGGCTCAATATTGAGCAGGTCGATCACGATCGGCACAATCGCGCGCACGCGCTTGTCGACCGCCGCCGTGGTCCACGTCGTCCAGCCGCGCTTCGAACCTCCCGCCACCACAAACGAATCCACCTTGACCTCACCGCCCTCTTTGCTCGCGCAGAACGCGGTCATGGTATCCATGGCGCGCACGGCGCTCTTGGTCATGGGCAGGCGCGTGGGCCAGCGTTCATCCCCGGTGCGGAGAAACTTGTCCCAGCAATACGCGATGAGCGAATCCTCAACGCGCTCCTGGCCATCGCCGGCAAAGACGAGCGGCTGATTGGGAACCATCCGCAGTTCGGCGACGATGGCCTTGGTGGCCAGAGCCACGCGAATCATGTTGCCGTCGGCTTGCTTCGGAGCGGGGCGTTCGTTGTTTCCGCCGCCAATGAAGAGCAGGGCCGTGGAACTGGCAACGCGGTCGGGCCGGGTAAGGGTCATCCAGTGTTTCCAAAGCGTCCGATTGACTTCGTTGGTCGTGAGCCACGACTGCGAGGTCATCTCGAGAATGTAAGTCGTGAACCCTTGCCCCGGCACCGTGTTCACTAGGCGGAAGCTGTAGTTCGGGTCCGGAGCGGCAACGTAACGGTCCAGCGCTGTTTGCGGACTGCTCTCCGCACGTGAGGCGAGCCCCGCGGCGATGAGGAGTGGCAACGAGAGGAACACCTTCGAGAACGAGCGGGTTGACATAGGATTTCGTGCCGAGTGCTTTGCTCCGGGTTTATGCGGCAAAAGCCGGTGCAACGCAAGCGTCCGTCCACCGGGTCCGTCTCCGGACAGCACTGCGGGTTCCCCTTAACCCGCAGTTCCGGGTCTGCCTATGGTCGCTCGCGCATAAACCAGAACCTCTTCGAGCAAACGCTTATGACAAGCTCGGGCAAATTCCACGCCATCATCACCAAATCCCTCTTCGCTGCCGTTCTTTGCGGATTGGCTGGCTCGATTCCGCTAACCCGAGCCGATGTAACCCCGATCCTCGAGTATCGCCTGGGTGAGGATGACTCCCCAAATGCGATCGGCAGCCCTGCCACCGACCCGGGCAAAGCCCGAACGGGCGGCAGCATCGAGATTTCCTCGCCCGCCGACATCACCGGGTTGGTCCTCGAATCCAGCGACCAGCTTCCGAGAACCTCCTGGTCACCGGTCGCCGGTATTACCAACAACCGCTTCACCATCGTAATCGGGCCAGGGGCGCAGTTCTATCGACTGCGGAAGCAGTAGAAGAGCCGTTCAAGAAGGCAAAAGGCCCCGAATAGAGAATGGGCGGCCATCCTCGACACGAGGAGGCCGCTCTTTCACTTCCTGGGAGGCACGCAAATGTCGCACAGAATGGGAACAATTGGCCCCAGAGTGTGCGACATCTGCGCAGGCCTCAGAGTTAGCCAATGAAATAGCAAGCTGTGCGAACTGGGGTTGGAACTGGCATTGGCCCCTTACCATTTCGGAGCGCCATTTTGCAGCCGGCTTTACGGGCTGCCGTTGCGTTGATCCCGCTTTACGGCCACGACAAATGGGTTTGCCATAAAGCCGGTTTGCCAACCAGCGCTCCGCCTGCTCAAGAATCAAGCGCACGCGAACAACTCCGGTCAATCAGCACACCGCCCACCGGGTCAACGCCACTTTCCTTCGCGGATGCGCGCGCCCCGATATTCGATGCGACTGCCCGGGGTGTGTTGTTGAAACCCGATCGCCCCTTCATAAGGCGGCTTGAGGCGGTCGGTCTGGCTCACTTTCTGGCCGTTGACCATGACCATCGCGTTCGGTCCATCAACGAAGATCTGGAGCAGGAACCACTCTTCGTCCCGGCTGGCAATTCGGTCCGCAGGCGCGATGTCGTAAAGACTGCCGGTCGGGTTCGTGCTATCCGGGCAATTGAAACATTGCGCTTCGATTCCCGTTCTCCGACCCGAAGCGTTGAACGTCACGCCGCCATTGCCATTCACCGACGTCTTTGCCCAGACCTGGAGTTCGTACGGACTCTTGAACACCGCCTTGGTCACCGCATGGCCATTCGGACCGTCGCCGATCAGGGTATCATCGCGGACCTCCCACTTTGTATCCTCAAGAAAGCGAAAACCATCCAGGCCCGCTGCGAACAGCGGCGTCCAGCGCTCCTTTCCGGGCAGGACTTTGACCTCCAGGTTCCTGAACAAAGCGCGGCCGCCGATATTCTGAATCCCAATAAAACCACTTCTCAGCCGATGCCGCAACAAAGAGGCAGTTTCCATCTCCAAATCCTGAATTTGCACGCCGTTCAGCGTCACCTCCAGGCGCGGCCAATCGCAGCGCACCTCGCACTTGTTCCATTTCCCCGATTCGAAATTGGCAATCGATTTGGGCGCCGCGACGTCGTAAATCGCGCCCGGCGAACGCGCCTGGTAATCGAGGCGATCGTGTCGCAGGTGGATTTTGAACCCAAGCTGCGACGCCGGCCCCTCCAACGGCGCGTGAAGGAGAATGCCTCCTTCGTACCAGCCAGCCGCCTGGTATTCGAAGCGCAGCACAAAGTTCTCGTAAGGCTTCTCGGTTCGGAGCCACGAGGGATACGGTGAGGCGCCTGTCGACATGATGGCCCCCTGCTCCACTCGGAACGCATCCGGCGTGCCCACGGGCAACCATCCGCTCAAATCTTTCCCGTTGAAAAGGGGAACAAACTCCTCCTCCGCCGACGCCCGGCCAACCGCCAGGAGACCAAGAGCGAGAACCAATAACGTGAACCGGAAACGCAATCCAAACGGGTGCATAGGACAGTGAGTTTACAAACCCGCAGGAAACCCGTCGAGAATTCCTCGAGACCCACGCCCGTGAGCCCTTGATTGGCAATAGGCGCGATGATGCAAAGGTCGCTCTTGTCCGGCCGCCGCTCGATGCTGCTGGTCTTCTCCTGCCGGACTTCGCGGAAAACCGTCGTCCACGCCGCGTTGGGGCAGTAGGCGAGGCTATTCGAGGAGGAAACTGGCCGGAGCGTATGCGGGCATTCGCTCGATGGTTAGCTTGCCGCCCGAAACCGAGATGGCGGGTCCGGCCTTCTCACCGCGCAAGTTCACCGGCTGTGCTTTTGTGACTTGCAGCGCGGCGGGCAGCGTCACGGCCAGAGGCCCGGTCGTGCCACTTTGTTCCCAAAGCCGAAGCAGCGTCCCTTCGCCATCGGGGTTGGGTACAAACGCCGTCACGACCACGCCTTTGCGGGAAACGGCCAAGCCAGGGGCGGTGGGGGGCAAACGACCGGCAGATCCGGGTTCTCAGCCAGCAGCGAGTTCGCGAAGTCCTCCATGCGTCCAACGGTGATCCTGGCGCTGGGGAATTTTGCCTTGATACCTGCGATCCAATTGCGGACCGATTCCGTTGAGGGCGGGCCTTCGTTGTCGCCGTTCATCACCATGGCCAGCCAGGTGCGGTACGGCCAGTCCGCGGGCGGCAGGAGGCCACTGTCATACCCGCTGGAAAACATGGTCAGCACCCGGGAACCATCCGGCCCTTCCCACTAGAAAAGGCGCGGTTGCTTCAACTGAACATTGGTTGGGTTCGCGCCCAGGTGAAAGAACCTCACGCCGGCGTGATGCAACAGCGTTGGAATGATCCAGTCGTGGCCGGGAACATCCCCGCAATCAAAAGCGGGGCCATTTGCCGGTGCGGCCGGAAATGAATGGTGAAATGAGCCGCTGGTCTTTCAGCGTATCTAGAGCCTGTCCCAAAAGGGCGAGAATTCGAAACCGGATCGAGCGAGAGGTATA
>CAZODO010000132.1:0-14791 GCA_964578605.1 uncultured Verrucomicrobiota bacterium | reverse complement strand
TTCTGTCCTGTTTTGCTAACTACAAAAAATTCCTGTTTTGAAAACTACGCGACAGGGGGGTAACAAACCGTTGACACCCCCCCTGCCTCTGTTAGATTCGCGGCTTTGGTTGGCCGGATACCCCGAACAGATCCAGCAACCGTATACACACTGAAAACTGAGTTTATGGCCAAGACATCAAGAACGTCGAAGTACGTTTATTTATTTGGGAACAAGAAGGCGGACGGGGACGGCTCCATGAAGCCGCTTCTGGGAGGCAAGGGGGCGAACCTGGCGGAGATGACGCGGATTGGGTTGCCGGTGCCGCCTGGGATCACGCTTACCACGGAGGTTTGCACCTATTATTACGCGAACAAGAAGAATTACCCGAAGGAACTCGAAGGCCAGGTGCGCAATGGCGTTGGGTTTATCGAGAAGATCCTTGGCAAGAAGTTCGGCGACATGAACAAGCCGCTGCTGGTATCGGTCCGGTCGGGGGCGCGCGATTCGATGCCGGGGATGATGGACACGATTTTGAACCTGGGGTTGAACGACCAGACCGTGCTGGCCCTGGCGGAATACAGCAAGAACGAGCGGTTCGCGTGGGATTGTTACCGCCGGTTCATCCAGATGTATGGCGACGTGGTGATGGGGGTGCAAAAGCGGGCGGGCGAAGACCATGAACCGTTTGAAGTGGTCATCCACGAACTCAAGCACGAGCTTCACAATGACGATATCGAGGATACCAAGCTCGGGGTTGCCGATCTGAAAGAGCTGGTGACCCGGTTCAAGGCCCTGATCAAAGAGCGCACGAACAAGGAATTCCCGCAGGACCCCTGGAAGCAGCTCTGGGGCGCCGTGGGCGCCGTGTTCGGGTCGTGGATGAATGACCGGGCGATCGTTTACCGCCGCAAGTATAATATCCCGTCCGAATGGGGAACGGCCGTGAATGTGCAGGCGATGGTCTATGGCAATACCGGCGAGAATTCAGGGTCGGGCGTCGCGTTCACCCGCGACCCGGCGACGGGCGAGAAGGTTTTCTACGGCGAATTCCTGATCAACGCGCAGGGCGAAGACGTGGTGGCCGGCATCCGGACGCCGGAACCGGTGGCGCAGCTCAAGAACCATATGCCAGACGCCTTCAACGAGCTGGAGAGCATTCGCAAGATCCTCGAGCGGCATTTCAAAGACGTCCAGGATTTCGAGTTCACGATCGAGGAAGGCAAAGTCTTCATGCTCCAGACGCGGAATGGGAAGCGCACCGGCCTGGCCGCCGTGCGGTTCGCCATCGAGATGGAAAAGGAAGGGCTGATCGATTGGAAGACGGCGGTGCGCCGCGTTCCGGCCGACCAGTTGGACCAGGTGCTGGCGCCCGTGTTTGACCGCCAGGCGATCCAGAACGCGCAATGCATCGCGCGCGGCCTCCCAGCCGGCCCCGGGGCGGCTTCGGGCAAGATGTATCTCAATGCCGAACGCGCCGTGGAAGCGGCGGAAAAGGGCGAGAAAGTGCTCCTGGTCCGGAACGAGACCTCTCCGGAAGATCTCCGCGGCATGATCGCGGCGGAGGGCATTTTGACCGCCAAAGGCGGCGTCAGCTCGCACGCGGCCCTGGTGGCCCGGCAGATGGGGAAAGTCTGCGTGTGCGGCGCGAGCGCCCTGCAGATTGATTACAGCGCCCGGACGGTGACGGTGAACGGGACGACCTATAACGAAGGCGATTTCATCTCCATCAACGGCACCGCGGGCGAAGTGTATCCCGGCGAACTCAAGACCGCCGCGTCCGAAGTGGTCCAGGTGCTGGTCGAAAATTCCCTGGAAGGCAAGGAAAGCATGACCTTCCAGATGTTCGACAAGCTGATGGGCTGGTGCGCCAAGGCCACCCGCCTCCACGTGCGCACGAATGCCGACACGCCCGAGCAAACGGCCAATGCCGTGGCTTTTGGCGCCACTGGCATCGGGCTCTGCCGCACGGAGCATATGTTCTTCGAAGGCGACCGGATCGATGCCATGCGCGAGATGATCCTGGCCGAAAACAAGGACGACCGCAAGAAAGCGCTGGCCAAGCTCCTGCCTTACCAGAGGGAGGATTTCACGGGCATTTTCAAGGAATTGAAAGGGCTCCCGGCCACGATCCGGTTCCTGGACCCGCCGTTGCACGAGTTCCTGCCGCACGATCACGCGTCGCAGAGCCTCCTGGCGGAGAAGATGGGGATCAAGGTGGAACGGATCGCGCAGCGGGTGAAAGAACTGCACGAGTTCAACCCGATGCTGGGCTTCCGCGGCTGCCGCCTTGGCTTGGTCTATCCCGAAATCTCCGAGATGCAGGCGCGCGCGGTGTTTGAAGCCGCGGCCGAAGTGCAAAAGGCCGGCGTCAAGGTCAAACCCGAGATCATGATCCCGCTCGTGGGCTTCAAGAGAGAACTTGATATCCAGGTCGAACTGGTGCATCGCGTGGCGAAAGAAGTCATGGCCGAAACCAAGGTCCGGCTCAATTACCTCGTGGGCACGATGATCGAAGTGCCGCGCGGCGCCCTGACCGCGGACGAGATCGCGGAGACGGCCCAATTCTTCAGTTTCGGAACCAATGACCTTACCCAAACGGCGCTCGGCATGAGCCGAGACGATTCGGGCACGTTCCTGGGCTCCTACCAGGAGCTGGAAATCATGAAGAAGAATCCGTTCGCCTCGATCGACCAGGTCGGCGTGGGCCAATTAATGAAGATCGCGGTTGAGAAGGGACAAAAGACGCGTCCGGACATCAAGCTGGGCATCTGCGGCGAACATGGCGGCGACCCTGACTCGGTCAAGTTCTGCCATCGGATTGGGCTGAGCTACGTGAGTTGCTCGCCGTTCCGCGTGCCTGTGGCCCGGTTGGCAGCCGCCCAAGCCGCGCTTGAAGAGGAAGCTTCAAAGGCCGGCAAGCCGGCTGCAAAGGCCAAAGCCAAAGCCAAAGCCAAGAAGAAGTAATTTCAAATTGGCTTAAGCGCCGCGCCAAAAGCGCGGGTTCACTTGCTCAGAGCCGTTCCTCGAAAGGAGGGACGGCTCTTTGCCTTTTGGGGACTTTGTCCCGCCCGACCCCTTGCCCTCTCGGAGCGCTGGCCGATAGACAACACGAGTCGAGTGCCTGGCCGAATCGTTTCATGTCCAATGGCCGGCCCGGCGGGCGAGCCCTGCCTTGCTTGCGCTTATGGGACGGAGATGGAGAGGCCCTGGCTGATGTTCGTATAGGCGCCGTTCCCGAGGGCTATTCTCTTGAGAGCCCGGACCCTATAGACCTTCCCCTGGGCGGGTGGGGCCGGGTCCGTGAACTCCAATCCCGAGACTGCGTGGGTGGAAATGCGGACGAACGGTCCGCCCGCTGCCGCGCGGTAAACGTAGAACTGCGTGTCCGGTTCGGACGCGGTCCAGGTCAATTGCACCCGGGTGCTGGAGGGGATGGCGCGGAGACCGCCTGGCGGCGCGAGGATGTGCATGCGCAACGTGGGATCTCCCAGGATTGTGAGTTCCCGCGAATGGCTGTAAAAGACGTTCTTGGGCGCATTGACCATGCGCGTGAAGCAGGCCCCGAGATGTTCCCCCAGGCCCAGGGCATCCGTCCGCCACAACGCGAACCGGGTCCACATCGAAGCCAGGCCGAAGTTGGGGGTGGCAAGAAGGGAACGCAGGAAGTTGTCGGTCCGCAAGTTCCAATCCCCCATAAAGGAGGAAAGGAGGATCGCGAAGGCCACTTTGGGTTCGTTGGCCGGGTTGGCAAGGTCCGCGGAAGTATGCTCCAGCACGGGGATGGCTTGGTTCACGCGATCCCAAAGGCCGGCGCCGGCGAGAAAGCCCCAGATGGAGGGCCGGGCGTTTTGCAGAAAGAAATCGCCCACGGCCAGGTTATCGGGACTGGCGCTGATGACGAGCCGAGCCTGGGCGGCATTCTCGAGGATCTGGTTGTCGCGGCCGTCGTGGAAATTGCCATAAACCATCCCGCGCAGGGGCGCATTGCCCTGCTGCCAGCTGAGTTCTTTATGGCGATAGCGATGGTTCTTGCTCAGGTACTGCAAGAGCAGGGCCGCTTCGGACTTGGGCGCGATCCCGCGTGGAGGCGACGTGGTGAAGACGGGCAGGCGGGCGAAATCGACCCGGCCAACGGCAAGCTCCAGCCGGAACGGGGGCGGGACACCGTCCTGGTCGAACCGGCCGTCGTTGGGCACATTGTGAGGCTCGGCAAAGTCGCAATTGGTCAAGTTGACGCTGCTATCGGTCCAGACGCCGTCGATATCGCCGTAGAACATGTCGGCAGGCCAGGCGCCGCGATGGTCCGGGCCCAAGGGCGGAGGCGAGCACGTATGGCCATCGGGATTGAACGAACCGGAATAGGGGATGGCCACATGGCCCAGGATCAGGATCGCCTTGGTCCTGGCGGGATCGGCGTTGTAATCCGCCCGGAGCAACGGTTTGATCACGTTGGTGATATTGTAAGCGTTGGTGCGGAAGAGCATCGGGCTGGAGTAATTGTCGATATGCCGCGGCACATCATGGCGCACCACGGTCCAACCGTCCCCAGCCAGATCCTGGGTGAGCTGCTGAACGCCCGGCGCGATCTGCCCCGCGAGCGTCTGGTCCACCAGCAGGATCACCCGGCCCCGATCCTCGATCGGCGGCGCGTTTAACGCCACGGCCACATGTTCCGCGGCCGAGTATTGCCCGCCCCCAAAGCCCTGGCGGAACGCCCGATATTCGTAAGATTCGCCCAGGGAGACGCCGGTGTCGGTAAAGGTTGTGCCCGGGGCGCCGGTGGCCAGCGTTGTCCAGTTCGTCTCATTCGCCAAACGCCGCTGGATCGTGACGCCGAACGTCGCGTTCGGAGCGAGCTTGAAATTGAGGTCCACCCTCGGCGGCGCCAGGCTGACGGCGGGGCGGAGGAAGGTGAAGTCCGCCGTGCGCAGCCGCCAGGTGCTGTCGGCGGTGTCCTGGCCGGCGACGCGCCAGTTCGTTTCGAATTCGTGAGTGCCAAGGCGGGTGGCGCGGATGAGGCTATTGCCATTCATCAGCCAGGAGACATTCATGCCCAAGACCGCATGCCTCCAGAGCAGGTCGGGCTTGCCATCGGCGTTGTAATCGCCCGTCCCGACAATCTGCCAGTCCTGGTCCCGTTCGATGGCTTCGTTGCCATTCCCGAACCGGAGCAGATCCCCCGAGATCAGGTTCAAGCCGTTCATGAGCCAGACGGCGTTCTGGCCGGTATTCTGGTTTCGGAGCAGGATGTCAGGCTTGCCATCGTGATTGAGGTCACCGGTGGCGACGATCTTCCAGAACGGATCGCTGTTGGCCGTGATGAAGTTGTAGGAGGCGGGAACGGTCCGGTTCATTAGCCAGACCGAGTTCTGACCGAACGTGAGGTTCTGCCAGAGCAAATCCGGCTTTGAATCCCCGTTGAAATCCGCGACGCCCACCAGCTTCCAGGTGAGCTCCGGGACGGGGTCGACCAGGCCGGCGGCGAACAGGAGTGTGCCCCTCATGAACCAGATGGCGACCCGGCCGGTGCGTTCGTGCTGCCAGGCGATATCGGGCTGGCCATCCTGGTTGAAATCGCCGGTGCCAACCGGTTTCCAGGCGGGATCATCGGCGGTTGAGGGAAGCGCCAGTTCGGAGACGACATTGGTTCCCTTCATGATCCAGACCTTGGTCTGCCCTGTCACCTTGTTATGCCAGAGGATGTTGGGAGGCGCTACATGGTTTGCCGCCTCGGCAGGAAATGGATCGGAACATGCCGAAGCCAATCCCAGCCCGAGAATCAACCGGGCCCAAAAGCGAACTGGAAAGTCCTTCATTCCTTGCCAGAAGGGTGCGTCATATCATCATTGTACAACAGCCCAATCGTTCAAGCCAGCCCCAAGGCCAAAGGGTGCCATGGCTAAGGCCCTCTATCGGCAAGAAAAGCGCCAGTTCGCTCTGAACTGGCGCTCTCTCTTGGATGGCGGGGAGGCTAATCGCCACTATCCGTGAGAATCCTGGTCGTCTAACGCATCGCCCGGGAAATCACCAAGCGCTCTCTCCAGCGCTCCAGGGTCCGTTCCTCACGCTTCGCCAATCTCGTGAAGGATTGGAGCGCCCGGAGGGCAGGATGTTCAAAATTGGTTCGGCCAGCCCTGCGTTGGTTAGCCCCGCCCAGGCCCTGCATTGACTTGGAGCCGTCTGGCCGATAAGATTTTTAAAAGCGGATAAAACTCTCATGCTCGACGTCATCGAAAAACTGCTGATTCTCCAGGACCGCGACCGAAAGATTTCCCAGGTCCGGCAGGAATTGGCGACGATCGAGCCGCAGCGGAGCCGTCTCCAGGCGCGTTTGGCCGACAGCCAGGCTGCCCTGGACAACGCGAAATCGAAGCTCAAGCACCTGGAGAGCGAGCGGAAGCGCCTGGAACTGGAGGTTGGGGCCAAGAAACAGCAGATCGAGAAATACTCTCTGCAGCAGTTCCAGACCAAGAAGAACGAAGAATACCGCGCGCTGGCCTCAGAAATCGAGACCTGCAAATCCGCCATCAATGCGCTCGAAGACCAGGAGATCGAGTTGATGGAGCAAGGCGAAGCGGTGCAGAAAGACTTGGCGGCCTTCTCCGTGGGCGTCCGGGAAGCCCAGGCGGAATTTGACAAGCAGATGGCGGACCTCGCCGAGCGCGAGCAAGCCGTTCAGAAACATCTGGCGGAACTGGAAGCGGGATACGATCAACTCGAAGCCGCGGTGGGCGACGAGACGGTCCTGGCCCGGTACAAGCGGTTGCGAAAACAGCGGGGGGAAAGAAGCGTGGTTGGCATCGAGCATAGCGTCTGCGGAGGGTGCCATATGAAACTGCCCACCCAGATTGTCGTCTCGTGCCAGGCCTACCAGGAAGTGCTCACGTGTCCCAACTGCAGCCGCATCCTCTATTACGCCCCTCACATGGATCTCGCCGTCGCCGATTAGACGCGCGAATTTTTCCGCGCCGAATTCGTCAGAGAATGAACGACGGCGACCGGAAAGGGTAATTTCGTTTTGAATTCCGTTGCACATCTGAAATATTAGGACAACAAACATGAAACAGAGACCACATACGCACAGGCTTCTTCTCGCGTCGGTGCTCGGCGCAGTGCTGGCCTTGGGATTGATCCACTCCAATCGCGCTTTTGCCGCCGAGGGGAACATGGCCCCGCTTCCGCTGCAACTGCCGCAACCGACCCTCAAAGGCACGCCTGACGACCTGCCGACGGGCCCGGGGATCGAGCCGCTTTCGGACAAACCGCGTCCCCCCTTCATGGCTCCCGCGGGCGTCAAGAATGTCGCCCTGGGGAAGAAAGCCATCCTGAGCGACAAGAACCCAATCTCGGGCAAGCCGGAATTGGTGACGGACGGCCAGAAGGAGGCGTTTGACGACCAGGTGGTGGAGATGCACAAGAACTCGCAGTATGCCCAAGTTGATCTTGGGGAAGTGTGCACCCTCCATGCGATTGTGACCTGGCATGATCACCGCTGGCTCCAAGTCTTCCATGATGTGATCATCCAAGTGGCCGACGACGCCGACTTCACGCAGAACGTCCGGACCCTCTTCAATAACGACATGGATAATTCGTCCGGGCGCGGCATTGGCAAGGATCGCGAGTATTTCGAAACCCAGGAAGGCAAGCTGATCGATGCCAAGGGCGTCAAGGCCCGGTACGTCCGCTCCTACACGAAGGGCAGCACCCTGAGCGCCTTTAACGTCCACCAGGAGCTGGAAGTGTACGGGTTCCCAGCCCAATGAATCGGTGGGCCGGGCTCGGCTTGCTCTTGATCCTTCTGGGGGCGCTTGCCCTGCGCAGTCCGCACTTGGGCTTGCGCCCCATGCATAACGACGAGGCGGTCAACGCCATCAAGATCCAAGAGCTCCTCGAGACGGGACGGTACGCTTACGACCCGAACGAGCATCACGGCCCGACCCTTTACTACGCGACCCTTCCGTTTGTCTGGTTGAGCGGCGCGCGGGACGACACGCAGATTCGCGAGTCCAGCCTGCGCGCCGTTTGTGTTTTCTTTGGGCTGGTGCTGATCGCCCTTCTGTGGCTGATCAGGGATGGCCTGACGGTTCCCGGCACCCTCGCCGCCGCGGCGCTCACGGCGCTCTCGCCGGCGATGGTGTTCTACAGCCGGTACTTCATTCACGAGATGTTGCTCGTGGGCTTCACGCTCCTGGTGATCGCGGCCGGGTGGCGTTACAGCCGGACAAGGCATCCTGGCTGGGCAATCGCCGGAGGCGCCGGCTTGGGTTTGATGTATGCCACCAAGGAGACTTTCGTCATCGCCGTGGCGGCGCTGGCGGGCGCATGGGCCCTCTGCGCTCTCTGGGCCAGGCGAACGAACGACGCTGATTGGAGCCTGCGTTCGTGGTGGAACGGGAAACATGCCGCGGTGGCCCTGGGGGCGGCGGTGTTGGTAGCGCTCCTTTTCTTCACCTCCTTTTTCACGAATGCGAGCGGGCCCATCGATTCGCTCCGGACATATGTTCCGTGGCTGAAGCGCGCGGGCGGGGAATCGCCGCATATCCACCCCTGGTGGTTTTACCTGGAACGTCTGGCGTTCTTTCAAGCCAAGAGAGGCCCGGTCTGGAGCGAAGGAGCGATCATCCTGCTGGCGATGGTCGGCGCGTCGGCCGCCTTTCGGCGGCCTGGCCGGGCCGGAGTGAACGTGCCGCTGATGCGATTTCTGGCCTGCTACACGGTGCTTTTGACCGCGGCTTACAGCGCCATTTCCTACAAGACGCCCTGGTGCCTTCTTGGCTTTTGGCACGGGATGATCCTCCTGGCCGGGGCAGGCGCGGCCATTCTGATATGCGCCCTCCGCCAACGGGCGCTGCAGGCCGGCTTGGCCCTGGTCTTCCTGGGGGCGGCAGCGCACCTGGGCTGGCAAGCGTGGCGGGCAAGCTTCCCGTTCGCTTCGGACCGGCGGAATCCGTACGTCTATGCGCAAACGGTGCCTGACGTCCTTCGCTTGACGGAGAAGGTGCGCGGCTTGGCGGGCGTCCATCCGGACGGCACCCGGATGCTGATCAAGGTGATGGCGCCGGACAGTGATTATTGGCCGCTGCCTTGGTATTTGCGCGAGTTCAAGCAAGTGGGATGGTGGGCCGGAATCCCCGCGGACCCCTACGCGCCGGTCATGATTGTCGGGTCGCAATGGAAAGCGGCCCTGGATGATCGATCGAACCGGGACTGGCTCATGGTGGGCTATTTTGAACTCCGGCCTGGCACGTTCCTCGAGCTCTACGTCCAGTTTGATCTCTGGGAAAAGTACGTTCAGACTCTGCCCCAAGGCACGGGCGAGTAGCCTCGGCATGGCGCCGGGCTCGCGCTCCGTGGCCGCCAAGCGGCTATGAAAATCTTGCGAAGGTTGCTTGCCCTCGCGGCACTGGCGGGTGCAGGCGTGCTGGTCTACTGGTTCGGTTTTCGGCATGGCACGGTCGACGAGAACCGGCTCCGGGTGTCGGGCAATTTCGAAGTCACGGATGCCGAGGCCAGTTTCAAGATCCCCGGACGCATCGCCGAGCGCCTGGTGGATGAGGGCGAAAGCGTCAAGAAAGGAGCCTGCCTTGCCACGCTGGAGACATTGGACATCGAAGCGGAGGTTTCCGTCCGCCGCGCCGAACTGCTCGCCGTCCAGAGCAACCTCGCCGAGTTAAACGCCGGCTCGCGCCCCGAGGAGATCGAAGCCGCCCGGGCCCGCCTCGCTTCGGCCCAGGCGGATCGGGATCGATTGGAGAGCGATTTCCGCTCCGGGCAGAAGCTTCTCGAAACCAAGGTGATCTCCGACGAGGAATTCATTCACCGGAAAACCTTGTTCGAAGCCGCCGACGCCCGCCTGCGCGAAGCCGGGCAGCACTTGAAGCTGATCGAGCAAGGCCCGCGCAAGGAGCGCATCGACGAAGCCAGCGCACGCGTGGAACAGGCCAAAGCCGCGCTTCAACTGGCCGAGATCCGGCTCGGTTACGCCAGGCTGATCTCGCCGCTCTCGGGCGTGGTGCTGTCCAAGAATGCCGAGCCGGGCGAGTATGTGGCGCCGGGGACGCCGGTCGTGACCATCGGCGATTTGGAGAAGCCCTGGCTGCGCGCCTATATCCATGAACGGGACCTCGGCCGCGTCCACCTTGACCAAACGGTGCGGATCAAGACGGACACTTACCCCGGCAAATGGTATGAAGGCACGCTGACGTTCATTGCTTCGGAAGCCGAGTTCACGCCCAAGAACGTCCAGACCGAAGCAGAGCGCGTGAAGCTCGTTTATCGCATCAAGATCCACGTGCCCAATCCGCATGGCGAACTCAAGCCAGGCATGCCGGCCGACGCCGAGATTCTGCTCGGGCCGCGCGCCAAGGATTCCTCCGGCCATGGCGGCAATTGAAACACGCGCGCTGACCAAGGCTTTCGGCAGCCGGACCGCCTTGGAGAGCCTGGACCTGGCGGTCCACGAAGGCGAAGTGTTCGGGCTGGTTGGACCTGACGGCGCCGGCAAGACCACCACCATGCGGCTCCTGACGGGGCTCATGAATCCAACCTCCGGCGAGGCCTGGGTGGCCGGGCACCACACCGTCCGTGAGGCCGAAGCCATCAAGGATCAGATCGGATACATGAGCCAGCGGTTCGGCCTTTACCCCGACCTGACCGTGCTGGAGAACATTCACTTTTACGCGGACATCTACGGGGTGCCCTCGCGCGGACGCGCCGGAGCCATCGATCGCTTGCTCGCGTTCAGCAGCCTGGCTCCGTTCAAAAAGCGGCTTGCGGGCAACCTTTCCGGCGGGATGAAGCAGAAGCTTGGGCTCGCCTGCGCCCTGATTCACACCCCGAAAGTGCTCTTCCTGGACGAGCCCACCAATGGCGTCGACCCGGTCTCGCGCCGCGATTTCTGGCGCATCCTGTACCAACTCCTGCGCGACAGGGTCACGATCTTCCTTTCGACCTCTTACCTGGACGAAGCCGAACGCTGCAGCCGCGTGGGATTGATCCACCAGGGGAAGCTGCTGGCCGTCGGGACGCCTCAGGAAGTGAAGCGGCTCATGCCCGGCGCCATTCTGGAAATCCAGACCGCCGATCCCCGGAAGGCCATCGCTCTGCTGCGCGACGGGATGCCCAACGGCTCGGCCGGGCTGTTCGGCGACCGTGTGCACCTTGCCGTGCTCGAACCCGCCGCCGCGCAGGATCAAGCGGTTCAGATTCTCGAACGCGCCGGGCTCGAGGTGAAGGGCATTCGGCCGATCGAACCCGGGCTGGAAGACGTGTTCGTCTCGGTGCTGAGGAGCGCCCCGAGGCCCGAGACGGCGCGAAACCAGGTATGAGCGCCGCCCGCCGCGACGAGACTCCCGCCGTTTCGGTGCGCAACCTGGAGCGGCGCTTTGGCAGCTTCGTGGCGGTGAATCGCGTCAGCTTTGAAGTGGCTCGCGGCGAGATCTACGGGTTCCTGGGGCCAAACGGCGCGGGAAAATCCACCACGATCCGGATGCTATGCGGGTTGCTCGCGCCCACGGGGGGCTCGGGCACGGTGGGCGGCTACGACTTGCGCACCCAGCAGGAGGGCATCAAGACCCGGATCGGTTATATGAGCCAGCGGTTCTCGTTGTATGAAGACCTGACCGTGGAGGAGAACATCGACTTTTTCAGCGGCATTTACCGTATCCCGGCGGAGAGAAAGCGGGCGCGGAAAGAATGGGTCATTGCCATGGCCGGCCTGGCCGGGCACCGCGGTTCGCTCACGGCGATTCTTTCCGGCGGCTGGAAACAACGGCTCGCCTTGGGGTGTGCCATTCTCCATGAGCCGCCTATCCTCTTCCTGGACGAACCGACCTCGGGCGTCGATCCCGTCAGCCGCCGCCAATTCTGGGACTTGATCTACGAGCTTGCCGGGAAAGGCGTGACCATTTTCGTCACCACCCATTACATGGACGAGGCGGAATACTGTCATCGCATCGGGCTGATTTACCGGGGCGAACTCATCGCCGAAGGGAGCCCCGAAGCCCTGAAGACGCGGCACATGACCGACACGGTCCTGGAGATCGCCTGCGACCGCCCCCAGGACGCCATGACCGAGCTCGGATCGCTCCCCGAACTGCGCGACATTGCCCTTTTCGGGAACGGCTTGCACGCGGTCACCCCGGACGCGGCGCCCGCCCAATCCGCCGCGCGCCATCGGCTCGAAGCGAAAGGCTTCCGCGTTGAACGCATCGAACCCATTCTGCCTTCGTTGGAAGACGTTTTCGTTTCGCTGATCGAAGCGCGGGACCGGGCGGGGCAACCCCAGGGGGAGGCAAGGCAATGAAAGGGCGCCGCGTTTGGGCCGTGGCGCGCAAGGAAACGCTGCATGTCCTGCGGGACCCGCTCAGCATGGCCATTGCCGTCGCGCTGCCGATGCTCCTGTTGACGCTCTTCGGTTACGCGCTTTCGTTCGACGTGGACAACGTCCCGGTCGTGGTTTGGGACCAAAGCCGGACGCATTCCAGCCGTGACTTTCTCAGCGATTGGCAAGGATCGCGATACTTCTCCCTCCGCAACTATGTCGACAATTACCGCGACCTGGAGCACGCCATCGATTCCGGGGAAGCCTTGATGGCCCTGGTGATTCCGGCCGATTTCGCGGAAGGCGCCAAGTCCGGGCGTGGCACGGCGGTGCAACTGATCGTCGATGGCAGCGATTCGAACACGGCCACCCTCGCCGCCGGCTATGCCGAGAGCGTCCTGCAGGCCTATTCGCAGCGGGTCAGGATCGACGCCCTGCAGCGGCTGGGCGAGCGCCCTCCAAAAACGCCGGTGACCCTGCGCCCCCGGGTCTGGTTCAACCCGGAATTGGAATCGAGGAACTACATCATCCCGGGCCTGGTCGCGGTGATTATGTCGGTGATCGCCGCCCTGCTCACCTCCTTGACTGTCGCGCGCGAGTGGGAGCGCGGGACGATGGAGCAGCTTATTTCGACCCCGGTGCGAGCGCCGGAACTGGTGCTTGGCAAGCTCGCGCCTTACTTCGTGCTCGGCATGCTGGACGTCCTGATCGCCGTCTTGATGGGCCGGCTTGTTTTCGACGTGCCGCTGCGGGGGAGCCCGGCCTTGTTGTTCGGGATTGCGGCCGTGTTCCTGGCCGGCGCGCTTTCCCTAGGGATGCTGATCAGTCTCTTGACCAAGAGCCAGCTTCTGGCCAGCGAACTGGCAATGGTGCTGACCTTCCTGCCTGCCTTCCTGCTTTCCGGGTTCATGACGCCGATCGCGAACATGCCGACGGCGCTGCAAGCGGTGACTTACCTGATCCCCGCACGCTATTTTGTGACGCTGCTAAAGAGCATTCACTTGAAGGGGGTTGGATTGGAGATCCTCGCCCTTGAAGCGGCCCTGCTCACCGTCTTTGGGTTCGGCATGGCGGCCCTCGCCATCCTCGTCTTTCGCAAGAAACTGGAATAGCCATGCTCGAGCGCATCCTCCAGATGGTGAAGAAGGAGCTGATCCAGGTCCTGCGCGATCCCAAAACGCGCGGCGTGTTATTCGTGGCGCCCCTGATCCAAATGATGGTCTTTGGCTACGCGGTCACCACCGATGTCCGCCATATCGCCACCGCCATTTATGATCTCGACAACAGCGTCGCCAGCCGCGAATTGGTCAGCCGCTTTGTCAAATCAGGCTACTTCGACCTTGCGGAGCACGTTTCGGATGAAGCCCGCGCCCGCGCGTTGCTCGACAGCGGCAAGGTTCGCGCCCTGCTGCGCTTCAACCCGGGTTTCGAAGCGGCTCTGCGCGGCGGCCGGACCGCGCTCGTGCAGGTGATCGTCGATGGGACGGACTCCAACACGGCTGGGATCGTGCTCAATTACAGCAGCAAGATCCTCAGCCAGTTCTCCCAGCAAGTCCTCCTCGCCCGGATCGTTCGCTTGAAAGGCGCTTATCAGCCGCCCGGCCAAATCGAGCTCGAGACGCGCGCCTGGTTCAACCAAAACCTCGAGAGCCGGAACTTCTATGTGCCAGGCGTGATTGCCCTCATCGTGATGCTGGTCACCTTGATGCTCACCAGCATTGCCGTGGTGCGCGAGAAGGAGATCGGCACCATCGAGCAGATCATGGTCACGCCCATCACCCGCTGGGAGTTTATCCTGGGCAAAACGCTGCCTTTCGCGCTGATCGGCCTGGCCGACATGGTGCTGGTCGCCATGGTGGGCGTGTTCTGGTTTGGGGTACCGATTCGGGGCAACCCGTTCTGGCTGCTGGTGTCGGTCCTGCTCTACCTGATGACGACGCTTGGGATTGGCTTGTTGATCTCCACCGTCAGCCGCACCCAGCAGCAAGCCATGATGACCACTTTCCTTTTCTTTTCACCGGCGGTGCTGTTGTCGGGCTTCATTTTCCCCATTGCCAACATGCCGCCGATCATTCAGGCGCTCACCTATCTCGATCCGCTCCGATACTTCCTCGTGATCATCCGGGGCGTGTTCCTCAAGGGGATCGGCGTGGACATCCTCTGGCCGCAAATGGCCGGCCTGGCCATCCTGGGAACCGCCACACTCTGGCTGGCGACCCGGCGTTTCCAAAAGACCACTCTTTAGCCGCACGATATTAAAGACCCGAACCGGGATTGCATATGGGATAGGCCCGTGATGGGTCCGCAATCCCTCCGAAATGCGCTCCTGGCGATAGGACAACACTTGCCCACGACCCGCCTCGCACCTGCCCGTCACTACGGAGCCACTACGGAGCCACTACGGAGACACTACGGAGCCACCCCATAGCCGACGCGTTCAGGTGGGTAGGGCAGCGCGCTCCGTCGCGCGCCGTGGTTTCCTTCCGC
>CAZODO010000131.1:0-15449 GCA_964578605.1 uncultured Verrucomicrobiota bacterium | reverse complement strand
GGCCTGGATGCGCCTTCGAGGTGCCCAACCAGCGCAGCGCCATCTCCGTGCGAATACGGTCCTGACGACGCTTGCTCCTCCGGCATCCGGGGTTCACCCGTAGTTCACCCGTAGATGACCCGTAGTTCACCCGTAGTTCACCCGTTGCCGAACGGGTCATCTACGGGTGAACTACGGGTCATCTACGGGTGATCCAGAGACGAGGGGCGTTCCCAAGTCGGGAATCGTTCCGCTTGAGCTCAGATTGAGCTTGCTCCGGGCGGCTGCCGGGCGAATAAAGGGGCATGCAGGCGAAAGACGATCCTGCCGCCATTTACGGCATCGAGCGGCCTTCACCCAAGTTGATGACCTATTACGCCTTGAGGTGCCTGCTGGCGGGGCCGCTCTTCCCCATCGTCGTCATTCCTATTTATTTTAAGTACCACACCCTGCGCTACAAATTCAGTGACGAAGGCATATCGATGCGTTGGGGCATCCTATTCCGCCGCGAGGTCATCCTTAACTACTCGCGCATCCAGGATATTCACCTGAGTTCCAACGTTATTGAGCGGTGGCTCGGGTTGGCCAAGGTTGAAATCCAAACGGCCAGCGGCAGCGCCAACGCGGAAATGACCATTGAAGGGCTCACAGAGTTCGAAGCCGTCCGCGATTTTGTATATGCCAAAATGCGCGGGATTAAAGAGTCCGCTCGGAAGCGGCCGGTTCTGACGCCGTCCCCGCTGCCCGCCGGCAACGGAGGTGGGGCCGATCTCGCCCAGGCGCTCGGGGCTGTCGCGGACGAACTGCGCGCCATCCGCCTCGCCCTGGAAACGCGGCCGCCGCAAACCAACCAGCCTGCGCGATGATCTCAGCGGTGAAAGCAGGTTTGCTTCGGGTGTTGCGCATTCCGGCGGAGCCGGAACCGCCGGCGGGAGCGCCGGAGTCCATCCGCGTCTTCAGGGCGGCGCCAAACTACTACAAGCTGCGGCTGGTGAAATGGGTGGCGGGCCAGGCGATGGCATTTGTGGGCGTTTTGGCCGCGATCCCGGTCTTGTGGTCAATGGACCTGGGAGATACGGCGATCTTCCTCCGGTTGTTCGAAGCGGGAGCGGTGATCATGTATTTCGTCCAGCTCCCGTTCACTTATCTGATGGTTCGGTTCGACTATGAAATGCGCTGGTACATCGTGACCGATCGCAGTCTGCGGATTCGGTATGGCATCCAACAGGTGCGCGAGATGACGATGACCTTCGCCAATATCCAGCAGATCACGGTCAAGCAAGGCCCCCTCCAGCGTCTGCTGGGCATCGCCGATCTCCAAGTGCGCACGGCCGGGGGCGGCTCGGGCAATTCGTCCGCCCATAGCGGCAGCCAGAGCGACACGACCGATTCGATGCACGCAGGTTTCTTTCGGGGCGTGGCCAATGCGACCGAGATTCGCGATCTCATGCTTGCCCGGTTGCGGCATTGGCAAGACGCGGGTTTAGGGGATCCGGACGACGTGGCTCCAGTGATGGAAGCCGGCGCGACTGAGCAAGACGAAAGCGCGTTGGAAGCCGCGGGGCGGGTGCTTGCGGAAGCCCGCGCCCTTAGGCAATTGGTGGAAACCCTGCCCCGCCTCTCTCCAGCGATGGAGCAGAATGCTGCCCCTCTTACCAACTCTCGAAGCTCTTCGGCGGGCTGAAATGCCCCAGCCATCCGCCGCCTGGGCGCAGCGCAACCGCCACTTTGCCCGTTTCGGGCGGCGCGAGCCGGGTTGAAATCTGGCAGGCTCCCTTGACCGCACCGTCCCGATACTCGGTGAGTTCCTTTCCGCGGAGATCGAGGGACGAGAGGTCCACTTCCAGCGTTCTGTCCTCAGGCCGGCAATTGAGGGCGGCGACATACCACTCCGCGCCTTTGCGCCGGGCCATGATCACCGTCTCGCCAATGGCGGATCCGGGAAGCACGCGCGTTTCGTCCCAAGTGGCGGGAGCGTTCCGGTAAAAATGGAGCAAGGGACTATTGAGATAGGCTTCCGGATTGTCCGGCCAGCAGAGGAAAGGCGAACTGAAGATGACCGCCGAAGCGGCCTGGAAGATCGCTGTCGTGTTCTTCAGGAAGCGCTCCTGCACATAGCCGGGCAGAAAATCCGCGTGCCCAGCCGCCATGCGGCTGAATGGGAGCGCCCCATAATGGGCGAGCGGAAGCTGGTCCCAAAGGACGTACTCCTGCTCCCGGATGCCTTCGCGGGAGATTTCGTGAGGCCAGGTTCGAGCTTCGCCAGCCGGCTTGTTGGCGCCGTGGAAATTGATCATGAGCTTGTATTTGGCCGACCGCCGCAACAGGTCTTCGTAGGCGTCGATAACCGCTTTGCTCTCGGAATCGAAGAAGTCGACTTTGACACCCTTGACGCCCGCCAGTTGACAGTTGCGAAAAAACTCCTCGCGCGCACCGACAGTGGTGAGGCCGGGGCTGTCTTCGCGCCCGTCCGGATACGAATGCCAAAGGATAATCCCCACGTTGCGATCGGCAGCATAACGGCACAACTCGGCGGCCCGCGCCCAGAGATCGCCGCCTTCCTTAAGCCAGCCCCAGCGCTCCGAGCGCCAGCCGGCATCCACCAGCAGGTATTCACAGCCGGTGGCGGCACAGAGATCGACAAACCACTTCTGCCGGTGCCATTGCGCTCCGTCGTTCCCGTAGACCATCCACGTGCACGGGGCCTTGCCCGGGCGAATCCAAGAGGTATCGAACCCCGCCGGAAAGAGCTGCGGATCGGGCGGATCACACAGGGCGGGGATGACGTCGCTATTGACGAGGCCCTGCAGGTCTTGGGTCAGCACGAGCACGCGCCAGGGCGAAACGATCGGGCCTTCGTTCGCCCAGCCGCCCGGATCGTCTTCAAACGCCGCAGTGAATTTGCCGCCGCTGTGCGGACGCAAGGTCAGGCCGCTGTAATGGTAGAGACTCGCCTCGCTGATCAGCCCGTAGCCGCCGTCTTCAAAAATGATCGTGACCGGTGGACCCAAGTGAACCGGGCGTTTCTTGCCGTCGGATTCCTCTTCCATCGGCACCTGGTCGGCGCGGCTGGAACGATAAACACCCTCGTAATTGCGCGTGTCGGTCTGGAACCAAACTGTGCTGGGTGCGGGAAGCTGCCAGGCAGTCGATTCACCTCGAACCTGGCGCGAACCGGTCCCAGGCACACGGTATCGGAAGGCGACACCGTCATTGAAGACCCGCACATCCAGGAACCACGCGGCCCGCGTTTCGGCGCCGCGCATGGGAATCTCAGCCGCCATACAGGCATTCGTCGCCCGTGTCTTGTTCCCTCGCCAGGGAAACACTTCGGAAAGGCTGCGAACTCGGTCTGGCCGGCCAATCTCCACCCCGGTGCCGAGATCCGATTCCCCCACCGTGATGCCGAGGCGCGAAGGCTCAATCCGAGCGCGGTCGTTCTGGGTCACCGAATAGAAAAGGCGTCCTTCGGCGTCCGTGGACATCTGGAACCGAACCGTGCCGTCCGGACTGGTGACCGGGAAGGAAGCGGCCTGGATTGCCAACGCCACCAAGGGCAGGGAAAGGAAAATGAGAGCGGGTCGCATGCCTCTTTGTACGGTTGCGGCGGTTCAGACGTCAATGGGAATCCCAGGCGAGAGATCGGAGGCGAGCGGCGCATGCACCGGCGGTCTGGCCAGACTGAACGAGGCAGAGAACGTGTGCCACCGGCGCGCGGGTGGCGCCCCAGGAGCGGCTCAAGGCCAGCGCGCCATTCTAAGGGCACACAACGCGGAGGACGCGAGGATGCAGCGTGCAGGTGGCCGGGAGGTGGCCGACCAGTTCGCCATCCAGTTCCACGGGCGTGCGCGATGCGCTTTCGATGCGGACCGAACCGGCCTGGAAGGCGTATTCCGCACCCCTGCACAACAAGCGTGGCGAGAGATAGGCGCACGCGTACCTCAAGATCGCCCGCCAATGGATCCTTGGGAAAA
This sequence comes from uncultured Verrucomicrobiota bacterium, assembly GCA_964578605.1. Taxonomy (GTDB): domain Bacteria; phylum Verrucomicrobiota; class Verrucomicrobiia; order Limisphaerales; family SIBE01; genus JAXMHN01. Next base: position 11,496 of record CAZODO010000131.1, on the reverse strand, counting down.
CACAAACATCCACGAGCCCGTCCTGCAGATCCGCCTTTTCGAAGACCGGGATGGGCCCCCCGTACAGCCGCCCGTTCCCAAGGAGCGCCAGTTGCCCCTGCACTGTTCGAGAGCCGTCCGACACCCGGATTAGGGGCTTGGGCTCACGCAGCGCCTTCAAGCCGGAAACAACGTAGGCGAACTGCCCGATCTTCTTTTTCAGCTCCCAGTTGATCAGTTCGACCGCGCGGGCGTCCAGGCCGCACCCGGCCATCTGGGCAAACCAACGCTCCTCTGGACCGTGCGCGGTCTCGTAGCGCATCCGGGGCAGGTCGATCGTTCTCTCGGAACCGCGGCAGACGATGTCCCAGGCTTCCCGGAAACCCAACGGAATTTCCAGCTCTCGCGCGAAGACGTTGACGGTGCCGACCGGCAAGACGCCGAGGCGTGCGTGAGTGAACCCGCCCGGGGCGGAGGCGATGCCATTGATCACCTCATGAACGGTGCCATCGCCGCCCATCGCCACGACGGTTTCATATCCCTCGGCGATAGCCTCGGCAGCGAGAGGTCCGGCGGTGCCTGCGCCGGTCGTGGGTTTGAAGACGCACGCGGCCCCAAGCGACTGGAGATGCAGCAGCGCTCGCCGGGCCCGCCCCCCCTTGGCCGTCGGATTGAAAATGATGCAGGGGCGACTTGAAATTGGATTCAGGAGATTGAGGGTTTGGTTTTGGTTTGGCGTTGGAGGGAAAAGATTGCGGCGCGCCGACCAGCGCGGCAGAGCCACCGTTAGTCGTCCGCGCTCTTCCGGACCACGAACAGCGAGTTCGCGACGGGTTCCTGGCCATGGCACGGGCTGTTCACGATCCGGCCATTGAGCCACATCTGCGCGGAATTGCCTCCGTCCAGGTTCATGGCGTCCGTGCAACCCAGACGCAACAGGTACTCGGCCAGTTCAGCCAGCTTCATCCCCATCGAAAGCCCCGGCTGCCTCCCGTCCACAACCACCAGGTAGATGTGGGTGCGGCTCCATCCGATGGCCGACCGCGGATGACGCTCGTGCTTGGACCGTTCGGAATAATCTTCATAATCGGCAGAGGACGGCCGTCCCAGATCGATGAGTTGACCGTCCTGGATGAGCGCCGGCCCGCCGGCAAGAGCGGCTTTGACACCGGCCAGGTCCGGGAGAGTCGCTGTCGCGATCCCGAGGATCGTTCCGGGAGTGACTGCCGGCAGTTTCGGCACGAGTCGCGGCCCCAAGGAGAGGACCATGACGTCCGGCACCAGCCGCGTATCCCCCGCCACAGACACCGCGCGCACCCGAACGCGGTACGTTCGCGAGGCCTGGAGGGGCAGCCACGGCCCGTCTCCCGCATGCTCAAGGATCAATTCGCGGCCTCCCGGAGCCCGGGTCGAGGGGCCGTAAGTTGGCGTGTAGAGAACGGCCCGGCTGGGAGTGCGCCGTTCGTTCAGACCGAACCGGACCTTCATCCCCCCCGGGAAAGTCGCCGCGAAATCCGCTTCCACCGCGCCCAAGTGCGGGTTGCCATCGGCATCAAACCACACACACACCGAATCCGGAGCGCTGGTGAGTTCGCCGTTGACAATCTGCAAGCCACGCGGATCGCCAGCATAGGTCGAATCTCTGCGCACATAGAAGTCGCCGTTGACGCCGGCAATGGCTCGGCCAACTTCGGGCGGGACGCTCCGAGCCTGCTCGCTAAGCCCGCTGATCCCCAGCACCCGCCCCCGGGCATGAGCCGAGTAAAAGGTGAGGTCGCGCTGAGAACGATTCAGGCTCAGGACGTGAATTGACCAAGGCACACGCGCGGCCCGCTGGTTGGTGTACACCAGTCCCGGTTGGTGCGTCTCGAGAGTCACGGCCGCGCCGGAGGGCTCGAACCGACGCGCCAGGGACAGAGCGGCAATCGCTATGAAGAGCGAACCGGCAAGCACGGCGCTCCAACGCACGAAGCGGAACATGGTCGCCAGCTTAGCGCGCGATCCGCCTTTGCTCAACCCCTCGCCCATTCATCGCGGCCCAAGGCAAACCGGCTGGGCTGAATACCGGCGCACTGCCTTTCGCTGAGGAGTTGTGGCGCCTTTGGCCCGGAATCTGGATTTCGTGTGTTCGGTGTGTCTCGTGAACCTGGCGCAGCTTGAAGAAATGACACACCAGGAAAGGTGTGGGGTGGCCAAGGGGACTTGAACCCCCGACAACCAGATCCACAATCTGGGGCTCTAACCAACTGAGCTATGGCCACCAACCCGAACGGAAACGTAGGGGGCTTTCTGTGATGCGTCAAGCGCACGTGATTCCAGCCAGCGATCTCGGAAGGTGGCCTCCGACCCAGGCTTGGGCTGCGAGTTGGAGAAGGTTTAAGCTCTCGAGCAGATTATTTTGCCGAAGAGGGTTTGCCCGTCCCATCCACCACCAGCCCAGTTTATCGACCGCCCGCAAAAAGGGCCCTCGCCCCTACCAGGAATCCACCGTGATGGCATCCAAGAAGCGTGGGCCATAGATCCGGCGGAACCAGGCGCCGCGGTGGCAGCACAATCCAACCCCGTTGTTCCAGCTTGAGCAACAAGGTTCGGGCCGCCATGGCGTGCGGATCGGATGTCGAGTCACCGACCCGCCAAGGTCGGCCCAGGCTCAGGAGCCAGGGTCCTCCATTTCTCATTTCCGGAGTTAGCGCAATCTCTTCCAGCGGCCGTCAGCCATGCGGTTTTGGGCGATCGGCCTGGCCTTGACTGGGTTCTGTGCCTGAATGAGGACGGGAGACGGCTAGTACCGTGGAAGGAGGTTGTCCGCCGTCAGGCTGAGAACGCAGTTCGGCCAGTTCGTGTTTCACGCAGGTTCTTTCAGTTGTCTATTTGACCGGGATCTCTTAGAAAGCTCCTTGAAATGAAAGCCACCGCTTCGCTGCTGACGATTGTGTCGCTTCTCGCCGGTTTCGCGTCCTCCGGGATCACGGACGCCGCAGAGTCCACCACGGCGGATATCGTTGTTTATGGCGGCACCGCCGGGGGTGTGGCGGCCAGTGTCCAGGGGGCGCGCATGGGGAAACGGGTGGTTCTCCTGGAACCTACCGCACACTTGGGCGGTTTGAGTTCCGGCGGCCTTGGCGCGACGGATATTGGCAACAAAGCCGCTATTGGCGGAGTCGCACGCGAGTTCTACGGCCGGATCGCCCAGCATTACTCGCAGGACTCGTCCTGGAAGGTTGAGACGCGCCAGGAGTACTTCGCGCGGAAAGGCGGCGGCCAGGTGCAAGCCTCCAGTTTGAGCGGAGCGGATGCGACCATGTGGACCTTTGAGCCGCACGTGGCGGAGAATCTTCTCAACGCAATGGCCCGGGAAGCTGGGGTCCAGGTTCATTTTGGGAAGCGCTTGCGCTCGGTGGAGAGGAGCGGCTTGTCCCTCAGGAGGATCGTCGCTGAGGATGGCAGCGTTTATGACGCGAAGATGGTTATCGACGCCAGTTACGAAGGGGACCTGATGGCGCAGGCGAAGGTTTCCTATGCGGTGGGGCGCGAGGCCAACGCGGAGCATGGGGAGACGCTCAATGGCGTCCGCGCGGAAACACCCCACCACCAGTTTACGGTGCCGGTCGATCCCTATAAGACGCCGGGCGATCCAAGCAGCGGCTTGATTCCCTTCATTCAGCACGGCACGGCCGGGACGACGGGTTCCAGCGACCGGAGTGTCCAGGCTTACAACTTTCGGCTTTGCTTCACGACCAACGCTGCGAACCGGCTCCCGGTTGAACCGCCGCCCGGCTACGATCCGGCGCAGTACGAATTGCTGGCGCGTTACCTCGAGGCGCTCGTCGCAGCGGGCAAGAAACCGGTGCTGGCCCAATTCTGGAACCCGATCTGGATGCCGAACGGCAAGACGGATATTAACAACAACGGCGGGTTCTCCACCGATTTCATCGGCGCCAACTACGATTACCCCGATGGCGACCAGGCGCTTCGTGACCGGATCTGGAAGGCGCACGAGAATTACACGCGCGGCTTTCTGACCTTCCTCGCCACGAGCCCGCGCGTGCCGGAAAACATGCGGGCGGAGATGCAGCTTTGGGGCCCGTGCAAAGACGAGTTTCAGGATACCGGGGGCTGGCCCCGGCAGCTTTATGTGCGCGAAGCCCGCCGCATGAGATCGGATTACATCATGACGGAGCACAACTGCCGGGGAACAGTGAAGGCGGAGGATTCGGTGGGCCTGGGCGCGTACAATATGGATTCTCACAACTGCCAACGCATCGTCAAGAATGGGCGGGTGGAGAACGAAGGCGATGTGCAGGTGGGTGTTAAGCCGTATGCGATCTCGTATCGTTCGATCGTTCCGAAAAAGACCGAGTGCGCCAACCTGTTCGTCCCGGTCTGCCTATCGGCCACCCATATCGCCTACGGATCGATCCGGATGGAGCCGGTCTTCATGATCCTGGGGCAGTCCGCGGCGACCGCGGCTTGCCTGGCGATGGAGCGGGATGTGCCGGTGCAGGACGTGCCTTATGAAGCCCTGCGTTCCCGCCTGCTCGCCGACAAGCAAGTGCTGGAATGGGCGCGGTAAAGACGCTCAAACAGCTGGTCGTGCCGGTTTTACACATGCACGACTTTCGCCGGCGGGAAGCCGTTGAAATGGGTCGACGACGCGCTGCTGTAGGCCCCGATATTCTCCGCGTAAACCAGGTCGTCGATCTCCAGATCGGGCAGAAGGTCGGATTGCGAGATCGTATCCAGGCCGTCGCAGGTCTGGCCGAACACCGCGCAAACCTCTGCCTTGCCCTTCTTGAACGCTTTCAACGGGTATTGGCAATGGTCGAAGATAATCCCCGAAAACGTGTGGTAAACCGAATCGTCGATGTAGTAGCACCTCTTCCCATCCCGCACGGCTTTGCCAATGATCCTCGCGACCGCGGTCGCTGCGCTCGCCACCAAAAACCGGCCGGGTTCAGCCAGGATTTCAATTTCGGGCGTAAACAACCGTTCAATCTCCGTGTTGATCACCCGAGCCAGTTCGGAGAAGGGGCGGACGTGACGATTGTAAGCGGCGGGAAAACCGCCCCCGATATCCAAGATCCGGATGGGGTGTCCGCGATCGGCCGATTCCTTCATGACGGCAGCGGCCACGTTCAAGGCCTGAACGAAGTTTTCGAAGTTGGTGCATTGGCTGCCGACGTGAAAGCTCAGGCCCTCGACCACCAACCCCATGCCGAAGGCCGCCACGATTAAATCCACCGCCTCTCCCGGATCGCAGCCGAACTTCGAAGAAAGCTCGCATTGCGAACCGGTGTTCAACACGCGCAAGCGCAAGACGACACCGGCGTTGGAGGCGTACTGCCTGATCTTCGTCAACTCGGTCATGTTGTCGTAAGTGACGAGCGGCTTGTACTGGTCGAGCCACATCAATGTCTCTTTCGGCTTGGTCGGGTTGGCGTAGATGATCTTGTTCCAAATGAACTCTTGCTGCGCCTTGGCGGGGAGATGCTTGAAGTTCTCGTAGACCATCATGAACTCCGGCATGGAGGCGACGTCGAAGCTGGCGCCTTCGCGGTAAAGGGTATGGATGATTTCCGGGGCGGGGTTGGCCTTCACGGCATAATAGCACTGCACCTTGGGCAGGTGGCGCTTGAATTCGGCGTAGTTCCGCCGGATGGCATTGTGGTCGACGACCACCAACGGTGTCCCGTGCTCTGCCGCCAGTTCTTGGAGTTTCGTCTTCGTCATAGGTGCGTTGGCACGGCTTTAGGCGTTTTCCGAACGGCACACAAGGCCAAAGACAATCCTGTTGCAGCACCGGCCCAATGGCGCACACTGGCGGGATGAAGATTCTTTGCGTGCACGCCCATTTCGATGACTACGAGTTTGTCGCTTCCGGTCTGTTTGAGCTGTGGAAACGGAAATGGGGGAACGAACTCAGGGCGCGCGTCCTCGTATGCACCGACGGCAAAGCGGGGCACCAGTTCCGGACGCGCGAGGAGGTGCACCAGATCCGAATGAAGGAGCAGGAGGAATCCGCGCGAATTGGAGGGTACGAACTCCAAGTGCTTCGCTTGCCGAGTGGGGAGGTGCCGCGGGAAGCCTGCTTGCAGGTGAGCATTCCGCTGCTGGCGTCGCTGTGGAAAGCCATCCGCGATTTCGAGCCGGATTACCTTTTCTGCCCGCCCATTCCGGCAGATCCGCTGGCGGGTATCCACGTGGATCACATCGCGGTGGCGGAAGCGGTTCGCAAAGTGGCTTACATGATCAATGTGCCCCACGCATTCACGCCCGAATACCCGGCGGACGAGACGCGATCCGAGCTGTGCAAAGTGCCGGTGATCCTGAACGTCTATGACGGGTACATGGCCGGAGCGAACGCCTACGACCTGGCGGTCGATGTTGAAGACGCGTTCCCGCAAATTCTCAAGATGACCTTTTGCCACCAATCGCAGCTGATGGAATGGCTCCCGTGGGTGGGGCGTCACCAGATGGCGGCTCCACGCGATATCCAGGACTGGGCGCAGACGTTGCGTGCCCGGTTGCAGCGCGAGAACCGCGAGCTTGGGATTATCTCCGACCGCGTGTTCGAAGTCTTTACGGTTACGGCCTGGGGCGAACTCCCCACGGTCGAGCAGTTGACCCGGGACTTTCCGGGTCTGGTGGAGAAGCGCTCGAACCTGGACCTGCTCCGGGAGCGGTTAAAGCGTTGGACAGGGCATCGGTAGACGCAGCGCAGCCGGGGCGTCATGCCTCTTGCCATTGGATCGCGTGCTGCACCAATTCCATGGCGTTCTTCAGGTTGAGCTTTTCCTTGATGTGCGCGCGGTGGGACTCGATCGTCTTGATGCTCAGGTGCAGTTCCTCCGCGATTTGGCGTGTGCTGTAACCTTTGCCGATCAGTCGGAATACCTCCAATTCGCGGTCGCTAAGGTCTTCGAGTGGAGAGCCGGTGCGGGCAGCGCGTCCGCCGACGAGCTGCTTCATCATTTTCTTCTCCATGGCGGCGCTGAGCGAGATCTCGCCTTTGAGCACCTGGCGAATCGACTCCAGGACCTTCTCCGCCGGCTCCTGTTTCATGATGTAACCGGCCGCTCCGGCGCGGAGGGCGCGCAAGGCATACAGCGTTTCATCATGCATGGAAAGGACCAGGACCAGGAGCTTCGGGTAGCGCACCTTGATGTTCTTGAGGACTTCGATCCCGTTGCTGCCCTTGAGAGAGACGTCCAGGACGACGAGGTCCGGCTTAAGCTTCTCGATCGCGTCCAGCGCCTGGTTCATCTCTTCCGCGTCCCCACAGACGGTCAAGTCGTCCTCGTGGTCGATCATCTCGGTGAGGCCCTCCCTGACAATGGGATGATCATCCACCAGCAGCACCCGCCGTTTGGCTTTCTTCAATCCGCTCCCGCGATCCGGTTCTCTCTGAATCTTCTTTGTGATTGTTTCCATGCCAAGGTCGTTGAGTGCGAGGCTAGGACGCCCGCGCGGCTTTGTAAATCCGGCGAGTGAACTAATCGCGGATAGGGGATTCACGGAACGGCATCCGGCACGGAACCTGCCTCTTTTCCCTTGAAAACCCTCCGCCCCACGCCGGTGTGTCGGGCGCTCCCGTCGCCGGGGAAGCGTCCCGGAAGCGCCCTTCCCGCCGGGTTCGGTGATGCTGGGGCGCCGGCCCGCCCTTCACTGGACCTTGAGGCTGCTTCGTTCCCGCAGCCAGTCGAAATCGACCGGTGGGATAGCGGGAAAGCCGCCTCCAGCTCCGCCCTGGCGGGGCGGCCGGATCGTATCGGCAACGCGCCAGCGGTGAGTCTCGGTATGGCCGTCGGCGAAGGAGAGGCTGGCGGCGCCGTTATGATAGGAGGCGGGAAGATTGCCCCAGGTCGGCGTTTCAAGGCGATTCATGAAGAAGCCGTCATTGAGGGTGTCGGGGTGTTCGTCAATGAACACGAAGACGAGCGCCGGATTGGGCATCTCCGCCGATTTATAGAACTGCCGGTAGTTCGGGTTGAACTGGTTGGTCAGCACGCCGGGGTTCCCCACCAGAGAATTCATTGACATGCTCCTATTCCGCGGTCCCGCGCCATCCGCGATGGACCGGTCGGCCGGGCATTTGTAAACGGCCGGTGATTTGCCAGCGTAGCTGCCGAGCTTTGCTTCGGTCAGGAGCAGGTTATTGGTGTTGTCCGGGTTGCTGGTCCAATCGAGCACGTTGTTCACCCAGTTCTCCCGCGCCGCCCGCGTTTCGTCCACGCCATGATTATTGACGTAGAAATCCTCGTGATCGTCCGCATACAAAAACCACGCCAGGCTGAGTTGTTTGGTGTTGTTCATGCACATGATGGCGTGTGCCTTCGCTTTGGATTTGCTCAACGCGGGGAGCAGCATCCCAGCCAGAATTGCGATAATGGCGATCACCACTAGAAGCTCGATCAGGGTGAATCCGCCCGCCTTGGACGCGCGGGCAGGTGCTGGGTCAGAACAGGATCTCATGCGGCGTCATTGATCCTGGCCCGGCTGGGATTGTCAACCGGGCAATCGCTCCGGTCAGTCATTCTGCCCATGAACCTCAAAATGGTTGGCTTGATTACCAACTATTTGCGCAACGCGAGGTTCAAGGGCGCAGTGCGCGCAATCCTGTTCCGGGGTGATCTCATTTCGCTCAGAGAAGGCCGAGCCGACCCACCCGGCCTAAAATGAGCAATTGCTGCGCTCCGCTGCGGCAAGGCGCGGCGTCCAGCCGGACCATGCGAATTCGGGAGATTCATCCGCGGCAACTTGCTCATTGCCGCCTCTCCAGTACATTAAGGGTTCAACGAAGTTGGGGTAATTCAACTCAGGAAACGAAGGGAGTTAACCATGATGTATCTGAAACCTGCTGTCTTGATCGTTCTCTGCGCCCTCGGGCGGGCTGCCGCGGCCGACTTTGTCCCGGTCCCGATTACTGCCGAAAGCCTCACGTTCGACGTGGTCGTGGAAAGAGGAGCCACCCCGCCGCCCGCCCCCCTGAGCACCGCCACCATGGATGACGGCACCGCCAATACCGGCAATACCTGGTACGAACAAGGCTTCAATCCGGAAGCGCCGGAAACCGGGCTGCCGCCGGCGGGAAGCAGCCTGACGAGCGAGAGTTTGCCGGACCATTCTTACGTGATGCCACCCGCCTACGCGAACCACAACGCCTTCCTGGTCGACAGCACGTTTACCAATGTCACGCTCAGCTTGCTCACCCCCGCGCCCTTCTCGTCGCTTTCGTTCCTGACGGGAGCCGGTCATGGGCCCGTGACCGTGAACGTGGTCGTTCACCATGCGAACGGCCAGACCGAGACCAACAGCTTTGTGTCACCGGACTGGTTTGGCGGGGCGGATCAAGCCCTGACCGCCAATGGGCGCGTCAACCTGCCGGGCCGAACGTTCGACAACGTCAATTCCGGGAACCCCAGGTTGTATTCAGCCGACGTGGTTCTCAAGGATACCGTCAACCCAGTCGAACGCCTGGATCTCCAATTCACCGGGACGCCGGCCAACGGGCATGCCGCAGTCTTTGCTTTGAGCGGCAGCACCGGCGGTGATTTTACGCCGATTCTCGTGACCGGGTTCAACCACGATATCGTCGCCGAAGCCAATGCCCCTCAAATTCCGCCGTCCCTCGGCGCCACCACGGCGTCCATGGACAGCGGCATAGAGAATACAGGGAGCAGTTGGTACGAGCAGGGCTACAACGCGGCCGCGCCCGATACCGGTTTGCCTCCCGCCGGGTCCACGTTCACGAACCAGGTCGGGGCGGACCATAGTTACACGCTGCCCGCCAGCTATGCCGCGAACAACGCGGCCCTGGTCGATGTTGGGAATCCGTCGGCCACGCTGACCCTGCAAACGTCGGCGGCCTACACGGGCCTCTCTCTCTTGGCGGCGGCCGGAAGCGGCTCCGTGACGATCGAGTACGCCATCCATCATCATACCGGGCAGGCCCAGACAGGGACCCTCATCATCCCCGACTGGTTCAATAATGAGCCGGTGGCGTTCACGGCCAACGGCCGAGTCAATGTCGGCAGCGGAATCCTCGACGCGGTCGGTTCAGGCAACCCAAGGCTTTACTCGATCGACATCGCGATCGACGATCCCAACGCCCTGGTCAACAGCGTGACCTTGAACCACGCCAGTGGCGATGGACACGCGGTCATCATGGCTCTGAGCGGCGCCACGGGCGGCATCCGCCCGATTGTCAGCGTGCAGCCGCTTTCGACCAATGCCTTCTCGGGCGCAACGGTGGCGTTCGCCGGCACCGCGTCGGGAACGGCGCCCCTGACCCTGCAATGGCAGCGTTCCACGGGCGGCTCCTTTACCAACCTCGTCGATAGCGACCGCTTCCTGGGCGCCACGCGAACCAACCTGGTGATTAATAACCTCACCCTGGGCGACGCCGGGCGGTATCAGTTGGTGGTCTCGAACGCCTTGGGCATCACGATCAGCGATGCCGTCGTGCTCAATGTCATCTCCGCCCTCAATGACGTGACTTTCCCCGGAGACGAGATCACCGGTGTCGGCGGGAATTCACCGGCCAACGAAGATGTCGCCAACGCCATTGACGATACCACCAGCAAGTTCCTCAACTTCGGCACCGACGGGGACCAGGCAGCGGGATTCCAAGGTCCGGCGGGGCTGATCGTCACGCCCTCGGTCGGCAGCACAGTCGTGACGGGCTTGCGCATCTACACGGCCAACGACGCGGTCGAACGGGACCCGGTCGATTTCAGGCTCGAAGGCTCGACCGACGGAACGAACTTCACCTTGATCGCTTCCGGCGCGCTGACGCTCCCCGACACGCGCAACCAGGGCGGTTTGGCGCTCGACCCCCTCACGGTGGCCAACCAGCAGGTGCTCTTCAATAACACGGCCGGCTACACCACGTATCGGCTGATCTTCAATAGCGTGAAGAACCACGCCACGGCCAACAGCATGCAAATCGGCGAGGTTGAACTCCTCGGAAACCCGGGCCAAGGCACACCCAGCACCAATCTCACCGTGACGCGGGGGCCTGACAACACGCTCACGATCACGTCGAGCCACCCCGGGACCCTCCAGTCCTCAACCGCCCTGGGCAACCTCAGTGTTTGGGGCAATGTCGGTCCGATCGAAGGTTCTGTGACGATCACTCCGGATAAAGAGGCTGAGTTCTTCCGGGTCGTAGCGCCCGAAACGCCTTAATCGCGTCCCAATTGCGCTTCAAGGGCGGGACAGGCTGCTTATCTGCCGTTTTGGCAGTGGGCAGCCTGTTCTCTCCCCAGGAATCTTTGTCGCGCTCCCTTCGGTGTTCACCCGTAGTTCACCCGTAGTTCACCCGTAGATGACCCGTAGATGACCCGTAGATGACCCGTAGATGACCCGTAGATGACCCGTTCGGGAACGGGTGACGAACGGGTGATGAACGGGTGATGAACGGGTTTAGACCGGGAGGACCTCCCGACGCCGAAAAGACAGGCTCGCAGCAATTCTGCCCATGAACCTCAAAATGGTTGGCTTGATTACCAACTATTT
>CAZODO010000130.1:7268-15584 GCA_964578605.1 uncultured Verrucomicrobiota bacterium | reverse complement strand
GGGGTTGAGCGGCAACGGCCCGGGCGTCAGCAGCACCGTGGTCAGCCCTTTCATCACCGTGCCCGAGGCCTGGCAGAATCCGCGGCTGCGTTTCCATCACTATTACGAGTTTCGCTATCTTGGGGGCGTTTCGGCCTATGGCCAAGTCCGGATCCGCAAGGAAGGTGGTGCCTGGGAAAATCTCAGCAACCCGTTCACGGGGCATAGCAGTCGCGTCTGGACTTACGCCGCGCCTCTCGACCTGGCGGCCTACGCGGGCGAAGCGGTGCAACTGGGATTCTACTTCGAATGCCCGCACGGAGGGGTGGGTTGGTTCATTGACGACGTGAAGATCCTCACGGGGCCTCCACCAGCGTTCACGAATCCCGAGGATTTTGAAGGGATCTCGGTCCAGGAAAACTGGATTGCCGATCATGCCGTCTGGCAGTTGGGAACCCCCGTGGTTGGCCCTGGGGCCGCTTTTTCGGGGACCAATGTGCTCTGCACCGGTTTGACTGGGAATAGCGAACTCGTCAGCAGCACCGTCGCGAGCCCCTTCTTCACCGTGCCCGACGCCTCCAAGAGCCCACGCCTTCGCTTCCGGCATTATTACGAGTTCCGCGACCTTGGGGGCGTCTCGGCTTTTGGGCAGGTCAGGGTCCGGTCTGCGGGAGGCACATGGGAGAATCTCAGTGCCCCCTACACCGGCCATAGCAGCAGCGCGTGGACCTATTCCGCTCCCCTCGATTTGACCGCCTACTCTGGACGCGACGTGCAGCTGGGTTTCTATTTCGAATGCCCCCATGGAGGCGTGGGCTGGTTCATTGACGACGTCAGAATCGTCACCGGGCCACCTCCGGAATTCAGGAACCCCGAAGATTTCGAGGGGGCGTCGGCGCCAGACGATTGGATCGCCGATCATGCGGTCTGGCAGGTGGGCACGCCCATCGTCGGGCCCGCGGCGGCTTACTCGGGAACGAACGTCCTCTGCACCGGGCTGGCCGGCAATCGCGAAAACGTCAGCAGCACGGTCGCGAGCCCCTCGTTCACGGTGCCCGAGGCCTGGCAGAATCCGCGGCTGCGTTTCCATCACTATTACGAATTCCGCGATCTTGGGGGCGTCTCGGCTTTTGGGCAGGTGAGGGTCCGGGTGGCCGGAGGCTCGTGGGAGGATGTCGGCGGCAAGTTCACCGGTCACAGCAGCGGCGCGTGGGCTTACTCGGTTCCGATCGACCTTGCCGCGCACGCCGGCAAAACGGTTCAGCTGGGGTTCTATTTCGAGTGTCCCCATGGGGGCGTGGGCTGGTTCATTGACGACGTAAAGATCCTCACCGACGGGTTCATCAACCGTCCGCCCGTGTTGACGGCCATTCCCTCGGCCGCGTTGGTTCAAGGGCAAACACTGACCTTCACGGCACTGGCGACCGACCCCGATCCGGGACAAGCCCTTGCCTTCAGCTTGGGACCCGACGCGCCGGCTGGGGCAACGATCGATCCGGCAACGGGCGTGTTTTCCTGGACGCCCTCGGAGGGCCAGTGCCGGAATTCCTCCCACCGGTTCACGGTCACCGTGACCGACAGTGCCACGCCCGCGCTCAGCGCCAGCCAGAATGTCGCGGTCGCGATCACGGGCGGTCTCCGCCTCGCGACGGAACGCCACGGGAGCTTCGTTTCCATCCGGCTGACGGGAGGCGAGGCAGGCCGGGATTATCTCCTGCAGGCTTCCGAGGATCTGAGGGAATGGACGGAGGTCGCTCGGTTCGTGCGGCCGGGCGAGACGTTCGCCTTCATGGACCCAAGCCAACTGGCCTTGGAGTGCCGCTTCTTCCGCATTCTCGCGCCTTAGCTTGGAATTCACCGAAAGTGCTATAGCGGGCCGCCGCTCTCCCCATTAGGGTCCTGTCTCACGACGGGATGACCTAATGAAAAAACTGACGTTTCTCTTTCTCGCGACCTTGAACATCGGTCTCGCTCATGGCGCGGACCCGCTCGATAGCTGGCACAAACGCACGGCGCCCACGGACGGCGTCCAGCAACTATTGGAGCGACGTCACGTTCGCCAGTGGCAAGTATGTGTTTGTCGGCTGGGACTACAAGACGGCGACCGCCCGGTACGGTGTCACGGCGGACTTTAACACATGGGACATTGGGTATACCGGCTACAGCCGTTACCTGGACCGGGTCCTGGTTGTTGGCAGCGAGATCCTGGCGGTGGGTTACGCCGGAGCCGCGCAAACGTCACCGGACGGTGTGCACTGGGAACCGAGCAGCAAGGCGAGCACTCGCTGGTTGTTTGACGCGTCCTTGGGCAACAACACGGTGCTCGCCGTCGGAGAGAGCGGCGCCATCGCATCGATGGTTCCTGGGTCCAGTTGGGTCCGGCGCATTTCGGGGACGAGTGAATCGCTAAGGGGCGTCGCCTTTGGCAACGAAACCTTTGTGGCCGTGGGCGACGCCGGCACAATCCTCCAGTCGGATCCGGCCGCGCGCGGACTCACGTTGAGCGAGCCGGCGAGCGGCGGCGGAACGTTCACCTTTCAGCTGATAGGCGAGGTGGGCCAGACCTACCGCATCCAAGCCTCGAATGACCTGGCCCATTGGTCGGAAGTGTTAAGCGTCACTTGCACGAGTTCGCCCATGCCATGTGCCCTTCCGGACGCAAGTGCGGGACGGCAGTTCTTTCGAGCCGTGAAGCCGTGATTGGGCCTGGCGCTATCCTCCGCCGAAAACGGGCAACAGCGCGGCGATTTGACTTGGCTCAAGCCTTCTCCGCAGCCCGCGGGTAGTTTAGGGAGCGGCATTGTTGCTGGCGCAGCGCCGGAAGGAATGGGCCGCTCTTATGCGAAAAAAGTGGAAATGGCTGATCGTCCTCGTCGTGCTGGCCGCTCTCTTTGTGCGGCTCAAGTTCGCGGCTGTCCCGGTCGAACTGGCCGTCGTGACAAAAACGAACGTTGTCGAAGAGGTCATGGGGACCGGCACGTTGGAGGCCCGTGTCAAGACCACCCTCAGCCCGCGAATTCAAGAGCGCCTGGCCGAAGTGCTGGTCGACCAGGGCGACGCGGTCGAAGCCGGCCAGTTGCTCGCGCGGTTGGATGACGGAGAACTGAAACGGCAAGTCGCGGTTGCGGAAGCCGCCCTGGCAAGCGCCAAGGCCACCGCCGAACGGGTGCGGATCGACGAAACCCGCGCGGCAGCCGTGCACGATCAGGCGCGCCAGGATCATAAGCGGATCGCCGACCTTGTCGGCACCCGGGTCAGCTCGCAATCGGAGCTGGACAAAGCGATTGAGCGTCTTCGCGTCGCGGATTCGGATCTGCAACGCGCCCGGGCCGCAACGCTCGAAGCCGAACAGCAAGTCGTCACCGCCGAACAAAACCTCGCCTACCACCGGGAACGGCTGGGGTTCACGCGCATTCTGAGCCCTTACAATGGCCTCGTCACGCGCCGCGACCGTGACCCCGGCGGCGTCGTGGTCCCGGGCAGCTCCTTGCTGCACCTCATTTCGACGAATGAACTGTGGATTTCCGCCTGGGTGGATGAAACCGCGGCCTCCGGCTTGCGCCCAGGCCAGGCGGCGCGCGTTGTGTTCCGCTCGGAGCCCGGAAAGGGCCTTGCGGGCGAGGTGGCGCGGCTCGGGCGCGAGACGGATCGCGAGACGCGCGAGTTTCTCGTCGACGTGCGCGTGAAAGAGTTGCCGCCGAACTGGACGCTCGGCCAGCGCGCGGAGGTCTTTATCGCAACGGGGCAAAGGTCAGACGTGCCCGCCATTCCATTGCGCTTCCTCCAGTGGCGCGAACGCAAACCGGGGGCCTTCGTTGCCGAGGGGAGAAAAGCGGCATGGCACGACGTGGTCCCGGGCTCGCGCGGCCGGGAATGGATCGAAGTCACCCAAGGCTTGGCCGCCGGCGACAAGGTCGTTATCCCAACCGGCGGACCTCGGGCCGTTCTGCGCAGCGGGCAACGCGTGAAGGTCCGATGAACCTCGCGGCCAAAGATATCCGCCATAACTTCGGCCGGTTCGCTCTGACGACCATCGGGATTGGCTTGCTCCTGATGATCGTCATGGGCATGGGCGGCATTTACCGGGGCCTGATCCGCGAAGCGACCCTGCTGATCGACAATATCGGCGCCGACCTCTGGCTCGTGCAAGGCAGCACCCGCGGACCGTTTGCAGAACTCTCCCGGGTCCCTGCCACCCTCGAAGACCGCGCTCGGGCGGTGCCGGGCGTGGCGAGCGCGCGGCGGTTTGTCTCGCATACGATCCAGCGCGAGACTCTGGGCCGGCCGCTTCGCATCGTTGTGCAAGGACTCTCGTGGCCGGAAGATAAGGGCGGCTGGATCCCGTTGGTGGAAGGCCGTCCTTTGCGCCGGGCGCATTACGAAATGATCGCCGACCGTTCGCTTCGGGTTGGACTGGGCGAGCGTCTGCGGCTCGGCAAAGACGATTACGAAGTGGTCGGCCTCACAAGCGGGATGGTCGGGTCGGGGGGCGATGGCATGGCTTTCTTCACCGTTAGCGACGCCCAGGCAATCCAGTTCGACCTGCCCGGCGAAGCCACCCGCCTGGAACGCGAAGCGCGCCGGGCACGCGCCGAAGCCCAGGATATCGGGCGGGTCACCCCTTTGCTCCTCGAGCGAGCGGCGGGAGCGGCCCGGGATCTGCCTGCGCTCGGACCGCCGCAGGTCAGCGCCATCCTTCTCACAGTCCAGCCTGGCATCGACGCCGCGAGCGTGGCGCAAACCCTCCGGACCTGGCCGGATGTTACCGTCTTTACCAGGGAACAGCAGGTGGATCTTCTGATTGCGGGCATGGTGGACAAGGCCAAGCGGCAACTCGGCCTGTTTCGCGTCCTGTTGATCCTGATCTCGACCATCATCATGGCCTTGATCATTTACACCCTGACGCTGGACAAGGTGCACGATATCGCGCTCTTGAAGCTCATGGGGGCGCGCAATCGTGTGATCATCGGCTTGATTCTTCAACAGTCATTGCTCATTGGCACGCTCGGTTACGCGCTGGCTTACTGGCTTGGCACTTTTGCTTTCCCGAAATTTCCACGGCTGGTCGTGATCGAAAGGCCGGATCTGATCCAGTTGGCCGGCATCGTCCTTGCCATTTCGGTGCTGGCGAGCCTCGTGGGGATTTCCAAGGCCATGCGCGTCGAACCCAACAAGGTCTTGTCATGACCGCCTTGCCAAACAGCGCCCCCGCCGTGGAAGCCATCGGACTGACGAAAATTTACGGTTCGGGAAACACCGAGGTCGTGGCCATGAAGGACGTCTCCCTCCAACTGGCACGTGGCGAAGTAGTGGCCCTGCTGGGCCCGAGCGGCGCCGGCAAATCAACCTTTCTCACGGCCATCGGACTGATCAATCCGCCCACCGCCGGCCGGATTGTGATCGGGGGGCAACCGGTCATGGACGGTGACCGCGCCCTTGTGGATGTGCGTTCGTTTCGACGCCAACACCTGGGTTTCGTCTTTCAAAAGGCGAACTTGATCCCGTTCCTCAACGCGGCGGAGAATGTCGCCGTGGCCATGGAAATCAACGACGTTCCTCCGAGAGCAGCCCGGCGCCGGGCCATGGAACTGCTCGATTACCTGGGCGTCGCTGAACGCGCTGAAAACCTCCCCGACGCGCTGTCCGGCGGCCAGCAGCAACGCGTGGCCGTGGCCCGCGCGCTGGCGAACCAGCCAAGCCTGATCCTCGCCGACGAACCCACCGCCGCGCTCGATAGTCATCGCGGGCGGCAGGTAATGGAGTTGTTCCGCAGAGTTGCGCATGAGCGTGGTTCCGCTGTCATCGTCGTGACGCACGATCATCGTTCCCTCGAAGTCTTCGACCGCACCTACGAAATGGAGGATGGGCGGTTTCGAGGACAAAGCTGACGCGCCGGATCGACGCGCCGAAAATGGGGTCGGATGGCCGGCCGGCCGCCGGCCGCCGGGCGCCGTGCACCAAAGGTTTCCGAATTCGTTTGACGCGCGCGACGCGCTTCTCCTATACTGCCGCTTAGAGGAGGTGGATCGAATTGATCGGCGCAAAGCGTCGGCGTTGGAGGTTATTCCATTTTATCGCAGCCCTGCTGTTGGCGGTCTTGCATTGCCAACCGTTTTCCATAAAGGGGAGCGGTCCCGAACCAGCCCCCCCGCCAGCCGCCGTGCTGCAACTGGAAGTCCCGGAGAGCGTGGTCGTGTCCTGTGACGGGCTCTTGAATCCCCAAAGCACGGGGATGGCCACGGTGTTCGGCGGGTGTTCCCCCTTGGTCATCGATGCCGGGCACAGCGTCTGGATCAATGAACTCCACTACGACAATCTTGGGCTTGACGAAGACGAGTTCATAGAAGTCGCGGGTGTCGCCGGGGCCAATCTGGCCTGCTGGCGACTGGTTCTTTATAATGGGGAATCCGGCCAGCCCTACGACACGGTTCACCTTTCCGGGGTCATTCCCGACGAGGGATGCGGGTTCGGAGCGGTGTGTTTCATGACCCCCGGCCTGCAGAACGGAGCGGTTGCCGGTTTCTCGCAAGGGGACGGGATTGCGCTGGTCCGCGATCCTTGGGACCGAGTAGCGCAGTTGATCAGTTACGAAGGAACCTTCCCTGCGATCGGAGGCGCCGCGGCGGGTGGGGTCTCGTCGGACATTGGGGCAGCCGAGCCGGACACCACGCCAGCAGGGAATTCCGTGCAGTGTTCAGGGGCGCTCGGGAGCTTCACTTGGACGGGCCCACAAGCCCGCAGCCCAGGCCGGTTGAATGCCGGCCAGAGCTTCGCCCCTGGCTCAGGGGCGGTGGTTCTGTCGTGGTCCGATGCGTTCGCTGCGAGCCAGTGCGCCCGCGATGCAACGGTGACGCGCACTTGGTCGGCTACGGATTCGCTTGGCCAATCAACCAGCCAAGCGCAGACCATTGCCATCGCTGACCGCGATCCGCCCTATTTCAGCACCTTCCCCCATGACACGGTGATCCAGTGCGACGAAAGCACCGATCCCGAATTCACCGGGGGATGGCCCACGAGTGCGGACGGTTGCACCTGGGGATTTGCTCTGAGCGGCGTCTGGATTAACGAGTTTCACTACGACGACGAAAGCGGCGACGCCAACAGCGACTTTGTCGAGGTTGCCGGACTCGCGGGACTGGATCTGTCGGGCTACGCTCTCGTCTATTATGACGCGTCGGGAAGGCGCTACGGAGGGGTGCAGCACTTGTCCGGGGCGGTCCCTGAGGAAGCGGAGAGCGGCTGCGGCGCTTTGGCCTTCTGGCCGCGTGCCGTGACCGGAATTGGGCTGCAGAACGGGCCAGCGGATGGCGTCGCACTCGTGCACCTCCCGACCGAGCAGGTGATTGAGTTCTTGAGCTACGAAGGGACGCTCACGGCGTTGAACGGCCCGGCAGCCGGAAAAACCTCGGTGGAGGTGCCGATTTCGGAGAGGGCGTCAACGCCTCCGGGCGCTTCGATTCATCGAGCAGGTGCCGCAGGGTCCTGGAGCGGAATGAATTGGAGCGCGACGACGTCGGGCAGTCCTGGGGCGCTCAATGCCGGCCAGAACCTAACGCCTGCACGTGTGAGCCCACAGGTGACATTCACAGACTCGGTGTCGCCTGGCGTCATCACAACGTTGACTCGAACCTGGATGGCCACCGACTTGTGCGGAAACCGGTATTCGCAAGATCAGAATATCGCCCTTGAGGATACCGTTCCTCCCTCCCTGGTCTCACCCGCGGCCATTGCGGTGGAGGGATGCGACCGAAGTGCCATTCCTGACCTGGCCTATTCGGAAGTGCCGAGTGCGATCACGCTGGCGCAGTTCCAAGCCCTCGGGGGCGAGGCTTGGGATGCTTGCGGCCTCGAATCCATCACCTATCAGGATGCCACACCAGCAAACCAGCCGGAAGTCGTCCTCCGAACCTTCACCGTGCTTGACCTTGCGGGCAATGGCGCGAGCGGGTTGCAGACCATCACCATCCATGCAGCGACCGTGACGATATCCGTGCAGCCAACAAATCAAGCGGTGTGTCCAGGGACCAACTTGCGATTGGACGTTGCCGCGACGGGCAGCGGCTTGGTTTACCAATGGCGCAAGGATGCCCAGCCGATCAGCGGAGCCACGCACGCCGCGCTCGAACTGAACGCCGTCAGCCCGGCAGACGCAGGAGGCTATGACGTGGTGGTTAGTGGGACTTGCGGAGATGCCGTGAGTCAAACGGCGGCCGTGGTGGTTCATGAACCGGTCAGCATCACGACCCACCCCCTGGATCAAGCGGTATGCCCGGGGACCAACGTGCGATTGGACGTTGCCGCGACGGGCAGCGGCTTGGTTTACCAATGGCGCAAGGA
>CAZODO010000130.1:0-7168 GCA_964578605.1 uncultured Verrucomicrobiota bacterium | reverse complement strand
TCGAACTGAACGCCGTCAGCCCGGCAGACGCAGGAGGCTATGACGTGGTGGTTAGCGGGACTTGCGGAGATGTCGTGAGTCAAACGGCGGCCATGGTGGTTCATGAACCGGTGATCACCCTTTGTGCTCCCGACTTGACGGTGTCGGGAAACGAGCTTGGGGCGGAACTCCCTGACCTGACGGCGCAGATTCAAGTCACCGACATTTGCACGCCCAGCGATCTGCATCAGATTGCACAGAATCCTCCGCCTGGCACCTTTGTCGCGCCGGGAGAACACGTCGTCACCTTCACCGTCGTTAACGCCCGCGGAGCCAATGCCCATTGCCAGTGCACAGTGGTGATCCACCGACCTAGCCCGAGCTCAACCGTGAGCATCAGCGACAGCACGGTCATGGAAGGCAACGGGGGAACGTCCGAGGCCGTGTTTATTGTGAGCCTTTCGGCGGCAAGCGTCCTTCCCGTTTCGGTCAATTTCGAAACCTGCCCGATGTCCGGCCCTGCCACGGCGCGTCCTGGCCTCGATTACGTGCCGTATGCGGGCACCGTCGTCTTTGAGCCTGGCGAGATTGGAAAGACGATTCCTGTCAATGCGCATGGCTCAGCCCACGCACTCATCCATCGCAGTCCGCCTTCAAGTGCCGAAGGAATCGAACTGCGTTTGGCGCGCTCCGAAGCCGTTTTTCTTGCGACCTGGACAGCGCCTGCCGGGGCATTTCAACTCCAGGAGCGCGACGACCTGGGAACGCAGACCGACTGGCGGATTGTGGGCTTGCCGGTGCTTGCGTCTGGGAACAATCGAACGGTCGTTCTGCCCAATTGCCGGTCGACGGGCTTCTACCGCCTCGCCCGGGCAGAAGCGTCCGAAGAGGACGGGGCAAGCCAACCCGTGCGCGTTGAGGTTCTCGCCGATGTTCTTTGCGAGCCTGACGAGCGCTTTGCGGTCAATCTCAGTCGGCCGGTCAACGCGGTCATTGGAAAGGCGCAGGGGATCGCCACAATCCGGGACGACGATTGCTCCGGGGATCCGGTGGAGGTCCTGGTGCTCCCGAGCTCTCCGGGACCTGAAACTGACCTGGTTCATCAGTACCTCGCCGAGGAGGGGCTAACCTGCCGCTTCTTGGATCCAGCCGAACTCACCGCCGATTCGCTCACCGGGTGCCACCTCGTGATTTGGGATGATTGCGGGACTACGGAGGAGTTGCGAGCCGACAAGGTCGCTTCGCTGCGGCAGGCGCACACGGAAGGCATCCCGCTTTACTTGATCGGAGGGCATCTGGCGGGCGCCGGCACGAACCTGGCCGAACCGTTTCGATCGCAGTGGACCGATCTGACGGGCTTGCTTCCGGCCAACTCGCAAAGCGACAACGATCATATTTCTGTTCTGCTCGCCTCTGGGCACCACGTTGTCAATGGCGCATTCGGGTTCGTGGAAGACTTTGCGTGCGAACCTCTCGAATCGGTAACGGTTGCCGGTATCGACCACACCGTCCTGGCTCGATGGAGTGAGTCGGCCGCCGTCCTGGCGTGGGAAGACGCCCTTTCGGGCACTCGGCGGGTCACGCAGAACTTCCTCCTATCGAGCTTTTCCGCCGATCCTGCATCCGTTGGGGAGCGGCGCCGCTTGTTCCTGAACTCCGTCTGGTGGCTCTTGGGAAGGCCATTCTGCGGCTTGACCGACCTTGCGGTGACTCAGACCGCTTCACCCACGGCTGTGTCGACAAATGTCCCGGTAACCTTCTTGGTTACCGTGCAGAGGAGCGGTGAATGTCCGGCCGCAGACGTGACCGTCACAGACATCCTGCCACCGAACGTGACCCTCCAGTCCGTGATCGCTCCGCAAGGTGTTTGGACCCACGAGAACGGTGTTGTCACCTTCAACCTGGGCGCCTTTGACGCCATGTTCTTGGAATTGCGGGTAACGGTCGTGCCGCTCATGCCCGGTCCGCTGGTGAACAGGGTGAAAATCCGTGGCAATGACCGGGACCCCAGTTTGGGCAATAACCTTTCGTCGCTCGAAATTCTCGTCCTGGAAAGTGGTGCGGACGCCAGGGAATGAAGCTGCCAAGTGCAACCTGGAACAGACGCGGATGCATTTTGTTGCCGGTCCTCGGTCCCCATTGGGTGCAACTCACGACGTATCGTTGGCGAGTAAGAGCAAGCGTAAGCATGAAACGCAGCCGGTCGAGATGTGAACAATTTGTTCTCATCAAGCCAAGAGGTTGAACGCCAGGAACTTAACCCCAATGATGACTTTTTGTCAGCAGACTGTGCGACATTTGGCCGTCCGATCGGCGCTTTCTATGGCGGGGCTCACAGAATCTTGCCGGGGCGGATACCGTGAGGTGCGCCTCTACCCATTCAGCAGGAAAATCCTTACTTGCAATCAGCTTCGGCTCGGCTATTTTTCGCTCCCTCTTAACGACAAATGACATACACAAGAGCAGTAGATTGACGAGTTATGGCAACAGCAAACGACATTCGGAAAGGCATGGCAGTGAACTACAACGGCGATGTGGCCGTGGTGCTGGAGACGCAACATAGGACCCCTGGGAACCTGCGGGCCTTCGTCCAAGCGAGCCTCCGAAGCATCCGCACTGGCAAGACCTCGGATGTCCGGTTCAGCTCAACCGAAAAGGTTGAGATTATTCCGATGATGACTCGTAAAATGGAATTCAGCTACAAGGACGGCGAGGACTTCGTCTTTTCCGATCCCGAGACTTACGAGACCATCAATCTTCCGCCGGAAATCGTCGGCGACGGCAAGAATTATCTCGTCGAGAACGCGCACGTCACGGTCACGTTCGTCGAAGAAAAAGCGGTCCAAGTTGAGATGC
The DNA here is from genome assembly GCA_964578605.1 of uncultured Verrucomicrobiota bacterium. Lineage (GTDB taxonomy): Bacteria > Verrucomicrobiota > Verrucomicrobiia > Limisphaerales > SIBE01 > JAXMHN01. Next base: position 4,333 of record CAZODO010000130.1, on the reverse strand, counting down.
CTTCGAGCGTCGTGCTTACGGTCACCGACGCTCCCGAGGGCATTCGCGGCGATTCGGCCAACAACGTGCAGAAGACCGTGACCCTCGAAACCGGCATCGCCGTCCAAGCGCCTCTTTTCATCAAGACCGGAGAGAAGGTCAAGATCGACACTCGGACGGGCAAGTACATGGAACGAGCCTGATTCGTTCCGATGCCCCTTCCCGGCGATGGCCCGGTCCTGCGAGTCCCGGGCCAAGCCCCTTCTTCGAAATCGCCGCTCAGTCAAGCCTCGGCCTAAGTTTGAACCGTTTCGCGAGCGCCAGCGAGCTTTGGAGTGAACCGATTCCTCCCGTGCAGGTCGGCTCGGAAAGACAGGCTGCAGCGAGGCAGACACCCGTCAGCAGGCAACGGGGCAATTCCCAACTTTCGTGGAGACCCAAGAGCACCCCGGCGCAGAAAGCGTCCCCTGCCCCGGCCGTGCCCGCGATCCACTTCGGCGGAACATTCAAGGATGGCTGCCAGTAGTCCTCGCCCTTTCGCGTCCGGGCAAAGGCGCCTTCGGGGAAGTGAATGACCACCAACTCTCCCACACCATGCTGGAGCAACGCCCCGGCTGCATGGCGCAAGGCGACCGTGTCCAGCTCGCCGCCGGGTCCGCGCACTCGAAAGCCGGTCGTTCGCCCAGCCTCGATCTCATTCAAGATGCAGTAGTCCGTGTGGCGCAGGGCGGGCGTGACGACCCGCTGGTATCGATCCCCATCCTCGCTCACGACGTCGACGCTCGTCTTAATTCCAGCTTTCTGGGCGCTGGCCAGCAACCGGGCTGCGCGGGTTCCAAATTGCTTGTCCGGGGTGTCCAAGGCGTCCAAAAGCAGCAAGTATCCCAAGTGAAAAATCCGCGCCTTGATCGCGGTGAAGTCGAGCTCGCTTCCGTCCCACAGAGCGTTGGCTCCTCGATTGTGAAAGAATGTCCGCCGTCCATGGCCGATTTCTGTCATCACATCCGTGTAGGAGGTCGGCGCCTCGGAGGTCGCGAGCAAGTGACGCGTGTCAATCTTATGCTGCTTGCAGGTCCGGACGATGCTCTGGCCCAGTGCGTCCTTGCCCACCAACCCGGCCCCGTAGAGCGGGAACCGCGCGCCTGATTTCGCCAGGTCGATCACCACGTTGTAGGGAGCGCCTCCCGTTCCTTCGGCTTGAGTTCGAATGTTGGCCAGTTGTTCGGGTTGCGGGTAGACGTCGATCATTTTCACCTGATCGATAATCCAATTGCCTCCCGCCAGCAGGCCTTTGCGATGGGATGGGGTTTTCTTCATTCAGCAAACTTATCCAGGGACAATATTGGAACATTGCGGGTTGGGCTCAAGCAAAATCCCGGACGTCGCGCCTGGATGCGCGCTGAGGCTGATGTCTAAAAAGCCAAAGGTGTTGACGGAGACCGCCGAAGCGGCGGTTGGAATGATGATTGAGGTGCGCTTGGTGCGACCCGAAGAGTGCCGCCCTCGCAGCCGAACCCTCACGCACTCTTGCCGAAGGACCACAAAGAACCGTCCATCCCAGGATCACCGCGCGTTTCTTTCTTAACGCACGCTACCAGCATGTCACACACATGTCAAAGCCATGTTAAAATCACGTTAACATGCGTTTAACATGCGTTTAACATGTGTTTAGCGTGCGTTTATCGTGCGTTTAGATTCGGAGCGCGGCGTGGCAGGGATGGTGACAGGTCTTGTGGACCACGAGATGGATGCCGTATTTCATGACTCCGCGGCGCCCACCCCGTGCCAACTGGGAAGGAGATGCCCCGCAATGACAAAGGGCCAAAACGGGCCGACGCGTCGGAACCATCATCCACGCCACTGGTCGTCCCACTCGACTTCTGAGCAGCCCCGGTCACCCCCCCCCGCCGTTGCTGGTTTGGTGAAACTTGACCCAGGTGCTCTCAGCGATTATACAAGTCTGCACGCCGGGCCAATTCACTTGCCGCCCGAGAGGCTGCCCAAAGGGTGAGGCCAGTTTAGCTCAGTGGTAGAGCAACGGTTTTGTAAGTCGCCGGTTGCCGCTTGGATCGAGATTGCTGGCGCAAGTTTTTCCCTCCTGCTTCCGCGTTTCTTAGCCCCTGATTTCGTGAGGCTTACAGGCGAATCGAGAGATTCCTGTCGCCTCCGAGCCGAGCGGTGGATGGCCATCCCGCCAGCTCCATTTGCTTAAACATTTGCTCAACCCGGTCGGATCAGGCTGAAAAAACCTGTTCTACCGGACATGAAATCGAATGACCGATTCAGCATCGTGGCGTTTACGAATCCGGGCGGCACCGAAGCCTGGCGCGTCACCGGCTACAAACCGGACGGGGTCCAAGTCCGGCTCAATTTCAAAAGCTATGCCGAGGCGCTAGGGAAGAAAAACGAACTGGAGGTCGAGGCGCTGAATCTGCCTGTCGCGGCCAGGCTCAAGCACACCCGGCTAACCGACGCTCAACTGACGGAAGCGGAGGCTGCATTTCACAAACTCGACGGCAAGTCGCTGCTGGGGGCGGTGAGCTTTTACCTGGAACATGCGGACGGGGAACTGACCCAAGTGACCGTCGCGGAAGCCCACCGCGAGTTTCTGGCGTGGAACGAGAGAAAGAATTTGCGGAAGCGCACAAAGGACGACTATCGCAGTCGCCTGAGCCGGTTAAGGCCCCTCGCTCACTTCATCCAACAGCTTCTTCAAAGCCCCTGGCGACCTAACCTTTAGTGAAAACAAGGGCCAGCGATCGGGGTTTTCTTCTGCGTCCCGTAATAGGCTGAATCTAAAACGTCTCAAATGGTTAACGCCTCGAACGGACGATCCGAACGCGAGGACTTCCAACGGCCAGCAAAGCTTTACCCCTTCGAGAGCATTCGGAATGCCCCGTGAGATCAGAAACCGCAGCGCGGCGCTTCGTTCCCATATGCCCTCTACGTCTGGAGTCAGCTCGATCGTGGACAGAAACCAGCACTGAACAGGCCGCTCCTCCACACAGTCGATGAGCAGCCGCGAAATCTCTGCGTCCTTCAACTGCCCCTTCTTAATGACCGACGCAAGCCCTGGTGAGAGAGGATACATGCCAATTCCGCCGACTGGCCGACCACCCCTGTAGAGAACCTGCCCTCCTTGACGAAAGCTCCTCCAGAGCGACGCATAAACATCCTTCGGCCAAGAAGCTGCACGCCCATATATCCGCATCTCCATCCTGTAGCTCCTTAACGCGGCTCCCAGCGTGGGCTCTGGATGAACTTCGAAGTGGGGCACAACGGCGAGATCAGTGTCCGCGAGCGGATCGGTCGAGGGTCTGCGAGTTAACGAAGGCAGCGTGAATTTCCGCCAACGCGCTACTTGCTCCTGAATCCGCTTAGCCAGATTCAGGAGCTCATCCGTCTTACTTATTTCGTCACGGTCGTTCTCTCTATGTCCGCAAATAACATGCAGAGCGCCGAAGGGCATCGCGCTTTCGTTGTATTCAACCGACATCAGACCAGGTGGCCTGCCACGCACTGTCGCGATCCGCACAAGGAAACGCGAGTCGCCGAAATGGAGAAGGTTGTCAATGGGGTTTGCGTCTTGTTCACGGGCTTTACGCAAGGTGTTGAGCCAGTGTCTTGAATCATCGGTTTGCTGGCACCGCTGCCCGGCTTTGGCCAGCAGAAGGAAAAGCGCAAAGGCCCGCATTCCGTTCGTCCACGGGATGTCCTGCCGCTTGCGCAGGTCAGGTTCTGACGTGTTGCCATAAGCGGTCTGGAAAAGTCGGACGTTCTTATCGTCCGGCCAGAACCAAAGAGTTAAATGCATGTTCGCGTGGCTGCACGTTGTGGTCCGAGGCTTTCCGCTGCGCTGCGCCGGGCGACGCACGACGGATTCCGGCTCGGCCCAATTCTCTGCCCGATTTCTGCCCAAATTCTTGCCCAAATCCAGTCCTAAAATCGAAGGGCATCGCCCCAAACACTTTGACCCCGGCCCAAAAAGCCGCCCGTGCGGGAATTATCTGCCGCGTTACGCTTGGAGTCCGATTCGGCGAGTCGTGTGTCACTCGCCACTGGGTGAGCGAATCAAAGTTAAAGCCGCAAAGTCTAGTCCGCCGCAACCGGTTGCGAACAGGGCCACGCGCTTTTCAAGAAAGGAAATCTATGACGGAACGTGGAATGGAAGCCTACGAACAAGCGGATTCTGAACAAATTTGCAGAACGATAGAGACGTTCGGTGAAGATGCACGGAATTTGGCCGCTATCATTGCGGAAAACTCGGTGGCCCCCGTTCACCAGAGCTTTGTACCGCTGGTGCGGATTCCGATGAAACCGGACACCGATTCCGATCCGTGTCGGACAGCGTTCC
>CAZODO010000129.1:0-15672 GCA_964578605.1 uncultured Verrucomicrobiota bacterium | reverse complement strand
AGTTCACCCGTAGTTCACCCGTAGTTCACCCGTAGTTCACCCGTAGATCACCCGTAGATCACCCGTAGTTCACCCGTAGTTCACCCGTAGTTCACCCGTAGATCACCCGTTGCCGAACGGGTCAACAACGGGTAATCTACGGGTGAAGATCGGGTCAACTGCGAAGCCTCTGCCGACCGAACTGCTCAGAATTGGGGTTTGGGCTCCGCCTCAGCTGTGTGCTGCCCCTCCGCCGCCGCTCAGTCAACGGTTGGAACCGGGGACAGCGGTACAATTTGCCAGCCTTCCGTTCCCAGGCGGATGTCTCGTTCCACGAACTCCCAGATCACCACCTTCTTGTGGGCCAGCAATTCGGGACGCCGCGCCAGCTCCTGCCGGACCAGCGTTGAGGCGCCCCCGTCGTTGATGATGCTCGAGAGCGGACGCTCCAGCGCCTTTGCCAGGTGAGCCACAAAGCCCGCACTGCCGGGTTCGTCCTGCTCATAAATGCGGAGGAAGCTGTCACCCAGGACGAGCACATCGGAGCCGGGATCATCCTTGTAAAGAGAGCCCGTGTCCCGGCGGACAACCTGCTGACAGGCCACAGATTCCGGGGGCACACGCTTCTCAACCGCCGGCGAACGGATCATGCGGACGACATCGCCAAGGCGCCGCAACTCCACCCGCTTCAGATCGAACGACACCCTGGGCGTGAGGCAAACGCGCTCCGCCACTGCGGCGGCCGCCAAAGCCAACCCATGAGGCGACCAATGGCTGTCCTGGGCTAGGTATAGGGGGACCGATGAAGTGCTGCGCGCGTTCCGGAACACCGCAAACAAGTCGACCACCTCCACTCCGGACGCTTCGCATCGCTTCAGAAACTCCCGTGTGTCCGCGCTGAGAACGCCCGCGGGGACTTTCGCCCAAGGCCACAACCGCTCGGGATAGACGCTCTCCTTGTTGGGGGCCGGCATTACGACCAGTCTGATCCCGCGTGCGGCAAGCGCGTCCCGGAAATTCACCACGGCAGCCACGGCGTCCTCGGGAGTGGTCTCCCGCGAGGACCGCCGCTGCGTGAGGAAACTCACCCCAGGCTGATAGAACATCCAACCGCCCCGCGCCGTGAGCGCTTTCTCTCCAGCATCGCGCAAACCGAGGAATTGCCCGGCCTGCATCCACGGCCGCAGGGTGCGGGCGGTCACGCTCGCTTGCTGGAGATCGCGCTCATAAGCCCGAAGGTTCGCGGGCGTGGGACGTTGGGTGAAGATTTCCAGAACGCGTGGCCAGTTGCCCTCGCGCACTTCCACGATGCCTTGGAGAATCGCGGGCGGGGCGATCATTGCGAGGAACGCAACGGTCAGGGCAAGAATGGCTCGAGCGCGTCGCATCAGAATTGAAAGTAGAGGAACGGGTTGGACGCCTGCGCGAACATGACCATCACGGCGGCAGCGAACGCAGGCGGCAGGAGGAGCGCCTTCGGCCAAGTGATCCTCTCCGTCCAATGGTGGGCTTGCTGCGGAACACAGAGAAGGAGAATGGCCATCGCCACGAATGCCAGCTTGCCTGGAGCGTAAAGTTGCGCCGCGAGAAGCGCTCCCGTCTCCAGCGCAACGCCGCCGCCAAACATCGCCTGAAAATAGGCGAGAGCGTCCGGCACCGACTCCGCACGGAACCAGACCCAGGACCCCAGGATGAGCACGAACGTCAGCGCCACGCGGAACGCGTGCGGAAGCCGCTGATAGGCGGGACGCCGTCCCGCCCAGCGCTCCGCAATGAGGAAGGTCCCGTGATACGCACCCCAAATGATGAACGTCCAATTCGCCCCGTGCCAGAAGCCGCCCAGCAACATCACTACGGCCAGGTTGAGGTAGGTTCGTGCCGCGCCGCGCCGGTTCCCGCCGAGCGGGATATAGAGGTAGTCGCGCAGGAAGGTGCTCAGGGAAATGTGCCAGCGCCGCCAAAAGTCCGTGATACTCTCCGCGCGGTAGGGATCATCGAAGTTCTTCATGAACTCGAACCCGAACATCCGGCCGAGTCCCACCGCCATGTCGGAGTACCCGCAGAAGTCGAAATAGATCTGCAATGCGTACGCCACCACCCCAAACCACGCCGCTGGCGCATCCAGTCCTTGCGCTCCAAAGGCGGTGTCCGCTACCGCGCCGATCGGATTCGCCAGGAGAACCTTCTTCGCGAAGCCCAGGATGAACAAAGCCACGCCCGACGCGAACTTATCCAGGGTATGGGACCGGTCGCGGAGGTCGTGCGCAACCGTGTTATACCGAATGATCGGCCCGGCGATGGACTGCGGGAAAAGGGCGATGTAGCACGCGAAATCCGCGAAGGAGCGTGCCACGGGAGCCGTTCCGCGATACACGTCAACGGCGTAACTCAGCGCGTGGAAAGTGTAGAACGAGATGCCGATCGGCAAAATGATATTCCACACGCGGATGCCGGATTCGCCGAACGCATGGAGCACGTGATTCAGGTTGACCTGGAGAAAACCGAGGTACTTGAAAAAACCGAGCAGACCCAGGCTCAGGACCACGGCCGTCGTCAAGCTCCAACGTCGCTGGTTTGGAGTGGCCCCGGGCCGAGAGATTGCCAGGCCGCACACGTAGTTTACCGCCGTGATGAACATCATCAGCAGGACGAACCAGGGATTCCACCAGCCGTAGAAAATGTAGCTCGTGACAAGCAACCAGGCATTGCGGGCCGAAGAGCGCGCGGGCAGTGCGAAATAGCCCGCCAGCACCAGCGGCAGGAAATAGAAGACGAAGATGTAAGACGTGAAAACCATGCCCCGCTATTTGCCAGGGTTGGTCCACACCCCCCAATAAGCCGGGCCGCTGCGCTGGCCGAAATATTTATCGACCACGCCGCCCATGAAATGGTCGTCCATGGGCAATTCCAGGGCCATGTGATGGACATCCCCAGCCCGGAACCTCTGGACTTTGCCGCCGATCTCCTTCGCCCGTGCATCGGCCGCCTCGCCGCGCGGTTTCCAGGGGTTATAATGCCCAACGTAAATCGTGGCGCCCTTCTCGACCGAACCGCGCTGCACCGACAGAACTTCGTACTTCAAGATCGTTGCGTAGTCGTAAAGGTCGCGCTGGAAGATGGCGCCCTCGGGAATCTCCACCAGGCGCGCGACCAGCTCGATGGAGCCCAGCGACCGCACCGGGTCGTCCTGAGCCGTGTCTGTCGACGAACCCGCCGGTTTGCCGCAGGAGATCAGGGTCAGAACCCCTGCGAACAACAACGCGCAGGATACGATTCGGGGGAAGTGTTTTGACATAAATAAAGGTTCCTCTCGGCGGCCATCAGGAAGTTCCGGGATGTTGGCTATAGGTCCAATGAGGTTCCCAGCCGGGGCCGAGATCCAGGCGGAGCACCTTCTGCGCACCCGGATGCAGCTGTTGCAGCGCCCCAGTGGGGTCATCGATCATGGGCGTGTCCGGCACACGGACAATCGCCATCGTCGTCTGCGACTTCCCCACCGCGCCAAGGTCCTCAACGCTGCGTGTGAACAGGAGATACTTCGCGTCAGGGGAAGCGCAGGCGCCGTAAATATGGCGGCCATGTTCGGCGTACAAGAGTCTTCGCTGCTCTCCGTCAGCGTTCGCGATCCAGAGTTGGGCCAGGCCCTTCTGCTCCGGGATGATCCCGCGGGCATAAAGGACCTGCCGGCTATCGGGCCACCAATCAGGGGTGCAATTGTAGCGTTCGGTTTCGCTGATGGCTCGAATCGGGCCCCCGCTGGTTGAGAGGCAGCCGATGTTCCAATAGGGCCCCAACCCGTTCGCTGTCCCAGCCAGACCTTGACCGTCGGGCGACCAGACCAACTGTTCGACCAAACCCTGCCGCGGCAAAGTGCGCACCGTTTCCCGAGTGGCAACATCGACAATCCTGACGCCAGACGGCAGCAGGCAGGCCAGTTGCCGTCCATCCGGCCCCCAGGTCGCCCAGGGGAAGCCCCTTCCGTAAACCGCAACGTTGCCGCCCCGCAAGTCCGCTATCACCAATTCATAGGTCCCGTAGGTGTTGTTATCGACGGGCTCGGAAGCGGCCATGCGGTAATAAAGGATCCTCTTCCCGTCCGGTGAGAATCGAGCTCCGGCTTCATTGAACTGGGGCGTTTCGGTGATCGCCCGCCGAGCCGAACCGTCCGGGCGCATGAGGAAGAGGTCCCAATCTCCTTTGCTCGTCTGCGCGCTGAAGGCGATCCAGCCTTTGTCACGCAACTCCGGGCCAAGGGCCGTTTCCGGCCATGCGGCAGCGAGAGACTGCGGGGCATGGCAAAGGCAAACCACTGCGGCAAAGGTAGTCAGAACGACTCGCTGACAATTTGTCAGCAAATTCGCAACCAATTGCCCTGCAAAGATTAAGATATCGCGAATCACAATCCGTGCCGTGTGGTAATGGTGTAAGACGCTTGTGTCGGCTTGGCAATCCGAACCCACTCCTTCGCCCGGTCAAAGTCGGTCCAATGCTCCCCATTCACCTGAACCGAACGAATCGGCATGCTTTCCGGATGACGAAACCGCACGATTAAAGCACCCGGCCGCCGTCGGTCTCCAAGCTCCACCTTGGCTGTGATCGACTCACGGCCGCCGGTCATTGTGAAGTTCACTGGCCCAAAGTAAGTGGGTGCCCGCCGAACTTCGATGCGCTTCCCCTCTTCCAACCAAGGGCGCGGGGCCGCCTGGCAGAGCAAAAGCGAATCGTCATCCCCTTCGCGGACAAGCATGTTCCGATACAACTCGAACCACGAACCGTCTGTGCTGGGAGGACCGAAGTACTGGCCCCAGGCCCACCGGTGTTCGACCGGCTCAAAAACCGTATGGCTGAACGAACAAGCCATGGTGCTGTAAAAGGTGCGAATCGCGGCTTTCGGCTCGTCCCGGAGCAGGTAAGCCGTTCCTTGCATGTTATAGACAGGTTCATTCATCGTGCCCCACTGGTGGATGAAAAGGTTGTCTTCGTGGTCGTTCAGCATCGCATTCGCCAGCGGCCCTGCGGGGTCCATCGCCTTTAGGCGAAGCAAATGAAGCGGCCCGACATCCACATCCGTCGGATACCAAACCTGCAACAAACGGCCGGAAGCCTGGGCGTCTGTGGGCACATACACCGACCAGGTCCCGTCGGCCAGTTGCACTGCAGGCGAACGAACGCTGGCGCGGGCGAACTCGCGCTCGACAGCGGCGCGCATGGTCACCGCCGCCTGCAGGCATTCCTCAGCGCGAGGATGGCCGATCACCTTGAGCGCACGCCCGAGGAGGTCGAGACCCGCGACGAAGTAGGCTTGGTTGAACGCCCATGAACGCGCGTCGTGGGTCAGGTCGTTCAACGGTGCGAGCATCAGTCCTGGAGCCGGGTTGTTGGGGTCGGAAGCACGGCGCACTTCGCCCAGGCACCAATCCAGTCCGCGCAGTGTCTGCGGCAGCAACTCTTCGAGCGAACCACGGTCGCCAGACAGCAGGAAATGCTGTGCCACCGAGTAGATCATCGAAGGCGTGTAAACGCCCCAGTTGGCGAAACCTCCGACGTGGCCATTCGGTTCCTGGTTGTTACGGTAAATGGCCGCGAGTTCTTCCGCGGAGATCGCGTGATACCCGCGAAGATCGTAGAGCATGTAATCCACGTAGACCGCCTGGTTCACCGGCCATGGTGTGCCCGTCTGGTCGTAAGCGAAGTTCGAATAGGGCAAGTCTATCCTTACGTCCGGGCCGGACCCGCCATGCCGCCGCGGCAGACGCAGGGCATGCCAAAGATTGGCGCGGAAGAGCGAATTGACGGCCGGCTCTGGAACCTTGAACGAGGCGCCTCGCGCCAGGTAATCCTCCCAAAATTGCACCGTGCCAGCGCGGCAGTCCGCGTATTCAAGCGCCAGCAAGGTGTTCTCTTGCGTGGACGGAACAATCGGAGAAGGGAACTTAACAACGAACTCGCGCGTGCCCTTCGCTTCCAAGCCAAACTGGGCTGCGATGATCGTTCGCTTTTCCTGCGCTTCCGCTTTGACCGATATGCCGGTGCCTTGCACCGAAAGCCAGGTCCCGGAATCGCCCGCAAACAGGAAGGCGCCGTCTCGTTCGCGCAACGCCACGGGACCGGCAACCTCGCGGCTCAACGTCATCTCAAGCGAGACGCTCCGGGCTCGCCCTTCCAACTCGCGCACCGTGACTTTTTGCAACAGAACCATGGCGATATCGCCGCGCCGCTCCTTTGGCGGTCCTAAGAGTGGAAAAGCGAACTGCTCTATTTCAAGCGCAAGTCCTTCCCGCTCGAATTGGGTCCTGATAATGGGCAACCCGTCGGCCAGCGCCTGTCCACGCCAAGACTTCGCCGCGTCATCAAGCGCGAAACGGAAGTGGAAAGCGTCCGCCTTCCCGTAGTCGTTCCGAACCTCGGCAAACCGGTCCACGCCGAACTTGTGGAGCGCGCTGTCCCAGGTCAGCCCCACAAGATGTCCGGGCGGCACAGAATGCGGATTGGCGTAGCCCGGATGGCCCATGTCCTCCCACCGAGCGGTAAACTGGGCGTAGGTCGCGTCTGGATCTTGGGACACCTTGTCCAGAACGCGATGGCCCCTGCTGGCTTTCAAAGCTCGGTTGTGTTCGTCGAAGGAAACCGGCCGTTCCCCTGCCGTGATGAACAAGTCGAAAGCTGGAAGCCAGATCGTCTTCTGGGTGAGCAACTGATTCACTGTGAGGCTGAACCCGCGTATCGCCTCCGCATCCAGCTGAAACGTGAGCTTGCGCGAATCCGGCTGCCAGGCTGGATCCGCCTGCAAGCGCCTGGCCGCGCCCGGATCGGTGTATCGCACCAAATGCCTCCAGATCTGTTGGACGTTCGTGATCGCCTGAATTGCTTTCGGGGCGAATGCGAGGGTGCACTTCAAACCGTCCACGTCACCGCCGCCTGACTGCGTCCGGATCACCGAACCTTCGATCTGGTCGTTTTGCTCCGCTTGCTCCAGTTTCAAGCCGCTCACCGTGAGCTCGTGGGCGGTGATCTTCAGGTAAAACGGTTTCGCCTCGGAACGATGCCCCCAAGTGAGTTGGAGGGGCAACGAGTCGCGGTCGCCTGCCGCCCGAGCCGCGCTGGGCAGGCCAATCACAAGCACTAGGCTCCCAACGATGCTGAACCCCAGAATCAGCGTCTTCACGACGCCATGCGAATCGCTGCCCCTGGTCGGGCAGAAACAATCAGTCTTCATCGCGTCTGGCAGTTTTACCCGGGATGTGAGCGGCGTGCAAACCCGACGTTCAGTTCACGATGACGGTCTGATGAATCGCGGGCCCGCTTAGCGGCCATTCCAGCTCGTGTCCATCGTGGGTTTGACTCTCGAGCCGGTATTCGAAGTCCTCAGTCGCGGCAGGGAGTTTCGCTTGCCAAACGGCCCGGCCCTGAGGCGCGGCTTTCACCGTTTGCCAATCGACGCCGCCCAAAGCCCGGAGCTTGACGATCACTGACCTGACCGGTGCCTGGTCGAGCGCGATGATCCTCAACTCCAGCGCTTCACCCATCCCGATAACCGTGCGAACGGTTGGGACAATGAGTTTCGCCGGGCCACCATACCGCTGCGACGGAGATGCTTCCTGGGGCAAAGGGGCGCCCAACGCCTCGGCTAATGCCGCGTCATGGGCATCGAGGAAATGGGATTCGCGGCGGGTATGCTGTTCGAGGTTCGCAATCGTTCCGAGTTCGCCAGGCGTGCTGACGATTGCCGTCTGCAGCGTCAAGAGGCGGCTCCAGATCCGTGCCAGATCGATTCGCACTGCCTTGGCTTTCGTGAACTCCTTCGCAGCCACCGCGCGATCGAGCTCGCCGCGGGCGCAACAAGCTTCCGCCATTACGGCCGCGGCTCGCCAAGTGTTCAGCCAGTAATCGAAGCGGTCGAGGTTGCCTCGGCCCTTCACCTGCGGCCTTAACGCGGCAAGGTCGTCTACGAATGCGTATCGCGACTTTACCTTCTCCCAGGGCTCCGGGTTGGGCACGAGGTTTCCGGGCCCATTCTTCCAATCGCTAGCCTGCGGCATATGGACCCCATCCATTCTGGCGAACAGTTTGCCAGCCGTCATCGCCACGCTTTCGCCAAAACTCGCACGCGCGAAGTCGACATAGAACTCATTCACCGGCATTGTCCGGTCGCGGGGCGCGGCGGGCGGCGCGCCTCCACTCACGAGATCCGCTTCGTAATCGGCCACCTTGTCGCCGCCGCAATTGATCTTGCGCGTGAACGGTTCGCTTGGAAGCTGGTTACTGGCCTTGGTTTTTCCCTCGATGACGATTCCAGCGATGCACGGAAATTCCACCTCTTTCGTGAAGGCGACGCGCAGCGCCCGGTTGGTAACAATCACACCCGGGAAAGTGAAATTCAGCGCCTTGTTCTTGCCCACACGGGCGAAAATATCCAGGTTGGTGAGGACCTGACGCCCTTGAACGACCGCGCTAAAGACGCGAACACCCGCTGCGTTGTAGGCGGGTTCGTTGAATTGCAGCGTGATGGCGTAGGTGCCGTCGGGAACCACCAGCGAGTAGCCCTCGAGGTTGTAGCGGACGTTCTGATAGACCGCCGGGACTGCCGCCTCCGCCACGGGTGCGTTGAAGTGCGCCACATCGCCGCCCAACGCCCCTTCGCTCGTCAACGAGCGCTTCACGGGAGTGATATCGAACCCCTCAGGCACCCAGGACTGATCCCAGCCCGCCGCGGCAAGGGCGGCGACGTTCGGCGCGAGGGCCTTGGTTCGCCAATGGATCCCAAACAACCCGGTGCATCCAAACCGCCGCGCGTCCACCGCGTCGGACCGCATCCGGCCCACCCAAGGTTGTGGACCCACCATGTTCGGGTCGTTTTCCATCCAGGGAATCGCCCATTTCGGCCGGCCAATGACGTTGGCGAAGGCGGGCTCGACGCCGTCATGGCCCACCTGCCGGTTGATGCAGCTCATCGGCGACGATCTGGGAAGGACTTCGTCCAGCGCCGCCCGATTATGCGCCGGGCCGAGCACCCAGCCTGACGTCGCGAGGGTGAAGGGATGGCCCAGGTCCTCCAGCGCGGCCAGGGCAAATTGGATGTCCCGGATGGTATTTTCCAGTTGCTCTGGTCTGTTGCCTCCCCAGGTCCAATCTTCTGGAGTCCAAAGCCAGTAGTAGTCCAAAGGGAACGCCTGCGCGATGCGCTTGAACATCCCCGTGTAAAGCGCTCGGACGGTGTCAGGTTTGGCGGGATCCATACCCAGGGCCTCCAACCGTGCGCGAAGCGCTTTGGGGATCGTCAACGGAGTCTCGGTTCCAATGCAGGTCCGGATGCCGAGTTGGCGGGCGTTGGTGAACACCGTCTTCATTTGACGCGCAACGCGGTCGAACATCTCATTGCACTGCGCCGGCGTGACCGGGCGGGGCATCAGGCCCGCCATCACATCGGGGCCGTAGTCGTCAGCGGCAAACAGCATCGCCGCTCCCCCGGAATACTCACTGGTCTTCATGGAGGCGTATCCCCACGTGCCCTTCGCCGTGTTGGCCCAGAATGCCGGATAACTGAATTGAACACGCCCGTCGGCCGCAAGGTCGTTGGTGACCCCAATCCAAACGAGCGGTTCGGGTCCGACGCCGCCTTCCGGGTAGCAATGCAATCCCAGGAAGTTCATTCGCAGCTTGGTCAACTGGGTCAGGCAGGCCAGGTAATCGTCCTGGTTCCACCAATCCGGCCCTTCCATAAAGTCGTGGAAAGGTTGAATGCCGCGATGCTCGAATAGAGGGGCGCGGGTCTCGTTGAGGGTCGGGATGGCAAAAGCAATGCGCGTGTCGGGGATGACATCGCCATCGAGATAAAAGCGCACGCCGAGCTTCTCTGCGAAAGCGTAAGCGCCATAAAGGACGGCGACGTCGCTCCCGCCACGAATGTTCAGGGCGTTACCGTCGCTCCTCAGGCAATACTGCTGGGGGGCAAGCGCCCGGTCGATCTCCAACTGGATTCCCTGACCGGTTGCCGCGATCGGCAGCAGTTCGCCCGTCCTGAGATAGACGTACCGCCGGATCTCTTTCGCGGCGAGCCTGACATTGTCAGGCGCGTCGGGCGGACAGACGATCGTCGCTGCGGCGGCCAGGTTGACGGTGATAAGAACGAGAGCGAAGGCGAGCAGCTTCATGGTGGAGCGAGAGCGTTGGCCAGACGTTAGGCAGGTGACCCGTGAGCCGCCAAGGCAAAACTTCGCCAACGCGAGTTGTCTTTCTTTCGGAGGGCCGGACAAGACTCTTCCCATGCAGAGGAATTCCGTCCTGCTCCTAAGCCGGCGCTCCGAACACGATGCGAATTGCTGTCGCCAATTGGCTTTCCTTTGCTGGCGGCTTGGATAGAGTACGTTCGTGCTTCATACTTGAATCAGCTCTGGTATCCCGCCGCGGCCGCGTAATTAACATGCCTCTCTCCACCCAGCGTACCCGCTTCACGTTCAATCAACTGGTCCTGCAATCGCCTCGACGTCTTGCCCTGCCAATCGCCACCTATCCTGGCATGGCGCTTACCCGGGCAAAGGTTTCGGACATCGTCACCAATCCCGGTGCGCAGTTTGAAGCTCAGAAGGCCCTCCGCGAGCGATTCCATTCGCCATTCGCGTTATCCGCCATGGATCTGAGCGTGGAAGCGGAAGCGTTCGGGTGCTCGATCGTGATGTCCGAGGCAGAGATTCCAACCGTCACGGGACACTTGGTTACCCGGATCGATGAAGCAAGGAACCTCCATGTTCCGCAACCAGGGCAGAAGCGGACCGCGGTCTACCTGGAAACCGTGCGTTTGCTCTCGAAACTGCCGGATCACCCCTTTGTCTTCGGCGGCTGTATCGGGCCGTTCTCTCTGGCCGCCCGTTTGGTCGGGGTTAGCGAGGCGATGGAATTGACGGCGACCGACCCGGACCTGGTGCACACCTTGCTAGACAAGAGCGCTGCGTTTCTGGCGAGTTACCTCAAGGCGTTCCGGGCAGCTGGCGCCGGTGGCGTCATTATGGCGGAACCGGCCGCGGGATTGCTCTCGCCGCGCAGTGTTTCGACTTATTCCAGCGCCTACATCAAGCGCATCGCCACCGACGTCAGCGACGCTTCCTTTACGATTCTACTGCACAATTGCGCCGCCAAATTGGTCCACCTTGCAGCAATCCAGGAGACCGGCCTTAAGACGTTCCACTTTGGCGCGCCGATGGACATCGCAGCCGCCCTGAGCCGCGTCTCACCCGACATCGTGCTTTGCGGGAACCTCGATCCCACTGCCGTCTTTGTGCAACTGCCGCCCGACGAGCTCGCCCACCGGGCCTCGGATCTGCTCCGGGCCACTGCCGCCCACCGTAATTTCGTCATTTCCTCCGGTTGCGACGTGCCGCCCAACGCGCCGCTGCCCAGCCTCGACGCCTTTTACCGGACGGTTGAATCGTTCAACGCGCACGAGAGGCAGGGCTGAGCCGCCGGCCCTTGAAATGAGTTCTATCGCTGCGTCAGCAACCCCATCCTGAATCTGAGGTACCGCGAATGACCGGACGTTCGTCGGGTCTTTCTCTTGTCCAGAACGGCCGTCAGAATAGGTTTGACAACCACCGGTCGAGTCACTAGGGGAAAAGGGAGATCCAGAAGCTCACTCGCATGAGAGAGTAACCCGTCAGTCGATGGCGCTTGAAGCACCGATGTATTCGACAACTGTCACGTTGGATCATCGCCGAAGCTTCATCTTATTCGGGCGAGCCGAAATAACCACACAACCACCTAAAGACCTATGCAAAACAATCTACGGGCTAAGCTCAAACCCAAGATACTGCTGCCGCTATTCCTGATTGGCGCAAGCGCTGGCGCTGCAAGCGCAGCCGTTCCGGCCCTCACGGGCGTCGATGTCGGTATCCCGTCGTACCCAGGCGCAACAACCACGGCTGCCGACGGCAAGATCACCGTGGTCGGAGGCGGCGCGGACATCTGGGGCACGGCCGATAACTTCCACTATGGTTACTTCAAGGCGACGGGCGATTTCGACTATGTCATGAAAGTCGAGAGCCTTACGGGCAATTCGGGCGACGGCGGCTGGTCCAAGATCGAACTCATGGCGCGCCGGGAGGATCCAGCCTCTCCAGGAGTAGGGCCCCAGGCGGGCGACCCTCACATTTCGAACATGACCACCCGCCCGACATCGGACACGGCAAACAGCGCGCCGGCGGGAGTGAACTATCGCGGTCCGCAATGGCGTGCCAACCGCGGCGGCAATTCCTCTTGGACAGCGCCCAACCCCGCTTACCCGCCGAATATGCCCGATAACTGGCTGCGCCTGGAGCGGGTGGGCTCGGTGTTCTACATGTACACCAGCAATGACGGAACCACCTGGAATATGTACAACCCGTACAGTCCGCAAGGATGGGATACGGCGGGCTCCTGGCCTGCAGGGACGGACAGCGCGTCCGAATCGGTGTTCACTGAGGCTTGGCCCCAAACGATCTTCCTGGGCATCGCCGTTACGGCCCATAACGATGCCGATGTAACCACGGCGGTCGTGAGCCATTTCGGGCCCTATGTTGGCACTCCGCCCGCCATCACGAAGCAGCCGGCGGCAACCGTCAAGGTCAACGCCAATACGAAACTCGAGTTAAGCGTCGAAGCGACCGGCGACCCGCTGCACTTCCAATGGCTGAAAGACGGCAAAGCGGTCACGACGAACGGTTTGGCCGCGACCTACACCGTTGCCGAGGCGACGGGCAAGGATTCGGGCACCTACACCGTCCGTGTGTACGGCGGCGGGAAAGAAGTGATCAGCTCACCCTCGGTGGTGACGGTTGCCGGGGACACCACGCCTCCCGCCGTGACGGCCGTGTCGGCTGGAGATGAAATTCTCACTTCGGCGGTTGTCACCTTCTCCGAAGCCGTAACCGACAGCGCCGTAACCAAGGGCAACTACGCTTTCGATGGCGGTTTGACGATCAGCAGTGTCACCCGGTTGAGCGACCGCAAGGTGAAGCTCGTGACGAACAAGCAGACCCAAGGGACCACCTACACGCTTACGATCAACAACATCCAGGACTACGGCTCACCGGTGAACACCATCGCCGCAGACACCAAAGTCACGTTCAAGTCGCTCCTTTATATGGCCGGGACCGTTCTCCAGAAGAATTGGGATGCCATCAACACCACCACCATCGCGACGCTCACGGCGGATCCGAGGTTCCCGGACAACATGACAAGTTTCAGCACCGAACCGGCGTTTGAATATCCCGCGGGGGGGCTCAACGAGGCGGGCGGCAACTACGGCAACCAACTCATCACCTGGTTCACCGCGCCTGCCAGCGGCACTTATGTGTTCTTCGTCAACGGCGATGATTACTCGGACCTCTATTTGAGCACGGATGAGAATTCGGCCAATAAGAAGCTGATCGCCCAGGAAACAGGATGGAGCAATCCGAGGCAATGGCAGACGGTTGGAAGCGGAGATGCGACCGCAAAACGCTCCGACCAGTTTGCCACCACGGCATGGCCCGACGGCAACGCCATCACCCTGACTGCGGGCAAACAGTACTACCTGGAAGCTCTCCATGTCGAAGGCGGCGGCGGCGACAACATCGGCGCCACGTTCATGAAAGACGGCGACGCGGAACCCGCCGACGGTGACGCCTCCAAGCTGACCGGTTCCCTGATCGGCGCCTATTTGGACCCGAACGGCGCCAGCGCGACGTTCACCAGGCAGCCGGCGGACACGACGATCCAGGAAAACCGCGCCGCGACGCTGACCGCCGCCGCGACGGGCGTTTCCGCTTACGGTTCGGTTCTCACTTATCGGTGGCAGAAGGCGAACCCGGGCAGCAGCGACTTCGCCGATATCGCGGGCGCCACCTCTGCTTCCTACACAACGCCGGTCTTGCAGACCGCCGACAGCGGAGCCAAATTCCAGGTCATTGCCAGCGTCCCGACCCTGAGTTCCACGAGCTCAGTGGCGACCGTCACGGTTATCAAGGATACGGTCCCTCCAAAGATGACCAAGGTGAAAGCAAGCTCGGTTCAGAACATGATTGTCACCTTCGATGAGCCGCTGGACAAAGCCTCGGCGGAAACCGCCGCGAACTACGCCATCTCGGACGGCGTGACGGTCTCGAAAGCGACGCTGAGCGGGAACGCCGTTCTTCTCGTCACGAGCGGATTGACCGTTCAGAAGTCCTATGTCCTGACGGTTGGGGGTGTGAAGGACCTCTTCAACAACGCCCTCGCTTCTGGAACAACGTTCTCATTCGTCGCCAACGTGATCACCTATGCGGACGTCATCCTGGAGGACAAGCCCATCGCGTTCTACAGGTTTGAGGAAACGAGTGGCCAGATCACCAAGAATTACGGCACGGCCGGAGTGAGCGCCGACGGGCTTTATATGATGGGCACCGGACCGAATGATTCCTCCCCGACCGACATCAGTTCCGGCGAGGGACCTCGGCCTGCTGAATTCCTGGGGTTTGATCCGAACAACCGGTCGGTCCTGATGGATGGGCAGAACACGATGCTGTGGATCGACACGCAGAACCAGCTTCTGAACAACCTCCCGGCCTTCAGCTTGGAGTACTGGGTCAAGCCGGCCAACCGTGTTTCGGATCCGGACGCCTTTGGCACCCGGATCGGGTTGGTCGGTCAGAACGACGCCGTCGAATACGGGTTTATTAACCAGACGACGGTCCAGATCTGGTCCTCTGGCGGCGGCAGCTTGGATACGCCCTACACCTTCCCCGATGGCGAGTGGCACCATGTGGCCACGATCGCCGATGGAAGGAGCATCAAGAATTATTACGATGGCGTGCTCGTGGGCACCGGCGGAAGCACCACCGCCAATTACGGCTCCTCCACCTACAACGTGCACATCGGGGGTGGCGGAGTCTACGATGAGACGGGCAACTTCTTCACGGGCCAGTTCGACGAAGTCGCCATTTTTGACAAAGCGATCCCCGCGGAACGTGTTGCCGCTCACTTCAAAGCCGGCAAGGAAGGTGGTGAAGCGCCCGAACCTGTCGGCGAAGTCGCGTTCACCCAGGTCAGCCTTGCTGCAGGCCAGGTCACCATCGCTTGGGAAGGCACGGGCACCCTTGAAGAAGCCGCGGCGATAACTGGCCCGTGGACAACCGCCGCCAGCCAAACCAACCCGCAAACGATACCGGCGACGGGCGCCGGCAAGTTCTATCGCGTGCGCCAATAGCCGCTCGCCTCACCCATCACCAATACGAAAGACCGGACCGGTGTCCGGTCTTTTTGTTGCTTAACCAGGGCCCTAATGGCTGGTCGACCCTGCCGTCCGGCCGCATCCAAAATGAGATCGCCCCAGCTCTTTTTCCGCAACCTGCTTTCGTCTGGCAGCTGCAGGGTCAACGATTGACGTGGCGTTAAGCATTACGCAACTCCCGGTCGAGCTCACCGCAAAGCGCTGGCGTGCCGGGGTTCACCCGTAGTTCACCCGTAGTTCACCCGTAGTTCACCCGTAGTTCACCCGTAGATGACCCGTTCGGCAACGGGTGATCCACGGGTGATCACCGGGTCAGCAATGGGGCATCTCCGGACCCAGCAGCATTTGGCACGGTTTGTTCGCCTCCAGAAGGCCGCTTGTCCCGTCGTTCTTGGCGCGGCAGGCCAGCCCGACGTTCCGAATCCTACATTCCGCAGCTCAAAGACGGGGATTTCCTGGATTTTTCCGGTTGTAAG
>CAZODO010000128.1:0-15997 GCA_964578605.1 uncultured Verrucomicrobiota bacterium | reverse complement strand
ACAGTCGTGACACCTCTCCGGATATGCCAATCTGCGGGACTGACCCCTTCTCACGACGCGGACGTGCTGGCGACCGTTTATCGGCGGGAAGGCCGCAGCTTTGTCGTCCTGGCCAGTTGGGCCAAAGAAGCCGCCCAAGTCCGCCTGCAGATCGATTGGAAAGCCCTGGGTCTCGATCCCGACCGCTCCGTCCTGTACGCTCCTCCGATGCAAGGCATGCAAGAGGCCAGGCGATGGGAGTGCGACGAACCCGTGCCGGTCGCGGCAAACGGCGGCTGGTTCCTCGTTCTGGATGCACAGCGCCCAGCGCCTTCCAGGGCGGGTGGGGCCGCCATTAGGAATCAGTAATCCCCCAGGGCCGGCCCGGCGGTCCGGCCCTGCCTTTCTTGTTTCGAACGCGCCTCGCTTGATTTCCCGGCGCGCTTCCCGCAGTTTCCAAGCTCGATTGATTGGAGCGAATGAGCGAAGCGAAGAAGAACTCGGACGACCATGTGCAAGCGGAGCAAGAGGCCATGCCCGCGACGCCGAATCCCGTCGTGGCCACCAAGGTCGAACTGCCCTTTCACCAGCGCGTCAACACCAGCTTCCTGCAGTATGCGTCGTATGTGATCCGGGATCGGGCGATTCCGAACCTGGCGGATGGCTTGAAGCCGGTGCAGCGCCGGATCTTGTGGGCCTTGCATGAAAAAGACGACGGCCGGTTTATCAAAGTGGCCAACGTGGTCGGGCATTGCATGCAGTACCATCCGCATGGCGATGCGTCGATTGGCGACGCCCTGGTCGTGCTCGCCAACAAACGATTCTTGATCGAAGGCCAGGGCAACTTTGGAAACATCATGACGGGCGACCCGCCGGCCGCGCCCCGCTATATCGAATGCCGCCTCACCGAACTGGCCCGCACCGAGGTCTTCAACGACGAAATTACCCAGTTCGTTCCCAGCTACGACGGTCGCAACAAAGAGCCGGTCACCCTGCCCTCCAAATTGCCGCTCTTGCTGATGCTCGGCACCGAAGGCATCGCGGTCGGACTCTCGGCGCGCATCCTTCCGCACAATTTCCCGGAGCTGCTCCAGGCCCAGATCGCCATTCTCAAAAACCAGCCGTTCAAGCTCCTGCCCGACTTCCTCACAGGCGGCCTCATGGACGCGCGGGGATACCAGGACGGCGCGGGCACGGTCAAGGTGCGCGCCAAGATCAAAGCCAAGGATGAGGCGACCGTCGTCATCAAGGAAATCCCGCCCACGACCACCACCGAATCGCTCATTG
This sequence comes from uncultured Verrucomicrobiota bacterium, assembly GCA_964578605.1. GTDB lineage: Bacteria > Verrucomicrobiota > Verrucomicrobiia > Limisphaerales > SIBE01 > JAXMHN01. The sequence goes on along the minus strand of CAZODO010000128.1, from coordinate 14,731 downwards.
CGTCCATCGAAGACGCCGCTCGCAAGGGCAAACTCAAGGTCAAGAGCATCCACGATTTCACCTCGGAGGTCGTCGAGATCGAAGTCCGCCCCCCGCAAGGCGTCAGCGCCGACCAATTGATCGATGCGCTTTACGCCTTCACCGCCTGCGAAGTCACCATCTCCAGCCGGATTACGGTCATCCGTGACAATCGGCCGGTTGAAATGACGGTCTCGGACGTCCTCCGCGCCAATACCGACCAGTTGGTGGACGTCCTGAGGCGGGAGTTGGAGTTAAATGAAAAGAAGCTGCTGGATGACCTCCATTTCCGCACCCTGGAACGTATTTTTATCGAAGAGCGAATCTACAAGAAGATCGAGCAATGCCGGACGGGCGAGGCTGTCGTGGCGGCCGTGCACGAAGGCTTCAAGCCGTTCCGAAAAGAAATGCTCCGCGACCTCACCAACGAGGACGTCGACCGGCTTTTGCAGGTGCGCATCCGGCGCATCTCCCTTTTCGACATCCAAAAGCACCGCGAGGAAATCCAAAGGGTCAAGGCCGAACTCGCCGAAACTCGCAAGAACCTCAAGAACCTCATCAAGTTCGTCATCGCCCACCTGGAAGCCCTGCTCGCCAAGTATGGGCCCATCTACCCGCGCCTGACCAAATCAAGCCGCTATGACGAAGTCGACGCGCGCGAGGTGGCCTTCAAGGCCTTTAAAGTCGCCTATGACCGCGAATCCGGCTACGTCGGCTACCGCGTTTCGGGCGACGAGTTCAAGGTCGACTGCACCAAGTTCGACAAGCTCATCCTGGTGTTCAAAGACGGCCATTACCGCGTGATCGAACTGCCGGAAAAGCAATTCGTGGGGCCGGACCTGATCTATTGCGGCCTGCCCGAGCGCGACCGGGTGTTCACGCTTGCTTACGCGAACCGCGACGCGACCTTTCTCAAGCGGTTTGCCTTCGGCGGGGCCATCATGAACAAGGAATATCAGTGCATCCCGCCCAAGTCGAAGATCCTGTTCTTCGAGCCCGACACGCCCGCCGAGCTTTACATACGATACAAGCCGGCGCCCTATCAGAAGATCAATCAGCAGGTCTGCAAACCGTCTGAGGTGGAAGTAAAAGGGCCCAAGACACGCGGCCGCCAGATCTCCATCAAGGAAGTCTCCAGCATCAACAGCCGCCCGGTGCGCGGCTGGGATCCAGACGCGCCGACGACGCGGGTAGCGTTTGCGTAGGGCGCCGGGCTGGATTCGCGGGTTATAGAACCGGCTCAAATCCCTGGGTCGAAATGAGGAAGACCAGGGCTGCATTCGCTTTTCCAGTAACAATCAACTGAGTATGAAGTAAGTTTTAACTATTCCATCATAGTAAAATAATAGTGTAAACATAGTTAAACAATAGTGGAACATCGGAACCAGGTCCGTGGAGGCTGGGTCAAGCTCGAGCCGGGTCCGGGAGCAGACTGACGCCCCTTCCTCCGCTGCGTCACAGCCGCCGTTCGGGGCGGTCGGTGTTCAAGAATGGGGATCCGATGCCCTAAATCGAATTGCCGAAAAAACCATTGACAGGGTAGTGCCCGGCCCTATATTCGGGCGAAATTACTGGGTCTGCTAGAGTGAAGAGCCATTAATCCCAGGAGTTGCCGGGACAGAGCTGGGATTGATGGGGTTTTTTTGTCGTTTCTGACGACGAAACTCCTGGAAGAGTGCCCATGTAGCTCAGTTGGTAGAGCGCATCCTTGGTAAGGATGAGGTCATCAGTTCAAACCTGATCATGGGCTCCAGATTTTGGGTTGGACTGAAGCAAAACACATTAAAAAGAGAAATCGCAATGGCTAAAGAAGCATTTCAAAGAACAAAACCGCACGTCAACATTGGGACGATCGGTCATATTGACCATGGCAAGTCGACCCTCACGGCAGCCATCGTTGAGGTGCAGTCTCGCAAGGGGTTGGCTCAGAAGATCAGCTACGCTCAGATTACCAAGGGCGGCACCGTGCGCGACGAAACCAAGACGGTGACCATCGCGGTTTCACACGTGGAATACCAAAGCGACAATCGGCACTACGCGCATATCGATTGCCCCGGCCACGCAGACTTCATCAAGAACATGATCACCGGCGCCGCGCAGATGGACGGCGCCATCCTGGTGGTAGATGCTTCGGAAGGCCCGATGCCGCAAACCCGGGAACACGTGCTGCTGGCCCGCCAGGTGGATGTCCCGGCCATTGTCGTTTACCTGAATAAGGTCGACCTTGTGGATGACCCGGAATTGCTTGATCTCGTGGAAATGGAAATCCGTGACCTGCTCACCAAGTACGGGTTCCCCGGCGAAAAAACGCCGATCGTCCGTGGCAGCGCCAAGAAGGCCATGGCCGCGGATCCCGAGGCCGAGAAATCGATCCAGGCCCTGTTGGACGCCGTTGACGCGTTTATTCCGCTGCCGCCGCGCGAGGTCGACAAGCCTTTCCTGATGTGCATTGAAGACGTGTTCAACATTGAAGGCCGCGGGACGGTCGTGACCGGCCGTGTCGAGCGCGGCGAACTGCAAAAGATGTCCGATGTCGAGATCGTCGGATTGCGCGACACGCGCAAGACGGTGGCGACGGATATTGAAATGTTCAGGAAGCTCCTGGACAAGGCGAGCGCGGGCGACAACGTGGGCGTCCTGCTGCGCGGCACGAAGAAGGACGAAGTGGAGCGAGGCATGGTGCTGGCAAAGCCCGGCTCGATCACGCCGCATACCAACTTCAAGGCCGAGGTCTACGTGCTTTCGAAGGATGAAGGCGGCCGGCACACGCCGTTCTTCACCAATTACCGGCCGCAGTTCTATTTCCGGACGACGGACGTCACCGGAACCGTTTCGTTGCCGGAAGGCGTGGAAATGGTGATGCCTGGCGATAACGTCTCGGTGGAAGTAAAAGTGATCGCTCCGGTGGCGATGGAACGTGGCCAGCGGTTCGCGATTCGCGAAGGCGGCCGGACCATCGGCGCGGGCCGGGTGACCGAGATTATCGCGTGAGCGAGATTGGCTGGCGCTTCTAAATTGGACTGCTGCATGGCAGGATAAAGCGTACGAGAACGAGTACACAGGGCGTTAGCTCAATTGGTAGAGTAGCGGTCTCCAAAACCGTTGGTTGGGGGTTCGAGTCCCTCACGCCCTGCCAACTGCCACTGCAACCGCGTGCTGGAGGGGTGGCAGAGTGGTCTATCGCGACGGTCTTGAAAACCGTTAAGGTTTATACCTTCGGGGGTTCGAATCCCTCCCCCTCCGCCAAACATTTGTGAACAACGATTTAATCTACATCCTGGTCTGGGTGGTTGTTATCGGAGCGATCTTCGGTGTGCTCTGGTGGAAGGGCTACCTGTTGCGGATGTCCAATTACGTGCTGGAAACACGGGAAGAGCTGCGCAAATGCACGTGGCCCTCCGTCGACGAGCTTAAGGGGTCGACCGTGCTAATTATGGTGACCATCGTGTTGTTGGGCGGGTTTATCGTCGTTGTTGACTACGTTCTATCCCAACTGCTCCGCCTCATCGCTTAACCTGAATTCATTATGCGGAGCCAGTGGTTCGTCATTCATACCCTTTCCGGGCAAGAGCAGAAGGTCAAAGAGAGCATCGAGAAGCGTCTCAAGACCGAAGAGATGGGCGAGTACATCAAAGAGGTGCTCGTGCCCATGGAGAAAGTTGCTGAGGTCCGGGGCGGCAAGAAGACGGTGACCACGCGAAAGCTTTACCCGGGTTACGTCTTCATTGACATGGTGCTTTTGGACGACAACAAGCGCGTGATCGAGAAGCCGTGGTACTTCATCCGGGATACCCAGGGTATTATCGGGTTTGTCGGAGGCGATCGGCCCACACCGGCGGCGCCGGATGAGATTGACACCATCAAAGCCCAAATCTCGGATTCCGAAGACCGGGAGAAGCCCAAGGTTCAGTTCGAAGTCGGCGAGACCGTGAAGATCAACGACGGGCCGTTCCTCAATTTCAGCGGCGTCATTGAAGAGATCGAACCGGAACGCGGGAAACTGAAGGTCACGGTCAACATCTTCGGCCGGAACACGCCGGTCGAGCTCGAGTACTGGCAGGTCGATAAAGCGTAAGCACGAGGCAGCCGGCTCCCTGGCGCAGCCCAGGAACCGTTCCGGGTGCCGATCCACTGCAAATTTATGGCAAAGAAGATTGTCGGACAGATCAAACTGCAAATCCCGGCCGGTCAGGCCAACCCCGCCCCGCCGGTGGGCCCGGCGCTCGGCCAGCAAGGCGTCAATATCATGGCGTTCTGCAAAGAGTTTAACGCGGCGACACGAGACCAGGGGGGAATGATCATCCCGGTCGTCATTACCGTTTACGCAGACAAGTCGTTCACCTTCATCACGAAATCGCCTCCGGCAGCGGTCCTCTTGAAGAAGGCGGCTGGCATTGCGTCGGGCTCGAAATCGCCCAACAAAGAGAAAGTGGGCAAAGTGACGCGCAAGCAAGTGTTGGAGATTGTTAAGCTCAAGCTCAAAGATTTGAACGCGACGGACGAGGAAGCTGCCTTCCGGGTCGTAGCCGGCACGGCGCGCAGCATGGGAATCGACGTTCAGAGTGAACCCTAAACGCGGGAGGGTCCACGCAACGTGGATCCGATAGCACCGCAAACCGAATATGCCCAGCAAACGTTACAAAAAAGCGCTCCAGATGGTGGACGCGAAAAAGCAGTACCCGCTCAACGCGGCGGTGGAGCTGCTGGCCAAGTTCCCGAAAGCCAAGTTTAACGAAACCGTTGACTTGGCCTTCCGCCTTGGCGTTGATCCAAAACAGTCCGACCAGATGGTCCGGGGAACGGTCCCGCTCCCCCACGGCAGCGGCAAGACAGTCCGCGTGCTGGTGTTCTCCAAGAACAGTGCCGCGGCGGATGCCGCCCGGGCGGCCGGAGCCGAATTTGTCGGGTATGAGGACATGGTGAAGAAATGCAGCGAGGGATGGACGGACTTCGACGTCGCCATCGCCACGCCGGAATCCATGAGCGAGGTCCGCAAGTTGGGCAAAGTCCTGGGACCGCGTGGGTTGATGCCCAACCCAAAGACGGGCACCGTCACCGACGACACGGCCAAAGCCGTCAAAGAGGTCAAAGCGGGCCGCGTCGAGTTCAAAGTGGACAAGGCGGGGAACATTCATGTGCCGGTCGGGAAGGTTTCCTTTACGGCGCAACAGATCGCTGAGAACACGCGCTCGGTCATCGACGCGGTGGTCAAAGCCCGGCCGCACAGCGTCAAGGGGCAATTTATTCATAGCTGCACCCTGTCCGCGACGATGAGTCCGCCCATTCCCCTGGAGATTCGGGGCGGCGAACAAGCGGTGAATGCATAACTGAGTTTCAATTCCTGGAAATCCGATGCGTGCTGAAAAACAATTGATCGGGCAAGAGTACGTCGCCCGGCTTAACGCTTCACCGTTCTTCATGGTGGTTGACTATCGCGGTCTTAGCGTTGGGCATTTTACCGAACTGCGGAAGCGTCTTGGGAAGGCTGGCTCCCAGATTCACGTCGTCAAGAATTCCATCTTCAAGGTGGCGGCAAAAGAAGCGGGCGTCGCCGATCTCGGCCCGGCGCTTGCGGGCCAATTGGCTGTCGTCACCGGTCAGAAGGACATTTCGGCGGCGGCCAAGGTTGTCAAGACCTTCCAGAAGGAGTTTGAAAAGCCGCAGCTCAAGTTCGGCTTTCTCAATAGCCAGCGGCTTGAAACCAAGGATCTTCTCGATCTGGCGGATCTTCCGTCGCTTGATGTGCTTCGAGGGAGACTGCTCGGTCTGTTGCAGGCGCCCGCGACCAAGCTCGTGGCCACCATCAATGCGCCAGGAGCGCAGCTCGCTCGCGTCATCAAGGCCAGGGTGGAGAAGGAATCCGAAGGGAAGCCCGAACCCGCACCCGCCTCGTAGCATGCGCGACCCGCAGCCTGTGAGCTGGCGGGGTGAAGAGAACCATTTTCGCCGCTGTCAGCCGATAGCGGCGGAAGAGCAAACATGAAACAGAGTAAATCGTCGGCTCACGGCTGTGGGCTTAAACCATCCTGGGCCCTGGATGACGACGAGACTGAAAGGAACTATGGCAGATATTGCAGCAATCGTTGATCAACTCAGTAAATTGACCGTGCTCGAGGCCGCCGATCTCGTGAAACAGCTCGAGAACGCTTGGGGCGTCACCGCCGCCGCGCCTGTGGCCATCGCAGCCCCCACCGGTGGGGCCGCTGCCGCTCCGGCAGAGGAAGCCAAGACGTCGTTTGACGTCATTCTGGCTTCGATCCAGGCCGACAAGAAGATCGCCGTCATCAAGGCCGTCCGCGAAGTGAAGGCTGGATTGGGGCTGGCGGAAGCCAAGAAACTGGTCGAAGAAGCTCCCAAACCCGTGCTTGAAGGCGCTAACAAGGCTGATGCCGACGCCGCCAAGAAGAAGCTCGAGGATGCCGGGGCAAAAGTTGAACTCAAGTAAAGTTGGTTTATGATAGAGGGCGGCGGATGGCTTCGCCGCCCCTTTTTGCCGATTGAGCGGGAACAGGTTTTGGTTGAAGGCAACGGTTCGTCTCAGTCCATTTCAGCAGTTTGACCGGTGAATTCCTGACGAGGATCAGGGAGCACCGGTATTGTGTCGTTATCCAAATAAAAAGGCCTGGCCGGTCGCCAGCGTTAACTACAGTTAGAGGTCAAAATGCCATCGCGAGCCCCTGAACGTATTAACTTCGGTAAGATTAAGGAAGTGATCGCCCCTCCTAATCTGATCGAGGTCCAGATCAACTCGTATCGTGAGTTCTTGCAGGCGGAATTCCCTCCGTCGCGCCGGAAGAATGTTGGGTTGCAGGCCGTTTTCACTGAGGTGTTTCCTATTGAGAGTTACGACGGGAAATCGGTGTTGGATTACCACAGCTACGAAATCGGAGAGCCCAAACAGGGCTGGCTGGAGTGCCTGAGGGAGGGGATCACCTTTGGTGCGCCGCTACACGTGACCTTCCTTCTGAAAGAGGAGAAGGGGACGAAAGAGGAGAAGGTGTTCATGGGCGAGTTGCCCTTGATGACCCCGCAAGGCACGTTCGTCATCAACGGCGCCGAACGCGTGATCGTGAGCCAACTGCATCGCTCGCCCGGCTTGGCCTTTGAGGCGACCCAGCATCCCAACGGCAAGACCCTCCACTCCTTCCGCATTATCCCTGACCGGGGGTCCTGGTACGAAGCTCAGTTCGATACGAGCGACCTGCTCTACGTCTATTTGGATCGGAAGAAACGCCGCCGCAAGTTCCTCACCACCACATTCTTCCGCGCCCTTGGATACAGCTCCGATGCCGACATTCTCAAGCTTTTTTATGATATCGAGGAACTCGGCCTGAAGGAGGCCGAAAATCTGGAGAATATCCAGAACAAGGTGCTGATCGACGATGCCCTCGATGCGGATAAAGGCATCGTTGTTGCCCGCGCCTTCGAACCCCTTTCCAAGGCGGTCGTCAAACAGATCGCCGAACTTGGGCTCACGAAGATCAAGGTGGTCGATACCACGGTTGATGACGGCATTGTCATCAAGTGCCTCAAGAAAGATCCGACCAAGAATGAAGAAGAGGCCCTGAAGGATATCTATCGCCGACTGCGCCCCGGGGACCCCCCCACCGCAGCGAACGCGCGCGCGCTCATCAAACGCCTCTTCTTTGATCCCAAACGATATGATCTGGGACGCGTGGGGCGTTACAAAATCATGCAAAAGCTCGGCCTCAAGGGCAACGAAGACAGTCGAATTCTGACCAAAGAAGACCTTGTGGCGGCCACCAAGTACCTCCTTCGTCTTAAGAAGGGCGAGGGTTCCCTGGATGATATTGATCACCTGGGCAGCCGCCGAATTCGGACGGTGGGTGAATTGCTGGCAAACCAGTGCCGGGTTGGCTTGGCCCGCACGGAGCGTCTGGTGAAGGAGCGCATGACGTTATTCGACCAAGGCATGGACGCGATGACGCCGCAGAAGCTCATTAACCCGAAGGCTTTGTCGGCTGTCGTGCGCGACTTCTTCGGTCGCAGCCAACTCTCGCAGTTCATGGACCAAATCAATCCGCTGGCCGAGTTGACCCACAAACGGCGACTCTCGGCCCTCGGGCCCGGCGGGCTGTCGCGCGATCGCGCCGGTTTTGAAGTCCGGGACGTGCACCCATCGCATTATGGGCGCATCTGCCCGATTGAAACCCCGGAAGGCCCGAACATCGGCTTGATCGCGTCCTTGGCGACCTTTGCCCGTGTAAACGATTTCGGATTTATCGAAACACCGTACCGCAAAGTCGAGAAGGGGCGGGCAACCCACCAGATTGAATACCTTACAGCCGACCGTGAGGAGGCGTTCATCGTGGCGCAAGCGAATGCCTTGGTGGACGAAAAAGGGCATTTCCTTAGCGACAAAGTCATGTGCCGGTGTAAAGGCGACTTTATCGATGTCGAGCCCGCGCGCGTGGACTACATGGATGTGTCGCCCAAGCAATTGGTTTCGGTGGCAGCCGGCTTGATCCCGTTCCTTGAGCACGACGACGCCAACCGGGCGTTGATGGGATCCAACATGCAACGGCAAGCCGTGCCGCTGCTGGTGACCGAAGCCCCATTCGTAGCCACGGGCCTGGAGGATCGGGTCGCGCGCGATTCACGCGCTGTGATCGTGGCCGAGGAGGGCGGCAAAGTCGCCTCCGTAACCGGCAGCCAAATCATCATCACGGCGGACGGGAAGCTCCCGGAAGGCAAGAAGAAGATCAAGCATGACCCAGCCGAACACGTTTATATCTACAGCGTCCGGAAATTCATGCGTTCGAACGCGGCCACGTGCATCAACCAGAAGATCCTGGTCTCAAAGGGTGAGACGGTGAAGAAGGGCCAGATCATCGCCGACGGGCCCTGCACCTCAGGCGGAGAGCTCGCCTTAGGAAAAAATATTCTCTGTGCGTTCATGCCCTGGAACGGATACAACTTCGAGGACGCCATCCTGATCAGCGAGCGAATCGTGAAGGACGACGTGTTTACCTCGATCCATATCGACGAGTTCGAGGTGGGAGCACGCGACACGAAGCTGGGGCCGGAGGAAATCACCCGCGATATCCCCAACTTGGGCGAAGAGGCGTTAAAGAATCTCGGCCCGGACGGCGTAATTCGAATCGGCGCCGAGGTCAAGCCGGGCGATATCCTCGTCGGCAAGATCACTCCGAAAAGCGAGACCGAGTTGGCGCCCGAGGAAAGGCTGCTCCGTGCCATCTTCGGCGAAAAGGCGGCGGACGTGAAGGACACTTCCTTGAAAGTGCCTTCCGGTACCTACGGGATTGTCATGGACGTGAAGGTGTCATCGAAGAAGGAGGCGGACCGCGGGGACAAGGTCACCCCGACGGAGGCCAAGAAGCACGCCAAGCAAGTGGAGGATGAATACAAGACCAAGCTTGACGAACTTCGAGAGCAACTGACGGAGGCGCTGAGCAATATTCTGCTCGGCGAGAAGATTCCCCTTGACGTGGTCAACTCGGAGACCGGCGAAATTATCATCCCGGCCAACCGGAAGATCACCAAGACGCTCCTTCGCAAGCTGGCCAGCGTCTACGACCGGATCGAGATCGATCCTTCGCCGATCCGGAACAAGATTAACGAGATCATTGGGAGTTTTAAAAAGAAGTTTGATGATCTCCAGATGCAGCACGACGAGGAAATGGAACGTGTCGAGGCGGGGGACGACGTTGACCCTGGGATTATCAAGTCGGTCAAGGTTTACATTGCGTCAAAGCGCAAATTGTCGGTGGGTGACAAGATGGCCGGGCGCCACGGCAATAAGGGCGTGGTGGCAAAGATTGTGCCGGAGGAGGACATGCCATTCGTCGCCGACGGAACTCCGGTGGACATCGTTCTGAACCCCCTAGGCGTGCCTTCGCGCATGAACGTGGGCCAGGTCTTGGAGACGCATTTAGGGTGGGCCGCAAGACTCCTGGGTCTCAGGTTTGCCACCCCGGTCTTCGACGGCATCAAGGAGAAGGATATCCGAAATTACCTCAAACAGGCCGCGTTGCCCGAGCACGGTAAGACTCTGGTTTATGACGGCCGCACGGGCGAGCGTTTCGATCAAGAAATCGTGGTCGGGTACATCTACATGATGAAGCTCGGGCACCTTGTGGCAGACAAAATCCATGCGCGGGCGGTTGGTCCATATTCCCTGGTCACCCAGCAACCGCTGGGCGGCAAGGCGCAATATGGCGGGCAGCGTTTCGGCGAAATGGAAGTCTGGGCAATGGAGGCGTATGGCGCTGCTTACACCCTGCAGGAGTTGCTCACGGTGAAATCGGACGACGTGCAGGGGCGCACGCGAATTTACGAGAGCATCGTCAAGGGCGACAACTCCCTGGAAGCGGGCGTCCCGGAATCGTTCAACGTTCTGGTGAAGGAAATGCAGTCCCTGGGTCTGGATGTGAAGGTGGGCTACTCCAATCCAGCAGATCAACCAGTCCAGCCTGTGACGCTGGCTGCGCTGACCGCTTAACGGCTTCTGTTTAACGTCTGCACGTCATTTTTGAAAACCGTATGATTAGCACGAAAGAATCTGCGCGTGAACTGCTCGGCCTGGACAAGGTTAATCTTGTCGATTACATCGCGATTTCGGTCGCGTCACCCGAGACGATCCGCTCTTGGTCCAAAGGGGAGGTCAAGAACCCCGAAACGATCAATTACCGAACGTTCAAACCGGAAAAAGGAGGCCTCTTTTGTGAGCGCATCTTTGGGCCGGTCAAAGACTGGGAGTGCTCATGCGGCAAGTACAAGCGCATCAAGCATCGCGGCGTCGTCTGTGACCGTTGCGGCGTTGAAGTGACCCTCTCCCGGGTTCGCCGCGAACGGATGGGGCATATCGAACTGGCTGTGCCAGTCTCGCACATCTGGTTCTTCAAGTGCATGCCTTCGAGGATCGGATTGATGCTCGACATGACCGCCCGCAACCTCGAACGCGTGATCTATTACGAGGACTACCTCGTCATCGATCCCATGTCTACCCCTCTGAAACAGCATCAACTGCTCAGCGAAATGGAGTACCGCGAGGCAAAGGAAACCTATGGGCAAGACGCTTTTGTCGCCAAAATGGGCGCTGAGGCGGTGCGTGAAGCGCTGACCAAGGTGGATCTTCAACAACAGATCGAGCAGTTGCAGGTCGGGATGACCGAGACAAAAAGCAAGCAGATTCGGAAGAAGATCGCCAAGCGAATCAAACTGTACCAGGGATTCATCCAGTCCAAAAGCCGACCGGAATGGATGATTCTCACGGTTTTGCCCGTGATTCCGCCGGACTTGCGACCCCTTGTTCCGCTTGAGGGCGGGCGGTTCGCAACCTCCGATCTCAATGATCTCTACCGCAGGGTGATCAACCGAAATAACCGGTTGAAGAACTTGCTCCAGCTGAAGACACCCGAAGTGATCATTCGAAATGAAAAGCGAATGCTCCAGGAGGCTGTCGACGCTTTGTTCGACAATGGCCGACACGGGCGTGCCGTAACTGGTGCCGGCAACCGCCCCCTGAAATCCCTGAGCGACATGCTCAAGGGAAAGAGTGGTCGCTTCCGACAAAACCTGCTCGGGAAACGAGTCGATTATTCGGGCCGTTCCGTGATCGTCATTGGCCCTGAACTCAAACTCAACCAGTGCGGTCTTCCAAAGAAGATGGCGTTGGTCCTCTTTGAGCCGTTCATTATTCGCCGGCTCAAGGAACTGGGCTACGTTCACACAGTCCGCTCGGCGAAGAAGATGATTGAGCGGCAGTCGCATGAAGTGTGGGACATTCTTGAAGAGGTGACCAAAGGCCATCCCGTCCTGCTCAATCGAGCTCCGACGCTCCATCGGCTTTCAATCCAGGCGTTCGAGCCCGTGCTTATCGAGGGCGAGGCGATCCGAATTCACCCCTTGGTCTGCACTGCCTACAACGCGGACTTTGACGGAGACCAGATGGCTGTCCATGTGCCCTTGTCGGTTGAAGCGCAGTTGGAAGCTCGACTGCTCATGATGGCGCCTAACAATATCTTCAGCCCCTCTAGCGGCAAGCCCATCATGACGCCGACCCAGGACATCACGTTGGGGTGCTATTATCTCACCGCCAATCCGAGATTGAACCAAGGGAATAGTCGCCCGAAACTGTTCGGCTCGAAGAGCGAAGTCCTCTTCGCGCATATGGATGGTTCCGTAAGAACCCATGACCGCATCCGTCTGGCTAATCCGGATCGGGGCCGTTCCACGGTTTATGGTGAACCCGAGAAGCCGGTGATCGAAACTACAGTCGGTCGCGTCATCTTCAGCGAAGTGTGGCCGCAGGAATTGGGCTTTCCGAACAAAGCGGTTGGCAAAAGCCAGATCGGGGAACTGATCTGGAACTGCTACAAGCATTGCGGGCACGAGAAGACCGTGGCCACACTCGATAAGCTCAAGGAACTTGGGTTCTTCGAGGCGACCCGTGCGGGCGTCTCCATCGGAATCGACGACATGATTATTCCGAAGGAGAAGACGCACGAAATCGAAGCCGCTCAGAAACAGATCGCGGATGTCGAAAAGCAGTACCGCCGCGGCGTGATCACTCCGGGCGAACGCTACAACAAGGTGGTGGATATCTGGACGCATTGCACGGACCAGATCTCCAATGTCATGCTCAAGACGCTCGAGAACAACCAGGGCAAGACAGAGTATAACCCCGTCTGGTTAATGGTGGATTCCGGGGCGCGGGGTAATCGGCAGCAGGTTCGCCAATTGGCGGGGGTCCGCGGCCTTATGGCAAAGCCGTCGGGCGATATCATCGAGAAACCGATCCTTTCAAACTTCCGTGAGGGGTTGACGGTGCTCGAGTATTTCATCTCAACGCACGGCGCACGCAAAGGCTTGGCCGATACGGCGCTGAAGACGGCTGATTCCGGTTACATGACTCGCAAACTCGTCGATGTCGCGCAAGACGTGATCATCCGCGAAGAGGATTGCGGAACCACGAACGGGATCTGGGTCCAACCGATTTACGAGGGCGAAGACGAGGTTGTCAAATTGAGCGAACGCCTTGTCGGCCGTTTCAGCTGCGATGATGTGGTGGACCCCGCCGATCCGAAAAGGCGGTTGGTGCGCGCGAACGAGGAAATCGACGAAGAGAAGGCCAAGCAGATTGAAAAGGCGGGGGTGGAACGTGTGCGAATTCGTTCTGTCCTCACCTGTGAGAGCAAGCACGGGATTTGTATTGGGTGCTACGGAAGGAATCTGGCCACGGGCGCATTGGTCAAGATGGGGGAGGCTGTCGGGATTATTGCGGCTCAATCCATTGGCGAGCCAGGAACCCAGTTGACCATGCGGACCTTTCACATTGGAGGTACTGCTTCCCAGGTGTTTAAACAACCGCAGATCCGGGCAAAGTTCGAAGGCGTCGTTCGATACAACGAACTGCGCCTCGTTCGACTTGAAGACGGAAATAATATTGTGCTGAACAAGAATGGATCCGTCTCGGTTCTGGGTGAAGACGGCCGGGAACTGGAGAGCCATAATGTGGTGATCGGGTCGGTGATCTCGGTGCCGGACGGCGGTCGCGTCAAGAAAGGCGAGACGTTCGTTCAGTGGGACCCCTACAACGTTCCCATCCTTTCGGAGCGTGCCGGCCGAGTGCAGTTCCAAGACATCATCGAGGGCGTGACGATGAAGCAGGAAGTGGACGAGACCACTGGTCAAGAGGCCATGGTCATCATCGAACATAAAGAAGACCTGCGCCCTCAGATCGTTATCGCGGACGAAAAGGGGGAGACGACTGCGAGTTATGCCATTCCCTCGGGAGCGCACATCGTAGTGAACGAAGGTGACAAAATTGTCGCGGGCACCCTCATGGCGAAGACTCCTCGAAAGACGTCGAAGACTAAAGATATCACGGGTGGATTACCGCGCGTCGCTGAGTTGTTCGAGGCCCGACGTCCAAAAGACGCTGCGGAAATCTCCAAGATTGACGGAGTGGTGGATTTCGGGGCGAGCGTGCGTGGGAAGCGCGCAATCCTCATCAAGGATCCGCAAACCGGCTTACAGGAGGAACATCTAATTCCGATTGGGAAACACGTGATTGTATTCAAAGGCGATTTCGTCAAAAAGGGTCAGCAACTGACGGAAGGCCCTATCGTGCCGCACGAGATTCTCGATGTTTGCGGTCCGCAGGAATTGCAGGAACACCTGGTCAATGAAGTCCAAGAGGTCTATCGGTTGCAGGGGGTGACGATTAACGACAAGCACATCGAGATTATCGTCCGCCAAATGCTCCGAAAGGTCCGCATTACCGAACCCGGAGACACGGCGTTTCTTTGGGGAGAGCAAGTGGAGAAAATCGTGTTCGAGAAGGAGAATCAACGTGTGGAGAAAATGGGTGGTAAGCCAGCTGAGGCGCAACCCGTGCTCCTGGGCATCACCAAGGCTTCCCTTGAAACGGAAAGTTTCTTGAGCGCTGCTTCATTCCAGGATACTACGCGGGTTTTGACGGAAGCAGCGACGATGGGTAAAGTCGATCATCTTCGCGGATTCAAGGAGAACGTCATCATGGGGCACATCATCCCTGCCGGGACTGGATTCAGCCACCACAGGAAGATTGCTCTGAAGCCGCTGGTCGAACTGCCTGAAGAGGAGCACTCCCATCTCCTGGACGAGCCGATTGCCAGCTGAAGAAAAAATCAGTGGGTGCAACTCACGGTCTCCAGGGTTTTCTCATTATTGGGGAGGGAAGGGAGTG
>CAZODO010000127.1:0-16111 GCA_964578605.1 uncultured Verrucomicrobiota bacterium | reverse complement strand
TCACCCGTTCCCGAACGGGTCATCTACGGGTCATCTACGGGTCATCTACGGGTGATCTACGGGTGAACCCCGGAGGCAGGGCCGGTGCAGCGCTTGAAAATGCGCGTTCCAGACTATTTTGAGGTCTTTTGCGGCGCCTTTTGTGGCGGCCAGGGGATGAATTCCAGCCCTGGACTCACCCTAGGCATAGGCGGGGACGGAAGAGAGGGTTTAACGATGGATTTCTCGTCAATAGGGCGCCCCGGGACGAGGACCAGACAGCTATAGGGTTCCGTCTTGTAGAGGCCGGGACTTAACGGACCTTCCAGCATCCCTCTGTGCTCGAGGACTTGCCACACTCTTGAGCCCCTATCCGTGTTGGTGCTCAGAACGATCACCCGCGGACTTGGTCGCGGCACGACGGCCGCCATTTCGGTGGGCCGGAGGGTTTTCTTGACGCCGGCAGGCAAAACCTGGACGGCCGGCTGAACCGGCGGGGCGGCGGCGAGGGTCCTTCCGACCACGAGCGAAGCCACTGTGGCGCTCAGGAACACGATGTTCATATAACGTTAGACTCCAATCGCCTATCCGTGCTCCGCAAAATCGCACGCCTGCCCGCGAGGAAGGATATCTTTTGAAGGGCCGTCCCGGCGGTTCGGCTCTACCCACGCCATTTGCGGCTTTACCCGACCTTGTGCCGCAGTCTAAAACGAGCGTTGTGCATGCCCGTTTCTTGCTGGGACCGACGGGGAGCGGCAAAACGTTTCGCTGTGTGGCGGAAGCGCGCGCGGCGTTGCAGGCGTCGGCCAGTGGTTTGCCCCTGGTCTTCCTGGCGCCAAAGCAGGCGACCTTTCAGCTTGAACGCTTGCTGCTCGCCGATCCGGCGCTGCCCGGATATGCGCGGCTGCAAATCCTCTCGTTCGAGCGACTGGCCGAATTCATCCTCTCGGAAGTGGCGGACCCGCCGCCGAAACTCCTGAGCGGCGAAGGCCGCCTGATGGTCCTTCGGGCTTTGCTCACCCGGCACCGGGCGGACCTGAAACTCTTCCGGGCCACGGCCCACTTGCGCGGGTTTTCGGAACAGCTCAGCGCGGGGTTGCGGGAGCTGCAAAGGGCGGGGTTGTCGCCGGAGCAAATCCTGGCGTTGAGCCAACGTCCGGGGCTGGCAAATCAGCTCGATCTGAAACTGCACGATTTGGCTTGGATGCTGGGGGCTTACCTGGCGTGGCTCAAGGAGCACGGGCTTCAAGATGACGACCAACTGATCAGCCTGGCTGCAAACGCGCTGGAACAGACGCCACGGCCACAGGTGCGCTTCGAAGCCCTTTGGCTCGATGGCTTCGCGGAATTGAGCGCGGCGGAGATGGGCTTTCTTGCCGCCCTCTTGCCATTCTGCGACCAGGCGACGCTGGCGTTCAACCTGGACCACGGCGAGCATGCCTCCTGGCTGTCGATCTGGTCGAGCGTCGGCCAGACGTGCCGCGCTTTGCGGGAGCGGTTGAGCCGGCGCAAAGAGATCCAAGCGCACGTGGAGTGGCTCGACCCGCAATCGGGGTGCAACCGGTTCGTGCAAAACCCGGTCTTGCGGCACCTGGAACGGATGTGGACCACGCCAAGCCCTTACCAGGTCGCCGACTCTGGCGCAGCGCCGTCCGGGAGGCCGGCCGAGGGGGACGCGGCTCGTCCGGACGTCCCGCCGCCGCGGCTCGAGGAGGTGATTCGCATAGCCCGTTGCCCGAACCCTGACGCCGAAGCGGTGCTGGCTGCACGCGAGATCAGGCGGTTTGTGAGGGGGGGCGGACATTATCGCGAGGCGGCGGTGCTCGTCCGGAACCTCGGCGGCTACTGTGATTCGATCCGCCATGTGTTCAGCGCGTTTGAGATCCCTTTCTTCCTCGATCGCCGGGAGCCCGCGGGACACCACTCTCTCTCCGAGTTGACGCGAAGCGCGTTGCGGACGGTCGCCTTTCACTGGCAGCCCGACGATTGGTTTGGCGCCCTCAAGACCGGCCTGGTGCACAACCGCGAGGACGACATTGACGACCTCGAGAATGAAGCCGTCGCCCGCGGATGGAAGGGCGGCGCGTGGTTGCAGCCCCTCCAAATCGCGGACGACCCGCCGCGCCAGGAGCGTCTGGAGGCTTTGCGCGCGCGGTTGGTGGCGCCGTTTGCGTCCCTGGCAGAGGCTTTGGGCAGTCGCCCGTCGGGCAAGCAGGTGGCTTCCGCCCTCTCCGCGTTTTACGCCGCACTGGGAGTGGCGAAGAAGCTGGAAGGCTGGAGCCTGCGGCCGCCGAAGGATGGTGCGGACGTGGGCGGGCGTGTCCACTTGACGCTTTGGGAGCAAATGCAGGATTGGCTTGAAGACCTGGCGATGGCCTTTGCGCGGGAAACGCTCAGCTTGCGGGATTGGCTGCCGGTCATCGAAGCGGGCCTGGCCAGCCAGACGGTTGGCGTGATCCCGCCGACGCTTGACCAGGTGCTGGTAGGCTCGGTGGACCGGTCACGCAACCCCGAACTAAGGCTGGCGCTGGTGTTGGGCATGAACGAGTCCGTGTTCCCCGCGGCAGCGAGCGAATCCAACCTGCTCAGCAATGGCGACCGGGAGCAACTGATCGGGCTGGGCGTTCCGCTCACCACAACGAACCGGCACCAACTGGGCCGGGAACAGTACCTGGGATACATCGCCTGCACCCGGTCCCGCGAACGGCTCGTGATCACTTGCGCGTCCCGGGATGCCGATGACCAGCCCTTGAACCCGTCGCCGTTCATCGACCATTTGCAGCGCTTGTTCCCAGGGCTCGCGCTCAAGGACGCCGAGAGCCGCCCTTCCTGGGAAGAGAGCGAACACGCGTGCGAACTGATCGGCGGCGCCCTTGGGTTGGAAGAGCCATGCGCCCTGCCGGAATCGCTCGCCGCGCTGCCGGCCATCGCGGAGGTCCGCGAACGGTTGGCGGAGTTCCGCCCCCTGGGGATCGAAGAAAGCCTGTCGCCGCGCCTTGCGGAAGGGTTGTACGGGCCGGTGCTCGAGACGTCCGTCAGCCGCCTCGAGGAGTACGCATCCTGCCCGTTCAAGTTTGCGCTCACTTCGGGGCTGCGCCTGGAGGAAAGGCGGCGTTTTGAGCTGGACGCGCGGCACCAGGGCAGCTTCCAGCACGAGATCCTGGCGCGGTTCCACCAGCAATTGAGAACAGAGAATCGGCAGTGGCGGGATCTCACGCCCAAAGAAGCCCGGCTGCAAATTCGCGCCATCGCGGAAAAGGTGATGCCGGAGTACGAAGAGGGCCTGCTGCAATCCAGCGAGCAAACGCGATACACCGCGCAAGCCCTGACTCGGGCGCTCGAAGCGTTTATCACCACCGTGGTTCAGTGGATGGCCCAGTATGAGTTCGATCCGCATTCGGTGGAGCTTGCGTTCGGGATCGAAGAGAAGCCCCTGCCGGCGTGGGAAATCGATCTGGGCGAAGGGCATCACCTTTCCTTTCGGGGCAAGATTGACCGTGTCGACCTGTGGCGGGAGCCTGCCAGCGACCGCGCGTGGTGCGTGGTGATCGATTACAAATCAAGCGCGCGCCGGCTCGAGCCCGCTTTCATGAAGCACGGAATTCAACTGCAGTTGCCCGGTTACCTCAATGTGCTGCGCGCCCTGGAGGCTCCGGAAAAGGTGTTTGGCGTCCGGGAGTTGGTCCCGGCAGGAGTGTTCTTTGTGAACTTGCGCGGGCGATACGCGCCGGCCAATAGCCGCACGGAGGCGTTCGAAGGCGCGAAGACAGCGCGCGCCCAGGCTTACCAACACACCGGACGATTCGATCTCCGCGCCCTGCGCCGCCTCGATAACCGCCCGGAGGCCGGCTCAGGCGACCAATTCAAGTACCGGTTACGCAAGGATGGCCAATTGTACGCCAATTGTCCCGAGGCGCTCGATAGCGCGAAGCTTGCGGAGATGCTTGACGAAGTCGACCGGAATCTCCGGCGAATGGGCCAGGAGATTTATGCCGGGAAGATCCGGCCGGACCCCTATCGCAAAGGGGCCGCAACAGCCTGCGACAAGTGCGAGTACCAAGGCGTGTGTCGCATTGACCCGTGGACCCACCCGTACCGCAGCCTGGAGGGAGCGCCGCCGGACCTGCCCCAAGCCCCGGACGCACCCGCTACGGTTTCACCGTGATCTTCGCCCAGTTGATCCCGTGCTTGACCGCATAATCCGAAAGAGGCCGCTCGTGCTCGATCAGCACCGCGCGAACCACCCCGGAGTCGTCGGCATGCCCAAACTCCGCCACCGAATCCGGAATCAGGTCCATCTGCCGGTGGGCGTAGATCAGGGCAAACGTGGCCGAGGCAATGGTGAAGAACGGCAAATCCTCCGCCGTGCCGTCCGCGAAGTCCTCCACCACGTCGGCAAGGAACTCCAGTTGGTCAACAAGATGAGGAAATCGCGGCGCGTTGATGGACGCGAACTCAACCTTGAGCAAGGGCAATTTCTTATGCACGCCGCGCAGAATCTTCGGAGTGATCTTTGCGGCGCCGTTGTGCACAAAATTGGCGATTTCGGGCATGCGGGGGAGTGTGAGTGAAACGGTGAATTTAGACAAGAGGGTTATCGGACGGAGCCAATCCGCACCTCAGGGGCGGCTCAAACAATCTGCACGGGGCACTTGGGAAGCGCCTCCAGAAACGCCTGCCCGTACCGTTTGGTCAGGACGCGGTTGTCCAATATCACCACGATCCCGCGATCGCTCTTGGCTCGGATCAGGCGGCCGACCCCTTGCCGGAATTTCAGGATCGCTTCCGGGAGCGAGTATTCCGCGAAAGGGTTGCCGCCGCGGGCTTCGATCCGCTCAATGCGCGCCTCGATCAGCGGGTGATCGGGAACCGCAAAGGGCAGCCGTGTAAGGATCACGTTGGAAAGCGCTTCGCCGGGAACATCGACCCCCTGCCAAAAGCTGTCGGTCCCGAACAAGACGGAATCAATGTCCTCCTTGAACTTCTCGAGCATCAAGGTGCGAGGCACGCCGGTCCCCTGGACAAAGCACTTCAATCCCAGCCGGGCGAAGAAGGGCTGCATCCGGTCTGCCACGGTTTGCATCAGCTTGAAGTTCGTGAACAGCACGAAGGCCTTGCCGCGTGTCATCGTCACAAAATGCTCGATCCATTGGATCAGCGCCTCCTGGTAGCCGCGTTCGCGAGGGTCCGGCATCTTGGAAACGACAAAGAGCTTCATCTGCCGCTCGTAATCGAACGGCGAACCCACCTGCAGTTTGACGGCCGCCTCCGCACCGAGGCGATGGGCGCAGTAATTCAGCCCTTCCAGGTCCGCGGCTTTCGCCCGGCCGCCCCCGCGCGACGGCGGCGCCTGGGCGGACACGGAAAGCGTGGCGCTGGTCAACACCACGGAAGTATCGACGCCAAACAGCCTGGAGCGCAGGAACCCCGCCACGTCCACCGGGGCGGCGCTGAGCACAAGGTTCGTTCGGGCCTTGCCTGCGCGTTCCACCCAATAGACGGAGCTCTCCGAGGTCTGGCCCAGAAAGATCGCGAGCGCCTGGCGCAATTCCTCCAGGCGCCGGTTGCATTCCATCAATTCCTGGGCGGTATCCTTGTCCTGGCACATTTTTACCGCGTCGCTGACGCTCTCCCTGAGCCGTTGAATGGGCAGCGTAAGGTTGTCGGGCACGAGGTCCAGCTCCCGAATGCGCAACACCGACCAGGTGCGGGCAGGCCCCTTGCCGGCGGCGGGATCTTTGGCAGCCGCCGCCTCCACCAACTCCTCGCAGCGCTCTTCCACGGCGGTGAAAAACTCGTCTCCAGCGTCCAGGGTCTCCAAAACGAGCTGAATGGGCGACCCGCTGCGCAGCAGGGCGAGAAGCCCTTTCTTGGTAGAGGGATTCCAAAGCCGGTGGAGATTGTAGCGGAGCTGCGTATTCGACAGGCTCGCGCCAATATGCCGCGACGCCACGTTCTCCAGCGTGTGCGCCTCGTCGAACACCACGAAATCGTTCTTGAACAGGACCCCCCCCTTGGGGTCTTCGTCCAGCCCTCCGAGATGCATGAAGAACAGCGTGTGATTCAGCACGAGCACATCCGCCGCATTGAACCGGCTCCGGGCTCGCTGGAAAAAGCACACGTCGTGTTCCTTGGCGAAATCCGATCCTTGCCCGCAAAGGTTGGGCGAGCACAACCCGCGCTCCGAACAGACCTGTTGCCAAACCTTGGGGTCCGGTTCGATCTCGAAATCGGAGAGGCTTCCGTCACTGGTGCGCTTCGACCATTCAAGTATTCGCTTCAACTCCTCAGTCTCCGGCGAAGTAAAGAGCCCCCCCGCCTGCTGCATCGCTTTCGCCAATCGGCGCGTGCACAGGTAATTCTGGCGCCCTTTCAGCATGGAGAACTGGAAGGGCACCGGCAGAATCTGCGCCAGCATCGGGAGATCCTTCCCGATCAACTGTTCCTGGAGGTTGATCGTGTGGGTGGAAACGACCGCCTTCTTCTTGTTCGCGACCGCGAAGAGGATGGCCGGCACCAGGTAAGCCAAACTCTTCCCCACGCCCGTCCCCGCTTCGACCATCAGGTGATCCTGCTTCAGGAGCGCCCGGGCCACGGCGACGGCCATCTGCTGTTGCTGGGGGCGAAACTCAAAGTTGCTGGCCTTCGACAGAAGTCCCGACGTTGAAAAGACGGCTTCGACCTGGCTGATCAAGTCCGCCTCACCCGCCCCGCCCGCTTCCGCATCAGCGAAGTTGATCATGCCGCGTCAGGAGGACCGTGGCCTGCGCACGACGACCTCCAGGGCCGCCTTGTTCTTGACGATCATATTCGATGGCAAGTGGCCCCGCCACGAGACGTTCGCGTAGACGAGCGCGTTGCGCCCCAGAATCGAGCCCGGGTTGAGCACCGCGTTGCAGCCCGCCTCCGCGCCGTCCCCGAGCAGCGCGCCGAACTTGCGCAACCCCGTATCGAAAGGCTGGCCATCCATCTCCACCGTGATATTCCCCGGGACAAGCTTGTGGTTGGAAAGAACCACCCCGGCTCCCAGGTGCGCGCGATACCCAAGAACAGAGTCGCCCACATAATTGAAATGAGCCGCCTGCACGCGGTTGAACAAGAGCGAGTTCTTGACTTCGCACGCGTTTCCCACAACGCATTCGTCTCCAATGATCACATTCTCGCGGATGTAAGCGTTGTGCCGGATTTGGCAGTTCCGCCCAATGATCGCGGGTCCTCTGATCATGGCGCCGTCCTCCACCACGGTCCCTTCGCCAATCGACACCCGGCTGCCAATGAAAGCCACGCCTTCGCACCGGTTTCGGAGAACGGGCTGCCCCTGGGCCAGCAAATAACTCTCGAGCTTCTTGAGCACGTCCCACGCGTAGTCGCACCCTTCAAAGAGCGCGCCGTGCTCCGTCTGGCTTAGATCGAATAACTCCGCCGGCTTGAACATGAATTCAAAAATAGGGCAACACCCCCTCCCCGCAAACGCAAAAACAACCCCCTTTCCTTTTCGCGATCGCGCCCGCAGCATGCCGGCATGGTCAATCGTCAACGTTTCATCATGGGGGCGTTTCTCCTGTCCCTCACCCTGGGGGCGCCTCGGTTTATCTCGCCGGCAATCGCCGCGGACCCTCACGCCCGCTGGGAGCCGGACATGCGGGCCTTTGACGCCGCGGATCGCACGAACGCCCCGCCCTCCGGCGCCATTCTCTTCGTGGGCAGCTCCAGCATCCGGATGTGGGCTTCCCTCGAGAAGGATTTCCCGGATTTCCGGATCATCCAGCGCGGCTATGGCGGATCGCAAATGGACGACACCCTTCATTTCGTCGACCGGATCGTGACGCCTTACCGGCCCAGGCAGATCCTCGTTTACGCCGGCGACAACGATATCGCGTCGGGCAAATCACCCGAACGCGTCGCCCAGGATTTCGAAGCGTTCGTCCGCAGGGTCTGGGAGAAAGTGCCCCGCGCGCGCATTGCCTATATCGCCATCAAGCCGAGTCCCTCGCGCTGGAAGTTCATCGAAGCCATGCGCAAAACCAACCACTTGATCGCCCGGTTCACCGCGTCGAACGAAGACCTGGCATTCATCGACGTTTTCACCCCGATGCTCGCCGACGATGGCCAGCCGAAGGAAGAGCTCTTCCTGGCGGACAAGCTGCACCTGAACGCAAAAGGGTATCAGCTCTGGGCAGCGCTCGTCCGTCCCTATCTTGTCCCTGAGGCGAAGCAGGCGTTCTAGCGCTTCGCGGCGAAAGGATATTTGGTGGCTCTGGATCGGGGGCGGCGCCTTGCTCTGCCCCCGCCTGCGAAGGTCGAGGCCCTCGGCCTCAAGGACTCAACGATCCCACGCGAAAGAGAACCCGTATTCCGCGGATAACAGCGAAGAACCGCTCTTGATCCTGATCTCGATCTCTGTCGTTCATGCTGCGGTCCCCCCGGTAATGACCCGTATTTGACGCGTATTAAACAGGCGTATAACACGATCGCCAATCGAGTCAAATACCTGTTAAATACCTGTTATATACGTGTTATATCCGGGAGCACCCGGGTCGAGAGGCGGCGCGTGCCGGGCGGTGGGTTCTTGTTTGCTTGCCGCGAAGCCCGTTGCCCCCCAGCATGGCTCTGCTCGGTTCGCGTATGGCGCACGGCGTGGTTTTCAACATCCAGCGGTACTCGGTCCATGACGGACCGGGAATCCGCACGACTGAGTTCTTGAAAGGTTGCCCCCTCGAATGCGCCTGGTGCCATAACCCCGAGGGCATCTCGCCCCGGCGCGAAATGGTCGTCCTGGAAGGCCGGTGCATTGCGTGCGGCGAATGCCGGACGGTCTGCCCGTTTGGCCAGGAGTTGTGCGGCGATGGCCCTTTGCCCGTGAACCACGGTCGCTGCACCTTGTGCGGGGCGTGTGTGGAGGCCTGTCCCACGGGGGCCCGGCAGGTGGTTGGGCGCGAAATGACCGTGGCCGATGTGCTTGCGGAGCTTCGAAAAGACCGCGTTTTCTTTGAAGAATCGGGCGGGGGCGTGTCGTTCTCGGGAGGCGAACCGCTGAGGCAACCGGCTTTCCTGGCCGAGTTGCTGGCGGGTTGCCGGGCGGAGGGATTGCACACGGCGGTCGATACTTGCGGGATGGTCCGGACCGAGGAACTGCTCCAGATCGCCGCTTTGGCCGACCTCTTCCTCTACGATTTGAAGTTGATGAACGAGGACCGGCACCTCCAATATACAGGTGTGTCCAACCGGGCTATCCTGGAGAACCTGCAGGCGTTGGGCCGCGTGCATCCGCAAATTTGGGTGCGCGTTCCCCTCGTGCCTGGCGTCAATGATGACCGGGCGTCGCTTGAATCGATGGCGCGGTTTGTCGCAGGCGTTCCCGGGGTCCGCCAGGTGAATGTGCTCCCGTTTCACCGGACAGGGTTGCCCAAGGCGCGACGGGTGGGAAGAACCGCACGATTGGAAGGTGTGGCCGCGCCGTCCGCCCAGGCGGTCGAGGACGCCCTGGCCGTGTTCCGGGAATGGGGGCTGGATGCTAGAGCAGGAGGGTAAAGCGCAGGGGACAACGGATGGGTCTGCTTTAACGAAACGATCATGAATCAACGCACCGAAAAACTCCGCCGCCAAAGCCTCGACACCCCGCCGTCAATCTCGGTCGAGCGCGCCAGGCTGATGACTGAGTTCTACCTGCAGAACCAAGGCCGGCACTCCGTCCCCGTGATGCGAGCCCGCGCTTTCCTCCATCTGTGCGAGCATAAGAGCATTTACATCGGCGAAGACGAACTGATCGTAGGCGAACGGGGCCCGCGCCCGAAGGCGGTGCCGACCTTTCCCGAATTGACCTGCCACAGCCTGGAGGACTTGCAGATCCTCAATAGCCGGCCGAAGACCTGGTACCGGGTCGACCCCGAATGCTTGAAGGTCTATGACTCGCTCGTGATCCCTTTCTGGCGGGGGCGCTCGATGCGAGACCGCATGTTCCAGGAGTTGCCGGAGGAATGGAAAGCCGCTTACGAGGCCGGGATGTTCACGGAGTTCATGGAACAGCGGGCGCCGGGCCATACGGTCCTCGATGACAAGATCTACCGGCTCGGGATGAACGACTTCAAGCGGCAGATCAAAGAGGCCATGGACCGGCTGGATTTTCTCTCGGACCCGCAAGGTTATGAGAAACGCGAGACCCTCAAATCGTTCGAGATTTCGTGCGATGCCCTGATCCTCTTCGCGGCGCGGCATGCGGCGCTGGCGCGTGAAATGGCAGCGCGCGAAACGAAGGCAAGGCGCCGGGAGGAACTGCTGAAGGTGGCGGCCATTTGCGACAAAGTCCCGGCGAACGCGCCGACGACGTTCCACGAAGCGCTCCAATACTACTGGTTCTGTCATTTGGCCGTGATCACGGAGTTGAACGGCTGGGATTCGTTCAACCCGGGCCATCTTGATCAGCACCTGTTGCCCTTCTACGAACGTGAACTCGCGAACGGTTCGCTCACCCGCGAGTCCGCGCGCGAATTGCTGGAGTGCTTCTTCATCAAGTTTAACAACCATCCCGCGCCGCCGAAGGTGGGGGTTACGGCGGCGGAAAGCGGCACTTACACCGACTTTGCAAATATCAATATTGGCGGGTTGCTGCGCGACGGTTCAGACGGGTCGAATGAGGTATCCCACATCCTGCTGGATATCGTCGAGGAGATGCATTTGCTCCAGCCCAGCACCAACGTGCAACTTTCGCGCAAGAGCCCGGGCGATTTCCTGCGCCATACGCTGCGGGTCGTGAGCCGGGGCTATGGGTTCCCGTCGATCTTCAACGCCGACACGGTAGTGGAAGAGCAGTTGCGCCAGGGGAAAACTGTGGAAGATGCGCGCGCGGGCGGCTGCAGCGGATGCGTTGAAGTGGGCGCGTTTGGCAAGGAAGCCTATATCCTCACGGGGTACTTCAACCTGGTGAAGGTGCTCGAATTGACGTTGCATTGCGGGCGCGATCCGCGCACCGGGAAACAGCTTGGCCCAGTGACAGGCGCGCCGGAGAGTTTCGGGGGTTATGAAGATTTCTTCCGCGCTTTCCGCACCCAGTTGCATCATTTCGTCGATATCAAAGTGGCCGGGAGCCGGTTGATCGAGCGGATGTATGCCGATGATATGCCGGCGCCGTTCCTCAGTGTGCTGATCGACGATTGCATCGCGAACGCGCGCGATTACAACGCCGGCGGCGCGCGCTACAATAATACCTTCATCCAGATGGTGGGCTTGGGCAGCATGGCGGATTGCTTGAGCGCGCTCAAAGAGGCGTGCTTCGACAAGAAGACCGTCCCGCTGGCGGACCTCGTTCAGGCGCTTGATCGGAACTTCGAAGGGCAGGATGCGCTCCGGCAAAGGTTGCTCCACCGGACGCATAAATACGGCAATGACGACGATTACGCCGACGACCTCATGCTCGACGTCTTCAACGCGTGCTTTGAGGAAGTGGATGATCGCCCCGATGCGCGCGGAGGACGGTACCGGGTCGAGATGCTGCCGACCACGTGCCACGTTTACTTTGGAAGCGTCACCGGCGCGATGCCGGACGGGCGCAAAGCCGGCCTGCCGCTTTCAGAAGGCATCAGCCCGGTTCAAGGCGCGGATCGGTTTGGCCCGACCGCCGTCTTCAAGAGCGCCGGCAAGATGGACCACGTCCGCACCGGCGGCACGTTGCTGAATATGAAGTTCTCGCCAACGCTCGTGCAGACGGACGAGGCGATCGGCAAGTGGGCCCACCTGGTGCGCGGCTATTTCACGCTTGGGGGGCATCATGTGCAGTTCAACGTCGTGAACGCCGAGCAACTCCGCAAAGCCCAGGCCGATCCCGAATCCCACCGCGACCTTATCGTGCGCGTCGCTGGTTACAGCGATTACTTCTGCGACCTCTCCCACGAGTTGCAGGAGGAGATCATCGCCCGGACGGAGCACCAGGGCTTTTGAGCCGCGACACGAGAAACACGGATTTCACGGGCGGAAGCGAGAGGGCGACGTCCGTAAAGGAGGCCCCATTGCGGCGCACCCTTCTGGATTCCACCGGCCGTGTCGCGCCGGTGTGCGGATCCCACGCTTCGAACGCGTGCGCGCCGCGAATGGTCACCGTTCCTGCGATCGGTTGAGACGCGAGGTTGGCAAAGAGAAAGGCGTCCTGGCCATCGCCGGTCTTGTGGATGTAACGCAGAGCCTTGCCGGGTTCAAACAGGACATCGCAGGTCGGTTGCGCCGTTGCGAGGGCTTCTGAAAGCGTTTGCGCATTCAACGCGCGAAGGTGGATCGCACAACCGCCCTGCGCATTGCGTCGAATGGAGAACGATGCGGAATCGGCTGCATTGGGTTCGCCCTTGCCCGCTGCAAAAAGGGCCTCTACCGCTCGCGAAATATCGTTGTCGCGACCGAACTCCGCCGACTTGGACGGAAGTTGCCCTGTGGCAATCACCGCCCCGCCTTGATCGTAGAACGCCTTGATCATCGCGAGGGTGCTCCAGTGGATCGTCTTGTGGCCCGGGAGGATCAAGACGCTGAACCGGCCGGGATGGATTCGGTTGGGCAACACGAGGCGGCTGTTCTCGATCTGGCATCGGCTCTCCAACACCTCCGGATGCAGGAAAGTAAAGTCGCGTCCCACCGCGACGGCGAGAAGCTCACCAACGTCGACGTAATCGGCCTCGGGGACTTCCACACCCCCCTTGTAATACCCCAGCGGACCGTCCAAATGATGGCTGCCTTGCAGCGTGGCAATCGGATAGAGCACCGCGATGTCCGCCACGTGGGCAGCGTCGTTTTGGAGCAGCACGTTCAGCCGGGCAAGGAACGTGCTAAACTCCGGCAAACGCTCGGCGTAAACAGGACTGCGCCAGGAGAGCTCCGGTTTGAACGTGACGTTCGCGTCGTTGTACCAGACCGCGTGCGGTATCAGGAGATTGATCCCCTTCGTGGATTGCTCCAGGGCGACGGCATACATCTCACTCCATGGGAGATCGCCCATGGCGCCGTAGGTTTCGGACATGACCAGCGCCCGGTCCCAGTTGTAAGCAGCCGAACTCACCACTTTGTAGAACCGCTCGGCCGGGCGGTCACCGCCAATCTTGTCGATGCCGGGAATCTCCAGGTGTTTGAAGCATTTCATGAGATCGCCGGAAATCGACACCGGATTGACGACCTCTTCCTGGTCCTGATGCCCCGTGGCGGCGATCCCATGCGCACGGCACCATTCCTGGATGCGCCTGGTGAAGCCTTCCGCGTAGAGTTCAGATCGGAATCCGAAGAGGTAGTTGCGCGCTGCTGCCGTTTCCGGGCCGATATCGTACCAGAGCGCGGGGTAATACGGCCGCGGATCGAACCCGAACTTGTTCCTGAATTTCTCGTTGAACTTATCTGTCCAGGTGCGTCCCTGGGCGCGGTAGAGTGTTGGCTCATCGAAGAAGGTCGAATCGAGCGTCGAGCCGAAATGCTCTTTGAACCGGTCATAATACGCTTGGTGGGTAATTTCGATAAAGCGGTCGGCGGCCTCTGGATCGAGGTAATCGCAGATGGGATCGCCATCCTTCACGCACACGAACGCCATGACTTTCCAATGGCCCTGGGGCACTTGCCATTCCAGGCGCCGGCCCCTGACGCGGTCGGTCAGGGGCACACGCTCAAATCGGTCGCGCTCCATGGCGACCACCGACGCCACCTGGCCAACCCCGGGGATGTCCGCAGCGAACGATCCAGGGCCGACGTCCCATTCGTGTTTATCGAGGCGTTTGATGGTCAAATCAGGCCAGCGCTGGGCGAAGAGGCTCGTATCGCTGGAGTTCTGCGCGCCGGCCGAGCCGCTTGGGAACCCATATTCGTCATACAGCGACAACACCATCCCAAGCGCCTTGGCCTGGTCCAGCGCCGCGCCGTAGACCTCGAAATACTCGGCGCTCAAGTAGGCGGGGGAGAAGCGCTTTCCGAACGGCAGAATGCCAAAGCCGCCATACCGGGACCGGTCGCGCGCCTGGCGCATCTGGTCTTTTACCGTGGGGATGGTCACTTGCGTATCATTCCAAAACCACAAGGGCCGCGGCCAGAACCGCTGGGGCGGGTTTGAGAAGTCCTGGCGAACCCGCGCGGCCGGGGCCGCCTCCTCCAGCGCCACCGCGGCCGCACCGCGGTTGAAGAGCGGCAGGGCGCCTAGCACCGTGGCAAGCGCAAGGGTCCCTGTGGTCAGCCGAGGGGTCCAGAGGGTCAGTCTACGAGGGGAAATCATCGCGTTCATGGGGTGCAAAACACAAAAGGCACCCTGTGACCAGAGCGCCTTCCGAAGACCAAATCGTGTCGATGCCCGCCAGATGGCCGTTTGCCACCCGTCCCGAATCGCCTTGCGACCGCTCGCGGATCAACTGCCCTGCGCTCCGGCGTTTACGGGCCTGCGGCTGGCGGGATGGAAGCCGGACTACTTCTTACCCAGGATCGCGTCCTTGGCTGCCTTGGCGACGCGGAACTTCACCACGCGCTTTGCGGGAATCTTGATTGTCGCGCCCGTGGCTGGGTTCCGTCCCATGCGCGCTTTGCGATTGACCAGCACGAGCTTGCCGAGACCGGGAATGGTGAACGAGTTCTTGGCGTTCTTGTAAGCCAGTTCCACCAGCAGTTCCATGCACTGGACGGCTTGCTTCTTGGTGATGCTGGCTTTGTCAGCGATCGTGGCAGCGATTTGCGATTTGGATAATGATTTTGCCATAAATGTTGCGTGTTTAGCGTCAACGCTCTCTTGCATTAAAGCCGCTTGATAGGATTCTGCAAGGATAAAACGGGCGTTTTGGCCGTCTTTCGCTGCTTTTTGGCCGTTTTCAACGGGATAGAGGGGGCTGTCCAGGGAGCAAGAAGGGTTGTTCGAGAGGGCATCGCCGTTTGCGCGACGCTTTCCATCCCGTCCCCTGTCCCATCGCGCCCTTGCGCAAACCCCGCTGCCTCCGCCATATTCCCGCCTTTATGTTGAGCATTTCAGGCGTCGCGAAAGCATTTGCGGGGCGCACGTTGTTCGAAGACGTGTCGCTGCAAGTGAACCGTGGCGACCGGATCGGGCTGGTCGGGCCAAATGGCGCGGGAAAGTCGACGTTGCTCGCCCTGATCCTCCAGCGCGAGTCGCCCGATGCCGGGTCCATTAGCCTCCAACGAGGCACGCGGCTTGGGTACCTGCCGCAGGAGACCGTTCCGCCGGTCGATGAAACCGTCCTGCAACTCGCCACCGCGGGCGCGGCGGCCACCAGCGCCCATGACGGGGCAACCCAGCCGGGTCTCGGAGCGGGCGCCCTCATGGCCGGGATTGATCATGACCTGGACGGGTTTGAGCACGAGCCCAGGGCCAAGAAGATCCTGCGTGGACTCGGCTTTCGTGAGACCGATTTCGACCGCCCGTGCAATCAACTGAGCGGAGGCTGGATCATGCGGGCGCACCTGGCGCGCTTGCTCGTGCGGGAACCGGACCTCCTGATGCTCGACGAACCGACCAACCACCTGGACCTCGAGGCTTTGCTTTGGCTGCAGAGCTTCCTCAAGAATTACCCGGGAGCTGTCCTTATCATTTCGCACGACCGGGCTTTCCTCAACGAATTGGCCGGGGCCATCGTGGAGATCCGGCAGGGCCGGCTCTGGCGGTTTCGCGGCAATTACGACGAGTACCTCGAGCAGCGCGCCGCCCAGGAAGAGCAATGGACGGCCGCCTACAGAAACCAGCAGCGCGAAATTGCCCAGTTAATGCGTTTCGTCGAACGTTTCCGGGCGAAGAACACCAAGGCAGCCCAGGCGCAAAGCAAGCTCAAGCAGATCGAGCGCATGGAGAAGATCGAAGCCCCGGTCTCGGAAGAGGCGGAGATCGACTTCCGTTTTCCCCAACCTGTCCGCAGCGGCTTGCGGGTCATTACCCTCAAAGACGTGGACCAGTCTTACGGCGACGTGGCCGTTTACCGGCGGTTGAACTTTCACGCCGAGCGCGGCCAACGGACCGTCCTCGTGGGTCCCAACGGTGCCGGCAAATCGACCTTGCTCAAGCTCCTCGCAGGCGTCGTCGAATTCCAGGCAGGCCAACGCGTGCTCGGGCACAATGTCCGGATGGGTTACTTTGCCCAGCATCGCGTCGAAAACCTGCATGTGGAACGGACCGTTCTCGACG
>CAZODO010000126.1:0-16114 GCA_964578605.1 uncultured Verrucomicrobiota bacterium | reverse complement strand
ATACAGACACTTACAAAACCGCCTCTTTGAGGGTGGCGGTTTGCTCAGACCTCTGATCCCCAGATCCGTCCCCGCTTGGGCCGTCTGCTGGACCACGACGCCTGGCGAAGACTTGCCCACGCAAGGCAAACGCGCATACTGCGCACATGAATCCTATGCGCAATTCCCGTCTGTTAGCCTCTGCCCTGTTGCTGATCGTTGGTGCCGCGCTATCCGTCCCGGCCGCCGAGATATCGCCTTCGGTCGCCGTGCCGCCGGAACCGGCCGGAATGACCGCGCTTTTGAACGGCCAGGATCTGACGGGTTGGGATGGCGACCCTCGCCTCTGGTCGGTCAAAGACGGCGCCATTCATGGCCAAACCACCCCGGAAAACCCCGCCAAAGGCAACACCTTCCTGATCTTGAAAGACCGGCGGTTCAGCGATTTCGACCTGCGCCTTTCGTTCCGGTGCAATGCCGATAACAATTCCGGAATTCAATACCGCTCGAAGCACGTCACCGACGGCAAGCTGCCCAACGAATGGGTCGTTCGCGGGTACCAGCATGAGATCCGCAACGAGAATCAGTTGCCGAACGTCTCGGGCTTTATTTACGATGAAGGTGGCCGACGCGGCCGGATGTGCCTGGCGGGCGAAAAGGTGGTCTGGGAAAACGGGCAGAAGAACCTCATCGGGACGCTTTTGGATGCCGAAGACTTCAAGAAGCTCTTCAAACTCGACGACTGGAACGACGTGGTCATCGTCGCTCAAGGCAACCATATCCGGCACTTCCTCAATGGCACCCAGATCTTGGATTTCACCGATAAAGATCCTCAACTGGCGCTTAAGGAAGGCATCCTGGCCCTGCAACTCCACGCCGGCAAACCGATGTGGGCCGAGTTCAGGAACATCCGAATCAAGGAGCTTTCAACGCGGACGAACTGACCTTCAATCGCCCGTTCGCCTTCCCCACCGCCTCAGGCGAAGGCGATCACGGGTTCGAATCGGAACACGCACTTGGCGCCATTCCGGCAAAGCCGGTCCTCGCACGGCGTGGCGCAAGAACAATTGAACTCTCGGGCAAACACCGGGAGTTCCACGCTGCAGACCACCCCCCCGACACGATCCGCGATGTGGGTGCGTCCGGAACGGACGATCAGCTCATGCCAGGGGCAGCGGCCAAGGACGGCTTCGAGGCCAGTGTCGGTTTCACGCAGCTCGAATTCGTAGCGGTCCAGCGTGAGCTTCGCGTTGAGGGCAGGTTTGAGGCCCGTGATGTCCGGCAGAAGATTCAACTGCTTTCGCAGCAACCGCGCCTGGAGTTTGGGCAAAACCTTCCAAACCGCCTCGTCCAAAGCCAAGGCGGCGTCGAAGCCAAACCGCTCTTCGGCAATGACGAACCACAAGCCGTCTACCCGAGTGTAGCTATGATGCAGGTAATCCGCGATCTGCTCCGACGTTAATCCGCTGGGATGAGGCATAGGCTCGTGTGCTGGTTTTCAAGCGATCGGTCCCAAACGAGGGCCCCACTCCGCCGCAAGTTTCTTGCCTTCGTCCCGCCAACGGACTTGCTCGTCGGCGGCAAGAGGCCGGAATTGTTTCGCCCATTCGATATCCTGCAGGATCTCCTCGGCCGTGTAGGCGCCAACCACCGCCGCCGTCACGCCTTCGATCGAGAGGCTGTATCGCAGCGCGGCGGACAGCTTGTCCGCCGTCATCTTGGACGGGCCTTGGTGCCGGTAGCCGGCAAACCCGCCGCGATGGCCTCCGAAGACTTTCATGGCGAGGATGCCGCAACCGAGCTTTCGGGCGAGGGGCAGGATCTCCGGTTCGAATCCGTAGGTGTGATAATCCACGAAGTTGAGCACCACCATGATGGCGTCGATCTCGCCCGTGTTGAGGATCTCGACCATGCGGGTGTGCCGGCAGTGGGCGGTCATCCCGATGAACCGCGTCAGCCCGCGCTCCTTCATTTTGCGCGCGAACTCAAGCGCGCCCCCGGCCCCAAGGATTATTTCCGGCGCGTGATTGCCGACACTGTGGATATGCAGCAAATCCACATGGTCGGTCTTCATCTTGCGCAACGACATTTCGAACTGCCGTTGCATCGCGCGCGCGGCGGATTCGGGATCCGGCCCGCTCGGGAGCGATTTGGTCACCAGGAAGATCCGGTCCCGGTACTGGGGAACCAATTCGCCCAGGTAACCTTCGGCATCGTCGTAACCATGGGCGGTGTCGACGTAATTGATGCCCGCTTCCAGTGCGGCGCGGTAGACAGGCACGCCTTTCTCCGCGCCGGGCATGCTATGCCCCACGGGCGCTGTTCCCAGTCCGATGATGGTCACCTTCTCGCCGGTCTTGCCCAGCCACCGGAGCGGGATGCCCGCCGCGTTCTTCCCGGCATCGCCGTTCAGATCAGGGCCAGCACCTGGCGCTGCGGCCCCCAGGGCCTGCATTCCAGCCAAGGCGCCAAGGCCCGCCAGAAATTCCCTGCGACAGATGCCCCTCCCTGTGAATTGCTTATCGGGTGAGAGAATCTGCCCGAAGGCCGAAGAAGGGTATGTCGGTCGGCTTTTCATTCGCGTTCGATGTGGATGTTTGCACGGGCGGCTGGTTTTGGCGAGCGGTTTGGGGGTCCCAGCGGGCCGGCTATTAAAGAAACCGTTTGCGCCAGTTCCTGCAAAAGCATAAGTATCTGCCGATGGCTCACGCTTTGGAATCCCGTGCGTCAGATCGGGTGGTGGAACCCCGAAGCTCCAGCGAAGTGGTCTCCTTCCGAGAGGAGTACCTTAAGGGCTTTCGCTGGATGCTTCTGGCGAGGACGCTTGATGACAAGTTCGCCGCGTTGTACCGGGCAGGCAAAATTCATGGCGGTGTCTTCCTCGGACGTGGCCAGGAAGCCTTGAGTGTCTCCATCGGGCAGCAAATTCGGCGGGGCGACATCTTCGCGCCATTAATCCGCGATCTGGCTGGGCGTCTGGCCTTTGGCCAACCGATCCTGGACGCCGTCCGCACCTACCTCGGTTCGCGGCTCGGGCCCACGCGTGGTCGCGATGGGAACGTGCACCATGGCCGGCCGAAAGAGGGTTTAATGCACATGGTCAGCCATTTAGGAGCGATGATTTCGGTGGTGAACGGGGCGCTGCTTGCGCGGCGGTTGCAGGAGCGGCCTGGGGCGGTGGGAGCGACCTGTATTGGCGATGGCGGAACCTCCACGGGGGCTTTTCACGAAGCGTTAAACCAGGCGGCGGTCGAAAAGCTGCCTTTGGTTCTCGTGGTGGCCAACAACCAGTATGCCTATTCCACGCCCAACGCCCGGCAATTCGCATGCCGCTCCCTCGTGGACCGCGCCACGGCCTACGGAGTGGAAGGGCACGAGGTGGACGGGACCGACCTGGAGGCCTCCCTGCAGCGGATTGGTGCCGCCATCCAGAACGCGCGCTCGGGCCGGGGACCGCAAGTGGTGTTTGCGGATCTGCTGCGGCTTTGCGGGCATGGGGAACACGACGACGCCAGCTATATTGATCCCAGCCTCAAACAATCCGCGCTGGGCCGCGATTGTGTGAAGGTTGCCGAAGAACAGGTGCTGCAAAAAGGCTGGGGCGATGCGGAGACACTCAGCCGCTGGCGGGCCGAGGCCGCCACCCAGGTTGAGGAAGTCGTTGCCGCCGTCCAGCGCGAGCCTGTGCCGGACCCTTATGAAGAAGATTGGCGCGCCCTCGCGTCAAAGCACCTGATCGAGGTTCACGAGAACCCTTAGCCGGCGGGCCAAAAACGCGGGATCAAAGGCGTCGTTGCAATGATCGTTTCCAGGGACTCAGCCGCAGCGGCAGCCACGGCCGAATCCGAAATGTCGAACGCCCGGCTCCAAGCGCTTGATCAACGCGGAGCTGCAGGGCGCACGCGGGCTCAGGACGGCAAAGTCCAGCCCTTGCGGTAGGTCTTGCGGATCAACCGGTTGGCTTCGGGGCAGTTCTTCACTTCGAGCTTCACCGGATCCCATTCGAGCTTCTTGCCAACCCGGTAAGCGATATTGCCAAGGTGATTGGCCTCCGTGAGCGCTCCGGCATAATCGAAGTTCGAATCGGTCGGTTTGCCTGTCTTGCACGCCTGAATCCATTGCTGATGGTGGCCGGGCGACGAAGGAATGAAGGGGTCGGGACGCTTGAAATCCTTGAAATCGGCCTCCGGCAGCAGGATATGGCGTCCGTAATCAGACAGGAC
Source organism: uncultured Verrucomicrobiota bacterium (assembly GCA_964578605.1). Classification (GTDB taxonomy): domain Bacteria; phylum Verrucomicrobiota; class Verrucomicrobiia; order Limisphaerales; family SIBE01; genus JAXMHN01. The sequence goes on along the minus strand of CAZODO010000126.1, from coordinate 11,912 downwards.
CATGCCTTTGTCGCCGACGAACAGGATGCCCAAGCCGCGCCAGTCTTTCGGGATTTTGCCTTCATCAAATTGCGGCGGTTTCATGGTCCCTTGATGCCAGGTCATGGTGACGGCCGGCATGCCTTCGCGCGGACCGTACTGATAGCGGGCCAGCATGGACGCCGGTGCGATCTCCGGGTGGGGCTTGGGCCCCTCGCCCTCAATGGTGAGCGGAGCGCGAAGTTTCAAGGCCCAGAAAGCGAGGTCATTAATGTGGCTCCCCATATCAGACATGGTGCCGCTGCCGAAATCCCACCAGCGATACCATTTCGGACCGGGCCAGTACACGTCGTGGAACGGACGCTCCGGTGCCGGGCCAAGGAACAAATCCCAGTTCAACCCCGCCGGGACCGGGGACGAACCCGCGGGACGTTCTTGCGTGCTGACGATATCGCCGTGGGCCTTGGCTTCTTCCGGCGTTTGCCAACCCCAAGCGCGTGAAACCCAGGTGTGCGCCTCGCGGACGGGGCCGATGGCGCCGGTCTGGATCAGTTCCACGACCCGCCGATAGTTGTCGGTTGCGTGGATCTGCGTGCCCATTTGGGTGGCGACCTTCGCTTCGGCAGCGGCTTTGGCGATCAGGCGGGCCTCTTCGACCGAGTGGCTGATCGGCTTCTCACAGTAGACATGCTTGCCGAGTTTAAGCGCGCCAAGCACAGCGAACGCATGCGTATGTTCCGCGGTGCTTACCACCACCGCATCCAAGTCCTTGGATTCGTCAAGAAGCTTTCGAAAATCGATGTATTTGCGCGCTTTCGGATACTTCTGTCCGGCTCGATTCAAGCGGTCCTCGGCCACATCGCATAAAGCGACAATATTCTCGCTGCTGACGCTGCCAAGGTTGTCGCCGCCACGTCCGCCGCAGGCAATCATGCCGATATTCAGCTTGTCGTTCAGATTCTGGCCACGCAAAAGGGCTGGGGCTCCCAGCAGCACGCCGCCTGCAGTCAGTGTCGTTCGGACGAAACTTCGGCGACTGACACGGGCAGACGCCGCAATGAACTTGGAATTGGACATGTGTCGTCCCTACCCCCGTGCGAGGATTTGCACAAGGGAATTCTTGGATGAGAAATGCGGCTCGGACCTCTTTCCTGTTTACAGCCGCATGCTCATGGTTAAACTCCCTGGCGAATACTTCAGGCAGGGAGTATTCCTGGACGCGGCAACTCGGCGAACTCGATGATTTGCATGAACACCCGGCTCATGCCCCTGGCCTTCCAAGGACCGCCTCAGACCCTAGCACCGCGCCGCTTTCCCCGGCGCGAGGGGATGTCAATAACTCGCGAACAACTGTTAATATGTTGTCCTCGCAAAGCGGCATTCGACTGGACTAAAACACTCCCCGCTCGCCTTGAGGAGCGGCGCCATAGGAACGCTGCAACACTGCCGAGGCGGTTTTATTGTCAACAGAAGATGCTGAATATCAGCACATTAAAAAGTTTTTTACCGCGGCGACAGCGCCAGCGTCAGATTTCGTTTGCTTTTTTTCAACGACGCCTGATCGCTGCAAAAGACTGCCAAAAAGGATGTTACGTACCCGTGAGAGGGCGGAGTGAATAAAATGCTTGCCGAACCTGGTTTTGACACCCCAACTGCCATGCAATCTTCCCCCGAGAAAATCTGGACTGCGGCGCAGGATCTCCTGCGCACCATGCTCAATTCCGATATTTACAATCTCTGGTTCGCCCCGATTCAGGCCGAGGGGATCGAAAATGACACGCTCGTTCTTAGTGTGGCCAATGATTTCTGCGAACTCTGGCTGAAAGACAATTATCTGGGCCTGATCCAGGACGTTCTTGTCCATGCCTCCGGTCAACCACTAAAGGTTCGGTTCCGCGTGCGCGGCCAATCCAGTGGCGCCCGCCCGGACGATCCAGCCGCAAAGCCGAAGGAAAGTTTGGACCAGGCGCACCGTGTCGCCCAGCACCGGGAAGTCGTTTTCAACCCGAAGAACACCTTCGAGACCTTCGTGGTCGGGAACAACAACAACTTTGCGCATGCGGCGGCGCTGGCGGTGGCTCAGAGTCCGGGCAAGTCGTACAATCCCCTCTTCCTTTATGGCGGTGTCGGGCTCGGGAAGACGCACCTGCTCCATGCCATTGGGCAGTACGTGACGAACCATCAGAAGGTATCTCGGGTCGCTTATGTTTCCTCTGAAAAGTTCACGAACGAGTACATCGATGCCATCCAGAATAATCAATTGGTCCGGTTCCGCCGAAAGTACCGCCAGACCGATGTCCTTCTGATTGACGATATCCAGTTCCTCTCGGGCAAAGAGCGGATTCAAGAGGAGTTCTTCCATACGTTCAATGCTTTGCACGAGGGCCACAAACAGATCGTGCTGACCTGTGACCGCCCGGCCGCGGAAATCCAGAATCTCGAGCAACGGCTCGTCTCCCGGTTCGAATGGGGCCTGACCACCGATCTGCAGCCGCCCGATATCGAAACCCGTGTCGCAATTCTCCGCAAGAAAGAGAAGACCATGGGGGTCGAACTCCCGGACGAAGTCATCAACTTCCTCGCCGCGCGGATTCGATCGAATATCCGGCGCCTTGAAGGCGCGCTGATTCGGGTGGCCTCTTACGCTTCGCTGACTGGAAAGAAGCTCACGATTGAGATGATCGAAGCCCTGCTGCACGACGTCTTGCATGAAGAAGGCCGGTTCTCCGTTAATATTGAAACCATCCAGAAACGTGTCGCGGAGCATTTCGATATCCGGCTGGCCGACATGACCAGCAAGCGGCGCCCGGAGAACATTGCGTTCCCGCGTCAAGTCGCGATGTTTCTGTCCCGCCAATTAACCGAGAGCTCTTTAAACACGATCGGGGAAGCCTTTGGCGGACGAGACCATGGCACGGTCCTGCATGCGTGCAGACTCGTAAAGGACAGAATGGAAGTCGACCAAAGCGTCCGGCAAGTGGTGCTCTACCTGGAAAAGCAGCTTCAGCGCTGACCTTTTGTGGCGCAGCGAGGCTTTCCCAAACGCGGCCGCCCAGCCCGGATCGACCCTGGCACCCCGGTGATTTCCGTTCGCGGTCTCACCAAGACCTACCGAATTTACCGAAAGCGTCCCGGCTTCTGGGGCGCGGTGCAAGGACTGTTCCATCGCGAGTACGAACACATCGCCGCCGCCAACGACGTTAGCTTTTCCGTGAGCGAAGGCGAGTTGGTCGGGGTGCTCGGGCCCAACGGTGCCGGGAAAACCACCACCTTGAAGATGCTCGCCGGGCTGCTTTACCCCACCTCCGGCGAAGCGAGCGTGCTGGGCTATGTCCCTTGGGAACGCAAGGACGGTTACCGCCGCCAATTCGCGCTCTTGTTGGGGCAGAAGAACCAGCTCTGGTGGGACCTTCCCGCCCGCGAATCCCTTGAGTTGAACGGCCGGATCTACGGAATCCCCCCCGCCGAGTACGAACGCACCGTGGCGGAAATGGCCGCGCTCCTCCAGGTGACCGAAAAACTCGGCGTCATGGTCCGCGAACTGTCGCTCGGGGAACGCATGAAGATGGAGCTTATCGCCGCGCTCCTGCATCAACCCAAGGTCCTTTTCCTGGACGAGCCCACGATCGGCCTGGATGTCGTCTCGCAGAAGATCGTCCGTGAGTTTCTGCGCCATCACAATGCGAGCCGGAAGACCACCATCCTGCTGACCAGCCATTACATGGCGGACATTGTGGAACTGTGCGAACGCGTGATCGTGATCGACCACGGCACGATCTTTTTCGATGGCAAACTCGCGGAGGTCGTGGATCGGTTTGCCGACTCCAAGATTATCACCATTCATCGCAGCAGCACGGTCGATTATCCGCCCGGCGACCTGGGCAAGTATGGCGAAGTCGTCGAACAATCCCCCGGGCTTATCAGGCTCAAAGTGCCTCGCGACCGTGTCATCCCGATCTGCAAAGCGTTGCTCGATGAACTGCCGGTCACGGACATCGACATCCAGGAAGTGCCCATCGAGGATATTATCCGCAAGCTTTTCGCGCGCTGACCGCGGTTTCCGGCAGCAGAATGACAGTTTGTCACCGTCCGAATTGCTCCGCTCTTGGGCGTCCCGATCTGCGGGCTTGCCAAATACGGACTGTGAACAATTTGTTCTCATCCAGTCAAGATGTTGATTGCCAAAGCCTTAACGCCACTGATGACTCTTTGTCACCATTCTGTGACACATTGGCCATCCCGCAAAGACCGGCCCACCACGAAACCTCGCCGCGTCTCCGCGCGCCAGGCACGCTCCAGGGTGCGCATCTCAGATCTATCCGCCGTTTTCCCCTATCGCAATCGTAGTCGTAGCCGTAATCGCTATCAGACTTCCTCCTTGCGCGAACAGGCCCTTTGCCGTTGCATCCCCCGCCAATTCGATGAGCGCACCGACTGAACTTGCCGCCATCCTCATTTTCGCCTTCACCTACCTCTTGATCAGCGGTCGGCGGTTGAAAGTCCTTCCTCTCAACCGGCCTGCAGCGGCGTTGCTGGGCACGGTTCTCATGGTGGTTTTTGGCGTGATGACACCTGAAAAGGTCTATCGCGCCGTCGATTATGACACCTTGGTGCTGCTGCTGGGGATGATGCTCGTCTCGGCTTACCTGTTCATGGGAGGATTTTTCGAATGGGCAGCGGACTGGATCCTGCGGCGGGCGGCGACTCCCGAGCGACTGTTGCTCTACTTGATCGTGGCATCCGGCGTCCTTTCCGCGTTGCTCGTCAATGACACCGTGTGCCTGATGCTGACTCCCCTGGTCGTGGCTGTGATGGTCCGGGGACAATTGCCCTTGCCTCCCTACCTCCTGGCTCTGGCGATGAGCGCGAACCTGGGCAGCGTCGCCACACTGGTGGGGAATCCGCAGAACATGATCATCGGGCAGATGTCTGGCCTATCTTTCCTGGGCTTCTCCGCTTCGCTCCTTCCCGTCGCGGGGGCGGGTCTCGCGATTGAGTACTGGGTCCTTCGGCTAGGCTTCCGCCAGGTTCTCGCCGCGGCGGTCATTCAGCGTCCGTCCGGACCGGCCCCGCAGCTCGACCGGCAGTTGGTCGGGCTTTCCTTCGGCGTCCTCGCGCTGGTGTTTCTGGGGTTCATTTGCGGGTTGAACCTCGCATGGACCGCCTTGGCGGGCGGAGCGTTGATCATGGTCCTGGCCCGGCGCGACACCCACGAAGTATTGAAGCTTGTGGACTGGCACCTGCTGGTCTTCTTTGCCGCTCTCTTCGCTGTGGTGGAGGGCATGAACGCCACGGGGCTTCCCACGCAAGCGTATGACCACCTGCGCGGGCTCTTTGGCCAAACGCCTCAAACTCAGGCCTGGAACCTCGCCTGGTTCTCCGCGCTCGGGTCGAATGTGTTTTCCAATGTGCCCTTTGTCCTCGTGGCCGGGAAATGGATCGTCCATTTCACCCAACCCGAACTGATGTGGAAGGTGATGGCGCTGGCGACCACGTTCGCGGGGAATCTCACCATCCTGGGTTCCGTGGCCAACATCATCGTCGTCGAGTCCGCTCGCAAACATGTGGAGGTCGGCTTCTGGGAATACGCCAAGTTCGGCATCCCGGTGACGCTCCTCACGACCGTGGTCGGCATGGCCCTGCTGCTTGCGTTAAGTTAGGGCAGATCGCCTGATCGCTCATTCGACGAGGACAACTCGGTAGAACCGCTCTGGCAAGGTGCCCACCTGCGTGCGCGTTCGAGTGCCATCGTCCGTCCAGAACCAGAGCCCACCCGCGCGGCGCAGACCGGGGTTGTACACCTTTTGCCAGACCATGTTTTCACCCACCGGACCGTCGCTCCAGTAGATTTCGTAGCGGCGCGATTCGTGCCCTTCCCATTCGAGGAGCACCTTACGAGTGCCCGCTTCAATCACCTCTTCCACATTTCGGATGCGGAAGACCGAATCGGGCGAACGCGGGTCGGTTCCGGTGAGAAATTCCTTGGCATCGCTAAGGCCGTCTCCGTCGAAATCCTCGTCCGGCGCTCCGGCCGTGCTGCCGAAGAAGCGCGTTTCCCATTCGTCCGGGAGCCCGTCCTGGTCGAGATCCACTGGCGGTTCGAGCACTTGAAGGCTGCCTGGCTCGGCTTGAGCCGCTATCCAGGTGGGGCGCGCGTCACAGAACCGCACGTTCTCAAAAGCGAGGCTGTACTCGCCGGCCGGCGCGGTCGGAGCCACCTTCAAAGGGATCTGCAGGATCGTGGCCGTCTCTCGGGAGAAGCCCTCTCCCCTCGCCAGCGCGACCGCAAGGCGTCCAGGCTGCGACCGCGAAACGACCTGGAACCCGTCGTCTGAGACAGCCCGCGCTTCTCCTGCCCTGACGAACGCGGGCAGGGTCAAGTCGAACTCGGCCCCGGCAAACCCGGCGGCCTGATGCACCGTGATCGATGCGATAGTTGTCCCTCCCGGCGCGATCCCGGGAGCGGAAAGGGAGATGCCAACATCGGCGCGGCTGGCCCAAGGCAGAAAGGCCAGCCCCAGCGCGGTTGCGAGCAGAGGGTGGTGCATATGCAATTTCATAAGAGCCCCTTCGTGTGCATGTTCGTATGGGTAACTTCGACTTATTCGACCACCGAAAGTTCTTGCGGAGCGGACACGGCCCTGATTTCCGGGTTGTAATATTCGTAGGCGACCGATTCGGGCGTGAGCGCCCGAATCGGGAACTTGGCCTGCAGCCGGTAGCTCCATTCGAGCGGCGACTTCGAAGGAAGTTCGTCCAGGTAAAAGATCACTTGCCGCCCAGCGACTTGGTACTTTTGGAAGCGCGATTGCACCAGAGGTTCCAAGTCCTCGGTGAGCACTGTGAATCCGGGCGGGATGCCCACATCGACCACCACCATTTTGGCCGTGCCCGGCTGGTTATTGGCCACGTTCACCGTGCAGCGGACCGTGTCTTGGGTCGTCAACTCGGTCTTATCGAAATCGACCGAGATGCTGATGGGTTCTTCCGCTGGAGGGGCAACGTCCTTCCACGGCAGGTAATAGCGGCCGACCACTTGATACAGGCTGCTGCCCGTGCCTTCGAAGCGGAGGCTGACGCTGTTCTTGCCGGGCTGTGTTTGCTCCTGGAGATCGCACAGGAACAGGAGATCTTTGTTCGATTCGTTCAGCGTGATCTGCTTCGCTTCCGTGCCGTTGATGGTGATGTGCACGGTGGCGTCGGGGGCTTGAGTCAAACCGCCCGCGGCCATGCAGAAAGCCCTCAGCGCAAGGACGGTCGCCTGAGTGGAGCCGAAGTTGCCGCCAGGATCTTTGGAATGGATCAAGTAGTTCAAGGCTTTGGCGGCGGTTGCGGCATCGCGGCCGTATCGCATATACGCCTGGGTCAGGAGCGCGGTGAGTTCGACGTCGGCGCCTTTCCCGCGCGAATACGTCATCGTTGGCGCTTCGTTCTCCCACCAGACCATGTCGCCTTGAGTTTGCTTTCGCGCCTCGATCTTTTCGAAGAGCCCGGGAAGGAGCGGATCGTCCACGTTGCTCAGCAAGGCGTGGGCGCACAGGGCGAGGGTGTAGGTTTCGGCATCGAACCCCGAACTCGTGAGCTTGCCCTTCATGTAGGCCGTCCCGCTCGTCACGGCTGGTCCCGCGTATCCGGACGAGGTCAACCCCCAAACGACATAAGCGGTGGTCCGGAGGATATCGTTCTGGTAGCGGTCGATGGCGCCTTCGGCAATGCCCCCTTCCGTCGGGATCCAGGAACCGTCGGGTTCCTGGTCCTGGACCAGCCAATCCTGGGTGCGCCTGATGACCGCCGGGTCGACATACCACACCTTGCTCATGTCCGAAAACTCCATGAGCCCGTAGGTCGTGAGCACGTTGTGGGCGGGCGGATGACCAAACCACTCGAAGCCGCCGCCAGCGACCTCGTAGCTCAAAAGGCGTTGGTAACCGGCACTTATGAACCCCTCCGCCTTCATCAGGACCTCGGGTGTGATCTGGCCGACGGTTTTCATGTATTCCACCGCCAGCACATTCGGATAGGTCACGGATGAGGTTTGCTCAAAGCAGCCAAAGGGCATCTGGAGCAGCGAATCCAGCCCTTCCACCACCTGGCTGAAAAGGCCGGGATACACCTTCACGAAGATCTTGCTGGCGCCGGCGATGGCCTCGGCCGGTATTTCCACCTGATGTTCCACGGTGCCATCGAGGCGTCCGCTGTGGGTCACGAGCACTTCCGATCCGTCCGGAACGATCTCAACCTGCCGCACCAGGGCGTCGCTGCGCGCGCTGCCGAAAGCGGTCACCTGAAGCTTGTGCAAGCCCACCGCCTTGGCGCGAACGCGGACATGGGCGGCAGCCACCTGGTTGGCGTCGATGCGCACCGTTTGCTCGGCCGGGTCCAACAGTTCAAACGATTCCCCGCCATCGGCCACCAGCCGGATGTCCTGCGCGGTGGCCAGGTAATTGTAGATGGCCACCGGCACGGACACTTCGTCGCCGCGGGTCAGTGTTGCGGGCAAGTCCAGATCGACGAAGAACTCCTGGAAACTGCGAAGGGCACCCGTGGCGCTGCCCATCCGGCCGTCGGCACTTGAAGCCAGCCCGGTCAACCGCCAGCTCGTGATCGAATCCGCCATGCCCAGGTTCACTTCGGCGATGCCGTCCGGCCCCGTAATGATGGCCGGGTTCGAATAGAGCGTTTCGGGGAAGTACTGGCGCAGGTACGGGGCATCGCTATTTGATTTCGTGTCGTTACGGACGCCACCCCCGCCGGCGTTGCCATCTTGGTCCTCGATAGGCGGCGGGAAACCGGTGGTGACGGCGTCGAGAAACTCTCCGCGGGCCCATGCGACCGGTCCAAACTCCCACCATGGGTTTTCGCGCATCCACGGATCGTGGACCACCGCGGTCGCGACAGCGACCGAAAGGTCGTCGCTGGTGTTCCAACGCTCGTCCGGCCCGGCGCTTTTGAAGGCGTATTGATCCACCGCCTGTTGGTAAGAGATGCGATAGGGCATGCCCCACGGATCCAATGAATCGTCCGGCTTGAGCGTGCCTTTTCGCGTGGCATCGCCGATGGCCTGATCCAGGAAAGTCTCCGGCTGATCCGTGGGATAGCTTCGGAACAGGTCGGCGAGCGGGTCGACCAGGTGGCGAAGGTCCTTCCACAGCATATTCACCAGGGTTTGCTGCAGCTTCTGGCCGTCGCCCGACCGACTGGAGAGTTCAAACGCGCCGGCTTGCTCCTGGGCCAAAGTGGCGAACATCAGCCCAAGCGCCTGGTCCCGGCGCGTGTCCAGCACGGGATCGGGCGCGCCAATAATCGTGTCCGGCTCGAACCCGTGGATCTCGTAGCGCGGCTTGCGAAGTTGTTCCTCCAGGTAAAAGTAGACCTTTTCCATGCCCGGTTGCATCTCCTGGAGCGCGAACACGGCTTCATCGACAATGTTCAACCCCACCGCCGCGACCGTGGGTTGATCGTCTTTGCCCCGGACGCTCACGCGGATGGAGGCGGGCTCTCCGGGCAGGTAAGTGTCCTTGTCCGGGCTGTAGCTCAAACGGAGTTCATTCGCTGGATCGACGTAGATCAGCTTCCGATCCCGCACCGTGTCGCTTCCGGGGGTAATTCGATACGCCGAGAGGCAAAGGCTCCCGGACATCTCCGCCGAGAGCGGAATGACCAGCGAGGTGCGCCCCCCTTCCGGGTCCAAAATCCGGCTGTAGATCGTTTGGCCTTCCTTGAGCAGGTCCACGAAAATCGAACCTCCCGTCGCGCTTCCGAAGATATCGACCAGGACCTCCTCGCCCACCGAGTAGAGGGTGCGGTCGGTTCGCAACAGGAGGGCGTCGCTGGACTGGCTCATGGCCAGCGTGAACGCCTTCTCGCCAGTGTGGCCGTTGGCGTCGCGCGCTTGAATATTCAGGGTGAGGCTCGAACTCCCCGCGGGTGTCAACGTGGCCACGCCGATCCCCACGTCGTCCGTTTCCAGGGCCACCGTTTGCCCCCCCAAGGTGATGTCGCAATGGGTTCGGGCGGGGGTCGTATTAGGGTAAGTGGTCAACACGAAGACTTTGTTCTCCACGCCAGACACCAGGCGCCCGCCTTCCGGCACCGCCAGGATAACGAGGTCTTGAGCCGCCACCGGGACGGTCTGAGTGATGGTTTCCTCGTGGCCCGCGCCGTCGGTGACCGTTGCCTCTAACAGCACGAAAGCTTCCCCCTGCTGCAGCGGCTGCCCAACAAAGTAGCTGGGCAAGTCCAGCGAAAAGGACCAATTGCCGCTTGCGTCCGTGGTTCCCGTTGCCTTTGCCACTTGCTGAAATTCCACATCGAACTTGGAGAGCGAAACGCTGGCCGCTGCCCCATTGACCGCTTTGCCGAAGAAGTAATTCGCCCCGAGCGTGCCGTTGAGTCTGGCGCCGGGCCGGTAATAGGCCTTGTCCGTTTCCAGAGTCACTTTGAACTTCGGCAAGACATAGCGCTTGACCGTGATCTGCTTTTCGGTGGACGAGCCGGCCACCGCCGCCGTGACGGTGTAGGCGCCGAGATTGAGCTCCGTCGCAAGGGTGAATTCAGCCGACGCGACACCGTAAGTGCTAATGGTTTCCGTCTTCCGGAACACCTTGTTCCCTTTGGAATCGGCGACGGTAATCACCATTTCGCTGCCGCTGGCTGGAAGCATCTCCGGCTTTTTCAGTGTGAGTGTGCGGACGTGGATGGTTTGGCCCGGTTGATAAAGCGGCTTGTCGGTCGTCAGCAGCGTCACAGAAGCTTCCTGGACTTTGACCTGCTTATCCAGCGTCCGGCTTTCGGAATCAGACCTCACTTGCACCACCAACCTGCCGTCTCCGCGCACTCCCGCAGGAACCGTGATCACCGGGTCAACAACCCCGCGGCCATCCGTGACCCCCGAGAACGAACCGACCTGGGTGCCGGGCTGGCCAACCCATAGCGAGAGCGCGACCTGCGCGCCGCCCACTCGCTCTCCCGTGGTCATTTCCTCGGCCACGACACGAAACCGCTGGTCCGATCCGGCCAGCACGGTCTCCGGTCCGAACAAGTGCGCCACCAATTGAGGCACCATTTGGTAAAGGCTTGCCTTCTCGCTAAAAAGGAGCCCGCCAATCTCTCCGTCCACCTGGACGACATATTGCACCAGGTCGGCAAGGGCGGTGGAAGCGGGCAAAGTGAACGTGGCAACTCCTTCCTTCGCGCCCGCGGCTTCGGTCAGGACAAGCTCCTTCTTGCCCAGCTCCGCGCCCGATAGATCGGCCAGTCGAACGGCCACAGACGGGCCGACCGCCGCCGCTGCCCCTTCAAACCTCAGCACGATTTCGGCTCTCGAATTCCGAAACGTCGCTTTGGCCGAGAAACCGCTAAGCTGCCCGCCCGCGTTGGCTTGGGGATCTTGAAGCAACAGCACCGCATCCAGGACGTTGACTTCGCCGTCGCCATTGACATCGGCCAGCGGCGCTTCCGCGGAGCCGAGCACGGTCGCTGAGACGGCCGCTCCGAGGATGGTTTTGGCGTCAGCGGTGTCCACCTTGCCATCGCCGTTAGCGTCACCCACCCGTCCCGCCGCCAGTCCATTCGAGACCACTGCCAGCCAAGTCACCCAGATCAGGATATTCGTTCTCACAGACGACCTCCGGTTTGGAATCGCCGCATTGGGTTGAAAGCTCTTTTTGGGAGTTTCCTGGCCATAAGACGACCCATGGAATGTTTAGCCATACTGTATGGCTGTTTTCATACAGCCGTCAAGCTTTTTTCCTCCAGATCGAATTCGTGCAGCACGTTGAGTTAGCTTTTCTTCAATCCTCCTGCGGTCTTGTTGAATGGCATGAAGCATACCAATTGCCGCTGGGTCCATGGACACGTGCGCCTCTCAGATTTTTCCCTCTGACATTTGTCGCGGTAGGGACGCCGGTTACCCGGCGCCCCCCGCACAGATC
>CAZODO010000125.1:0-16221 GCA_964578605.1 uncultured Verrucomicrobiota bacterium | reverse complement strand
AGACTTGAGGGACTTTCACCCTCGGATGCACCTGGCTTCCCGAAGCGCACCGTAACCCAAATCGTTCCGTTGGTTGAGAATGTGACGTTCCCCACACCTGCGAATCCCCAGTCGACTCTTGTGGCGGCATCGCTCGTGTTGGTCAGCGTCATTTTGAGAATGATGGGTTCGCCCGGAACCCAGTCCTGCTTCGTGGGGACGAACTCCACTCGCACCCTCTGAGCGTTCAGGCATAACGGCAGAAGCATCCAGGCAACAAGGATGCGCATAAGGCAAGGATTGAGCAATAGAGGTTAGTCGGTCTTGGCCGCAGCTTGAATGGCGACCTTGGCCACGCCTCCTGCAGGAATCGTGACGTCACGTTTCACGCTGTAATTAATATCGGGCTGCTGAAATGAGACCTTGTAGGTCCCGGCAGGAACAGATCCAATCCTGAACCGGCCTTCCTCGTCCGTTACCGTGAAGAATGGGTGCTCAAATACGTAAATCCAGGCGCGCATCCACGGATGGATATCGCAAGCGACCCGAATGGGCTGTTTCTGAGGTTCCAGATCGAAGCGGTGCCGGTAAGATCCGTCAATTCCCGTGAACACGTTGAACTGATTGCCAGGGTTGACGCAGGCGGTGCGGACGTTGTGGTTGGCGGTGTCGCTGTTGGTAAACCTGATCGCCTGACCGGCCCGAATCCCAAGCACACGGGGGACGAACTCGTGATCCCGCTGGTCGACGATGGCCGCGCGAAGTTTCGAGGGAACCTTGTCGCCTTCGCCATCGGCTGCGGACGGCTTCTCTACCTCGAGCCACACCATCACGTCTCGCAGACCGCCATTGTTCGGATCGACATGGATGAGATCGCGCTCACCACCGGCATCGTCTCGTAGCGGCTTCGGCTTTGGCCCATGGAAGGTGACGACGCCTTCGATGTCCCCCGCGTCCGTTGGGGCAGAATTGGCTGTCGTTGACGAGCCGCTTGCCGCTGGCTCAGGCGCAGCGGCGTGCAAGGTTCCGCAGTAAAGAAGAAATGCGCAAAAGAGCCTCATACGTAATAGTCTCCAGGATGGATCATCGCACGAGGACCGCCCGATAACAAACCACCTGCCGCCACCGGAAGGGTGAACGGCAGGTGGGGGACTGACTTGGCCAGACTACTGGCGCAGCAAGTAGAACTTCTGCGCGCCAGTCGGCGCAACGGCATACGGGCTGGACGGATTGCCTGGGACGGCGGTCCAGGTGGTCAGGTCCGTGGACTCGTAAAGGCTGCCTCCGCCAGTCCAACGGATGGTTAATTGGCCGCCAGCCATGACCGGCAGATCGAACTCGGGTTCGGCCACGGACGCATAGGCCGAGAGATATTCGGCGCCGATCGGGAGCAACTGCGCGGACGGCGTTTGATCGCCTTCCAGTTGCCAGGCCACCTTGACCCAGTCGCCGCCGCCGCCCTCGGTCTGCAGGGCTTTGATGAAGTAACTTCGGCCAGCGACCAGCGAAACGGCTTCGCTCGTGGCGCTCGTGAACCCGTCGTCATTGGTGACGCCGAAGTCCTGGAAGGCGTCACAGCAATCTGTTTCCTCGGCGATCTTCACCGCGCCGGCCGGGTCGGTTCCGGTCGCGTTCAGGTAAAGTTCCGATGGATCATCGCTGGCGATGAAGAACGTATACCTTCCCGAGACCTTCGGCGTAATCCAGCCGGACATGACGGAACCATAGTTCGAACCGAGCGCACCAAATTCCGGTTTGGCCGCCAGGTCGCCACCGGTGATGGGATTGCTATCGAACGTGGTCGGAAGCGCGCTGGTGATCGGGCCATTCGGGAAGAACGGGCTTGCGATCAGCCAGGCCACGTCCAAGGGCGACGGCGCGGGTTCGCCGAGATAGTAATAATCCCACCCGATAACGCCGGTCGTGAGCACCGGCGCCGTGAAGGAGACGGCGGCGGGGGCGATGGTATTGCCGGTGGCCGTCCGGTCCTTCACACCGGTCACGTTCAAGGTGTAACTCTGGCCGGGCGTCAGTCCGCTCGTGGCCAGGATGACGGACCTCCAGTCCGCGCCAAAAGCCGCTCCAGCGGCATTTTCAAAGAAGGAGACACCACTCACGGTGACACCGCCATTGAGGCTGTAATTCGCGGCGGCCTGGGCCGTGGTCGTGCTCATCCGTTTGGAGAAGACAACCTTCACCAGATAAGGTTTTCCTCCATTGGGACTCGGGGTTGAGAGCGCTTCAACCGAGGCGATCGTGGGAGGCGTGGTGTCGTTGGCAACGGTCACGCGCGCATCCGCCGTGGTCTGGTTCCCGGCAGGGTTGGTGATCACCACGTGATAAAGCCCGGCGTCGGTCGCAGTGGCTTGAGCAATCACCAGCGTTTCGGACGCGACGCCCTGCGGATAGTGGGGCGTTCCGTCGGCGTTGTTTGCGGCCGCCAAGGCGGTTCCATTCTTGAACCACTGATAGGTGTTGGGATAGCCACTGGCCTTGACCGTGAGGGTGACAGTATCGCCTTCCGTTTCGGAGACATCGACCGGCTGCTGATCCACCACCGCGGGCGCCCAGGTGAACTTCCAGTGATTGATCACTTGCTGCTCGGTGAGGGCGTAGTTGTAGAACGCCACATCGTCGATAGTGCCATTGAACGGGACGCCGCCTCCATACCGGCTGCCAATCTCCAGGGGCGCCTCGCTATTCGGCAACAGCGTGCCTTCGTTGCGCGAATCGGTATAATTCAGGTCGTCGACCCCATTCACGTAAAGCCGGCCGGGGAAGTTCTCCAGGCTCGGATCATACACCAGGACGACGTGATACCATTGGTCCGCTTGCGGGACGACCTTGCCGAACATCCAAAGACGAACCGTGCTGGCGTCGCCCAGATGCGCTTCCCAGAAGGCACCGTTCAACCCCTGGTAAATGGCGTATCCGGAGCGTCCGATGGCCCGGTTTTGGGCCCCAATGACGCACGTGGATTGCTGGCCTGACAGGGCGGGTTTGGCCAGGAACTCCACCGTGAACGGCGTGCTCGGGTTGAGGGTTGTCGAGAAGGGAACCTGCGCCCGCGCACCATCCCCGGCGACCTGCATGGCCGTATCGACGTCGACCGGGAATGCGCCGGGGACGCCGAGCTTCACGGCGTTCACATACTCGCCATCATTAAACCCGGCGGAATCCTTCGCGACCGTTCCGCTGCTTTCGCCCAGGCGCCAAAAAGACGAAGGATGATCGGCGGCCACAGCTTCCGCGTACGCGCCCGTTGGGGCGACGAAATCCAGGGTGACCGGCTGGCTGTCGGCCGAGCCGAAGACGTTGCTCGCCGTCAGGACATAGGTGGCGGACGTTCCGGCGGCCCCGCCTGCCACGGTCAGGTTCGGAGAAGTCGCCCCGGCAACGGCCACGCCGTTTGATTTCCATTGATAAGTGAAGGGCAAGGCACCCGATACCACCGCGCTTAACACAGGGGCGCTCCCGGCGTAGAGGGTTTTCGGGCCCAACGTTTGGCTCACGAAAACAGGCGGAGCAACCGTGCTCCCATAGACGAGCTTGGTGTAATGGGATTGGATGGCGCTGCCGGAAAGGGCCGCGCGATAGACCGCGAGTTCACCCACCGTCCCGGCAAGGAACTTGCCATCGCCCATCGATCCGATCCAGGCGGGCGACCCGGTAAACCCTATGGGCATGCCGAGCGTTTGCGTTGCCAGAGGCGCCCCATCAAGGAACGGCGTCACTTCGGCCCCGTTCTTGACGGTGAAGGCCATATGGACCAACCGGCCAATCAAGCTGGGAGCAACCGACCAGGTTAGCCTTTCCTCCCCGCTGACAAACGCCAGGCTGTTGCCGGCGCCATTCAACAGGATGCCATAGCTGAAAGCGGTGCTGTCGACGGCCGCCGAAAAGACGGCCTGATCATCGATCGTGCTATGCGTGACGTAGACCAGGGCTTCCACCGTGCCATTGCCCGACGCGAACTCGAACTCTTCTTTGGAAGGAAGCTGCACTGTGCCATCCCCGTCAAAGGCCACCGAGCGCTGGATGAGCGCGCGGTTGGTCTGGCCATCGTAGTACGCATTGAGCAGGAGGACGCCACCGGAGGCACCGTCCACCACGTTCGTCAGGGTCGAGCCTGTGCAATGGTCTCCCGGGAAGTAGGCCGCCAGGCTGGACTCGCCCCGAACCACATTGCGGTACGCCTGGGCGTCACCGATCTCCTCCGCCGTCGGCGTAACCACCGTCAAGGAGACAACCGCGCTGGTGATCGTCACTCCGCCGCCCGTCAGCAAACACGAGAAGCTCTTCCCGTTGTCCGCCGCCGCTACCGTGGGGAAGTAAAGTTGAGCCTGGTTCGCGCCATTGATCGCCGCATCGCCGCTCCTCCATTGGTAGGTGATGGACGCATCCACCGCCGGCGTCACCTTGAACGACGCTGCGCCCCCGTCCCACACCACCGCCGATTGCGGCTGCTCGATAATGCTCGGCCCGGCCGGGCGGATCAGGAGGTCGCTCACCGAGAACTTGCCAGGTTCGAAAGTGCTAATGCGCAACTCGTCCAGATATCCCTTGAACGACGGTTGTGTGCCCGGGCTGCCGCCGGCGAAGATGTTGCCATTGGGAATGGTATTCTGGCTGGTGGACGCGCCGCGCGCCACGCCGTCCACGTAAAAGGTGTTGGTCCCGCCATCGTTGACGACCGCCACGTGCATCCAGCGGTTGGTTTCAATATCCACGAAATCGCCAATCTGAACTTCCGTCGGGACGCCCTGGCCGGCGTTCGGGATCACGAACGCGCCCACCTTCGATGTGCCCTCCGCCTGGTCGATAGCCAGGTAAACACCCCCAGCCCCGGTGCGCTGCGGCCGATCCGGCTGTGAGAAATCGCCCGAGCCGCTGGCGAAGAACCAAGTCCGGTTGCCGGTGGTAATCCCGGTGTCTTCCGGCAGAATCCAGCACTCGACCACGTAATTGGTCGGGGGTGGGTTCCATTCATTCTCCGGCGTTCCCGAGCCCCAGGGGTTCCACATCGCAGCCGCGCTGCAGTGCAACGGCGTCCAGTAAACCGAGTGGGTGCTGGAGAAGCCTGTCGTGCCCAGCGGTCCGCCAACCCCGAACGGAACAACGCCGCCGCCCGCGTTGCCGCCGCCGGCGCACGAGTAGCCCAGGGCAAAACGCCGGTTATTGCCGCTGGAATCGGCATAATAATCGGCGACCTCGCCATAATGCCACCAGCCTTGCGGCGTCACTTCGGCCAACGCTGTTCCGGCCGCCAGGGCACAGATCAGCGACCCGACATACGGGTTGATCAAGAATGGAATTGTTTTCATAGGAGGCGTCCTTTGTTGGATCAAGGGTGTCCGGGTCATTGGCTGTTTTTCCAAATCAGATGTCAAGTGGAATTTGGGCCGCGTCATCCGATCATCCGATCGTCCGATCGTCCGACACCGCTTCGTGCAGAATCGTCTTTCCGCTCTGCAACTGCTCAGCGGCACTTTGGCCTTGGCCACCAGCAGATCCCAACAGGCGGCGCATTCCAAGGCCGGGCGGACCGGGGGCGCTGCGGACGGTTTTCACCCGAATTTCACCCGTATTTAACAGGCATTTAACACGTCTCCCGATCGAGTGAAATACCTGTTAAATACGTGTTATATACCTGTTATATCCCTCCGCACCGCCGTGCGCCAAAAGTAACTGTTACCCGAGAGGGCACCTGGCCGCGGTGTCATTTTAGGTTTGCTAATTCGTCAAGCGGCCGTACCCTGCGGCCATGAACCGCCAATTTCTCACCCCCGGCGACGCTCAACTCCTCCCCAGCACGCTCCGTCTGGCTGAAATGAGCCGGCGGCAATTCCTCTTCCGCACAGCCGCGTTCTCCGGCGCGTGCGCCTTTTGCCTTGGGCAGTGTCCGGCCTGGGCCGCGGCGAATGGGCCCGGCTGTCCAAGCCTCGTCAGCCCAGGCTGCCGCAAATCCAAGGTTCGCGTGGCGAAGTACTATCTTGGAAAACCCGAGGCGCATTGGCCGACTCCCAAGCTCGCATTGGACGCCGAACGCGCCCGGTATGAAGCCTATTTCAAGAAAGAAGCGGCCGCGTTCAAAGATGTCGAATTCATCGGCAACCAGTTGATCAGCGATAAGGCTGCTGTCGCCCAACTGCAGGATGAGTTGAAGAGCGCGGACGGCGTGCTCCTGATCCACCTTTCCATGGGCATGCGCGAAACGGTGGAGGAAATGCTCAAGAGCAAACGTCCCACCGCACTTTTCGCAGCCCCGTATTCCGGCCATGAATGGTCTCAGTTTGGCGCGATGCGTCAGAAGGAGAACGGATCGATGTTCGAGTGCTTCCTGACGAGCGACTTCTCGCAACTGGCCGTGGCAGTGCGCCCGTTCCGCGCGTTGCACCATATGCGCGAGGCCAGAATCCTTAACGTGACGACCAACCCACCCAGTGCCGAACGGCTCGCGGCGCTCCGCGCGAAGTTCGGGACCGAAGTCAAGACGATCGAATTGGACCGGGTGTTGAAGGCCTACGACGTCATTGATCATCGGACGGCCGAAGCCGAGACACGGGCCTGGATTCGCCGTGCCACCAAGGTCGTGGAACCATCGCGCGAAGAGGTTTATAGATCATGCCGACTGGCGCTGGCGTTCGAAAAGCTGATGGATGAAGAGCAAGGCACGGCGATGATGGTGGATTGCTATGGCAGCATGTACCGGAAGTTGCCGGCGTTCCCGTGCGTCGGGTTCGTCCGCTTGAACGATCAAGGCCTGGCGGGCATCTGCGAATCGGACCTCACGAGCGCCCTGACGTTCATGATCCTGCAAGGGCTTTCAGGCAAGCCCGGCTTCATCAGCGATCCAACCATGGACGAATCGACGGGAAGTATCATCCTGGCGCACTGCCTCGGATCGACCAGGATGGATGGCCCTGCCGGGAAGGCTGCCCCGTTCAAGCTGCGCACGATTATGGAACGGCAGGAAGGGTGTGTCCCCCAGGTCCACATGCGCAAGGGACAGGAAGTGACACAGGCGTTGCTGGTCGGGCTTGAGGAGGTGCTTTATTTCACCGGCGAGATTATTGATGTCCCGGAGACCGACCGTGGCTGCCGCACCAAGATTACGGTCCAGGTCGATGGCGATGCGAAAAAGCTCTGGCAAAACTGGTCGCACGGACTCCACCGTGTCACCTGCTATGGCAATGTCGTCGAAGACCTCCAGCGCTTCTGCCGGTATTCAGGATTGAAGCTGGTCCACGAAGCGTAAGGCGCAAGGAAACCGGACCATATTAGCCTGCGGGCCAGATTTGCCGTTTGCGGCCAATTTGGCCCGAAACTGTGCGACATTCGGTCCGCTCAAGCAGCCAAAAGGCTGAAACAACGCGGCAGCTCGGCGATCGGCCCGCCGCATTGTATTCTCACGCCCCAAACGCTTATCCACGCTGATCTGCGCTCATTGAATTAGCGGAGAAGAGCGCAGCGTTCTGCGGCTGTCCGTGTGCGCAACTTGCGCACAGACGCGTAAGCGGCTCTGCTGCAGGGATGCGGGCTGACGCTCAGGGAATTGGCCCAGCGCACCGGCTTGGCGGGGTACAAGGCGGCCGCCAGTGCGCTCCAGCGGTATGAAAGCCGGTTAAGAGGATCAAGGGATGGTACGCGCGGCGGGGGTCGAACCTGCAACCTTCGGCTCCGGAGGCCGACGCTCTATCCAATTGAGCTACGCGCGCACAACAAGAACGCCTGAATCTACGCTCCCCTGCCCCGGACCGGCAAGTAATCTCTTTGCATCCTGGAGGGCGCGACGGCTTCGGCACGCCTTAGCCAGCAGCCCTCAGTGCCCACCTGTGGGAGCCTTCATCGGACCCAGATCGGTCGTCTTGCTTAACCTGGGCCAGGCAAACCCATAGAAGGCAACAATACCAAAGCAGAACAGCGGGACAATAAAGCCCCGGGACATGTCATAGAGGTCCGCCACGTGTCCCATCAATTTCGGCAGCACCGCGCCACCCATGATCGCCATCACGATGTAAGCCGAAGCTTTCTTTGCCCGCGCGCCCAAGCCATGGATGCCCAGGGCGAAAATGGTCGGGAACATGATCGACATGAAGAAATAGCTCAGGAAGACAGATGCCACCGAGAACCAGCCCAGCTTCAGGAACACCAGGAAGCAGCAAAGGACGTTCAAGAGACCATACAAGCCGAGAATCTTGTATGGAGAGAACTTCTTCAAGAGCCCCGCGCCCGTAAACCTGCCAATCAGGAAACAAATAAACCCGACCGACGCGAGATTGGCAGCTCCGCGGTCGCTGATGGCCAGCACGCCATTCGGGTTGGTTTGGAACCAGGTGCTTAACAGATCCGAGCGCCAGGAGGCTGGAATGGGCGGAACTTCGGCCGTCATGTAATTGATGAAGAAGCTGAAGATGCCCGCTTGCGCTGCGACATAGAAGAATTGAGCGACCACGGCCATCACGAAATGCGGATGGCTCCAGATGGAACGTGAGGCGGCCGGGGCGCTGTCGTCGTCCAAATGATAGGTGTCTTCGGTCTTAATGTCCGGGATATAGGCGAAGTAAAAGACAGCCGCCAAGACGAGCACCACGATCGCGACAATGACATACGGGATGTAAAGGGTCTCACTCCCGGTGCTTCTTCCCGTCGCGTCTTTCGAGTAGAAGAACACGCCCCCGATGATCGGGCCGAAAACCCAGCCAATTCCGTTGCACGACTGGGCCAGGTTAATGCGGGTTGCCGCATACTCCTTCGGGCCGAGCACGGTGGTGTAAGGATTGGCCACCGTCTCGAGGAAGGTCAACCCGGCCGCAATCGCACACACCCCGGCAAGATACCCCACGAACGCAGTGTGCTGGGAGATGGCGCCCGTGTGGGCAAGCGCATTGAAATAGGTCGCCGGAAGGAACCAGAACCCTCCCAAGGAAACCATGAGCAGTCCCGCGATGATGCCGCCCTTGTAACCCAACCGGATGGCCAGCCAGCCCGCCGGGAGCGCCATAAGAAAGTACCCGAGGTAATGGGCGAATTGAACCCAGGCGGACTGCGACTTGGTCAGGCCAAGTTCCGTCTGGAAATGCTTGTCCATCACGTCGATCATCCCGTTGCAGAGGCCCCAAAGGAGAAAGAGCGAACTGACCAGGGTGAAGGTGAACACGAGGTTTCTGCCGTCCGGCATTCGGAAAAGGCCGGTGGCGTTGGCTGACGGGATGCTTCGCTCGCTGACGGGGGTTTCCATAGAAGAATTAACTTTCGGTCATCAGCAATTCTCGTTTTGTTCGAAGCACCGGCTTCAAACGCGGCTTGTTTGTGGCGGCGGTGAGAAACGAAGCCGGCTGCAAACCGGCGCTCCGAAGAAGAAGCCAAACTGAGAATTCCTGTTCGGTCATTGAAAACGGAGGTTAAAGCCTGGCAAAGGGGTCGAACAGCCAAAAAGGTTGAAAACCCCCAACGAGTTGCATACGGTTTCGGCGTGAAACCACTGTTCCGTTCCCTCGGGCTTTTTGTGTTCATGGTTCTGGCTGCCCTGCCCTCTCTGGCCGCGTCGAAGACGTATACGATTGCCGTCATCCCAAAAGGCACCACCCACGAGTTCTGGAAGGCGATCAACACGGGCGCCGTCATGGCGGAAAGAGAGTTGAGAGCCACTGGCCTGGATGTCCGGATCATTTGGAAAGGCCCGCTCCGGGAAGATGACCGGGACCAGCAAATCCAGGTCGTCGAAAACTTCATGACCCGGCGGGTGAGCGGCATCGTTCTGGCCCCTTTGGATTCCCAGGCCCTGGTCCGCCCGGTGGCGAACGCGGTCAAAGCCAGGATCCCGGTCATCATCATCGATTCAGACCTCAAGACCGAGGCCTACACCAGTTTCGTGGCGACCGACAATTACAAAGGCGGAGTGTTGGCCGCTGAACACTTGGGGAAACGGCTCGGCGGCAAAGGCAATGTTATCCTCCTCCGATACGCGGTCGGTTCCGCGAGCACGGAAGCGCGTGAAGCTGGGTTTCTCGCCACGCTCAAGGACAAGTTCCCCAACCTGAAGCTTATCTCCTCCGACCAGTACGCAGGGCCGACGCGGGAAACTGCCTACCAGGCTTCGCAGAACCTCCTGAACCGGTTCGGTGCCGAAGTGAACGGCGTCTTCTGCCCCAATGAAACTTCGACAATCGCGATGACGAAGGCCCTGCGAGACATCGGCAAAGCGGGCGGAAAGGTAAAGATGATCGGCTTTGACGCCGGTTCCCAATCGGTCGCCGACATGAAAAAGGGCGACCTGCAGGGACTGATCGTGCAGAACCCGGTCAAGATGGGCTATCTGGGCGTCAAAATGGTCGTTCAGCATCTCCAAGGACAGAAAGTCGAAAAGCGGGTGGATACCGGCGTCATGCTCGTGACCCCGGGCAACATGGAGCAACCGGAGGTGAAAGAGCTGCTAAACCCACCGTTCGACAAATACCTCAATTAGGCCAAGCAGCGCTTTCCGTCGTGTTTGTTCCCGCTCCAGGTTCGCCCCAAGGAACGCCCCAGGCTGCGGAACCGTGGGTATGAAACCGCGGTTGCGCATGGTGGCCGTGGCAAAGGCGTTCGGCGCGACCCGGGCCCTGAGATCGGTGTCCCTCGAAGCAGCCGCGGGCGAGGTGCATGCGCTGATTGGAGAGAACGGAGCCGGCAAGAGCACGCTCATGAAGGTCCTGAGCGGTGCCTATGTTCCGGACGGCGGAACGATCGAACTGGAAGGCAAACCGTTTCATCCCAAGGACCCCTTGCACGCCAAGCGCTCCGGGATCGCCATGATTTACCAGGAGCTCAACCTGGCGCCGCATCTGAGCGTCGAGGAGAACGTGTTACTGGGCGAGGAACCATCGCGGCTCGGGTGGTTAAACCGGCCGCGCCGGCGGGAACTGGTCCGAGCCGCGCTGGGCGAACTTCGGCATGATAGCATCCCGCTCGAAGCGCCGGTTTACACACGGTCCATTGCCGAGCAACAGGTGGTCGAGATCGCCCGGGCGCTGGTCGGCAATCCGAAGGTGATCATCATGGACGAACCGACCAGCAGCCTGACGCAGGTGGATACGGAAAACCTCTTCGCCGTCGTCGATAGGCTGAGGAAACGCGGGGTTACCGTGATTTACATCAGCCATTTCCTCGAGGAATGTCAACAGGTCTGCGACCGGTATACCGTGCTCCGGGACGGCGAAAGCGTCAGCACAGGGGACATGGCCAACGCAAGCCTCACCGAGATCATCCGGATGATGGTCGGGCGCGAGATCAAGGAGATCTACCCCCGGACTCTCCATCTGCTGGGCAACGAGATCCTTGAGATTCGGCAGTTGGCTGGAGAAGCCAAGCCTCGTTCGGTCAGCTTCAAACTCCGGGAAGGGGAAATTCTGGGCCTCGCCGGATTGATCGGCGCCGGGCGGACCGAAACGCTGCGCGCCTGTTTCGGTTTGGACCGGATGAAAGCGGGCGTGGTCGTCGTCCAGGGACGCGAAGCCACGCGCGCCAACCCGGGCACGCGGTTGGCCCAAGGCATTGGGCTTCTCAGCGAAAACCGCAAAGAGGAGGGTCTGCTCCTGAACCGTAGCCTGGCCGATAATCTGACGATCACGCGGTTCGCGCCGGTCTCCAGGTGGGGATTGATCAGCAGCCGCAGGCAACAGGAGATAACACGACACTGGATGGAACAGTTGGACGTGCGTGCCACCAGCCCGGCGCAGCCCGTTTCAGAACTCTCCGGCGGAAATCAACAGAAGATTGCCGTCGGCCGGTTGCTGCATCATGACGCCAAGATCCTCCTGCTGGACGAACCGACGCGAGGGATCGACGTCGGAAGCAAAGTGCAAATCTACCAATGGATCGGGCGGTTGGCGGCGCAGGGCAAAGCCGTCCTGTTCGTCAGTTCCTACCTCCCGGAACTGCTCGGCGTGTGCGACACCATCGCGGTGATGTGCCGCGGAGTGCTCTCGGACGTCCGCCCTGTCGAAGAATGGACGGAACATGGCATCATCGCCGCAGCGATCGGCCAGGTTGAAACCCAGTCCCCACACTGAACTGAACCCGCATGGCTCCGCTTCTCGCCACCACCCGAACCCGGCAGGCACTCAATCTCCTGGGCCCCTTCATAGGTCTGCTCTTCGTCATTGGGCTCTTCTGTCTCAGTTCCGAAGTGCGCCCTTATTTCCTCACGGGACCGAACTTCAAGATCATTCTCACTCAAACGGTGATTGTCGCCATCGGCGCCTTGGGGATGACCATGATCATCATCAGCGGCGGCATCGATCTGAGCGTGGGATCGGTAGTGGCGCTGACGAGTGTGGTGGGCGCAAGCCTTCTCGCTAAGGACTATTCGGCAGCAACCGCCATTGCTCTGACCGTGCTCGCGGGAGGCCTGATTGGATTCATCAACGGCGCGATTATCGGCGGCTTCCGGATGATGCCTTTCATCGTGACGTTGGGAATGATGGGCGTGGCGCGCGGAATGGGCAAGTGGCTTGCCGGAAACCAGACCGTCAATTACCCGGAATCGCCCGTTAATAACATCATGGCGCTGTCGGAACCGGAGAAGTTGATGCCGCTGCCCATGGGGGTTTGGATTGCCGTCGCGCTGGCGGTGATCATGTCGGTGGTCATGCGGCAGACAATCTTCGGCCGGTATATCTTCGCCATCGGCTCGAATGAAGCCACAGCCCGGCTCTGCGGGATCCGGGTGCAGCGGCACAAGCTTCTGATCTATTCGCTGGGCGGCTTGTTCTTCGGCCTCGCGGGGTTGATGCAACTCTCGCGCCTCACCCAGGGGGATCCGACCGTTGCTATTGGCCTTGAGCTCGACATGATCGCCGCGGTGGTGATCGGCGGAGCGAGCCTGAATGGAGGCACAGGAACGATCCTCGGCTCGATGATAGGCGCCCTGATTATGGCCGTTCTGCGCAACGGCTCCAACCAGATGGGCTGGCCGACCTATATGCAGGAGATCATCATTGGTTGCGTGATCATCCTTGCTGTTGGGCTCGACAAGCTCCGACAAGCCCGGGCGAAATAAGGGTCCTCACAGGCAGGGCGTTCCCAATGAAGCTCGCAGTTGGCGGAGTCGGGCAGAAGTCCGAAATGTCCGAACTCCGAACGCCTTTTCCCGAAGGGACATCCACAGGGCACGTCGGTTGGAAATCAATTGCCGGCCAAAGATCGCTATTCCATTTGGGCTCCTTCGGAGGCGCGCGGTGCCAAGATCCGCAGCGGCTCCTCCCGCATTCGGCGCCACTCCGGATTGCTCATCAACTCCGCTTCCATTTCCCGAGGATTCTTGAGCGTGGCGATATGCGCGGCCATGTCCCTGAGCATATTAGCATTCCCCTCGGCCACACCTTGGGTCAAGGCACGCGCACGCTCCTCCGATTGGCGGCGGTAATCCTCGTCTTTCATCAGGTCTTGGTAAACCTGGGCTGGGTTGGAAATGGTGGCGAATGCCGCCTGCTCGGCCTGCACAAACGCCGGGTCCTCCCGCAGCAGGCGCACCGCCAGGTCGGGGTGAAGGGCGGAAAACCAGACACGCACCGCTTGGTCCAGGCTCTCCTGGTCCTTCGGGCAATCGGGCTGGCTCAAAACCCATTGCAGCGTGGCTTCGATGGCTAAATCGATTTCGTCCGGCACGGCGGCTGCAGTGGCCGGAACCCGTTGCGTCAGCCAGATGCTAACGAGGCCGGTCAGCGCTACCAATGCCGATAAACCGCCAACCGCGACACGCCTGCGTGCCAGGATTTTCAATATGAAGCTCATTCGACAACTCAGGATGTTCATCACTTCCTTCATTCGCGCTTTCATTTAAGCCTTCTCCTTTCGTTTCTCTATCTATTTTGGCGCCACCACTCGGTAGGAGTTGGTGGTCGACAACGTCACCGCACTGCTGGTAACGCAACCATCCATAAACCAGATCAGCAGATTGGTGGAGCCCCTCTTCTGGAACGCGATATCGTCATGATAAGCAGGACTTCCTCCAGAAGTGCCGAAGTCGCCTACGGCCACGACCCGGAAGTTCCGATCGTCTGGCCGCGCAGGTGTGTTGGTAAGAGAACTGGCCCGGGTAAGTCCTTCCATCAACCAGACCGCCAGTTTCCCGTCCAGGTTTTCATCATTCACATCATCATATTGGAACAGAATATCGGCGTGGCCATCGTGGTTGAAATCTCCGGTGCCCACCGCTTTCCAGTTCTCGTTGGTGCCTCCCAGGCCGCCGATGGTGCTCGGGTCAAGCGCCTCCCATGGCAGCATAGTCACGCCGTCCATCTGCCAAACCGAAAGCCACACACCCATCTGAAAAAGCAGATCGGGCTTGTTGTCATTGTTGAAATCGGCACTGGCCACCGCCTTCCAGCTCGACCCCGGATTGCGATTCTCTGCGGGAAACTCCGCGCCGCTGATCAGGTTCGTGTCGCGGAACAGCCAATACCCGAGATTCCCGGTTGACGAGTCCTGCAAGAATAGGTCGGTTCTACCGTCCCGATTGATATCCCCGCTGCCGAATACTTTCCAGGTGACTCCCGGGTACAACGTCGCTTCGCTCAACTTAGTTCCATTGCTGCTCATAAGCCAGGTTTGCACGTAGTTGCCGGAATCCTGCAAAACTAGGTCGATATTGCTATCCAGGTTAAGATCTGCTCGGCAAGGGGTGTAACGCCAGCCCACATTGACGCCGGAAGGGAAATCCGTCCCGTTCGTGTTGGCATAGGTGTACCCGACGCTCGTCGGAACAGCATTGGAGAAGAGGCTGTCTAGGAGGTTATGCTCCACATCGATCGCGCTGGGCGGATAGGGAGTTGGCAAACCGGGAGCCAGGTTGAAACCCCACGT
Organism: uncultured Verrucomicrobiota bacterium; assembly: GCA_964578605.1. Taxonomy (GTDB): domain Bacteria; phylum Verrucomicrobiota; class Verrucomicrobiia; order Limisphaerales; family SIBE01; genus JAXMHN01. The sequence goes on along the minus strand of CAZODO010000125.1, from coordinate 1,395 downwards.
CGGGCCGGTCAGGTTCGTCTCCACATCAATGGTGTTGTGGTCGAACAACATGTTGGAAACCCCGGCGTAGTGGTTGGTTCCATCCACCCACGACCCCGTGAGCACGAACGCGCTGGAGTAATCGTCTTTCATCCAGACGGCGTTCTCATAAAGCCGGCACCAGCGGGAGTCGTTCATCAACAGCATCCCATACGAGACACGTGGCAGGTGGATCGTATTCCTGACGAAGACCATTCCCAAGTTGGACGGCGTGTCATTGTTGAAACCGCGCTGCGCGTTGATCGCTATGTTGTTGCTCATCACGCAGGAAATGGTCCGTGTCGCGTTATAGGCGAACTCTCCCCCGTACCCATTAAGGCTGACCTTGCAATCCTCGATTCTCCCAATGATGTAGCCTTCCCCTGCCCCCCATCGGTTGAGGGAGATCGCTGAGCACTTGCCGTAACCACTTAGGTTAAAGAAATTGCTCACCGTGCACCTCCTAATCAGGTTGTTAGTAGTTATGCCGGAATCCGCGTTGACGCTGATGATGAAGGACTCCGTTGTTCCCGGTCCGGCTATTATATCCGGCTGGGTGGCTCCGAGCACATCGACATCGGAGATAAGCAGGCTGTTCCCATACAGTTCAACCCCGAGGAGTTGCATCGGAGTGGCGTTGTTCGTGGTCAAGACGGCAGCGTTGCAGTTCACAACCAGGTTGGACACCTCGATGTTCCCGGTTCCAGGAGGCAGATCGTTTCGCATGGTGGAGACGACCACGTTTGCCGGAGCTCTTGTGTCGTTAGGGCACACGCCGATCAGTTTGAGCATTGGCTTCTTAGAATCCGGGCCGGTTATCCCCCGGATTTTAACACCGCTCTGCACTCGGAAGCCTGGCGCCGCCGCAAAATTCGTCTCGCTTTGGTTCCAAACCCCCTTGGTTAGGTTGGTGCCGGGCGCGATATAGACAATCGTGTTTGTGAGGGCGTAAGTACGCATCAGATAATCGAAAGAGTTCGGGTCGTTTGTGTCGACCGTATAGACCTGCCCGGCATAGTTGTTTGTAGGGTCGCCCGGCTGCACGATGTAGATGTCGGCGGAAATGCTGCTGGGAACACACACGAGGAGGGCAGCAAGGGTTATGCAAGGGATCCTGGATCGATACTTCATCATAGGATCGAGGGGTTGAGGGTGAGCTGCGCGTCTTATTCGCCGATGAAAACAATCGCAGTTGAAGCGGCCGTTTTCAAGCGTGAGCCGCCGAATTGCAGGAATTTGTTTGTAATGCTCCATTTGCGGATGAAAAAGACAGGAAATGGTCAGGCGGCCCAGGCGCGCAGTCTCGAGCCGGTGCCCAGGCACCAGGGCTGCACGGAGGTGGGCGAGAGCTGATTGGAGAGGAAAGGGTTAACGAAT
>CAZODO010000124.1:0-16305 GCA_964578605.1 uncultured Verrucomicrobiota bacterium | reverse complement strand
GTTCAAGGGCGCAGTGCGCGCAATCCTGTTCCGGGGTGATCTCATTTTGCTCAGATAAGGCAGGGCCGGACCGCCGGGCCGGCGTTTGGGATTTCGGACGCCTCAGCCACCGCGCCGGGCCAGAAATACCCCTTCCTCGCCGCAGGGCGAGATCCACTGGTGCAGAACCTCGAAACCGTGCGGTTCCAGCAGGTTCCTCACCAAGGCCGGGGTGTGCCGATAGGAGTAGAACAACCGAAAGACCTCCCCCGGCCGGAAAACGAATTCCTCAGAATCGATCCGCACGATCCGCTGCTTGAGAAACCGGACGTAAGCGGCAATCCGCATTAGCCCGGATCCAGCCGGACTTTCCTCAGTGCAAAAGGTCAGGGTGCCATCGTCCGGTCCAACGCCCAGATCGGAGAAGAACATCCAGAGCCAATCGCGGGTGAGGTCGTTATCGTAAAGCGGCAGGACGCTCTCCACACCTTTCCTGTAGTCGCTCCCCGGCGCCAGGTTGGCACTGCAGAGAAGATGCTCTCCAGGCCGAGCGCACGCCGCCAGTTTGGGGAGAATGATCTGCGGTTCGAAATTGGGGAGCATGCCGAAAAACGTAACCAGGGCGGTGTGCCCGGCCGTTTCGGAACGTCCATGGATGACGCTTTGCAGATCCTCGGCGGTCGCAAGGTCACAGACAAGCGGGAGGCAATGCTCGTGAGGGATCAGTTCGCTCGCGGCTTGCCAGGCTCGCACGACCAGCGCCGTGCTGACATCCACCGGGGTGAAATGAAGGGTCCTCCCCTGCAAACGGCGCATCAGGGCGCACTCTTTGGCACCGGCGGCACACCCCAGCCCGACCAAATGCACCGGCCCGGGTGCCAGGAGTCGCGCGACATGCTCAAAGGCCAGATCGTACAGGGCGGCGCCTTCCGGGCGCCTGACCGGAGAGCACGCCTGGTGAAGAAGCAACCATTGCTGCGCCTGCTTGACGCTGTCGTAATGGAACTTGTGATTGGCCGCGCGCTTCCGCAACGAATCCAGCAGGTCGCGCTGGACGGTTTCCGGGAACTGGCTGGAGTGGATGCGGACGTTGACGAGAGCGCGCATAGAATTGGACGGGCCACGTTTCGGTCATGGAGCCACGGGGCGGTGCGCCGATGCCCAGCCGGTCAGTTCGCCGGGCGATCGTCCCATCTCAATCGCGCACGGCAGACCTCGCTGTTGTCGGCTTTGGTCAACGAATGATGGAATTCACCGGCTGCGGTTTGACGGGTGCGAACATGAAGCATGTCGCCTTCGCGGGTTTCGCCAAGGTAATTCACTTCCAACCCGCGGACGGCGTGTTGGCCCAGGAAACCTGCGGGGTAAGCGTCGAGAATCCGGCTGATATACTGGCTGGCGTTCACGTGCCGGTTTACGTCGATGTCGGTATAACGGACGGCCGCGGAAAAGACATCTTCCCAGCCTTCCACGTCGCCGAGCTTCTCCGGGTCCCTGTCCAGCGCCGCGGCGTCGGTCAAATGGGGCATTGCCGCCGCGAGTTTGTGCAAACGCTGCGGCCGTTTGGACGCCAAGTCCAGCACCAGCCAGGCGCTCGATCCCGCGGCGATCCGGTTGCCCTCACCTTCCAGGAGCTCGAAATCGCGCATCGCAAACACGGTCTTCACCCGGCGCGGCCAGGTCCGCAAGGTGATCAGGCCGCCCCAGAGGGGATAGGTTTCCACCTCCAGCAACAAGCGGGACAGGACCCAAAACTTGTTCTGACTTTGCAGGTGGCTAAAGCCGATCCCGAGCGCCTCGGCGTGGTTCCATGCGGCGTCGAGGAAGAAGCGGTAAAGGCTGGTCAACGTGGCGCGGCGGGTGAAATCCACGTCATACGAACGGATGCGCAGTTGCTCGGTCCAGAGCGGCGATTCGTTCGGAATGGAAGTCATGGTCATTTGACGCGCGAGCGTAATGCAAATCGGCTTGCTTGCCAAACCGGGTGTGGACGCGGCACCCTGGAGCGATGCAAGCCGCGGCAGAAGTGGAGACGGAGAGGACGGCCCGCGCACTCGGCAAACGGCTCAGTCGCTGGCGGCCCTGGGTGCAAGCCGCGTTTGCGGCGGTTTGGCTGGCTCCGTTGGGGCGCTGGCTGCATGGCATTCCAGGGTGCGTCTTCCATTGCTACTCGTGTCCGGCGTCGGCATTCGGCTGTCCCGTGGGGATCGCGGCCAATTACGCGGCGATCTTCCCGGTGGCGTTTGAAGTCCCGTTTCTGCTTATCGGAATCCTCCTGGTGACGGGCGCCTTGGTGGGGTCATTGGTGTGCGGATGGGCCTGCCCGTTCGGGTTCGTGCAGGATCTGCTGGGGAAACTGACGCCATGGAAAATGCGGCTCCCGCGCTGGGTTGGCCTGTTCCGATACGTCGTGCTGGCGGGATTGGTGATCGGACTGCCGCTGTATTTCGGCAGCAAGGGAATTCCCTTCGAAGAGCAGCCTGTCTCGATCTGCCGGTTATGCCCCGCCGGCGCTCTTGAAGCAGGGCTCCCCTACTCCATCAAAAGCGCCGCGACCGGGCAAGGCTGGTTGATGAGCGGGACCAAGTCGGCGATCCTGGCTGGATTCGTGGTCCTGGCGCTCACGGTTCATAGGCCGTGGTGTCGCGTGTTCTGCCCGTTGGGTGGGCTATTGGCGTTGTTCAACCGCTGGAGCTTTTTCCACCTGCGTTACAACGCCCAAGCGTGCGTCGAATGCAACCTTTGCCGGAGCCGATGCAGCATGGGCGTCCACGTCGACGAAAAAGTGAACGTCACCGGATGCATCCGATGCCTCGAATGCACCACCTGCGGCGCCCTCGAACCGGCCTTTGGCGAAATCCGCGAAAAAGGATGAAGGGGCAAGAGTTCGGCCCACGAAACACACCAACCACACGAAGAACATGTAAGTCACTCCTTCCCAAGCTATTACCACAATGATGACTTTTTGTCACCACTCTGTGCGACATTCGGAACCTTCGTGTGTTTCGTGTGTTTCGTGGACAACCTTCAGAGGATGATGCGCTCGTATTCGAGTTTCGGGTAGTGTCCGAAGTTGACCAGCAGGCCGAGACGGAACTTCGTCGCATGGAGGTAATTCAGCACCTGAGCCCGGTGTTCGTCGACAAGGTTGGAAGCGACCTTCAGTTCCACGACGATCTTCTCGTAACAGACAATGTCAGGATTAAGCGAATGCCGAAGTGGCCGTCCTTTATAGGTCAGGAAAATCGGTTTCCTGGGGACAAACGGAATGCCTTGGGTGTCTAATTCCAGTTCCAGGCACTCCTGATAAATGGCCTCCAGAAACCCGCACCCTTTCTCTCTGTAAACTTCAAAACAGGCGCCGACAATTCCGTAGCATTCCTCTTTGTAAATCAGTTCTGCCATGTCTCCTTTCGCCGTTCGCAACTTGCTTTGGTCCAGGGGCCGACAGCCTCGGTGATCCGTGGTTCAACCCTCCTCGAATGGCATGCTAAGGAACAGGCCGGTTAGCGTCAACTTAATGCCGCTTATCCAGCTTTTGCTTCGTGTGTTTCGTGTGTTTCGTGGGCCGCTAATCGCTTTTTAGCAGGGGCTTGGCTTCGGCGCCAGGGGTGCGGTCGTGTCCGGAGCGGACCGTGAACCGCAGCTTGTCCAAGTGATCGAGGAGCGGAACGGCGAATTTGCGGCTGACACCCAACGCGTCACGGAAGTCCATCGTGGAAAACACCGGCGCTCTGCGAAACAGGCGGAGGGCCGCTTGCTTGGCAGACTCGATCGCGCTTTGATGCATCAGAATGCGTTCATCCAGCCGGACCAGGACTCGTTGATCCACCAGCAGCCTGACCATTCGCTCCACGCGGTTTGAGGGCGCACGCAAGGTCTGCGCAAGCTCCGAAATGCCCGGCGGGGCAAAGCCAGCGGCCTGGTAAGCGGCGGATATCGCGTCCCGGAGCCGCTGTTCGGGGTCGGCGAGGCGTGCGGTCCAGCCGGCTTGCGCCAGGAGTGTGCCTTGGGCTGACACCTCCTTCTTTTCAACAAGCGACGCAGCGGCCATGTCGAAAACTTCGCGGGAAATGGCCAGTTTGCCCGCAAGTTCCTCACGTTCCATTCCGGCACGCTGCGGATTGGCCGCGTGAAACGCCCGGACCGCTCCAAGCAGACTGGCGGCTGCAGCATGGACGGCGTCCGAATGGACAAGGCAACCGATGGTTGTGCGCAGAACTCGGCCTTGGGCAAGAAGCGCGTCGAGGACGGCCGGAAGCTCCTCCAGGCGAAGCCCGCATTTCACCGCGAGCGCCCTGGGTGATAGTGCGCTCGGAGCCTCGCGCACCGTCGACTCGCACCAGGCAGCCAGGTCATCGATCGCGGCGCGCCGCGCGGACAACGAATCGACCACCCAAGGTTTTCTGCGCCGCAGCCGCGTGTTGCTAATCCCGAGGACAACGCCGCCGCCAACGGTCGTGAGCCCGCTCGGACCCCGCGCGACATTCGCCCGGATCACAAACCGATCGCCGGGAAAGATCGGGAGCGGTTCCGCCAATCGGAGCTGAACCATCTGTTTCTGGCCGGCGGACATCGCGTCGAATTCCAGCATGGCAATCCGGGCGGCAACGGCCGCGGTTCCGATATGCAGTTGGACCTCAGGATAGTCTTTGAGGGTGCCCACAAGGCTTGGGAGCGTTTGCAGCTCGGCCTCAGCCATTTTGACCGGGGCGGCAGCCTCAGACTCGGTTAAGACCATCCCACGCCCCACTCTTTGGTAATCCAACTCGGGGATGTTCAACGCCACGCACTCGCCTGCCCGGCCGAAGGTGGCGTCTTCGCCATACACCTGCATCCGGCGCACCCGCCCTGCGACCGAACCTGGAAGCAACATCAACCGATCCTCCGGGCGCACGGTGCCGCGCACTGGAATCCCGGTGATCACGGTGCCCGAACCGCGAATGGTGAATGCGTCATCCACCCAAACGCGAAACATGCCGGAAGCCGTCCGGTCCGCACAGGCGTCCACCGTTCGATTCAAGGCAGTGAAGAAAGAGTCGAAGCCTTCACCGGTGACATTCGAGACCGGGCACACCGGGGCGTTCTCGAGGAAGGTGCCTATGAACAACGTTTGCAGCTCCTCGGTCACCGAAGCTCTCCGAGCGGCGTCCACAAGATCAATCTTGGTGAGCACGGCCAGCCCGCGGCGCAAGCCCATCAATGACAGAATGTGCAGATGCTCGCGGGTTTGCGGCATAATCCCGTCGTCGGCCGCCACCACGAGGATGGCCACATCGACCCCATGCGCGCCGGCCACCATGTTCCGGATGAAATCGATGTGGCCCGGAACGTCCACAACGCCGACGACGCGGGCGTCCGCCAACCGGCAGGGCGCAAACCCGAGATCGATGGTGAGGCCGCGCTGCTTTTCCTCGGTTAAGGTATCGGTTTCGCAACCGGTCAGGAGCTTCACCAGGGCGCTCTTCCCATGATCCACGTGCCCAGCCGTGCCGAGCATGATGTTCTTGCGGAGCGTGCTCACAGCCGGGGCGCTATCGCAATTCAGGGAAGCCCTTGAACGGGGTGGGACGCTTCGGAAAGCGACCCAGCCCTGCCCAGCGCCGCCGCGATCAGCGGCACCTGGGCATCGGTAACAGTGCGCATATCGAGCCGAACTCGGTCATCTTCGATCCGGCAGAAGACGCAAGCGTCATCCAGGCGCAAATGGCGCGCGAGTTCCGTGGCGCTTCGGCCGGAGACGGAAACCGAAACCACCACGCTGGGGATGGCCTCCGTGGGCAGCGAACCACTGCCCACGTAAGCCGCACCCGCCACGACCGCCGCGTCCACCGTCGGCGCCACATGGGCGAGCGCGTCGCATAAACGTTCGGCCCTTTGCTTCAACGTCGCGTGCGGCGTGCTGATCATTCGGTAGAGCGGATGTTCCCGGCGAAGGCGCTCGGGATCGCGGAAGATCTGCAGCGTCCGTTCGAGCAGCATCAGGCAGGTCTTGTCGACCCGGACGGCGCGCATGAGCGGATGATTGCGGAGCCGGTCAATCAAGGGCTTGCGTCCTGCGATAATTCCGGCCTGGCCGGCTCCGATCAGCTTGTCACCGCTGAACAGAACCACATCCGCCCCGTCGTCGATGGATTCAGGAACCGTTCGTTCGTGGGGCAGGTTGAACGGCTCCAGATCAACCAGCGCGCCCGCACCGAGATCGTCAATTACAATCAAACCGCGGCTGTGGGCCAGCTCGGCCATGGCCCGGAGTTCGACTTCCTTGGTGAAGCCGACAATCCGGTAATTGCTCGGATGCGCCCGCAGCAGGGCGACGGTTTCGGCCGTGATGGCTGCCCGGTAATCTTTGAGGTGCGTGCGGTTGGTGGCCCCCACCTCGACCAGGCGAGCCCCGCTTTGCGCCATCACCTCCGGCAGCCGGAACGATCCGCCAATCTCAATCAACTGCCCGCGCGAAACGATCACCTCTTTGTTAGCCGCGAGTCCCGCGAGCACAAGCAGGGTGGCGGCGGCGTTGTTGTTGACCACTGTGGCGGCTTCGGCACCCGTAAGTTCCACGAGCAGGTCCTCGACAAGTTCGTCGCGTTCGATCCGTTCGCCTGATTCACGGTCGATGGCGATCACGGTATACTCCTTCAGGTCAGAAACCATCGAGTCGATGACCGATTCCGCCAGCACAGCCCGCCCCAGACCGGTATGGAGGATAATCCCGGTAGCATTGATGGCCGCACGGACCTTTGGGGCCACAGACTTCTTGAGAGATGCGCCCGCTCGCTCGAGCACCCCTTGAAGGATACCCGCGTCGGAAAGGGCCTCGAACCCTCCGCTCAAGATCGCTTTCCGCACCTCCGCGACCGCCCGGCGCAAACTCGCCGTCACGACCTGGGGAGGGTAAAGCTTGAGCCAGCCTTGAGCCGCGTCCGTCTTGAGCAGCTCCGTGATCGAGGGGATGCCCCGCAGCCGCGCTTGAATGTCGTCCGATGCCATAACGCAGGCAAAAGAGTGACTCGGCGGTCGAGCAAGTCAACCGCAGGATGGCGAATGAATCCGTCCGCCGCGGGTCCGAACCGGGGAGGCGGGCTTCCCTCGGCCTCCGCTCGACGTCCTCCCATGCTTTTGCCGGTCTAAACGCGTAGTTCACCCGTAGATCACCCGTAGTTCACCCGTAGTTGACCCGTTCGCCAACGGGTGATCAACGGGGGATCTACGGGTCATGCATGGGTGATTGACGAGTGAGGAAGGGAACCCGATGCAGTAGAGCGTCACGACGGCCCGGTCACGGCGGGGCTGGAAGGTCGGGCCCGCCCTTTGGGATGGCCCTTTCATCGCGCTCTGTGGCTCTGAATCCGCGCCAAAGGCGCGCACCCATAAGGACGTTACGGTCCAGGCCGGTTATTTCGTCAGCGCCTCGAGTTTGGCGTCGAGTTCGTCCAAGGCGAAGCCTTCGTCGATGATCTTATGTTCGGCGTCGGTCAGAATGAGCCAGGGGAGGGATTCCGCGTCTTTCACCCACTTGACAACAGGCGCTTCTTCGACCAGGCGGCCGATCGGAAAGGGAACCGGGTTGGCGTCGCGCCATTCCTTGAGCGATTCCGCGCCGATCACGGTGGCTTGCGCGCCGAGAACCGTCACCTTCTTCTGGAGTTCTTCATGCCTCTCTGCGAGCGTGCGGACGACATGCCGCGAGGGGCGTTGCTCCGAATCGAAAAGGCAAAGCAAGACCGGGCCTGACCCGGTGGCATTGGCTGAAAAGCCCAGCGGCGCCAGGTCTGGCAACGGCCGGCCTTTGAGCGGAACCCGCTTCGGCGCCATGCGTTCGGCTGACGAATAGGACTGCAATTGCAGCACGACGTTGGTGTCCCCGCCTTCGGCGGTCAGGTTGGCGTAGGCATTCCGGGCATTGACCCAGATTCGCACCATGCCTTCACAGACTTTGGCGGTAAAACGCCCGTCCTTGTCCGTAACCACGTGGACATAGGGCTGGCCTTCGCCCTGGATGCTGACATTGGCGCCGCTGACGGTTTTCTCGTCTTGATCGATCACCTGGCCCGCGAAGTCGCGGTCAGCCAACCGAAGGACAAACGGCTCGAGCTGCACGGCGTTGTCTTCCCCTGCGCCCTCCTGGACCTGCTGGTTTGCCGAACCGTATCCCGGAGCGCTCGCGTTGATGGTGTAGCGCCGCGTTTGAGGCAGGCAGGAGACCTTGAATTCGCCGTTCGAATCCGCTTTCGTCGGAGCTCGGAAACTCGAACCCATGTTGCCCGCCCAAAGAGTCACTGAAACAGCGCCGTTGGTGAGAGGCTTGCCGTCAGGGTCCTCGATTCGTCCCGTGATCACCAAGCCGGGCTGCAGATGAAGATCCAACGCTCGAGTGCTTTCGTCGATCTCTTCCGCGACGGCAAGGTTCCTCGCTTCGTCCTGGGCAATCAAATAGAAATTACGGTCCATGCCACCGAACTGCCTCGGGTCCCATAGCAACTCGTAGCGCCCCTGCTCGTCTGTCACAGGCACCTCCCCGTTTCCCCAAATCGGAAAAAGAGTGATCCGCACCTTAGGCACGGCTTTTCCTGCCGGATCAAACACAGTCCCAGCTATCTTCGGCCGGGGCGGGAACTGCATTTCCACGTGGTTTGTGACGGCGACGAGTTCGACACTCACCGCCTGATTCTCAACACGGGCGGGGTCTTTGTAAGCGGAGAGCGTATAATTGCCCGGCACCAACCGGAAGAGGGCTTTTCCTAAAGCATCGGAAACGTTGGATTGGCTTCCCTTGCTTCCATTCGCCGTGATCGTTGCCCCGGACGCGGGTTCCCCCTTCTCATCGCGGACGGTGACTTCCAGCAGACCGGCCTTGGTCGCCACCAGCTTGATATCGCCGGTCGCTTCACCGGGCGCCACCGAAACCGGGACCTGGGCAATCACCAAATCCGGCATCCGGTTGGTTCCGACAATGGCCTGAAGGGCATAGCTTCCTTCCGTCACTTCGGAAATCGCAAAAGCCCCGTTCGCTCCGGTTTCAACCGGCTCAGGCGGGAGAAGAAAGCCTCCGTCTTGAGGCTGCAGCCAGAGGCTCACACCCGCCAGCGGTTCCCCAGACTCGGTGACCACCGTCCCCTGGACGCGACCTGCGGGAACAAGAGCAAGCTTGATCTCCGCGTCACCAGGACGGGTCATCGTATCCGGCCCGAGGCTTTCGATCTTCCTCTTTGCCAAAACCTTGCCCGGCGCGCGGGCGAAAAGCAGCGCCATCCCATTTGTAGGAAAGCCGCCAAGAACAAAGCGCCCATCAGCTCCCGTGCGTGTCGAGAAGGTCTCCCGGGCAAGTTCGCCACTAAGGTACTGGTAGGAGCGCTGGTTGTTGGCCAGGGCGACCTCCAGCAAGGCGCAACCGGCCCAAACTTCCGCATCCGGGACAGGATTGCCCGCTGCGTCCTGCACGATTCCAACAAAATTGGCCGGTGCACCGAGGCTAAACTTCCGTTCCATTGCTTCGCGCACCAAAAGCCTCAGCCATGCCGGCGCGAATCCCTCTTTCCGCACCAGAGCGATCCCGATAACCTCAGGCATCCTGGCTTTGATAATCCCATCAGCGTCGCTGGTCACCCGGTCGATCCTTTCCATGCCGGGCCGCCACGAAAGCGTGGTCGCATGATCATAAACCTCGACCACAGCCCCAGCCACAGGCTGGCCGTCCGCCGTGACGACTTTGCCGGTGAATTCCCTCTCGGGAAGGTTGGACTCGGCGGCGCCAACCCCGCACAGCAGCGCTGCCATAAGGAACGCAGAAAGGATCGAAGTTTTCATGATTCGCTTCTCTTCGGAGCGCCGCTCCGTCCGATAGACACCGAGAGTCAGACCTACAGCTTGTTCTCGGCGCCGAACAGGGCACGGACTTCCTCAGCTGTTAACGCGCGTGAGTAAATCCGGGCATCGGCCAGCGCGCCATCAAACCCCTGGCCAGGCGAAACCGCGCTGTCGCCAAGGGTCACTGGCGCCGACGTCAACGCGAGGGGTCCGGATGCCTCGACGGCTTCTTCTTCCGTGCCATCGATATACAGAACCGCCCGCTTGCCATCGTAGGTGCCGACCGCGTGATGCCAACGTCCGTCGTCCAGTTTGCGTTTGGAGCTTAGGTTGGGCATCCCGCCCTGGTACGGGCTCTTTTCCGGCGTTCGGGGCCCGGTGAAGCTCAGGGTGACGACGCTGTCTTTTGTCCCGCGCACCAATTGCCAGGCTTCCCCTTTGGATGCGAGAATGCCGGCACGCTCTTCCTCCTCGGGCTTTGCCGCGGCTTTGAACCAGACAGCAACGGAGACGTTCTCGTGCGAGGCGATCTCCGCCGGGTCAGCGCACTGGAGAGAATCGCGCGAACCATCGAATTCGAGTCCACCGCCGTCAGGGGTTCGTGGACCCGCCCAGCGCGGCACACCTGTGAAGCTCGCGTTCAAGGCATGGCCTGAGGCGTCCGCCGCCAAGCTACCTTCCCGCTCGTCAAGCTTCCACCAGGCTGCCAACCCTTCTTTGGCGCCTCCTGACGCCGGGGCGGCAGGCGCACGCGCTTTCAGTGTCAGGCGCGCTTTGGCCACCTGGAACGGGCCGGGGACTTCGACATCCGCAACGATGGGGCGCTGCGCCGTTTTGGGCTCTCGCCATGAGAGCGAACAGACCCCGCCTCAGCCATATTGGAAGGTGCTGATCTTCGGCGGTTCGCCGGGCGCAACGGCCAACTGCAGCCGCGGGGCGGGCGCCTGGTCGCCGCCTTTCATGATCTGGACCGACTCGCCCAAACTGCCTTGGAGCCGCAAGCTGAACAAAATCTCGTCCTTGTTCTGCGTCGCCTGCAGGATCGTCTTGATCGGCTCCCCAATCTGCAAGGTCGCCGATCCGCCTTCGGACGCGGCAAACTGGGCGACCGGCCCAAAGCCGTTCCCGGCCATGCTCCAGGCCGCTCCGGCCTTATCTTTGCGCTCGATGGACCACGCGTTCACCCGGTAAGTGCCCACGGGAATGGTCGTCTCGCCCTTCGCTGGTTTCCGAGTAAAGTGGCCATTCGTCCCGACAACGGTCAGCTCGGTAATGCTCTCCGGCAAACGCACCGTGCCAAGCGGAACTTTGCCCGCGGGCTGCACCCTAAGGAACGCGCCGTCGCGCGGGACTTCGATGGCGAACAATTGATCCGCAACCTCCAGCAAGCGGCCGAGATACCGGCTGGTTCCTTGCGGACCGTCAATCACAATGCGATCCGTATCGGAGGGATCGGACGACACATCGTCAAAAGTCCCGTTCACGTTGCTGTCGAGCAATTGCACCGTGCGCTTCTTGTCCCCCAGGTTCACCTTGCCTTCGTAAACGCAGCCGGAGCCTGTCAGGAGCTGGGCGCGATTGGTTCCATACTGGTAAAAGCGGCAGGCCAAATGGTAGGTCAGCGGGCCGTCTCCGCCTTTGAAAACCAGTTTCGCGGGATCGAAATAAGCCATGTACTCGTCTCGCCGTGAGGCTTTCAGCGGCGCTTCGTCATCGAGCCGGTTATTGCCATTGCTGTCCACATACAACCGGTCGCACGGACCGGCCTTCGCCGCGCGATCGACGCAGATCCAGCGTTCCCCCTTCGGATCGAGCGCCGTCCGCCATTTCCCGAAATGCGCCTGGGCGCTCAGTTTTGGCCACGTGACTCCCGCGGGCGCTGCGTTAGTGAGTTCGATCCAGCGATACCCTTGCGGCTCAGGCGTGGTGCGGTACTGGAGCCATTGCTCTGCCTGGGCAGCGTGGCAGGTTGCTGCGGATAGAAGCGCCGCGAAGATCAGGCCTTGAACGGCCATCAACAGTTTCATAAGCTTCGGCAAGTGCTTTGCACTACAGCAGATAAGTGCACTTTGGGCAAGATAAATGTCGCTGGTTCGCGCTCGCTGTGGCCATCCTCCCGCTCGGGATAGCCGCTTCTGACTGGTCGCAATTCCGCGGTCCCTTGGGAAATGGCGCTTCGCGCGACGCCCGCCTTCCTGACGAATGGTCCGAAACCACCAACCTAGCGTGGAAAATCGAGATCCCCGGAGCGGGCTGGTCCCAGCCCATCATCGCGAACGGAACGGTCTTCTTAACCGCTGCGACCAGCACTCCCCCACTCCGCCCAAAGAGCTACGCCGCCGGCGTCGATGATCCGCACACCACCACCGGCTCGAAAACTCCCGCGCCCGATATCGCGCTCGATTGGAAGCTCTGGGCCATGGACGAATCCTCCGGCCGCATCCGGTGGGAACGGACCCTTGCCACTGGCAAGCCCCGTTACCCCGCGCATCCGTCCAACACCTACGCCAGCGAAACCCCAGCGGCTGACGCGGCGCGCGTCTGCGTCTTTTTTGGCAGTGCCGGCGTTGCGGCCGCCTTCGATTACGCAGGCGCCCTGCACTGGAAACGTGATCTCGGCGTCTTCCGCATGCGGGAGAATTACGGGACCGGCAGTTCGCCCCGGCTCCATTCCGGTCTGCTCTACATCCAATGCTTCAACGAAGACCAGGCCTTCGTGGTCTGCCTTGACGCCGCGAATGGAAGAGAGAAATGGCGGCTCTCGCGTCCCCGCCCCGGCTCCTGCTGGAACACGCCGCTCTTCTGGCATACGGCCAGCGGCCCGGATCTCGTGGTTTACAGCCAGAAACTCATGACCGGGCTCGATCCCGTCTCCGGCGTCGAACGCTGGCGGATGGAAGGACTCGACATGCCGGCCATGACTTCGGCATGCGCCGATGAAGCGCGCCTCTATTTCGGCTGTCGCGATCCTTATAAAGGTGGCCCGCTACGGGCCCTTTCGCGCTCTCTAAGAGGCATCCACGACACCCCAAACGCGGCACCCGTCACTGTCCGTGAAGCCTGGTCCGCCCCCGGAAGCGCCCCAGGCATGCCTTCCCCCGTCGCCAGTGACGGGTTCGTGTTCGCCGTGCACGACACCTTTCTCGCCTGCCACGCCGCCGATACGGGACGCCAGGTTTATAAGGAACGATTGCCCGGACTCGGGGCGGTGATTGCGTCGCCGATCGTCGCGGACGGCAAACTCCTGGTGCTCGGCGAGTCCGGCGCAGCCCTGGTGCTGCGAGTCGGGCCGCGGTTCGAGATCCTCGGCCGGTCGAAACTGGATGATCTCTTTTGGGCCTCACCGGCCGTCACCCCTGAATCGCTCCTCTTGCGCGGCGCGCAGCACCTTTACTGCGTCCGGAGTTTGCCGGGCGACTCGCCGCCATTGCGATAGGCATCAAAGCTCACTGCTCCTCAGGTGCGTCGCACCCTGTCAAACCAAGCGTAAGCGATCCTGCGGTTATCCCGCCCAGCACCAGGCCCACCCCGGGGCGACGAAGGACAAAACACACCGGCGAACCGCCGGCAATGGCCGCCGACAGCCCGGCCAGGATAGACGCGAAGTCATCAGCCGTGCCGGAGGAATGGCGGCCCTCTCTGCGGGCGACTACGAAATTGACCTCGGAATCCTTGACCCACAGTCCAGGACACCCAAAGTCAAACTGGCCATCGAAGGTTGCGGAGATGACGGTTGGTATCGGCTCGGAAATATCGAAGTCGAAGGGGAGCTTCATGTCCGATGAGCCCTTTCGACCATGGCTCTTATTGAGGGGTTTGAAAGATGACCGACAGGTCCGAGTGGCTTCTTGATCATGCTCTTGCTCTTGCTCAAGGGGCCCATGACACTAGGAAGAGCACGAGCACGAAAGAGAATGCCTGGGACGCCCGAACACCGGATTCTACCGCGATGCTTCAGGCGGGAGGCTCAAGGCCGCTGACGATCACTTCGCTTCCGCCAATTCTCGGTATGCCTGGCCGTTTTTGCGTTGCAGGCAGAGCAGCTTGGATTCAGTCCGGATTCCGCCAACGGTTCGCAGCGCGCCGGCGGGGTTGTAAGCATAAAGCTCTTCGCCCTGGTTCCGCAGCAGCACGTGGACAAGAGAGCCGCCGCTCTCATCATCCCGAATCTCCACGCCGGCAACTTCTCCGCCCTGGCCTTCCGGGGCCAACTCGATAGCGGCGGCAAAGCGCGCGCTCCGGCCCTGCCGGCTCACGACCAGAACAGGCACACGGTCGAGCACAGATTCACCCACCCCGGTGCCTGTGATGACTCCGCTTCCGGGCTCACCGTTCACACTGATAATCACGTGGTCAGCGTGCATGGCCACGGTCGCTTTGATCGGGCCGTTGGCCTCTCCCCGGCGCACCTGATCGAAGTACTCAAAGCCCTGACCTTCTGGCGCCGTGCTCTCCTCGACCGCCGCTGGAGAGAAAATTGCGTCCCCGCGGTTGTGATAGAGCCAATCGAAGGTGTGCGTCTTCCCGTCCGTCCCAGCCAGCACATCAGCGACGATCAGGAAACCGGGTCGCAACACGAGCAACCGTCGATGCACGACACCGGGATAGGCCAGTTCAGTGCGGGCGGCAACGGCGGACAGTTCCGGCGTATTCACAAAGAACTCGTGTTGACCTTCGGCCCCTTGCTGAGAAGCCCGATCCACCAACACGGTATTGTGGCTGGTGGTGGCCCGGTACCAGTTCTTATGGACGGGCAGGCGGTAGGCCTGGCTGCGAGCACGCCCGGGATCGTAGCCTAATTCCTTGCCTTGGCTGAAGGAAACGAACGAGAGCTTGTCAAAATGGCCGTGAAATCCGCCGAAGGGTCCGAAGGTGAGTGCCGCGCTCGAATCTCCCACACGCAAGATGGCGTGGCCCGCCCCTAACTGGAGCGAACCTTGAAGAGGGACTGGAGCGTTGACCGGTTTCTCCGTCCGGCCGTAGAGCACCGAATCCCAGGTCGGAGCGTCTGGCAAGACGCCCAGGAACCTCGGATCTCGCCACTGGTGGTATGCCGCTTCGTAAAGGCCACCCTGTATTCGAGTCGTCGTGGCGTCGCCGAAGCGAGGCAAGGTTCCGTCCCCCATCTGGTAGTCGAAAGCGACGGTGAACATCTCTTTAACTTGCGGTGCGGAATAGAGATCGAGGCCAAGCCTCCGGCCCGTCTCGACAATGCGCTCGACAGCGCCAAGGGTGTAAAAGTGGTATCCCCACGAGTTCTCGTACCACATGCCGCCCGGCAAGACCGACGCCTGCATCTGATAAGAAAAGCCATTCCCCTTGTCCTCGATGGCTTGCCGCACGAGGTCCGGCCGATTCAGCACGCCTCCAATGAGCATGAAAGCCGCATTATGGTAGGTTTGCCAGTTGCTCTTCCCGGCCTTGTGCTTCGCGATATTCTCGTAAACAGGCAGGAGCAGGTCCTCACGGATGGCTCTGTGCTCGTCTGGCGTCAGGACTTTCGACGGCCGCAGCAAATCATAGGCTTCGCAAACTTCCTCCATCCAACTTGCTTCGTTCAGCGTCTGCTCGAACACGTGCCCGCCCGTCCTGCTCTGGGGGTCGGTCATCTTGCCGGTGTTGCTGTGGTAGGGGTACCGAAGATAGCGTTGCGCGTAGCCGATCAGAATCTCACGCGCGCGCCGGGCATACTTCTCCTCGCCCGTCACGGCATAGGCCCAGGCGCAAGCCCACATCCCGCGCGTCAGACGGCCGTGGATCCCGCTATAAACCACGTTGTCGTACGGATAGCCGCTATAAACCGTGCCGCAT
This sequence comes from uncultured Verrucomicrobiota bacterium, assembly GCA_964578605.1. GTDB lineage: Bacteria > Verrucomicrobiota > Verrucomicrobiia > Limisphaerales > SIBE01 > JAXMHN01. Next base: position 708 of record CAZODO010000124.1, on the reverse strand, counting down.
TTCGGGCAGCGGTGATGCGTCGCGTCCACCGTTTTCAGCGCGAGCTGGCATCGGTCGCATTGATACCACTGGTTGTGCTGCCCACCCTCGGGCGGGAACACCACTTCGGCTTTGAGAGCGGCATCGGCCTGTTCCACGCGTCGGGCCACAACCTCGTGATCCGACCCGATGCCTTGGTAAGCGTTGCGCAGTCGCGTCAATTCCTGCGGGGTGCAGGCCACCGAAGGATAGGGTTGAGGGTCGCTTGCGCTCAGGGAGGGAGTCGCCAGCAGAAGCGTGATCCACAGCAGCCAGTTCATGTGACGAGTATGGCCCCAAGCTACCATGCAAAGAAGCAAAACCTTGCCTTGGCGGCGCGTTGAGGGCCTCCGTTGCTTTCCATGCACGCTGGCAGAACGACTGAGACCCCGGCTCCTGAGCCTGGGCCGACCTTGGCGGGTCGGTGACTCGACATCCGATCCGCACGCCAGGGCGGCCCTGACGGCAGCGAGCGATTGACAAGGAGCGCCACTCCCCAGCGAAAGGAAAGAACAAATGCGTGCATTCAAAGGCCACGGACCTACCGTGGAGCTCGGACCGTTCCTGCACCCCGTCAGCATCGAGACCCTCGACAGCACCGCCTATGAGGGCGCGCGTGGGGGCATTATTGCCGTTCACAACTGTCCGGATATTAGTCCCACAGCATCAACTGGTTAGAAGATTCGGTTG
>CAZODO010000123.1:0-16355 GCA_964578605.1 uncultured Verrucomicrobiota bacterium | reverse complement strand
TTCGGTCCTCGAAATTCAGAGAAATCCCCGTTTTTGAACTGCGGAATGTAGGATGAAAGGGGTGCCATCGAGGCAACTCGTGTCATAAACTGCTAACGTGCAATCAGATCCAGACCTTCCACAATTGTGGAAACGAGCTCAACATGGTGCGGCGGGGGGGTCGCGAGCATAGGGGTTTTGAAAGTGGACGGTGGGCGTGGGGGCATGGATAATGCTTGTGGGAGGCTGTGAAAACCCTGCTCTCCCTCATTGTCTCTGCGTTTGGGCGGGTGTCGGTTACGTTCGCTCTGCTGGCCGGCGGAGTCAGACTGCACGCCCAATCGCCTGGCGACGTTGATCCTTCATTCCAATCGTTCCAAGTTGGGGTTTCCGAAACGGTGAACGGCACGGTGCACAGGGTGATTGTGCAACCGGACCAGAACATCCTGGTTTCCGGCGAGTTCACGGTCGCCGGAGGAGCCATCCGCAAAGGCATTGCCCGGTTGCTCCAGGACGGGACGGCTGACCCCTCTTTCGACCCCGGGCTGAGCTTAACCCATGAGAAAGGGTGGGAGCCCACAGTCCAGGCGATTTCGTTGCAGCCGGATGGAAAGATCCTCGTGAGTGGCCTGTTCACGCACTACAACGAAGCCCGGCGGAACGGGCTGTTACGGTTGCACCCTGACGGAACGCTGGACGCGAGCTTCGACCCTGGGACCGGCGCGCAGGCAGGAGACGGCACGGCCGGGCAGGTCGCGCAAATCACGCTCGAACCGGATGGCAGGATCTTGGTGGTCGGCAATTTCACTCAGTTCCAGGGTGTCCCGCGTCCTGGCGTCGCCCGCTTGAATCCGGATGGAAGCCTTGATGCGAGTTTCGAAGCCGGCGGCCCCATCAAGTCGTTCATTGGGCCGAGCCCGGTGGGGGACGGGAGAATCCTGGCGGTAGGTCCGTTTGGGCCGGTGCCGGGTGCGGAGTTCGTGGTGGTGCGTCTCCAGGCCGACGGGGCTCTGGACCCAACGTTTCGGATCGACCCGGCTGTGACGGGAATTCTAACCAATGGCGTCATCTCGGGTGCGTTGCTGCCCGGCGGCAAGATCCTGGCCTGGGGCATTGTGACATCGCCTTATTGGACGCCGGACTACGTCTACGTTCACTGCCGCCTGGTGCGGTTGAATCCGGATGGCGCACTGGACGAAGGTTTTGCCGCGAGCACGAGGGAAGTGGGCATGACTCTTGGCTTGTCGGCTATCCTGGATTTCTTCGCGATCCGCTCGGTGGCCGTGCAGTCGGACGGCAAGATCCTGATCGCGGGAGCATTTTCACAGGTGAACAACTCGCCCGGGTCGTTCCTTGCGCGGTTGGAGCCGGACGGCAAGACCGACTCGACTTTCCGCGGCGGCTGGCCCGAAGGCATCGTCGACAGCATCGACTTGACCAGCAACGGTAGCATCGTCATCGGCGGAAGCTTCACGAAAGTGGTGAACACGTCGCGGAAACGCGTCGCCCGACTCGGACCCAACGGAGCTTTCGATCCTTCTTTCAACGCGGATCAGGTCGGATTTACGTTCACGCCACTGCGCATGCAGCCCGATGGCAGGGTCCTGGTGAGCGCGACCTTCACGACACCCATGGGTGTCAGCAGCAGGCTGGCTCGGCTCAACCCCGACGGTTCGCTCGACAAAACGTTCGCTGAGACCAATTACGGCAGCGGCGGCGTCGCGATCCTGGAACCAGACGGCAAGATTCTCTGGGCTCATTCTCCAGGATGGAACGAGAATGCCCTCGTGCGCCTCAATCCTGACGGGACCCGGGACAATAGCTTCCAGCTGAGCGTTGACCTCGATTTCTCAGTTCGCGTGATGGCTCGGCAGACCGACGGGAAGATCCTCCTGGGCGGATATGCCGGGTCCAACCGCCACCCCTTGGTCCGTCTCAATCCTGACGGCAGCCTCGATCCGACGTTCACGGATCCAGGCGTCCCTCGCATCGATGGCGATGTGACGGCGCTTGTCCCCCTGCCGGATGGCAAGATCGTGATCGCGGGAAACTTTAAAACGGTAATCGGGGCGCCATGGGATCCCATCGCTCGCCTTCATCCCGACGGCACTCGGGACAACGCCTTCTACGCGAACCTGCAAATGGATGGCACCATCGAGCGACTGGTGGTGCTGCCGGATGGGAAATACCTGATCCAGGGTCCCTTCACCACGGTCGGCGGCGAGCCACGAAATGGAGTGGCGCGACTGCACTCGGATGGGTCTTTGGACCGCAGTTTCAGTCCCGGGTCAAACGTTCCCGGACCGATTTTCTCCATGGCCGCTCAATCGGATGGGAAAATCCTGCTGGGCGGGAGAATCGATCCGCCGACCGGTCTGCGCCAAGGTTCTCTCGTCCGGCTGAATCCGGACGGCACTCTCGATGACAGCTTCCACACCGGCAAGATCGAGGGTGTTTCAGAGACGAACGGGGGCGCGGTCGAGTGGATCGGCGTCCAGCCGGACAGTAAGATCCTGATTTCAGGGAGGTTCGTCAGCATCCATGGGATTCCGCAATTGAATGTGGCCCGGTTGTTCGGGACAGCGACCCAGCCCGTGCGTCTCACTGCGCCCCGCCGGTTGCCAACCGGTGAGTTCGGCTGGACGTTGCTGGGCCAGCCCGGACGGACCTATAGGGTGCAAACTTCGCCGGACCTGGTGAATTGGTTCGACCACCGGACGGTGGTGGCGGAGGATTCGGCTGTCCCCGTCAGCGACACGATGGTGCCCGGGGCAACACGGTTTTACAGGGTCCGTGCCGAGTGAGGATTAGAGAATCGCGAGAGCCAACCTGCCACCTTTCCGCGATCAGATTGATCCCTGGCAGGCCCGGGCCAGACTTTCGGCCACCGCCTGGTGAGCCCCGAACGGTGACGAATCGTAAAGGTGTGCCAGTTCTCGCGCGCGCCCGATAGAGCCCCGGCAGGGAGGCTCCGAGCCGACTCGCCCTGCCTAAAACGAGAATTGCTGGGTTAAGCACGAGAACCTTGGCCCTGGGCGGGCCCTTGTCGTAACATCGCGCCGCGGATGCGTCAGGTAACGGTGTATGACTTTGCCATCATCAGCCGGAAAGTGCCCGGTTTGCGGGGGTGACCTCCCGGGTAACGCGCCGCAAGGGCTCTGTCCCAAATGCCTTCTTATGGGGGTAGCGGCCCCGACCGAAGGTGCGCTCCATGAGGGAACCCGGCAATCCCCACCGTCGCTCGACTCTGTGCGCGCCGCGTTTCCGCAACTCGAGGTCGTTGAACTGATCGGCCAGGGCGGCATGGGCGCCGTTTTCAAAGCGCGTCAGCCTAAACTGAACCGGTTTGTGGCGCTGAAAATCCTGCCGGAAGCCATGTCGCGCCAACCGGCCTTCGCGGAGCGCTTCACGCGCGAAGCGCAAATGCTCGCGCGATTGCACCACCCGAACATCGTTACCATCTATGATTTCGGCCTGGCGGGAGATTTCTTTTACCTGCTGATGGAGTACGTCGATGGCGTGAACCTGCGTCAGGCGATGGGGGCCGGGCGATTCACTCCGGAACAGGCGCTGGCGATCGTCCCGATGATCTGCGAGGCGCTCCAGTACGCCCATGACGAAGGGGTGCTTCATCGCGACGTCAAACCCGAAAACATCCTCCTGGATACAAAAGGCCGGGTACGCCTGGTGGATTTCGGCATCGCGAAACTCGCCGCGGCGCCGCCGGACCAGGAAGCGCAGCCCGCCGTCGAAAAACCGTCGGATGCGGCCTTAACCCAGGCAGGGAGCGCACTGGGCACACCCCAGTACATGGCGCCGGAACAACAGGTCAGTCCAGCGACGGTCGATCAGCGCGCGGACATCTATTCGCTCGGGGTCGTTTTCTACGAGATGTTGACCGGGGAACTGCCCGCAGGCCGGTTTACGCCGCCGTCGCGTAAAACGCCGGTGGATCCGCGGGTGGACGACGTGGTGATGCGCGCGATGGCCAGGCAGAAAGAACAACGATTTGCGTCCGCGGAGGCCGTGAAGACATCCATTGAAGCTATCGCAGCGGCACCTGGAATGAGCATTCCGGCGGCGGCCGAAGGGCGCCCGGTGCCCTTGACGCCCTGGATGAAGAACGTCCTGCTGGTCGAGTTGGTCGTGCTCGTCCTGTGGATGGCGCAGGAAGTAATGGTGGGTGTGCCATGGATGTTGCGGCAGGTGTTCTTTGTCATGAAATCGGGATTGGCCGAGGCGATTATCGCCGCCGCTGGCTTTGCCTTCCTTGCCTGGCTCGGGACGCTGGTTTGGAAGCGGCGGCACTGGATCGTCGCTCCGTTTCAGGATCGCACCCTCTGGGCCTCTGGTTCTCCGGGCGCCTCGGAAAGCCGATCTCGAGATGAATGGCTCCAGATTGCCTGCCTCGCATTTGTCGCTGTCCTCGCTGTGCAGATCCTGTGGATTCTCGCTGGCCAGGTCATGCTGGTTGCCCAAGCGGCCGGACAAAACAACCTCCTTCTAGCGAGTTCCATTCTGCTGCCAACCGGGGCAACGCTCATGCCGGCGGCGATCGGTATCCTCATCGTTTGGTGGTTGGCAAAGCGGGAGCTGAGGCGCACGGATGTGTTCCCGCCTGGACCGGCTCCCGCCTGGATGCCGCGCCTGGCTGCCCTTTTCCTGGCACTGGCAATCCTGACGTTTCTGCCCCGGTCGCTCCCTCAGAATGAATCTCAGAATGAATTTCAGACCGCAGTCATCACCTTTGGCGGCGTTTTCGGAATTGCCGCGCTGCCTCTATTAACTCGGAGCCGATTGTGGCGAGCGATTGGCATAGCCGTCCTTCTCCAACTCTTCATTGTGGCGGCAGCTGGGTTGCCTATATTTGTCATCTTTGCCGCACGAGGAAATCTTCCTTCCGAATGGTCGGCACATGTCGGCCCGTTTCAAGCCGTCACCTTGGTCTTCTTCACGCAACTCATGAGCCTCTTCTGTTACGCCGTGGGTTTGGCCGCCTTGCTCCTCCCTGGCACGAGGGAGGCATTTGGCATCGGGCGACGCGCCCCCGCGATTCAGCCTGGGGCCGCATCGCACGCCGTGCCATGAGCGGCATGTTCCTGACGACGCATTGGACGCGCGTTTTGGCCGCGCGCGGTGAAACACCGGAAGCGCGGCAGGCATTGAGCGATTTGTGCGAGGCGTATTACGGGCCGGTCCTGACGTTCCTGCGCCAAGCCGGGCGCGAGGAAGACACGGCACGCGAGGCGGCCCACGAGTTTTTCGCGGGAATCCTGCAAGGGGGCGGCCTTGACGGCGCGGATCCGCGACGCGGTCGATTCCGAACTTACCTTCTCGGCGCGGTGAAACATTTCCTGGCCAACCGCCGCGCCGCCGCCCTGCGCCTGAAACGCGGCGCAGGCGCACCGCACGAACCGCTGGCGCCGGGAACGGACACTTCGCCGGGGCTGGAGATTCCGGACATGACCGCGCTGCCGCCGGACGCGGTGTTCGACCGCGAATGGGCGGTTCATGTCCTCGAGCGCGCCTTGACTGCGCTTCAAGCCGAGGCGGAACGGGAGCGCAGCCGGCGCCAGTTTGAACGGCTCAAGCCTTGGTTGACGGGCACGCAACCGCCGGTGTCGCAGACGCAAGCCGCCCATGAGCTGGAGATGACCCAAGGGGCGATTCGCGTGGCCATTCATCGGCTGCGCCTTCGCTTTCGCGAGTTGGTGAAAGCGGAAATTGCGCAGACCGTTGCGAGCGAGGACGAAGTCTCGGCGGAGTTAAACCACCTGATCGCCGTCCTGTCCTGAGCCGGAACGATTGCGGCAGGAAACGACCCTGACGCCGGAATGGACCGCGATGCAGTTGAAAGGGATAAAGACGCACCTGAATCCTCTGCTCTATTGGCACAAGCGCGCACGAGGGCAAACCAGGGAAGTTGCCAACACTCAGAACCCCGATGACACAAGAGCAAGAAGCCACTCGGCTCTGTAGGGCATCATTCGGACTCCTCGGTAATTGGTTGACCGGGAGGCTGCGCCTGCTGTTCTTGGCGTTGCCACGCCAGGGCATTTCACTAGATTGATGCCCTGATGAAATCAACCGAGGGCAACCTTTGTTGTGCGATTGTCTGCTGCGCCCTGCTAGGGACGGGTTTCCTGAAGTCGCGCGCGTCCGATTGGCAGGCAATCGAAGGAGGGCGTTGGAAAGCGCTGCCGGCCGAATCGGGCGATCGGCAAGGCTTCACCCTCTTGGATCCTCAACAGACCGGGGTGAATTTCACCAATGCGCTGAGTGAAGCAGCCAGTGCCGCCAATCGTGTTCTCCTTAACGGGTCCGGCCTGGCCACCGGCGATTATGACAATGACGGATTGCCTGACCTCTTCTTCTGCAGCTTGAGCGGTTCGAGCGCCCTTTACCGCAATCAGGGCGGCCTGCGGTTCGAGAATGTCACCCGGGCGGCGGGTCTTGGACTGGACGGCCAGATCACCCGGGGCGCCGTGTTTGCCGACATCAACGGCGACAGCTGGAAGGACTTGCTGATATCGACGCTGAGCACGGGTGTGATCTGCCTCATTAACGATGGAAACGGCAAATTCCACAATATCACCACGGCGGCCGGAACCGCTTCACGCTTCGGGAGCGTCACGATGGCGCTGGCCGACATTGACGGGAATGGAACCCTTGACCTTTACGTGTCCAACTACCGCGGCGATGACATCCGCGACCGGGGGCGGGTAAATCTCCTGATGGTGAAAGGCAAAATGGTGGTGCCGGATCCGCTCAAAGACCGCTTGTTAGTCGTTGGAAACCACGTGATCGAATATGGTGAACCCGACCAACTCCTGCTCAATCTTGGCCAAGCACGCTTCGCGCCGGTTTCCTGGACGGACGGCGCGTTCCGTGACGAAGAGGGCAAACCGCTCACCGGCCCGCCTTTGGACTGGGGACTCACCGCGACCTTCCGCGACATGAATGCCGACGGGTTCCCCGATATCTACGTCTGCAACGACTACTGGACCCCGGACCGGATCTGGATCAACGACGGCAAAGGACAGTTCCGCGCCATCGAACGCCTCGCGCTTCGCGAGAGTCCCTCGAGTTCCATGGGAGTGGATTTCGCGGACATCGATCGGGATGGGCACCTGGATTTCATCGCCACGGACATGCTCAGCCGGGATCCGCAACTTCGGAAGCGGCAAATGCCGGCGCGATGGCCGATCCCCGAACCGATCCAGGTCATTGAGCACCGTGCGCAGATCATCCAGAACGCGCTGTTCCATAATCGCGGCGATGGCACCTACGAGGAACTGGCCAATTACGGTGGTGTCGCTGCGTCCGAATGGACCTGGCAACCCCTGTTTCTGGACGTGGACCTCGATGGGTTTGAGGATCTGCTGGTCTCCGCCGGGCACGCGCGCGACGTCCAGGATATGGACGCCGAACGCGAGATCCGGATGCGCCAGCATTCCTGGAAAGGATTAACCCCTGAGGAGCGGCAAAAGGCCTTTACCCAGGAGTTGCTGACCCACATGCGGCTTTATCCTGGCCTGGCCATGCCTATCTTCACCTTTCGAAATACCGGGCAACTCCGGTTTGACGACGCCACCAGCCGATGGGGAACCTCCCAGCCGGGAGTCCATCATTCCATGGCGACGGCAGATCTGGATAACGACGGCGACAAGGAACTTGTGGTCAATAATCTCCGGGCCGTGGCGGGAGTGTATCGGAATGACTCGACCGCGCCCAGAGTGGCCGTTCGATTGAACGGCCTGGCTCCAAACACAGCGGGTATCGGCGCGGTGATCACCCTCCTCGACGGGGCCGTGCCTGTCCAAAGCCGCGAGGTGATCTGCGGAGGGAGCTACATGTCCGGCTCCGACACGATGCTGGTGTTCGCCGCGGGTGCGGCTTCGAAAGCGGACATGACTTTGGAAGTCCGCTGGCGCAGTGGCCGGCTCAGCCGCATTTCCAGCGTGGCTGCCAACCGGTTGTACGAGGTGGATGAACAAGCAGCAAAACCCGGGGCGTCCCTCGCGAATAACCGCGCGCCGAGAAGCAAAGGCGGTGCACAGACGCTGTTCGAAGACGTCACCGCTGCACTGGCGCACACCCACCAGGATGGACCCTTTGACGACCTCGCACGGCAACCGCTCTTGCCCAGGCTCTATAGCCAGGGCGGGCCTGGTGTCACCTGGTTCGACCTGAATGGCGATGGCTGGGACGACCTTCTGATTGCGGCTGGACGCGGCGGCAAAGCGGGCGCTTTCCTGAACGATCAGCGCGGCGGATTTCGACCGGTAACCGAACCGCCTTTCAATGCTCCCGTCACGCGCGACCAAACAGCGATCCTCGGCGTGGTGATAGCGGAGGGCCAACGCACCCTGATTGTGGGCTCTTCGAACTTCGAAGATGGGCTGGCCGCAGGAGCTTCCGCTCGCCTGTTCAATCTCGCGCAGAAACGGATCGAGGATAGTCTGCCCGGCCAACCCTCCAGCACGGGGCCCCTTGCGGTGGCGGACCTTGAAGGTGACGGCGACCTGGACGTGTTCATCGGGGGGCGGTGCATCCCTGGACGGCACCCGGAGCCCGCTTCCTCCCTGATCCTGCGCCAGGCGTCCGGAACCTGGGTGCTGGACAGCGAAAACACGCGGACGCTTCGCGGTGCGGGCCTGGTCACGGCGGCCGTCTGGAGCGACCTGGACGAGGATGGCTTGCCGGAACTTGTTCTCGCCTGCGAATGGGGCCCCGTCCGGGTCTTCGCGAACAAAGGAGGAGTTCTGCGCGACCAGACGGCGGAACTTGGATTGGCAAAGTTCACAGGTTGGTGGAGCGGCATTGCCACGGGCGACCTGAATGGCGACGGCAAACTCGACCTGGTCGCGGCGAATTGGGGGCTCAACTCGTTGTACCAAGCCAGTGACGAGCGCCCGCTCCGCCTTTACTTTGGCGATATCGCAAGCCGCGGGGTCGTCGACCTTATCGAAGCCGAATACGATCCGGGCATCAAAGAGTACGCTCCGCGACGCAGGCTGGATGAACTGGCGCCCGCCCTGCCCTTCCTTGCGGAGAAGTTCCCTACCCATAAGGCCTTCAGCGAAGCCAGCATCGCGAGTGTCTTAGGGGCGAAGCTAGCCACAACCCGAATCGTCCAGGCGAGCACTCTGGCGTCGATGGTTTTCATGAACCGCGGCGAACGGTTTGAGGCCGTTGAACTTCCGCGCGAAGCTCAATTCGCTCCGGGGTTTGGAGTCGTGGTCGCTGACTTCAATGGCGATGGGCGCGAGGACGTTTTCCTGAGCCAGAACTTCTTCGATACCGCGGCGGAAACACCCCGGCTCGACGCCGGTCGCGGGCTCCTCTTGCTTGGGGACGGGACGGGAAAGGTCCGTGCGGTGCCGGGCCAGGAATCCGGTATTCGCGTGTATGGTGAGCAGCGGGGCGCAGCGGTCGCGGACTACGACCGCGATGGACGCGCGGACCTTGTGGTGGGTCAAAACAACGCCGCGACCAGGCTTTTCCACAATACCGGGGCCGCGCCAGGGTTGAACGTGCGGCTTCGTGGTCCCACGGGCAACCCGGCGGGCATTGGGGCAGCGGTGCGGCTCTATTCTGGTAACGTGGCCGGCCCGGTCCGTGAGATCCAGGCGGGTTCGGGCTATTGGTCACAGAACAGCAGCGGACACGTGCTCGGGACCCCTCAACCGCCAACGCGAGTCTGGGTGCGCTGGCCGGGAGGCAAAATCACGACCACCGCGTTGGAAAAGCCCGGGCCTGAAATCGTGATCGACTCGGAAGGCAAGCTGGTGCCGGGTGGCGGCTCTCAGTAATCGACCCGCACGCGGTAAAATCGGTTGCTGGCGCCGGGCGCGGTATCAATCGTTTGGAGCCGCTCTCCGTTGCCGTTGGTGCTCATCAGCGCCGTCCAGACAGGCGGAATTCTTGTGGTGAACTCGACGTGATTCACTTTGTTGGAGACGCTCTGCCACGAGATCTGTGGCTGGCCGAGAGCCGTCAGGATGACCTCCACTTTCAGGAGGCTGATATCCACGTAAACCAGGTCTTCATAGCTGGGATCCATCGACAACACCGGGATGGCGTGCAACGGGCTGCCCAGGTTAATCCCAAAGATCCCGTTGTTCGTCTCGGTCAGGTTAAAGCGGTTCAAGATGTTCGTGCCGCGAAGCACCCGGCCGAATACAGTGAACCCGCCGAATTTCTCGTCGAGAAACGCGTTGTTGGTAAGGTTAAAGAACCACTGCGAATTGGCTGAGTTCGTTTGGCCATCAACCCTGGCCATGGCGAGGGTGCCATACGCGTTGCTAAAGGTGCGGTTAACCGAGAACTCGTTGACGATGTCCGGATAAGCCTTGATGCGCGCAATCAACGCATTGGTGGCCTGCCGGTTGGTCGTAAAATAACCTCCGCCCTGAATGACGAATCCCGGCTCCCAACGGTGGATGATCATGTCCCGGTACAGCCCGCTTTCCACGTATCGGATGAAGTTCCGGACCGTTACCGGCTTGTCGACGTCGTACAACTCGACATCGATGTCTCCCAAAGGGGTCCGAAACTGGGCCAGCGACCCGGCGGCAGCCGTGATGGCTGCGCCCAGGGCGCATCCGCAAACCAGCGCTCTCAGAAATTGCATGCGTTCCAACATGTCCGGCAACGCAGCGTTTGCAACGCTTTTAAGTCGCTTCTAAGTCGCAGGCGGCCTGATCTTCGCGAGCGCCCTTCCAAGCAAACCGTTGCTCGCCCGCACTTCGTAGGTGTGCTCACCGGGCATGGGTTTGTGCCAGAACTCCCCGCCCGCACATTCCAGGATGATCCCCCCGGCGGCGACGTCCCACAACCGAATCCCGGCCTCCGCGTAAATATCGAACCGCGCGCTGGCGACATACACCATCGCCAGGGTTGCCGATCCCATAATGCGCACTTTGCGCACCCGATGGAGCAAATCCCGCATCACCGGCAGCATCCAAGCGATGGTCTCCGGTTTCTTGGCGAAGCCCACCGAAACAATGGACTCGCGCAGATGCCGGTGAGTGCTGACGCGGATTGCCCGACCGTTCAACCGTGCCGGCCGCCCGCGAATCGCCGTCCATAGCTCGTCGCAGAAGGGATCGTAAACGACGCCAGCCTGCGTTTCGTAAGCGGCGTCGGGAGTGGCCGCCGCCCGGTTCGCTCCTTTTGCGGGGCGCGCGGCGTGTTCGCGCCGGGTCTGCAGCGCAATCGACACGGCGGCATGCGGAATCCCATAAGCGAAATTCACCGTCCCATCGATCGGGTCCACCACCCAGCGGGAGTCCGAGCCTGCATCACCGACGGTCCCTTCCTCTCCCAAGAGCGCGATGTCCGGGAAAGCAGCCGCCAACCCCTTCTGAATGACGCCCTGGCAACGAACATCCAGCTCGAGCTTGATGTCGTGCTGGTGCTCTTCGTTAATCCGTTTGGTGGATCGCAAATTCTTTCGCAGCAGTTCCCCGGCCGCTTGGGCGGAAACCACCGCCGCTTTTAAAGCTCGGTCCAATTCCTTCGAGTTCATTCGCGCTCACGTTGCCAGAAGTGCCCGGCATGCGGCACTTCTTTTCTTACACCCGCGCCAAATCAGTGCCTGAAATGGCGCACTCCGGTGAATACCATAGCCATGTCCCGTGCGTCCGCCGCCGCGATCACCTCCGCGTCTCGAACGGATCCGCCCGGTTGAATGGCCGCCCTGGCTCCCGCCTCCGCCGCAGCGATCAGGCCGTCGGGGAACGGAAAGAAAGCGTCGCTGCAAACCACGCTGCCCCCCAGCGGCAATCCTGCTTCGCCAGCCTTCCAAACCGCGATGCGGCTTGAATCGACGCGGCTCATCTGTCCGGCGCCGATTCCCAACGTCCGCCCCGGTCCCACATAAACGATCGCGTTCGACTTCACATGCTTGACGATGCGCCATCCAAAGCGCATCGCCTCGCGCTCTTCGTGGGTGGGAGCGCGCTTCGTGACCACGCGCAAATCGCCGGTGGCAAGCTCACGGGTATCGCGGTCCTGCAAGAGAATGGAACCAGCCCCCACGCTGCGCAGATCGAACGCGACGGCTTCTGAGGGGTCGCGAAGCATCAGCATGAGCCGGAGGTTCTTCTTCTTTTGCAGGACGCCAAGGGCTTCGTCCGTGAACGCGGGCGCCACAATGACTTCGCTGAAAATCTCGGCGATGGCCTCCGCACAAGCCTCATCCAACGAACGGTTCACGGCGATAATGCCGCCGAAGGGCGCCTGCTTGTCGGTGGCAAACGCTTTCTCCCAAGCGTCACGAAGGGTTTCTCCCTGCCCGGCGCCACAGGGGTTCGTATGCTTGAGGATCGCGAGCGTGGGCGGGTCGTTCTTGAACTCCGCAATCAGCTGCGCAGCCGCCGTCAAATCGAGAATGTTGTTGTAGGACAGTTCCTTGCCGTGCAACTGGCGGAAGTAGTCGTTGAACCGGCCGAAAAGCGCGGCGCGCTGATGGGGGTTTTCGCCGTAGCGCAACGCCTGCACCTTGGGAGCGGTTAGCTGGATCCTGTCCGGCAGTTCCGGTGTTCCCGCTCTCCCGGGCTGAAATGCTTCGGCGAGGTAAGCGGCGATCGCGCCGTCGTAAGCCGCGGTGCGCGCAAACACTTTGGCCGCGAGCCTCCGGCGAAGCTCGAGCGTCGTTTGCCCGCTGGCTTTGACCTGGGCCGCCACTTCGGCGTAATCCGACGGGTCCGTCACCACCGTGACGCTGTCGTGGTTCTTGGCCGCGCTCCGGAGCATGGACGGTCCGCCGATGTCGATGTTTTCAATGGCTTCGTGCAGTGGCACCCCTGGCTTGGCCACCGTCTGTTCGAAAGGATAAAGGTTCACGACCACCAGGTCGATGGCGAGAATCCCATGCTCCTTGATCGCCGCCTCGTGTGCCGGGTTCCCGCGCATATAAAGCAACCCGCCGTGCACCTTCGGATGCAGCGTTTTGACCCGGCCATCCAGCATCTCCGGGAAGCCGGTGTAGGCGCTCAGTTCGATCACGGGAATTCCGCCCGCGCGCAGGGCCTTGGCTGTCCCCCCCGTTGAAATCAGTTCCACGCCCGCTTCCGAGAGCGTCTTGGCGAAAGGGAGCAGGCCCGTTTTGTCCGAAACCGAGAGGAGAGCGCGCTGAATTTTGCCCATGGCGCTGACGCTAGAATTCCCGGCCGCGTTTAGCAATCGCTCTTTTCCGCGACGATCCTGACTTCCTTTTCGTTCTTGAGGAAATTGGCGGTCCAGCGCACGACCCGGAATCCGCCTTCTCCCAGACCCAGCCGAAAGGCCCACACGGCGGCGAAACGCTCCTGCCCGAACGGCGCGATCCCGGCAGTGCGCACCCGGTAACCGGCGTCATGCACCAGGTTCCCCAGCGTTTGCGCATTCCACGAATAGAGATGGTGGTTCGGTTCGGCGGGATTGAACTTGCGGAAGCGCCATTCCTTCTCGAAGGGGACATACAAAAGCAACCGCCCCCCCGGTTTGAGCAGCCGGCGAATTTCCGCCAAGATGCTGCCCGGGTGCCAGGTGTGCTCGAGCGTATGATGGCAAACGACGGCATCCACAGAACCATCAGCCTGGCTTTTCAATTCGCTGACGAATTCGATCCCGTGCTGGCGCACGGCCGTCCCAAGAAACTCGCCCACGTCGAACCCGATCCGGCGGGCGCATGGCAGAGCCGCCAAATTCCAGCCGAGCCCCACGCCGTACTCCAGCACGACGTCGCTTGGCCGAACATGCGTCGCAATCTTCTCCGCGCGCAACCGCGCCACCCAATGAAAGGCCGCTTCGGGAATAGCGCGCTTGGCCTGGTGGTAACGCATCCCTTCGCTTCCCTGGTAGCGCTGCCGGGCGATGTCCTCTGGCGTCGGCATACAATGGAGGAGATTGTGCATAGCCCTGACGGTGCGTCAGCATCGAAATGCGCCCCGTCCGTTTTCAGCGGCTTTGATTCACCTTGCCGCGTGTGCCGCATGCCAATACGCTCTGTGCGCATGCCGTTGCAGCTCGTGAGCTTGTTAGGGATGGCGGCGATGATCGCGTGCGCCTGGGGCTGTAGTCTGAACCGGAGATCCTTTCCGTGGCGGGCGGTGCTCTGGGGGCTGGCCCTTCAGTTCACTTTCGCCCTGATCATCCTGAAAACGGCGGCGGGTGTAGCGATCTTCTCCGCCGCTCAGCGGGCCGTCACCAGGCTCAACGGGTTCGCCATGCAAGGTTCAGAGATGGTTTTTGGGCCCTTGGCCAACTCGGCGCTGATGGGGGAGCAGTTCGGTGCCGCGAACAGTTTCATCCTGGCGATCAATATCGGCGCGACGATCATCGTTGTTTCCGCCCTGTCCGCCCTGTTTTATCATTGGGGAATTCTGCAACGCGTGGTCCATCTTGCCGCCTTGATCATGCAGCGCGTGATGCGGACAAGCGGCAGCGAAACGCTGGCCGCCGTGGCGAATATCTTCATGGGTCAAACCGAGGCGCCCCTGGTGGTTCGTCCCTATCTCGCCGGGATGACTCAGAGCGAGCTGCTGGCGATGATGACCGGCGGGATGGCGACGATCGCGGGCGGTGTTCTGGCGGTCTATGTGTCGCTCGGGGCGAGTTCGGGCCATCTCTTGACCGCGTCGGTGATGAGCGCGCCCGCCGCGCTGCTCGTTGCGAAGATCATGTTGCCCGAAACCGGCAAGAGCGAAACGGCCTACGATGTGCCTCTTCGAATCGAACGAACCACGACCAACAGCATCGATGCCCTTTGCCGCGGGGCTTCGGACGGGCTCACCCTGTCCTTGAACGTCATCGCGATGCTGATCGCGTTTGTGGCCGTGGTGGCGATGGCCAATTACCTGCTCGGCCTGGCGCTGCGTCCGTTTGGGGCCAGCCTGACGCTCCAGCAACTTTTCGGCTGGTGCAACGCCCCATTCGCATGGCTCATGGGGGTTCCCGGGCGGGATTGTGTGACGGTGGGCCAAGTGCTCGGCGAGCGGATCGTTCTTAACGAGTTCTTCGGCTACGTCACTCTCGTTCAGCAGAAGCCGCAGTTGGACGAACGCAGTTTCGTGATTGCCACCTACGCCCTCTGCGGGTTTGCCAACTTCGGAAGCATTGCGATCCAGATCGGTGGGATTGGCGCCCTCGTTCCCGAACGCCGCTCGGATCTCGCCCGGCTCGGCGTGCGTTCGATGATCGGGGGCCTGCTGGCGAGTTACCTGACGGCCACAATCGTAGGCATGCTCATGTGAAAGGGCAGTCCCCTTCCCCAGTCACGTCTTTTTCAGCGTGAATCCGGGTGGAAGCTTTGGCCCAGCCGATTCGTCTCCCCCAGGAACCTCCTCGACGGGTGCTTCGGGCGGGGTGGCCAGCCCGAGTTCCTCCAGGCGTTTCCGCGCCTTTTCCGCGGCGGCCGTGTCTTTGTATTCGGCCTCGATACGGCGAAGCAGGGCGATGCCTTTATCGTGCTGGTTCAGCTTGTTGTACAAGTTGCAGAGGTGAATGGCCGCCCAACCCCAGCGTTCGGGGGGAAGCTTCTGTTTCAAAACCTCCTCATATTCCAGCGCGGCCGCGATCGGGTTGTGCAGGTCTTTCTCGTAGATCTCGGCGATCCGGAGCGCGACATGTTGCTGGCGCGGGTTCTTCTCCAAATAATCGCGCATCATACGGACGGCTTCGAGATAATGCCCGTCCGCCCATTCCTGCTCCGCGGCATCGTACTCGGGGCTGGCGATGGCCTCGCCTTCGTCGCTGTACAGCTCTTTCACCATCCGGCCCCCGAAATACTGGGCGACGTCATGCCCCAGCATCAAGCCCATCCCCAGGACCGATACGAAGAAAAAGGCGCTGTAAGTCAGCATGCGCGCGTAGCCGCCCTTGGTTCGCGGGCTGTCATCTTTGGTGAGGGCCGGCACGTCGGTCACGCTGGCCTGAGACGGGTCCGCTGGCTGCATGAGCTTCCGGTAGCTTGACAGCGCCAGCAGACCGAACACGAGCGTGCCAATTACCAGCACGCCATAAAGGCCGAGTTTGATCTCGTTACGCATGGAACAACCTGGCACAATTAAGCAGATTCACGGCCAAATTAAAGGCATTTCCGGGCCTTAGCCCTGGTGTGCAGTGAGACGCCCACCCCCCCCCTCCAAGGCTTCCATGCCAGCAGCCCCCCAGCCGTGAATCACTACTGCCCCGACGGGCAGCAAGTCTGCCCATGAACCTCAAAATGGTTGGCTTGATTACCAACTATTTGCGCAACGCGAGGTTCAAGGGCGCAGTGCGCGCAATCCTGTTCCGGGGTGATCTCATTTTGCTCAGAAAAGATCTGAATCTCAGGTAGGGCAGGTCGCTCCGTCGACCGCCGTTGGTTTGCTCTCTCTTTCTTCAAA
>CAZODO010000122.1:0-16845 GCA_964578605.1 uncultured Verrucomicrobiota bacterium | reverse complement strand
CTGTCCTGTTTTGCTAACTACAAAAAATTCCTGTTTTGAAAACTACGCGACACGGTTCTCGATTCCCCTTGCCCCGGGAGAGGTTGGGCATTAGCTTCTTCACGCGAGTTTGCCAGGGCCCACGGAATGTGGACTTACGAACCCCGCCAGGGCAGGAATGCAGCAACGGTAGTTTGCTCTGCATCTGCCGTGGTCACCCTGGCGCTTGTTCTCGAGGTCTTTTCCCACTCCTGGCTTGAAATCGCGAGCAGGTGATCCAATATCCCTCTCGACGAAGGCCCTAACGAATCGAAAGGAATGTCTTACCAGGTCATAGCGCGAAAGTACCGTCCCCAACGGTTCTCCGACGTGGTGGGCCAGGAACACGTCACCCAGACGCTTGCAAACGCTATTCAACAGAACCGGATTGCCCATGCCTACCTTTTCGTCGGGCCGCGTGGGACTGGGAAAACCACCGTGGCTCGAATTTTCGCCAAAAGCCTGAATTGCACCGGGGGCCCAAAGGTCGACTTCGCGGACGATGATCCGCGTTGCCAGGAGATCGCCGAAGGGCGCGCCCTGGACGTGCTGGAGATTGACGGCGCAAGCAACCGCGGGATCGAGGAAGTCCGCGAGCTTCGGGAAACCGTCAAATACGCACCGGCCACTTCGCGCTTCAAGATTTACATTATTGACGAGGTGCACATGCTAACCAAGGAGGCCTTCAACGCCCTTCTGAAGACCCTTGAGGAACCGCCTCCGCATGTGAAATTCATGTTCGCTACCACCGAACCTGAAAAGGTGCTGCCAACGATCCTTTCCCGGTGTCAGCGCTTCGATCTCAGGCGCATTCCGGCCGCGCTCATTGTGGAACATCTGACCCGGATCGCGAAACTGGAGGACGTCACGATCGATGAGCCGGCCCTTTACGCGATCGCGCGTGGAGCCGACGGCGGGATGCGCGACGCCCAATCCGCCCTGGATCAACTGATCAGCTTTTGCGGCGCGCAAATCGGGGAGCAGGACGTCCTTTCCATGTTTGGGTTGACGGCGCGCGGGCAGATTTTCTCCCTGGCGGGAAGCATGCTCGCCGGGGACCGCCAAGCGGTGCTTCGCGAGTTGGACGGTCTTTGTCGAAAGGGCAAGGACCTTGGCCGCCTGCTCGCGGATCTCCTGAATTACTTGCGCAATCTTTTGCTGTTCCAGGTCACCGGGGGCGATCTGAGCTTGCTGGACGTGCCCGAGGCGGAGGCCGCAAAGCTGGCCGAGCAGTCGAAGCGTGTCACCGCGGATGCGCTAACCAGGATGATGGACGTCCTTAGCGAGCATGAAGGCAGGCTCCGGGATTCCGCATCAAAGCGGATCCTCGTCGAAATTGCACTTCTGAAAGCGATCCAGGCTCGGGCGGCGGTTTCGATCGATGCGGTTCTTCAGAAACTCCAGGCGCTCAGACAAGACGCTGAATCAGAGGCTCCAACCGGGGGCGATGCGCCTCCCTCGCCAGCCCGGGCAACTCCCCCGGCTCGCTCTGCCGCGGCTCAAACCGGTGCCACTGGTCAATCCGAGTTCTCGGCTCCTTCTCCGACGGCACGCCGAACGGTTGTGCACGCTGAGAAGACGCCGGAGCAGCCTCCGATTGATCTCGCGCAGCTATGGACCAAGGTCGCGGAGGCGGCGAGCCAGGCCAGCCCTTTCATCCGGACCTATCTTTCGGAAGCGCATCCGGTGTCGCTGGTGGGAAGCGTGCTGACCATTGGGTTTGGCAAGGAGCATGCCGATCATCTCAGTCTGGTGGATAACGTGAAGACTCGAAGCGTGATTCAGGCTAAACTCCAGGTATTCGGGATTCCGCAAGCGCAAGTCCGATTTGTCCAAGGCGACCCGGCACCCGGTTGGGTGCGGTCCCTGGCGGCTGCCCCGGAGCCCCCGGCCTCGGCGCCCCTTGCAGATCCCGCACCAGCCCGCGCAGGAAGCCCGCCCGCAACGGCGGCGGCGGAAAGCCACCCGGCTCCGAAGAAGCAGGTGAGCGCGGACGATTTCAAGAATGATCCGCTCATCAAGCAGGCCCTGGAAATTTTCAAAGGGCAGATAATCGAAGCTCGAACCTGAACGTCAGCTATCGCAAACCCATAATCTTTAACTCTCATTTCACATGTCCAGCATCGGCAAATTGATGAAACAGGCCGCGCGCATTCAGCGGCAGATGGAGGAGACCCAAGCCCAGATCGCTTCCCGCACGGTCGAAAGCACCAGTGGTGGCGGCGTGGTGAAAGTCGTGGCTAAAGGCGATGGCACCATCGCATCGATCAAGATTGATCCGCAGGCCGTGAACCCGGCTGACACCCAGTTGCTTGAAGACCTGATCCTGACGGCCACAAACAGCGCCCTCGCCCAGGTCAAAGAGATTTCCAACGCGGAGATGGGCAAAGTCACCAGTGGCCTGAGCATCCCCGGGCTGATGTAGCGGTGCGGGAAACCCTACGCGCGGCTCGACCGATTGCCCTTCCGGAAAACGGTCGGAGCGCAGTGCTGTTTCATGGCTGGACTCCCTGAACCCGTCGCGATCCTGGTTAGCGCGCTGAGCCGCCTGCCGGGAATCGGTCCGCGCTCGGCCGAGCGAATCGCCTTGCATGTCGTTCAGACGGACGATGCCGCCATCAAGGAACTCGCCCGGGCGCTGATTTCGGCACGGGAACAAGTTGCCGGATGCACGGTTTGCGGAGCGCTCACCCAACGCCAACCTTGCGCCATCTGCAGCGATCCCAAGCGTGACGCCGCATTGGTCTGCGTGGTGGAGCGACCGGTAGACGTGATCAGCATCGAGAAATCGGGGGCTTTTCGCGGACAGTACCATGTGCTAGGCGGAAAGTTATCCCCCCTCAACGGGATCGGACCGGAGGACTTGCGCCTTGCGGAGCTGGACACGCGCGTCGCCAGAGGAACGGTCCGGGAGTTGGTCGTGGCCCTGCCCTCAGACGTCGAAGGCGACGCCACCAGCTTTTATCTTGCCAAGTTGTTCGCCCCGCGAGGAGTCGCGGTCACACGGATCGCGCAAGGTCTGCCCGTTGGCAGCGGGCTCGAATTCGCCGATGAACTCACTTTGAGCCGTGCCATCGATGGCCGGCGCACCCTCGAGAGTTGATTATTCCATGACGCCTCCAAAAGCCGTTATCTTCGACCTTGGCAAGGTTCTTCTCGACTTCGATTATGGCATTGCCGCCAAGCGTCTTCAGAAGCGCTGCCGCATGTCACTCTCGGCGCTGCAGACGCTGATCAACCAGTCTCCTCTTCTCCTGCGGTACGAGGCGAACCGCCTGAGCACCGCCCAATTTTTCGCTGAAATCCAGGGCGCATCCGGCTTCCGCGGAACCCTTGCAGAGTTCCGGGAAGGTTTCGCGGAGATCTTCACCGCGGTAGAACCGATGGTTCGGTTGCATCGGGAATTGCGAGCCCGCGAGGTTCCCTCTTACGTGTTCTCCAATACGAACGAAATCGCGATCCAGCATATCCGGGATCGGTTCCCTTTCTTCCGCGATTTCGACGGTTACATCCTCTCTTACGAGCATAACGCGATGAAGCCGGAGCCCAAGCTTTACGAAGTGGTCGAGCGCACGGCTGGATATAGCGGACCCGATCTCCTTTACATCGACGACCGCCCCGAGAATATCGAGACGGGGCGTGAGCGCGGATGGCGAACCATCCTGCACACAGCTCCAGAGTTGACCCGTGCGGCGATTCTTGAAGCTGGGCTGCTCCCGAAGGACGCCTGTCTCCAACCTGAGTGACGCCTCACGCAGCGGCCGTGGACACTTCCACGCCCATTTGGGCGGTGCCGCCCGGGTCCAGGACAACCTTGTTCCGCCCGAGATTGCCGGATTCGACGCAGACCATTCGCCGGTGTTCTTCGGGCCCGAAATCCGCAAGCGGCTGAGTCGTCCAGGGATTCCACACCACGGTGGATGCGGAACCGGCCTTTTCGACGCGCACCGTGCGCCGAAAGCAGGCATCGTCAATCGCGACCGCGCCTGGGCTATCGAAGCAGGTCCGGTCTGTCTGGGACTCAATCCGGATCGCCTCGCCCGCTCCGGGGCACGCCCTATTTCCGGCCACATGATCCACAAAGGGGGCCGATTCCAAACCTCGGATGGACACGCCCGCTATGTCCCCGACGGCAAAGTAAGTGTGCAGGCAGTTCTCGAATTCGATCGTTCGGTCGGTGGATTCGTTCACGACGTTTAATTCCATGCGCAACGTCTCGCCAACCGTGACCGTGAACTCCGCACGCAGGGCACTCCACAGGCGCCGATCCGGCAAATTGGGCAGCCTGAACCGCAGGCTTGCGCCGCCTTCCGAAGTGGCATGGGCATCGACCAACTCCCAATTCGTTATCCGCGCGTATCCGTGCGCCACGTCGCCTTCCCTCGGTCCGAACCAAGGGAAACAGATCGGCACCCCGCCCCGAATGGCTTTCCCCGCGGCAAACCGGCTGAACTCACTCAAGAAGAGCACGGGCGGTTCGTTCTTCTTTGCAAACGCAGTCACTTGCGCGCCGTGAAGGTAGATCTCCGCCGTGCTCCCGGGAGTGGTCACTCTGGCTTTGGGCAAGCCGCCCCCACCGGCCGCAAACGTCAAGACACCCGGAATCTCCCGGCCGCGCAGAATCTCCCTGAAATTGGACATGGTCATTTTGAGTTCCGGTTGGCCGACTCGGCGGCTGCGCGCTTGTCATGGTCCTTTTGGTGGCGCTCCTCAGCGGGGTAAAAGACGCCCGCCAGACTGATTTCCGTCGCGATCCGCTCGCCGCCGCGTTTCTTCTCCAACTCCGCTGCAGACTGGCGAGCGACCGCTTCCTGCTCCGGGGTCGTGAAGAAAATGGCTGACCGGTCCGGTTCGCCATCGTCCGGTCCCGTCTTGTGGAGGGTGAACGGTTTGTGCCCTTGCCAGAAGGCGTCCAAGAGCCGTCCGATCGTGATACGCGACGGGTCGAACGTCACCTCGACAACCTCGGCATGGCCGGTTGTCCCCGAATGCACCTCTCCATGGGACGGGTTCTTTTTGCGGCCGCCTGCGTATCCCGCTCGGGTCGAGACCACGCCTGGAAGTTTGCCAAGAGCTTTTTCGATCTCCCAGGAAGAGCCCGCGCCCAAAACGATCTTCTCAGGGCCTGGGTTCTTCAGCGGGCGCTCATGAAAGGACAACGCATCGGAGTTGATGCAGTACCGGAGCCGCGTGGGAGGCGGTCCGTCGGGGAAAACATGGCCCAGGTGCGAATCGCAACGGACGCAATGGACCTCAATCCGCACCATCCCGTAGCTGGTGTCCCGAGACTCGCCAATATTCTCCTTCGCGAACGGCTGGAAGAAGCTGGGCCAACCCGTCCCGGAATCGAACTTTGCACCAGACCGGAACAGAGGCAACCCGCAGCCGATACACGCGTAGACCCCCTCTTTATGGTTGTCGTGAAAAACGCCGCAGAAGGCGCGCTCGGTCCCGTGTCCTCGCGTAATTCGAAATTGTTCCTCGGTAAGATGCGCCTGCCAGGCAGGCTCGGACTTGACGACCTTCGGCGTTTCAAACAGTTGTGTAAGTCCGCCGCCCGCGTCGAGCAGCCGAACGGTGACAGAACCCTTCTTCATAGGTTTCTCGGTTTGCGATGGCGATCGGGCGACCGCGGCAGCGATCACGGCCAGCGTCGCAAGAATAAGCAAGCTTGGTTTCATTGGGCCATGTCTTGTTACTGGGAGCCCGCAAAATGGTTCGGTAACGTGGCGCATCTGCTGCCCGGTGACAACCCTCGCGCGGTTTCTCCGCGCCCAACCTCATTCAATGACCGCGCTCCCGAGGCATGTGTCCCCTTCATAAAAAACAGCCGATTGCCCCGGCGCAATGCCGGGATCGTAATTCTCGAGGATGACCTCCCAACGCCCCTCGGCCAGAGGCCGAAGGACGCATGGCTCGAGCCGCGGACCATGGCGGATCTTCGTCGTCAGTTCCGCGCGTTGAGGCGGTTCCGCAATCCAGTGGGCGTTGCTGGCCACGAACTCCCGCCGCGCGTGGGCGGAGTATCGATCGGCATGCGACACCCCAAGGCAATTGTTGGAGAGATCCTTCTTCACCACATACCAAGGCCCTCCGCCCAGGCGCAATCCCTGGCGTTGCCCGATCGTGTAGAACCAGACGCCGCGGTGTTCTCCCAGTCTTTTCCCCGTGTCCACGTCCACAATCTCCCCGCGCTCCTCACCCATATGGAACCGCACGAATTCCGGGTATTTGATTTTGCCGAGGAAGCAGATCCCCTGGCTGTCTTTCCGGCCCGCGTTCGGAAGCTCGAACGCCCGAGCCAGCCTGCGGACCTCTACCTTGTTCAGGTGCCCGATGGGAAACCAGAGCCGGCCCAACTGCCGCTGATTCAGGCGCGAAAGGAAATACGATTGGTCTTTGACCGGATCCGGCGAACGTTTGAGCAGAAACGTCCCGTCCCGGTTCTCGATCTGAGCATAATGCCCTGACACCACCCTCTTGAATCCGGGATCAATCCTGTCGAAGAACAGCCCGAACTTGATCTGCTGATTGCAGAGGATGTCCGGGCTCGGCGTTCGGCCCTGCCGCAGTTCGCTCAACGCATACTCGACGACGCGCTCCTGGTATTCGCTCTGGAGGGGCACCACCTCGAGCGGAACTCCGGCCTGCTCACAGACGGCCCGCGCCCATTTCAGATCCTCTTCCCATGGGCAATCGCCGAGAAAGGCCAGTTCTTCCTGGAGCCAGATCTTGAGGTAGAACGCCGTGATCTCGCAGCCTGCCTCGCGCATCGCGAGCCGGAGAGCGACGGAACTGTCCACTCCTCCGGAGAGAAGGACGGCGATTTTCATGCCGTTCAACGAACGCCCTTGGAACCCGCCCGCCAAGCGCCCGATGTTCGCGCTCTGCGGCGCGCTAGTTGAGCGGCCAAATGCAGCGCGCTGGCCATGCTTAACGGGTTCGCCTTCCCCTGCCCCGCGATGTCATAGGCCGTTCCATGGTCCGGCGAAGTGCGAATGAACGGGAGCCCCAGGGTCCAGTTAATGCCTCGCTCGAAGCCGATCAGCTTGAGGGGCGCCAGGCCTTGGTCATGGTACATCGCCACCACGGCATCATACCCGCCATGAAACGCCTGGTGAAACAGGCTGTCCGCCGCGAACGGACCCGCGACATCAATTCCACGTTCGGCCGCCGCTTTCACCGCCGGGATAATGACGTCCAACTCCTCCGTTCCAATCTTCCCGCCCTCCCCCGCGTGCGGGTTGAGTCCGCAGACCCCAACCCGAGCGCGATCGAGTTCAAGGTCGCGACAAGCTTGTGCGGCCAATTCGATGGCCAACTCCACCTTCGGCTGCGTCACGGCTGCGGCGACGGACCGCAAGGGCAGATGCGTTGTGACGAGCGCAACGCGCAACCAACCGCCACGATCTTCCTGGCCGAGGAGCATCATGGCCGTGCGATCCGCTTTCGCCAGCGCGGAGAGAAGCTCGGTCTGGCCGGTAAAGTCCGCCGCGCCGCTGCGAATGATGGACTCTTTGTTCACGGGCGCCGTCACCAGGGCGTCCAGTTCGCCTTCCAAGCAGCGTCGCGCGCCATATTCCAGAAAAGCCAGCGCCGCACGCGCCGCCGCAACTGAGCCCGGTTCAAGCTTGGGCGGAAGCGGTTCCGTGAGTGGATCGAAGATGAGGAAACGGCCGGTCTTGCCTGGTTTGGCGTGCTCGAGGGGAAGTCGAAGGCCAAACTCCTGGTTAAGAGCAAACAAGCGTGGCGCCTCTCCGATCAGCAGGTAATTCACCCGGGAGCTCAGAGCCTCGAGGGCAAGCGCCTTCAAGCTGACTTCCGGTCCTACGCCTGTGACGTCACCAATTGCTATGCCGATTCGTAGAGACATTCTCCCCTTCCCCGTTGCCAAATGAACCGTCCCCCAAGGCTATTCGGGGAAGTATTCGACAAACGATTTGGCTTTAAGCCGGTCAATCCATTTTCCGTGCAAACGCTTCGTTTCCTCGGCCTTGAGCGTCGCCTCGATTTCCGCCCGCACTTCGGAGAGAAGACGGGTGTGCGCCAACTTGGTCTCCTCCACCAGCATGATGTAGCACCCGTCGGGCCGCTCGATCAGCCCGCTGCGTTGGCCGGGCTTTAGGCTGAACGCGACCTGCGCCAGATCCTCCCGCAAGACGGATCGTTCGATCCAGCCCCAATCGCCCCCTTCCGAGCTCTGCGAGCCTTGAGAATAGACTTTGGCCATCTCGGCAAAGGATGCGCCCTCGCCAAGCTTCGCCAGGATTTCCTGCGCCAACGACTTAGGCGAATATAGCGTATCGTCAGGGCGGTTGGTGATCACGATCATGCGCAGCTTCACCTGGTCTTGCAGCTTGAACTTGTCGAGATTCTCTTTGTAGTAAGTCTCGATTTTAAAGGGCGAGATCACCGTGTTGCGAGGCACGAAATGGTCGACCATCGCCGCCAAAATCACCCGTTCCCGCACTTTTTGGCGGTAACCCTCGCGGGTCAGCCCTTGAGCTTGAAGGGTCTTGGTGAGCGTCAGTTGATTGCCATAGTTGCGGACATCCTTCGCGATCTGGTCATCGATATAGCTCTCCGGGAGACTGTATCCGCCCGTCTTGAATTCGTGCAGGATCAACTGCCTCTCTACAAGATCGCGGATGGCGTTCGCCCGAAGTTCCCGCGCCTTTTGCTCAAAGACTGCCGGATCGTCCCCATAACGGCCTTCCAAGAACTCTAACTCAGGCAGGATGGCGGTCAGCACCTCCTTTTTCGTGATGACGGTGTCGTTCACCCTGGCGACAATCCCGTTCAAGGGAATCGCCGACGCCATCTGCGCGTGCAGGCAGGCCGGCACCAAGGCAAGGATTAAAGTTGCAGCGAGTTTCATCGGGCAAGTCACTTTAGGGGAACCCGCCAGAATGGGTCAAGCACCGGGGCGCACCCACCGGATCGAGGGGCGACTCGAATCCGGCCTCTTCCACTCGTGTGGTGTCTCCGAAAGGAGCGGACCCAGTGTTGCGGTCGAAATGCGGCATCGACGCGCGCTCGTTCTCGCTTTTCATCCGGTGTAAACGCACGCTAAACGCACGCTAAATACATGTTAAACTCATGTTCACATGAATTTAGCATGACTCTAGCATGAGTTTAACATGACTTTAGGTCGTATCCCGTGCCGCAATGAAGCGAAGGGAGCGGTAAGGATTCGGTCATCCCGCAGTTTCGTGCCTGAACGGTGAAATCTGGCAGCATGAGGCGTCACCAAATCGGCTACGTTTGGCGCGGTGCAGCAGACAGTCCCGGCCAGGGACACCATGAAGATAGCTTGCCTCAATCCCCCGAGCGGATCTGGAAGAAGCAATGCGGGCTGGCAACCAGCGACGGGTGATTCACGTTAACGCTGATCAGATCGTTCGTCCGTGACCATGCATCGGGATCGCACGGTTTCCAGGTGTTGAGGTCTTCGGAAAACCAAAGCGCGGCGGAATTCTCCACTCCCGAAGCGTCCACCAGCAACAGGCCGGCTGCGCTCAGGCGCGGATTGGCCAAGGTTGGGAGTTCCGGCTGCCCTGGCGTGCCGTGAAGGACCTGGCTTGGCCGCCACTGGCCGGGTGTGTTCCACAGTGGTTCCGGTGCCGCGAGATCGACCGCCACCAACGACCGCCCCGTGTTGAACGTGTCGGGATACCACGTCTTCGTGTAGGCAAAGGTGAGAATGTTGCTTCCTCCCGGTGCCTTCAAAGAGAGAGTTTCGCCGCCGCGAGCCAACGCTCCCCCGGTCCATGGCAGGGCGAGAATGCCATTGGTGGGGTAAAGCGTAGCGAACGCTTCCAGATCTCTGACCAGCGCAAGGCGTTCGCCGGGCCGGAGAAGGAGCGGTTGGAAGGTGTGATTGATGCCGTTATCGAAACTCACGCCCTCCAAATCGAGCGGGTTCACGCCGGTGTTACAGAGTTCAAGCCAGGCGAAATCGTCATTTGTGTAGGGACTGCCCGGTTCCGGTTGAGGCGGCGCGTACATCAACTCGGAGATCCGCAATGCTGCGTAATCCATCGGGGGACGCTGGACCCTGAACACGTTTTCCGAAAGCGCGCTCCATTCACCCCCGTCAAACCCGCGAGCCTTGACCACGCAATCATTCGTCACCAAGAGATCCGCGACGACCTGGACGACTTCACCCGGGACTCTGAGCGCCAGGTCGAAGTACAGGTCCGAGCTGGTGGCGTTGGCTTGGTGCACCTCGACCGCGACGGTGTTCGTCCCGGCACGCAGCAGTGAGCCGACGTTCGCCGAGCGCGCGAAATAAGTGCTCTGCTCGGGATCGCCCATCCCGCTCGCGGCGAACGTGCCATAGCTAACCGCTCCGGATGGCATGTTCTCGCGCCATTCCGCCACTTCCACGCCATTGAGGTAAACGACCGCGCCATCGTCTCGAAGGATTTCGAGGACGAGCGTCTCCATCGCCTCGGTTGAAGTCAGCGTGAACGTATGGCGAAAGTAGGTGGTGGTAACTTGCGCCGTTCGCGGTCCCCCCACGCGCCGGCGGGTCTGGGTGGCCACCGGGTTGGCCCCCGCGCTGGGAAAGCCAAGAATGGCCGGTCCGTGCGCCCACGCGGCATCGGGATAGCCAGGATCCCGCCACGCGAGCTGACCGGCCGGAGGCGGCTCGCTGCCGCGGTCAAAATACCGCCAATCCGCACCGCGCCTGATCAATGTGCGCGGGCCGGTGGGCAGATCAGCGGAGCCGACGCGAACAGCCGAGGGATGGATCGTGCCGTCTGGAAGACGCGGGTCGCTGCCATCCAGCGTGTAGTAAAAGGCGCCGGAGCCGGACAGGCGAACGCTTTGCCCGGGCGGCACTTCGCCATTCATGAGCGAGTACTGCGGCGCGTCGATTTCCGGAAACCAACCCCGGTTGCGGAATTGGCCGATCACGATTTCGCGCCGCTGGCCGAGGTAGCTGTTGAGCACCGAATTGCAGGTCGGCAGCCAGGTATTGTCGCGCGTCTTGCCCCTGCCCCAACGAGCGGATTCGCCGATGATCGCGAGGTCAATCTCATCCATGCGGCTGCGAAAGCGCGCCTGGGCATTTTCCGGCGTCAAAGCGCCGTCGCCGTAAAGGTGCTTCTGGGCCAGGTCCGCAAACCGGCGCCGGTACTCGGGATGCTCGCACAACCGCAAGTGAAGGGTTGCTGGATTAAATCTGTCGCGCGTTGTGAAATTCGCACCGGCGGCGGTGGTGTCGGCGAAAACTCCATAGGAACTGTGGGCGCCCAGCGAGTGTTCCGCGTCGTGGCGCAGCCACTTGAACCCGGTCGGTTCGGCGCGGTTGAACAGGCCATACAGATTATTGGGAAACCCGCCCCACATGGATACTGGCGAGTCGGGATCGCCCGTGTAATAGGCGACCAGCATGTAAACGATCAGGTTGTCCTCATCGAGAAGGATCGGGGAGTTCGGGTTGCGCGTGCCGTCCGGGTTAAGGCCTTTGACGCGGTAATAGTTGTTCGCGTTCGCGCCGGCAAATCCCTGGTTGAGGGCAAGATCGTGCAGCGCATAGAACGCGGTGAACGTGCCGTCGCTGGCGGTCGTGGTGTATCCCGGCTGGCTTGTCTTGATGCAGTCCCAATCCTCGCTGCTGCCGCCGAGGTAGGATTCGGCGAAATCGGCATCGCCACGTTCCTGGGTCTGGTACAGGCCCCAGTACTGGCCATTGAGGTAGAGATGGTAATAGCGGCTTCGCGTGTAGGGCATCCCCATATCCCGCTGGGAGTCGCGCGAGAACGTTTCGCGCACAAACGTGTCTTGGTTGCTGTCCTCGTAAGCCCACGAGTAATTCTGCGAAGTGCGCAGATCCACCTTGTCAAACTCAGGCGCACCCTCGTCGCCAAAGAGCGGAAAGTGCAGCTTGCCAGCCCCGTATTCGGACCGGAAAAACAGGCGGAAGGAATGCTTGGGATTGCTTGAACTTCGGCTATACGCGCCCCGGATGCGCAAACCAGCGTCGATCTGGAATTCGGATGAGCTCCCGTGCAACGGGTCGATCAGTTCCACCGAGACCGGCCGTTCCCAGGCGATGCCGTCGTTGTCTGGGTTGACGTAAATGCCGCGCTGCGCGTTAAACAGGTTGCCCGGATCTGTCACCAGGGAGATGGATGGAATGCTGTTGGTCATCCCATCCCGGAGCCTGTCGCCGTCTCCCGTGACAATCTCCTGGCGCATGCCGTATTCCATGACATGCCCGTTCACCTCCCAGCTGCCCGGCCAACCCGGCGGCGGTGTGGTTCCCTGATGCAGGACATCCTCAAGGAACAACCAGGTCGCCGTGGTGACGTTCTGACGAATCGTGGCTGGGTCGACAACCGCCGCCCGCAGAATGGTCGTGTGCGAGATTTTGACTGGACCCGTGAACAGCGTCGAACCAGGCCCCGGCTCGCTGCCATCCAGAGTGTAACGAATCGGCGCCGTGGGATTGGGACAGGTCAGCGTCACTGTGAAAGGATTGCTGCGATAACCGCGCGGCTCGCTGGCAGTGACCACCGGCGTCGGAGCCGTGTAAGCCTGAGCATTCGCCGCTCCGGGCGTCGGTTGTTTGAAATAGGCAGGGAACCATTCGGCGCCTGTCCACCCCAACCGGGGTGCGATCAGAAAATCGGCGTCTCCCAGCGCGTTATTGAGCGCCGCAAGGGTGAGCGTGTTGTTCCCGGCGACGAGCAGCGATGCCGGGACAGTGAACACCAGCCATTGCAGCGCGTCTTCCGGCGAACGCGTTGCGGTTGCCTGGCTATTCCAATCCGTGGAAGCAGGCGCATTCAACTCAGCGACTTTGGTCCCGTTCAAGCTGGCCACGAAACCATCGGCGCACCGGACGTAAAGCGTCAACACATCGCCCGGCGCCGGAGCCGCATCCATCGTGAAGGTCCATTCCGCGTCCAGGCGGGAATTGATATCTTTCATGGACGCCAACACATCGGTTTCCACCAGGGAACCGATCGCGCCGGCGTGCAGAATCCCGCCTGCCGGATCGCCCGTCAGATGGAATTGTTCAGTCGAAAACTGCGCCTGGAAATCCTTGGCTGCCGAGAACTCAACGCTCGCGCCGCCGCCGTTCTCGTAATAGATCAGGTGCAAATCGTAGATGCCGGGTTGAGGAAAGTTGAACGTGGCCAGCGTCGTCCCAAAGCTGCGGCCTCCGGCGTACTCGGACACGAACTCCACCCCGTGCCCGGTGATGCGGAGTCGAAACCCGTCGTCGCTGCCGACACAGAAGGTCCACAACCCAGCCGAAGGGACGTTGATGGAGCCATCGGCTGTCAGCACAAAACGGTCCCGGTCCTCGCCAGGTGAGGTGTGCCCGGGAAAGAGAACGTCATTCAAGAAGCTTCCGGAAGCCGAATTGGCGTGGAAATCGATCGTATCCGCCGTTCCCACAATCGGATAGTCGCCGCTTCTCCAGAAAGAACGGTCTGCCACCATCACTTCCGCCACATCAACATCCCCGATAGAGTCTCTCATTTCGTAGTAACGAACGGTAAATGCGCCATTCGTGCCGCTGAACCCCAGCGTTCCGGTGCCGGCGTTCCACGAACCGGTCCCGTCGGCGTTTGGGACCCGGTAGCGCAAGGGCGTGCTCGCCCCCACCAACTCGCGCTCGGGAGGCGTGCCGCGGCCGTACGACACATCGCGGAGTTGCGGCGGATAGGAAGGCGAGAACGAATCGGCAAGAGTGACAGCATCGGGTTGCACCAAGGCTAGAAACTCCGATTCTCTCGCCAGGCTGAAGTTCGCGTGCAATTCACTGTTGGTAAGGGCAACCAGCGAACTGTCCGCGAACACCACAAGATACCCTCCCGCCGGGATTACGGTCCCGTCCGGCACCCGCCATTTGCCGAGAATGAACGGGTCGTCAGTCAGGTGCCAACCGCTGATGTCGACGGGTTGGGAACCGGTGTTGGCCAACTCGATCCAATCCGCAGCATCACCCGCCTGGGTGCGCAAGCCATCCCCGTTATCGGCGAGGAATTCGTTGATCGCGACTTGCGCTGATCCGGTCTGAGGGAGGATCAAGGTTGCCCAGAGGAAGCCAAAGATCACAGGCGTCCATCGCTTCAAGCGGAGGTGCGCGACAAAACGCGGCAGGAGCATCTTCGCGATCATGGACTTCCAGGATAGGCGGCCCCCTCCGGCGGTGTCACGCGGTATATCGAGCAATCGCTCGCCCCACCGGTAGCTGGGTCATGCGCGAGGAAGATGGCTCGGTTTCGCTCCAACGCCGGTGGCTTCGCTGGAAGCGGAAAGCCTGGAAATCGTGTTACAAACGCTTGTCCCCCAAAAAGATCCAGACCTTCCACAATTGTGGAAGCCGCCCTTTCCGGTAGCACCGGCTCCATTCACGCCCGAACTGCTGGCGCCAGGTCCTCCGTGTTGCTTTGGGTGGCCCGCCCGGCTAGGCTTATGGTTCATGCGTCTCCTGGACCGATATCTGTTGCGCGAGCTGCTCGTCCCGCTCGGATACTGCCTGTCTGGGTTCCTTGTTTTCTGGATTTCCTTCGACCTGCTGGCCGAACTGAGCACGTTCCAGGAGCGAAATGTCGGGGTGGCTGGGATTGTCCGCTATTATGCTCTCAAGACGCCGGAATTGATGGTCCTGGTCATTCCGATCGCCCTTTTGCTGGCTCTTCTTTACGCGCTGACCAACCATGCCCGGCACAATGAACTGACCGCCATTCGTGCCGCAGGGGTGAGCCTGGGGCGGCTCGCGCTTCCCTACCTGATCGTGGGACTCTTTTTCAGCGTGGTGTTGTTCGTTGTGAACGAAGTCTGGGTGCCGGACAATTACACCGCCGCCCGAATGGTCAAGGCAAAGGACAACGCGCCCGAAAAGCACTGGGTCCGCAACTTGAACTTCCGCAATTCGCGCGACGGCCGGATTTGGAATATCGGCGCCTTCAACACGGCGACGTTCGAGATGCGCAATCCCCAGGTGGAGTGGGAGCAAGGGGACCGAGCCACCCGGATGATCGCGCGCTCCGCCATCCGGACGAACGATTGCTGGATGTTTATCGACGTGCAGGAAATCGTCACGTCCATCGCGAGTGAACAGGCCTTCCCGGAAAACCGCATGGAAACGCTCACGGTGTGCGAGTTTTCCGAAACGCCTGAACAGATCCGGAGCGAAATCAAGATCAGCCGTTTGGCCAACTTCCGCACCGCCAAAGATGTCCAGCTTTCCATCGCCGAGATCCTGGCTTACTTGCGGCTGCACCCCGACCTGACCCAGCGTGATGAGGGCCTGCTCCGCACCAAGCTGCAGGAGCGCTTGGCGGCGCCGCTAACCTGTGTGGTCGTCGTGCTGATCGCCCTGCCCTTCGGCGCGATGTCCAACCGACGGAACACCTTCGCCGGAGTGGCCAGCAGCGTATTCATTTGCTTCGCCTTTTTTGTTGTTTTGCGCCTGGGGTTGGCCATGGGCTTCGGCGGTTACCTGCCGCCCTGGGTAGCGGCCTGGATGCCCAACGCGCTCTTCGCCGCCGCCGGGCTTTGGATGATCCGCAAGGTCCCTTGAACCTCTCTTTTTCCGTGCGCCCGGGGGCGAGCGGGCGTATGTAAGCGGCATGATCATCCGCACGCTAATTCTTGGCTTGCTCGGTTCTTTGGTTGGAAGCGGCCTCCCGGGCGCCTCGGCCGAAGAGAGCCAGGAATGGCGCTGTCACGGGGTGCAGATGTGGCGAGCTCCGGCGGATTCGTCGGATTACCGCAAGTACGCGCCCGATCGCAAGATGGACATCGCGAACCTTGCGCTGGATGTCACGCCCGACTTCAAGCACCGCACCATCTCGGCGAAGGCGACGCTGACGTTCAGACCCATCGCCAAGCCGCTCGAGGAAGTGGAACTGGACGCCGTCGATCTGGACGTCAAATCGGTCGTGTCCTCACACAAGCTGCTCGGCCACCAGGTCACGAAGAACACCATCGTGATCACTTTTGCGGAGCCCGTCGCGCCCGGCAAGGAAGCCACCGTCACGATCACGTATGCCGCCGAACCGCAACAGGGCCTCTACTTCCGCACGCCGGAGATGGGCTACAAGGAGGGCGACACCCACCTTTTCACTCAAGGGGAAGCGATCCTGGCGCGGCATTGGTATCCCTGCTTTGACTCGCCGAACGAGAAGTTCGCGTCGGAAATCACCTGCCGCGTGCCCGAAGGCATGACCGTGCTGTCAAACGGCCGGTTGATCTCGGAGAAGAAAGACCCGGACTCGGGCTTGATGGTGGTGCACTGGAAGCAGGACAAGCCGCACGTGAACTACCTGATCTCGCTTCTGGCAGGGTACTTCAAGAAGATCGAAGACGATTACAAGGGGCTTCCGCTGGCGTTCTACACGCCCCCGTCGCAGATCGCCCAGGCCGCCTCGTCCTTCCGCGGCACCAAGGATGCCCTGGCCTTCTTTGAACGCGAAATTGGCGTGCCTTATCCCTGGGAAAAGTACTACCAGGTGTGCGTGAACGATTTCGTCGCAGGCGGCATGGAAAACACCAGCATCACGACCCTGACCGATCACACGCTTTTCACCGAGAAGAGCGAGAACATCCGGTCGAGCGAGGGGCTTATGTCGCATGAACTGGTCCACCAATGGTTCGGCGACCTGGTCACCTGCAAAGACTGGAGCCATCTCTGGCTGAACGAGGGGTTTGCCACCTATTACGCCCACCTTTACGACGGCTTCGCGAACGGGCGCGATTCGATGCT
Source organism: uncultured Verrucomicrobiota bacterium (assembly GCA_964578605.1). GTDB lineage: Bacteria > Verrucomicrobiota > Verrucomicrobiia > Limisphaerales > SIBE01 > JAXMHN01. The sequence continues at coordinate 89 of CAZODO010000122.1, read as the reverse complement.
CTACGGCCTGTACCATGACGCCCGAGGCATCACCGTGCGGATTCCGATGAAACCGGACACCGATTCCGATCCGTGTCGGACAGCGTTCC